>NZ_JSBW02000012.1 GCF_000772705.2 Xanthomonas vasicola
CACCTGCTTCAGCGTGGCGACAATCTGGCTCTCGGTGAACTTGCTCTTGCGCATCGTTGGTCTCCTTGGTGGCTAGTGTGCCGGAGACCTCTAACTATGGATGGATCAATTTTACGGGGAGTCGACAATCTCTTTGGGGGTCTGTCCAAATAGAGAAAAGAGTGGTGCGGTCGATTCCGAGGTGGGCTTTTGAGGATTGGCGTTAAATTCCATAGCCGTACCGCCAATATGCCGGTGCGTCGGTCGCGCGAGTGTTGCTTTTTTTCGCCCTGCATGGAGCAGGGCTTTCGTTTTTAGGGCGTCTACAACTCCCGGCGTCCTTAAACTTCCAGCGACGCCAGATCGCCCTTGGCTTCCAGCCACTGCTTGCGGTCGCTTGCGCGCTTTTTGGCCAGCAGCATGTCCATCAACGAACGCGTCTGCTCGCCATCATCGATGGTCAGCTGCACCAGCCGGCGCGTGTCCGGGTGGATGGTGGATTCGCGCAGCTGCTGCGGATTCATTTCGCCCAGGCCCTTGAAGCGGGTGACGCTGATCTGCCCCTTCATCTTCTCGCGCGCGATCTTGTCCAGCAGCGTGGTCTTTTCTTCTTCGTCCAGCGCGTAGAACACCTGCTTGCCCACGTCCACGCGGAACAGCGGCGGCATCGCGACGAACACGTGGCCGGCGGCCACAAGCGCAGGGAAGTGCTGCAGGAACAGCGCAGTCAGCAGCGTGGCGATGTGCAGGCCGTCGGAGTCGGCGTCGGCCAGGATCACCACCTTGCCGTAGCGCAGCCCGGTGATGTCGTCCTTGCCCGGGTCGCAACCGATCGCGATCGCCAGGTTATGCACTTCCTCGGAGGCCAATACGCTGCCCGAAGCCACTTCCCACGTATTGAGGATCTTGCCGCGCAGCGGCAGGATCGCCTGGAAATCCTTGTCGCGCGCCTGCTTGGCCGAGCCGCCGGCCGAATCGCCTTCGACCAGGAACAGCTCGGTGCGCGACAGATCCTGGCTGATGCAATCGGCCAACTTGCCGGGCAGGGCAGGGCCCTGGGTGACCTTCTTGCGGACGATCTGCTTTTCGGTCTTCAAGCGTGCGCTGGCGCGGTCGATGGCAATCTGCGCAATCTTCTCGCCGATCTCCACGTTCTGATTCAGATACAGGCTGAAGGCATCGTGTGCAGCGCCTTCGATGAAACCGGCGGCCTGGCGCGAGGACAGACGTTCCTTGGTCTGCCCGGAAAATTGCGGGTCGGTCATCTTCAGGCTGAGCACGAAGGTGACCCGGTCCCACACGTCTTCTGGCGCCAGCTTGACGCCGCGCGGCAGCAGATTGCGGAAGTCGCAGAACTCGCGCAGCGCATCGGTCAGGCCCGAGCGCAGGCCGTTGACGTGGGTGCCGTGCTGCGCAGTGGGGATCAGGTTGACGTAGCTTTCCTGCACCAGCTCGCCTTCCGGCACCCAGGCGGCGGCCCAGTCGACGATCTCTGTGTCTTTTTTCAGGCTACCGACGAACAGCTCGGCCGGCAGCATCTCGTGCTCGGCCATCTCGCCTTTCAAGTAATCGCGCAGGCCGTTTTCGAAATACCAGCTGTCCTGCTCGCCGGTGGCTTCGTCGTGCAGCTTCACGGTCAGGCCGGGGCACAGCACCGCCTTGGCGCGCAGCAGATGCCGCAACGCGCGCACGTTGAATTTCGGCGTATCGAAATACTTGGGGTCGGCCCAGAACCGCAGCCGCGTGCCGGTGTTCTTCTTGCCGACGGTGCCAACCACTTCCAGTTTGGAAGCAGCATTGCCGTCGCGGAACTCCATGCGGTGCTCGCTGCCTTCGCGCTTGATGAACAGCTCGACCTTGGTCGACAGCGCGTTGACCACGCTCACGCCCACGCCGTGCAAGCCGCCGGAAAAGGTGTAATTGCGGTTGTTGAACTTACCGCCGGCATGCAGCCGGGTCAGGATCAGCTCCACGCCCGGAATCTTCTCTTCCGGATGGATGTCCACCGGCATGCCACGGCCGTCGTCGGACACCTCGCAGCTGCCGTCCTTATACAAGGTGACTTCGACCTGCTTGGCGTGACCGGCCAGCGCCTCGTCGACCGAGTTATCGATCACTTCCTGCGCCAGATGGTTCGGGCGCGCAGTGTCCGTGTACATGCCAGGACGGCGTTTGACCGGGTCCAGGCCCGACAGCACTTCAATATCGGCGGCGTTATAACGGGTGTTCATGCATCTCGTTGGCACGTGAAACGACGCGCAGTGTGGGGGCTGGGACGATTTTTTGCACGCGACAGGCGTTCAGTGCAGGGCTGGGTGCCACTGGATACCCTGGCGTTGGTTTCGGAACCAAACGTCCCCACCTGAGGATGTCACCGAAGCTAAAGAGGACGCCATGAAGTTCAAGCATATCCTGATGCTCACCCTCGGTGCGGCCGCAGTCGCAGCGCTTCCCGCCATGGCCCAGGCCGCTCCGCAGCAGACCGGGCAGGGCGCCACCGCGCAAAAAGCAGGCGACGCGAAGGCCAAGAGCGAAGCCGAGCGCAAGGCCGAACGCCGTGCCGCTGCTGCCGCGCAGAAGCCCAAGAGCGACGTGTCACCGCGCGAGGAAGAGGAAGAAGAGAAGCCGGCGCGCTGATTCTGCGCATCGATTGAGTGACACGCAGACGCCCTGGCTCCGGCCGGGGCGTCTGCATTTGCGGCTCGCGCAGCATGCACTTTTTCAGCGTGGAATGACTTGGCCGCCACGCAACCCTTGGGCATTCGCCCGTCAACCGCTAAACTATGGCTTTCCGGGAGGCTTCAAGCCCCATGACCCCCCTGATTTTTGTTACCGGCGGCGTAGTGTCCTCGCTAGGCAAGGGCATTGCCGCCGCTTCGCTTGCGTCCATTCTTGAAGCGCGTGGCCTGAAGGTCACGATGATGAAGCTGGACCCGTATATCAATGTGGACCCGGGCACGATGAGCCCGTTCCAGCATGGCGAGGTCTACGTTACCGACGACGGTGCCGAAACCGACCTGGATCTGGGTCACTACGAGCGCTACGTGCGCACGCGCCTGTCGCGCAAGAACTCGGTGACCACCGGCCGCATCTACGAGAACGTGATCCGCAAGGAGCGTCGCGGCGATTATCTGGGCGCCACCGTGCAGGTGATCCCGCATATCACCGATGAAATCCGCCGTTGCATCGATGAAGCCACGGCCGGCTTCGATGTCGCGCTGATCGAGATCGGCGGCACCGTTGGCGACATCGAATCGCTGCCGTTCTTGGAAGCGATCCGCCAGGTGCGCACCGAGCGCGGCGCCGAGAAAGCCATGTTCATGCATCTCACGCTGGTGCCGTACATCGCGGCGGCCGGTGAGTTGAAGACCAAGCCGACCCAGCATTCGGTCAAGGAATTGCGCTCGATCGGCATCCAGCCGGACGTGCTGCTGTGCCGTTCCGAGCAGGCGGTGCCGGATTCGGAACGCCGCAAGATTGCGTTGTTCACCAATGTCTCCGAGCGCGCAGTGATCAGTTGCCCGGATATCGACGTGCTGTACGGCATGCCGCTGGAGTTGCTGCGCCAGGGGTTGGATGAGTTGGTTATCGAGCAGTTCAAGCTGCGCGACAAGGTGGCTGCGGCGGATCTGTCCGAATGGGCGGCCGTGGTAGATGCGGTCAAGCATCCGCTGGACGAAGTCACCATCGCCGTGGTCGGCAAATACGTCGATCACCAGGACGCCTATAAGTCGGTGGCTGAAGCGCTGCGTCACGGCGGCCTGCGTCAGCGCACCAAGGTCAATTTGAAGTGGCTGGAAGCGCAGGATCTGGAAGGTAGCGACATGGCGGCGTTGCAGGACATCGACGGCATCCTGGTGCCGGGCGGGTTTGGCGACCGCGGTTTCGAAGGCAAGGTGCAGACCTCCAAGTTCGCGCGTGAGCACAAGGTGCCGTATTTCGGTATCTGCTACGGCATGCAGGCGGCGGTGGTGGACTATGCTCGGCATGTTGCCGATCTGGATGCGGCCAACAGCACCGAGAACGATCGCCAGTCGCCGCACCCGGTGATCGGCCTGATCACCGAATGGCGCACCGCGACCGGCGAAGTCGAAAAGCGCGACGAAAAATCCGATCTGGGTGGCACCATGCGCCTGGGCCTGCAGGAGCAGCGCCTGAAGCCGGGCACGCTGGCGCGCGAGGTGTACGGCAAGGACGTGGTAGCTGAGCGGCATCGTCATCGCTACGAATTCAACAACCGCTACCGCACGCAGCTGGAAGACGCTGGGTTGGTGATCTCCGGCAAGTCGATGGACGACACGTTGGTGGAAGTGGTGGAACTGCCGCGCGACACGCACCCTTGGTTCCTGGCCTGCCAGGCGCATCCGGAATTCCTGTCCACTCCGCGCGACGGCCACCCGCTGTTTATCGGCTTCGTGCGTGCGGCGCGCGAAAAGAAGGCGGGCGGGAAGTTGTTGAAGGAAGCGCGTGCGTGAGTATTGGCGAAGATGAATTCAAGGCTCTGCTTCGGAAGATTCTTGCGGATCCGGAAACCGAAGCCTTTGTTAAAAATATCGTTCTGAATCGGCCGCTGATTTTTGAGTCGGCCAACGGTTCCAATACGCTCCATATTGCGCCCACGGCGGTAGTGAATAACGCAACATTCAATCTTTCGTCAGGCAATATCCAAGTGCAAGACTGGGCTTTTTTCGGGCATGAGGTGAAACTGCTCACTGGTAGTCACGATGCGCGCGTGCTTAACCGAGATCGGCAGACCGCGGTTCCGAAAAGTGGGCGCGACATCGTGGTAGGGCAGGGTGCTTGGATTTGCACTGGAGCCATTATTTTAGGTCCGTGCACCATTGGCGAACATGCGGTCGTCGCAGCTGGTGCGGTTGTCAATCGCGATGTTCCGTCATTTGCGGTGGTTGGAGGCGTTCCTGCCAAGATCATCAAGATGGTTGATTCGCATCTCACGATAAATGGTGGAATTGATGAAACTGTGTGACTTTGAAGTTGGCCTGGATCAGCCGTTGTTCCTGATCGCCGGCCCCTGCGTGATCGAGTCGATGCAGCTGCAGCTCGACGTGGCCGGCAAGCTCAAGGAAATCACCGGCAAGCTCGGTGTCAACTTCATTTTCAAGTCGAGTTTCGACAAGGCCAACCGCACCTCCGGTACCAGCTTCCGTGGCCCGGGCCTGGAAGAGGGCCTGAAGGTGCTGGATGCGGTGAAGCAGCAGATCGGCGTGCCGGTGCTCACCGACGTCCACGAATACACCCCGATGAATGAGGTCGCGGCCGTCGTCGACGTGCTGCAGACCCCGGCATTTCTGGTGCGCCAGACCGACTTCATCAAGAACGTCTGCGCCGCCGGCAAGCCGGTCAATATCAAAAAGGGTCAGTTCCTGGCACCGTGGGACATGAAGCCGGTGGTGGACAAGGCCAAGTCGACCGGCAACGAGCAGATCATGGTCTGCGAGCGTGGTGCCTCGTTCGGCTACAACAATTTGGTCAGCGACATGCGCTCGCTGAGCGTCATGCGCGACACCGGCTGCCCGGTGGTGTTCGATGCCACCCATTCGGTGCAGTTGCCGGGCGGGCAGGGCAGCAGCTCCGGTGGCCAGCGCGAGTTCGTGCCGGTGCTGGCGCGTGCGGCGGTGGCGGTCGGTATTTCCGGCCTGTTTGCCGAGACCCACCCGGATCCGTCCAAGGCGCTGTCCGATGGCCCTAACGCGTGGCCGCTGGATCGCATGGAAGAACTGCTCGAAACCCTGATGGAACTGGATGCCGTCACCAAGAAGCACGGGTTCGCGCGCTTCGCATGAATTGCGATCCCTGGGTGGTGGCAGCGTTGCACCGCCCGAGTCGGCAATGGCGCCACTGCCCGTGGGGCTGGTTGGCGTTGGCTGCATCGATCGCGGCGTGGGCCTGCATGGCAGTGATGGTGGTGCTGTTCACCGTAAGCGTCGGTGTGCCCAGCGACGGCGACCATGTGATGCAGGCCACGCGGGTGCCGATGCTGATCACGCTGGTGGTGGCCGCGATCGCAACAGTCAGTTGCCTGGTCGCCGGCCCGGTCGCGTTGCGGTTGGCGCGCCAAACCGGCGCAGCGGTCCTTGCGCTGATCTTGCTGTTGCTCTTGCTGCTGCTGTTTGGTTTGTCGCTGCCGGGCTTGATGGCTTAGCAGCGCGCTCGCCTGCCTGTTGCATGCACCAGCTGTCTGCGATTTGGCAATGGGCCGGTGTGCAGCGATAATCCTGCAGCTTGTCTCCGGTGTCCTTCCCCCTCTACTGGTAACCGATCGACCTATGACCACTATTGCCAAGATCCTCGCCCGCGAAATCCTCGACTCCCGCGGAAATCCCACGCTGGAGGCCGAAGTCACGCTGGACGACGGCTCGTTCGGTCGCGCTGCTGTGCCCTCGGGCGCTTCGACCGGCACCAAGGAAGCGGTGGAACTGCGCGATGGCGACAAGACCCGCTACCTGGGCAAGGGTGTGCGTCACGCAGTGGACAACGTCAACGGCACGATTGCCGAGACGCTGAAGAACTTCGACGCTGCCGACCAGCAGGGCCTGGACCGTCGCCTGATCGATCTGGATGGCACCGATAACAAGGGCCGCCTGGGCGCCAACGCGCTTCTGGGTGTTTCGCTGGCTGCCGCGCATGCCGTGGCCGCTTCGCGCAAGCAGCCGCTGTGGCAGTACCTGTCCACCATCACCGAATCCGATGTGGCGCTGCCGGTGCCGATGATGAACATCATTAACGGCGGCGCACATGCCGACAACAACGTCGATTTCCAGGAGTTCATGGTGCTGCCGGTTGGCTGCAGCTCGTTCTCCGAAGCGCTGCGCGCCGGTACCGAAATCTTTCATTCGCTCAAGTCGGTGCTCAAGGGCCACGGCCTGAGCACCGCGGTGGGCGACGAAGGTGGCTTTGCGCCGGACTTCCGCAGCAACGTCGAGGCACTGGACACCATTCTCGAAGCGATCGGTAAGGCCGGTTACACCGCTGGCGAAGACATCCTGCTGGGCCTGGACGTAGCCTCCTCGGAGTTCTACGACAACGGCAAGTACAACCTGGTGGGCGAGAACAAGCGCCTGACCAGCGAGCAGTTCGTCGACTTCCTGGCCGACTGGGTGGCCCAGTACCCGATCATCAGCATCGAAGACGGCCTGGCCGAAGACGACTGGACCGGCTGGAAGCTGCTGACCGAGCGTGTCGGCAAGAAGGTGCAGCTGGTGGGCGACGATCTGTTCGTCACCAACCCGAAGATCTTCAAGCAGGGCATCGATTCGGGCACCGCCAATGCGATCCTGATCAAGGTCAACCAGATCGGCACGCTGACCGAAACGCTGGAAGCCATCGCGATGGCGCACGCGGCCAATTACGCGTCGATCGTTTCGCACCGTTCGGGCGAAACCGAAGACACCACCATCGCTGACATCGCCGTGGCCACTACCGCTACGCAGATCAAGACCGGCTCGCTGTGCCGCAGCGACCGCGTCGCCAAGTACAACCAGTTGCTGCGTATCGAGCAGGCGCTGGGCTCCGGCGCGCGTTACGCCGGTCGCGACGCGTTCGTTTCGATCAAGCGATAAGACGTGCGTAACTGGCGCTGGCTACTGCTGGTGCTGGCGGTATTGCTGGCTTGGCTGCAGTACCGCTTCTGGTTCGGGCCTGGGAATTCTGGCGAAGTCATGATGCTGGAAGCCCAGGTCGCGCATCAGACACAGGACAACGAAGGTCTGCGCCAACGCAACCAGGCGTTGGCAGCAGAAGTCAAGGACTTGAAGGATGGCGAGGCGGCAATCGAAGAGCGTGCACGCAGCGAGTTGGGCATGATCAAGCCGGGCGAAACGTTTTATCGCGTGGTCGAAGATGCGCCATTGCCGTCACCTGCATCGCCTGAAACAGCGGCTCCCGCACAGCAAACGCCTGCCTCCACCGATCCGGTGGATCACCCATGACCGGTTCAATCTGGGCAATCGTGCCGGCCGCAGGGCGCGGCACGCGTTTTGGCGGTCCGCTGCCCAAACAATATCTGCAGGCCGGCGCTCAGCCCTTGATGGCGTACACGCTGGCGGCATTGGCCGCGCATCCGGCGCTGGCCGGCATCATGGTGGCGATCGCCCCCGGCGATGCCGATTGGCCGGGCTGGACCGCGGTGCAGGCCAAGCCGGTGCTCACCTGCCTGGGTGGCGCAACGCGTGCTGCCTCGGTGCTGGCTGGCTTGCTGGCCTTGCCTGAGAGCGTGCGTGCCGACGATTTCGTGCTGGTGCACGATGCCGCACGGCCGAATCTGGCCCTGGCCGATCTGGACCGCCTGCTGGAAATCGGCCGCGGCGACCCGGTCGGCGCAATCCTGGCCGCACCTGTACGCGACACGCTCAAACGTGCCGGCGACGATGGCGGCATCGACGGCACCGAACCGCGCGAGCGTCTGTGGCGTGCACTCACGCCGCAGTTGTTTCGCCGGCATCAACTGATCCGCGGACTCACCGAAGCCTCGGCGGCCGGTGTGGACGTCACCGATGAGGCGATGGCGATGGAACGGATGGGGCTGCGCCCATTGCTGGTGGAAGGCGCCGAAGACAACTTCAAGGTGACCACGCCGGCGGATCTGGCGCGCTTCGAATTCGAATTGGCACGCCGCGGCATTACGGTCGACGCCGATGCGCTGGATGCGCAGGCCGACGATGCGCCGACCAATGCGCGCGACGCTGCAGCGCAGCTCACCACAGTCGGTCACGGCAACGGCAACGACGCCACTTAACAACGACAGGCTCTCCATGTCCTTCAATTTCCGAATCGGCCAAGGCTACGACGTGCATGCGTTCGGCCCTGGTGACCATGTGATGCTCGGTGGCGTGCGCGTGACGCACAGCCATGGCGTGCTCGCGCATAGCGATGGCGATGTGGTGTTGCACGCACTTTGCGATGCGATGCTGGGCGCGCTGGCGCTGGGTGACATCGGCCGGCATTTTCCGCCGTCCGACGAACGCTGGAAGGACGCCGACAGCGCGCAGTTCCTGCAGCATTGCGATAGCTTGCTGCGCGAGCGCGGCTGGCGCGTCGGCAATGCCGACATCACCGTGATCTGCGAGCGGCCCAAGGTCGGTCCGCATGCGGTGGCCATGCGCGAACGCATCGCCGGCCTGTTGGCGATCGAGCTGGACGCGGTCAGCGTCAAGGCCACCACGAGCGAACAATTGGGCTTCACCGGTCGCGGCGAAGGCATTGCCGCACAGGCCGCAGTACTGCTGGGCAGGATCGCTGCATAAGCTGCAGCAACACACGCACCGCTGCGCGCCGGGACCGGCGCTGATACAGCGAGATGTAATCATCACGCCGAGCGATTCGGCGCACAGCGCGCCACCTCCGGCGCGAAGGCGGCCACACCATGAGCGAGACCTCTTTGCTGCCACGTGCGCATGGCGCTGCCGTGCTCAGCGCGGCAATGCGCAGCACGCCGGACGACTTTCAGGTCGACGAACTCCCGGCATTCGAGCCATCCGGTGAAGGTGAGCATTTGCTGCTCACCGTGCGCAAGCGAGGTCAGAACACCGCCTATATCGCCAAAAAGCTCGCGCACTGGGCCGGCATCGCCGAAATGGGCGTCAGTTATGCAGGTTTGAAAGATCGCCATGCAGTGACCACCCAGCGCTTCAGTGTGCATCTGCCCAAGCGCATCGCGCCGTATATCGCCGCGCTGGATGACGCCGAGATGCAGGTGGTCGATAGCACCTGGCACAACCGCAAGCTGCAACGCGGTGCGCTGCATGGGAACCGTTTTGTGTTGACGCTGCGCCAGGTACAGGGCGAACGCGATGCGGTCGATCACCGCTTGCAGGCGATCGCCGCACGCGGCATTCCGAATTGGTTTGGCGAACAACGCTTCGGTCGCGATGGCGGCAACGTGGCGGGCGCGTTGGCGATGTTCGGCTATACGCAAGCTGCCGACGGCACATTGGCGCCGGCGCCAACATCCAAGCGGCGGCTGCGCAACGATCAGCGCTCGATGCTGCTGTCGGCGGCGCGCTCGGCCTTGTTCAATCGTGTCCTCGCTGCACGGGTGGCGCAGGGCAGCTGGGATAGGGCGCTGGAGGGCGAGGCATGGATGCTGGACGGCTCGCGCAGCGTCTTCGGCCCGGAGCCGTGGAGCGATGTGCTGGCCGAGCGCCTGGCGCGTTTCGATATTCATTCCAGTGGCCCGTTGTGGGGCGTTGGTGATTTGCGTTCGACCGATCAGGCCGCAACGGTGGAGCAGGGCGCGTTGTCCGATCCGCAATCTGAAGCGCTGCGCCAAGGCCTGGAAGCAGCAGGGCTGAAGCAGGAACGCCGCGCGCTGCGTTTGCGTCCACAAGGCCTGGACTATCGATGGCTGGAGGCGCAGACCCTGCAATTGGAGTTCGCGCTGCCGCCTGGTTGTTATGCCACCGCGGTGCTGTGGGAATTGGGTGAGGTCACCGACGCAGGCCGTTTCAACGTCGGTGTGCGTTCTGACGAGTGACTGCGTGCGGCCACCGGTCGGTCGCATTGCACAGCGTCGATCGCGATCTAATGCCGTTGCTCGCGTAGGAGCGGCCTTGGCCGCGACGGGTGCCATCGTGAGGCGGATAGCAGCGGCACTGACCAGGCTTCAACGGTACAAGGTTGCCAAACACTCATCACCTCGCGTCGCGGCCGCCCACACGTGCCAGACGTTCCCGTCAACGCATCAACGCGTGCAGTTGCAATTCAACGCCGCGAGTCATGCGCTCGCCGCAATCCGCCTAGGTTGCAATAGATAGGGATGGCGGTTGCGTTTTTGGGGACACAACCACTTGTTATCGCCGCGCCAGCAACACCAGCAGCGCCCCGGTGCCGCCCTGCGTCGGCGGCGCCGAATGAAACGCCAGCACATCGTTGCGTTGGCGCAGCAGCCGGTCCATCAGGTTCTTCAACACAGGCGCACCGTTGTCGGACTGCAGGCCCTTGCCGTGGATGATGCGCACGCAACCATGTTCGTGCGCATGCGCTTCCAGCAGGAATTGGCGCAGCAGCGATTCGGCCTGAGCGGCGGTGGCGCCGTGTAGATCCAGTTCGTCCTGCACCGAAAATTGCCCGCGCTTGAGCCGCTGAAACAATCGCGTAGGAAGATTCTCGCGCCGATAGCTGGCGGTATCGCCCGCTTCCAGCGGCGCGCTGTCGCGCAACAGCCGCGCAAATTCTGTGTGCGCTTCGGCATCGTCGCGCTCGGCCATGCGCGCGCGCGGTTTGGGGCGCGGCTTGGCATTGGCCGGTGGGTCGACTTCACGAATCGGCTTGACCGCGCCGATCGCTGCGCGGAACAACGCGGCGTCGTCTTCGTCTTCAGGATGCGACATCCGCACAGCGTACCCGGTCCAAGCGCAGACGCACGCGAAGATCAAGCGCGAAGGCGCGGGACGCATCCGGTATCATGGCCCGGTTTTCCGAGGAGTCTCATGCGCGTACTGGTTAGCAACGACGACGGTGTCGACGCCCCCGGCATCCAGCTATTGGCCGAGGCGCTGCGGCATGCCGGTCATGAAGTGATGGTGGTCGCGCCTGATCGCGACCGCTCCGGTGCCAGCAATTCGCTGACGCTGGATGTGCCGATCCGCACCCGCCGCATCGACGCGCAGACCTGCGCCGTGGCCGGCACACCGACCGACTGCGTGCATCTGGCACTCACCGGCATGCTCGATTACGACCCTGACATCGTGGTCTCCGGCATCAATAACTCGGCCAATCTGGGCGACGACGTGATCTATTCGGGCACCGTGTCTGCCGCAATGGAAGGCCGCTTCCTGGGCTTGCCGGCGGTGGCGGTCTCGTTGGTCACGCGCAACCACCAAGCGCATCACTACGACACCGCCGCGCGCGCTGCGGTGGAAATCGTGGCGCGGCTCAAGGCCGATCCGTTGCCCGCCGACACTATTCTGAACGTCAACGTGCCGGATCTGGCGTGGTCGGATGTGCTCGGTTTCGAAGTCACCCGTCTCGGCAATCGTCATCGCTCCGAACCCTGTGTGCCGCAACGCGATCCGCGCGGCCGCACCGTGTATTGGATCGGCCCTGCCGGTCCGGAGCAGGACGCAGGCGCCGGCACCGATTTCCACGCCGTGCGCACCGGGCATATTTCGATTACCCCGATCCATGTCGATCTCACCCGCTACCAGGCGCTGGAGACCGTTGCTGGTTGGGTAGGCGGGCTGACCGCAGCGCTGGACGGCCCGGCATGACGCCGAGGCTGCGCCTGCAACCAGAATCGGTCGGCATCGGCATGACCTCGCAGCGCGTGCGCGACCGCCTGGTCGAGCGGCTGCGCGAGGCCGGCATCCAGGACGAGGCCACCCTCAACGCGATGCGCACCGTGCCGCGGCACTTGTTTATCGACGAAGCGCTGGCCTCACGCGCCTACGAGGACACCGCGCTGCCGATCGGCCACGGCCAGACCATCTCCCAGCCGTGGGTGGTGGCGCGCATGACCGAAGCAGTGCTGCAGGTGGCGCCGACCAAGGTGCTTGAAGTGGGCACCGGCTCCGGTTACCAGGGCGCCATCCTGGCTGCATTGGGGCTGGAGGTGTACACCGTCGAGCGCATCGGTGACCTGTTGCGGCAGGCGCGCAAGCGCTTCCGGCATCTGGGCATGAATGTGCGCAGCAAGCACGACGACGGCCGCATTGGCTGGCCCGAGCATGGCCCCTACGACGCCATCGTGGTGACCGCCGCGGCACCGGCGTTGGTCGATGCGCTGGTCGATCAACTCGCCGTTGGCGGGCGCCTGGTCGCGCCGGTCGGTGGTGCTTCCTCGCAATCGTTGGTGCAACTCACCCGCGCGGCCGATGGCGCAATCGAACAACAGGTTCTGGCGCCGGTCACGTTCGTTCCGCTGTTGTCGGGCATGCTGGATTGAATCCATGAGAGTTTCTCGATGAAGATTTTTGGGCCGTTGTACGACGTGGCCATCCGTTGGTCGCGCCATCGCCGCGCACCCGCGCTGCTGACCGGCCTCAGCTTCGTGGAGGGTTTCATCTTCCCGGTGCCGCCGGAAGTGATGCTGGCACCGATGTCGCTGGCCGAGCCCAAGCGCTCGTTGTGGTTCGCCACCTTGAGCCTGCTGGGCTCGATCTGCGGCGCACTGGTCGGTTATCTGCTCGGCCATTTCGCGTTTGCGGCGTTGCAGCCGTTGATCGAATGGCTGGGCTGGAGTGCGAAGATCCAGCAGCAGATCGAAACGCTGCGCACGCTGGTCGCCGATTCGCCGTGGAAGGCATTTTGGGCCCTGGTGTTGGTTGGCTTCACCCCGATTCCGCTGAAAATCTTTACCTGGGCTTCGGGCGTGGTCGGCGTGCCGATCCTGCCGTTCATCGCAAGCATGTTGGTTGGACGCGGCAAGCGCGTGTACCTGGTTGCCGGTGCGATCCGCTTGGGCGGAGCGCGTGCCGAAGCGGCGCTGCATCGCTGGATCGAGCCGCTGGGCTGGGTTGCGATGGCGGTGCTGGCGGTAGGTGCAGGGTGGCTGGTGTGGAAGACAACGAACGGATGAGCAAGACGCAGATGAATTCGGTACGCAAGACAGCAGTCATGCTCGCAGTGGCCATCGGGCTGACCGCCTGCAGCAGTGCCACGGTGGTGCGTTCGCCTGGAGCCAGTGGTGGTTCGTCCTCGCGTCCAAGCGCGGCGCCACGCCCGTCGGTGCCACGCCCCGGTGCCACCGTGACCGTCCAGCGCGGCGACACTCTGTATGCGATCTCGCGCCGCACCAACATCACTGCGCCGGACCTGGCGGCCTGGAACGGCTTGTCTTCGCCGAACACCATCTATCCCGGTCAGACCCTCAAGCTATATCCGCCCGGTGCCAGCAAGCCGGGCAGTAGCTCGCCGGTTGCCGGCACCGTGGCTCCGCCGCGCCCGACTGCGCCGATCGCCGCACCGGTCAGCAGTGGATTTTCCTGGCGTTGGCCGGCCGATGGCGTGGTCGTCGGCACCTTCGTCACTGGCGAAACGACCAAGCAGGGCGTGGACATCGCCGGTGCCAGCGGCCAGGCCGTGCGCGCCGCCGCCGATGGCGTGGTGGTGTATTCCGGCGCCGGCCTGGTCGGCTACGGCGAGCTGATCATCATCAAGCACAACGACCAGTGGCTATCTGCGTACGGGCACAACCGCAAGCGTTTGCTTAACGAAGGCCAGAGCGTCAAGGCCGGGCAGCAGATCGCCGAAATGGGCCGCAGCGGTGCGTCCCGCGACATGCTGCACTTCGAGATCCGCTACAACGGCAAGCCGGTCGATCCGCTGCTGTATTTGCCGAAGAAGTGAGATTGGGGAGTTGGGATTCGGGATTCGCAACGGCCCTGGACTGTTCGTATTCGGGCAGAGCGTGCGTTTTTCCCCTCTCCACTTGGTGAATAATTGACGCTCTAGTCTGGGTGGCGATTAAAAGCGCAGCTTGCTAAAGCGCGCTCTTACGAGTCCCCAATCCCGACTCCCAAATCCCGTCCCAACCCGATCAGCCCGATCAGCCCGGCAACACCATCGCCAATGCTACCCGGCGGCCTTCGCTGGCCAGCACGTTGTAGGTACGTGCGGCGGCGGCATTGGTCATTGCTTCCAGGCCGATGCCGCGGGTCAGGCAGGCCGCCAGCACGTCGGTCTTGGGGAATAGCTGGCGCTCGCCGGTGCCGAGCAGGATGACGGCTGGGTTGAGCGTCAGGATCGCGTCCATATGGCGCACCTGGAGTTGCTCCAGGGTTTGCACCGGCCAGCGTTCCACCAGTTCGTCCGGCATCAAGATGAAACTCTGCTGCAGGATCTGGTCATTCACCTTGGCATGGCGGCCATCGGCCGCGCGCAGCGCATAGGCGTAATCGGGGTGTTCCTGACTTAAAGGCATAACGAACTCGTTGGTTCAGCCGCGCGGCAGCACGATCTGGCGCTTTTCCTTGCTGGGGCGGTACAGGATGGCGACGTGGCCGATGCGCTGCACCAGCGCACTGCCGGTTTGCTCGATCAACTCGGCAATCAGCGCATCCCGGGTCTCGCGATCCTCCGAAGCCACCTTCACCTTGATCAGTTCATGGCGCTCGAGCACTTCCTCGAGTTCAGCCAGAAATGCCGGCGTGACCCCTTTGCCGCCGGTCTGCAGCAAGGCCTTGAGATCGTGGGCCTGGCCGCGCAGGAAACGGTTCTGGGCGGAGGTGAGAACAATGGACATGCAGGATCGAAGGGAAGCAAAGGGTGTTCAGGGTATCATGGCGACCCGTTCGGACCCCTTTGCCAATGCCTTCCCGCAGTAAAAGCAGCCAGCGCTGGCTCAAGGAACACTTCGCCGACCCTTACGTGAAGAAGGCCCAGGCCGAGGGCATGCGCTCGCGCGCGGCCTACAAGCTGGAAGAGTTGCTGCAGCGCGACCGCTTGCTCAAGCCGGGCATGGTCGTAGTCGATCTGGGTGCGGCGCCGGGTGGCTGGTCGCAGCAGGTACGCAAGTCCATGGGCGACAGCGGCCGGGTCGTGGCGCTGGACATTCTCGACATGCCGGCCCTGGCGGGCGTGGAGTTCCTTCACGGCGACTTCAGGGAGCAGGCCGTCCTATCGCAATTCGAAGCGTTGCTGGGCGATGTGCCGGTGGACCTTGTTCTGTCCGATATGGCCCCCAATAAGAGTGGCATGGATGCGGTTGACCAACCGCGGATGATGCACCTGGCGGAATTGGCGATGGAATTTGCCGACACCCACCTCAAACCGGGCGGAGCGTTTCTGATCAAGCTGTTCCAGGGTGTTGGGTCCGACGACTACATTCGTGAGCTTCGCCGCCGCTATGAGAAGGTGACGATTCGCAAGCCGGCGGCCTCGCGCAAGCGCTCCCCGGAAGTTTACGCACTCGGTCAGGGCAAGCGTGTCCAGATCAAGTAAGCTGCCAATGACCACCGTATTTCAAGCTATTGAAGAGTAGAGGGCACCGGAGCCAATGAGGATGAACGACTTGACCAAGAATCTGCTGCTGTGGGTGGTCGTCGCAGTTGTGCTGATGGTTGTCTTCCAGAGCTTCTCGCCGCGGATGGCAGGCGGCGTCGGTCCCGACTCGATTACCTACACCCAATTCCTGAAGGAAGTGGACTCCGGGCGCGTCAAATCGGTCGATTACACCGATGAAACCAACCTGGCCGTCAACGCGATCCGCTTCAAGCGTACCGACGGTAGCGAAGCCACCGTGTACGGTCCGCGCGATGACAAGCTGGTCGACGTGCTGTACAGCAAGAACATCGAAATGACCCGCCAGAAGCCCTCGACCGGCCCTGGTTTCTGGTCGTTGGTGCTGAATTTCCTGCCCGTCATCCTGATCATCGGCTTCTGGCTGTTCATCATGCGCCAGATGCAAGGCGGCGGTGGCGGCGCCAAGGGTGCGATGAGCTTCGGCAAGTCGCGTGCCAAGCTGCAGGGCGAAGACCAGGTCAAGATCACCTTTGCCGACGTTGCCGGTTGCGACGAGGCCAAGGAAGAAGTCGGCGAACTGGTCGACTTCCTGCGCGATCCGACCAAGTTCACCAAGCTGGGCGGCAAGATCCCGCGCGGCGTGTTGATGGTCGGCCCGCCGGGTACCGGCAAGACCCTGCTCGCCAAGGCGATCGCCGGCGAAGCCAAGGTGCCGTTCTTCAGCATATCCGGTTCCGACTTCGTGGAAATGTTTGTCGGTGTCGGTGCCAGCCGTGTGCGTGACATGTTCGAGCAGGCCAAAAAGCATGCGCCGTGCATCATCTTCATCGACGAAATCGATGCGGTGGGCCGTCATCGTGGCGCCGGTCTCGGCGGTGGGCATGACGAGCGCGAGCAGACGTTGAACCAGTTGCTGGTTGAAATGGACGGCTTTGAAGGCGGCGAAGGCGTGATCGTAATCGCGGCGACCAACCGTCCCGATGTGCTGGATCCGGCGCTGCTGCGTCCCGGTCGTTTCGACCGCCAAGTCGTGGTTGGCCTGCCGGACGTCAAGGGCCGCGAGCAGATCCTGCGCGTGCATATGCGCAAGCTGCCGCTGGCCGACGACGTCGTACCGATGGTGATTGCCCGCGGTACCCCGGGGTTCTCGGGCGCCGATCTGGCCAACCTGTGTAACGAAGCGGCGTTGTTCGCGGCGCGTGGCAGCGAGAAGGAAGTCCGTATGGACCACTTCGACCGTGCCCGTGACAAGATCCTGATGGGTGCCGAGCGTCGCTCGATGGCCATGAGCGAAGACGAGAAGACGCTGACCGCGTATCACGAGGCAGGCCACGCCATCGTTGGCCGCCTGGTGCCGGAGCATGACCCGGTCTACAAGGTCACCATCATTCCGCGCGGCCGCGCACTGGGCGTGACGATGTATCTGCCGGAGGGCGATCGTTATTCGATGAATCGCGTGGCGATTGAATCCCAGCTGTGCTCGCTGTATGGCGGCCGCGTTGCGGAAGAGCTGATCTTCGGTGGCGACAAGGTCACCACGGGTGCGTCCAACGACATCGAGCGGGCCACCAAGATGGCGCGAAACATGGTCACCAAGTGGGGTTTGTCGGACGAGCTCGGCCCGGTGGCCTATGGCGAGGAAGAGGACGAGGTGTTCCTGGGTCGTTCGGTGACCCAGCACAAGAACGTCTCCGACGAGACTGCACGCAAGATCGATGAAGTGGTGCGTTCGATCCTGGACAAGGCCTACAGCAAGACCAAGACCATCCTCACCGAGAATCTGGACAAGCTGCATGCGATGTCGCAGCTGCTGCTGCAGTACGAAACCATCGACGTGCCGCAGATCGACGCCATCATGGAAGGCCGCGAGCCGCCGCCGCCGGCCGGTTGGGGCAAGTCCGATAAGGACGGTGGCAACAACAATGACAAGGGTAGCCCGCGTCCGTTGCCGCCCATCGCCGGACCCGCCGAGCAGATCTAAGCCGGCCGTGCACTGATCTGCAGGGGCATCCATCAAGGCCGGGAAGCGATTCCCGGCCTTGATGCGTTATCGGGCGTCGCAATGCCCACATGCAAGCAACACCCAGGAGACACCGCTGATGTTCGATACCACCCTCACACTGGATTGCGCCGGCCGCAACCTGCGGCTGGATGCGCCGCAGGTGATGGGTATCGTCAACGTCACGCCCGATTCGTTCTCCGACGGCGGCCAGTATGCGACCTGCGAAGCGGCGATCGCACATGGGTTGGCGCTGGTGGAGCAGGGCGCTGCGGTGCTGGATATCGGCGGCGAGTCCACCCGCCCGGGCGCCACGGCGGTTTCGGTTGAAGAAGAACTGCAGCGGGTGATTCCGGTGATTGAAGCACTGGCGCAACGCACCAGCGTGCCGATCAGTGTGGATACGTTCAAACCGGAGGTCATGCGCGCAGCGGTGGCGGCCGGCGCCGGCATGATCAACGATGTGTATGCACTGCGTTCGCCCGGTGCATTGGAAGCGGCGTCTGACCTGCGCGTGCCGGTGGTCTTGATGCATGCGCGCAGCGCGCCGCACGCCATGCAGGAGGCGCCGCGCTACGACGATGTGGTAGGTGAGGTGCATCGATTCCTGGCCGAGCGCATCTTCGCCGCCGAAATGGCCGGCATCGACAAGCGCCGGCTGGTTCTGGATCCGGGCTTTGGCTTCGACAAGACCACCACGCACAACCTCACCCTGCTTGCGCAACTGCAGCGCCTGCAGGAATTCGGCTTGCCGGTGCTGGCGGGACTGTCGCGCAAGCGCAGCATCGGCGAGCTGACCGGCCGCGAGATCGCCGCCGAACGCGTACACGGCTCGGTGGCGGCACATTTGATCGCCGCCCAGCATGGCGCGCTGCTGTTACGCGTGCACGATGTGGCAGCAACCGTGGATGCGTTGAAGGTGTGGCATGCGATGACGTCGATTCCCGTCCCGCGCGTCAGCGCACCGGCCGCACCGACGATCCGTTGGCCGGACGAGGACTGATGCCTACCGACCAACGCCCGCTGGCGATCGCCCTGATGGGCCCCACCGCTAGCGGCAAGACTGCGCTGGCCCTGGAAGCTGCAGAGCGCTGGAATGGCGAAATCGTCAGCGTCGATTCGGCCCTGGTGTATCGCGGTCTGGAGATCGGCGCGGCCAAACCGGACGCGGCAATGCGCGCGGCGGTTCCACATCATCTGCTAGACCTGCGCAATCCCTGGCAGGTGTATTCGGCAGCAGAGTTCGCCAGCGATGCGCGTCAGGCAATCGCGCAGATCGTGGCGCGCGGTAAATTGCCGATCCTTGCCGGCGGTACCGGATTGTATTTTCGTGCGCTGCTGGAAGGTTTGTCGCAATTACCTGAGGCCGACCAAGCCGTACGCGCATCCATTGCGGCCGAAGCCGAGCAGCTTGGTTGGGCCGGCTTGCACGCGCAGCTGGCAGGCGTGGACCCGGTCGCAGCTGCGCGCATTCATGCGACCGACCCGCAGCGGATCCAGCGAGCGCTCGAGGTCTACCGCATTAGTGGGCGGCCGATCAGTTATTGGCAGGCGCTACCGCCAGGGCCGCGTCTGCCAGTGCGTGTGTTGAAGGTGGTATTGGCGCCGCGCGAACGCGCGGTGTTGCATGCACGTATCGCACACCGGCTGGATGCGATGTTGGCGCAGGATTTTCTGGGCGAAGTGCAACGTTTGCGTGCGCTGCCGCAGATGCAAGCGGTGGCTGCCCCGCTGGATCTGCCAGCTTTGCGTGCGGTCGGCTACCGGCAAGCCTGGGAGTATCTGGACGGGGCTGGCAGCCTCGCCGAGTTCCGCGACAAGGCGATCCAGGCGACGCGGCAATTGGCCAAACGGCAGCTCACCTGGCTGCGTGGCGAGCTGGATGCGCGCTGGTTCGACCCGGAGCGTGACCGCCAACAGTTGGAGCACGCACTTGTCGGCTTCCTCGGTGATCGTTCCGCCGCGCGGCAGGCTTCAGGCGTGTAACATCCCGTTTCCGGGACCGGCTGGGGATGGCAGGTGTCGACCGGGACAATAAGAACAATAATGAAGAGGATTTTTCGATGGCTAAGGGGCAATCTTTACAGGACCCATTCCTCAATGCGCTGCGGCGCGAGCGGGTTCCGGTGTCGGTGTATCTGGTCAATGGCATCAAGCTGCAGGGCACGATCGAGTCGTTCGACCAATTCGTGGTCCTGCTGCGCAATACCGTGAGTCAGATGGTGTACAAGCACGCCATTTCCACGGTGGTGCCGGCGCGCAATGTGCGCGTGGGGCCGGGTGGTGGGTATGTGCAATCCAATGAAGGCAATCAGGCGGAAGATGACGACGTCGAGCAGTAACGGAGTAGTGCGTGTTTGATCGGTCCCGCAAGGGTGAACACGCCTTGTTGATACAGACCCACTCCGGTGGGCCTGCCGAAGACGATGTGATGGAGGAGTTCGCCGATCTTGCAAAGTCGGCGGGCGCCACGGTGGCGGCCACGCTCACCGCGCGCATCGATAAACCAAGCCCATCGACCTTGATCGGCAGCGGCAAGCTGGAAGAGGTCAAGGCGGCTGCCGAGGCCACCGGTGCGGATCTGGTGTTGGTCAATCACACCTTGTCGCCCGGGCAGGAGCGCAACCTGGAGAAGTATCTGGAGCGGCGTGTCATCGACCGCACCGGATTGATCCTGGACATCTTCGCGCAACGCGCGCGCAGCCACGAAGGCAAGCTGCAGGTGGAGCTGGCGCAGTTGCGTCACATGGCCACGCGTCTGGTTCGCGGCTGGACCCACTTGGAGCGTCAGCGCGGCGGCTCGATCGGCCTGCGCGGCCCAGGCGAAACCCAGTTGGAAACCGACCGTCGCTTGCTGCAAAAGCGTGTGGAGCAGTTGCAGCAGCGGCTGGAAAAAGTCGAGGTGCAGCGCACCCAGATGCGTCGTGCACGGATGCGCAGCGAATTGCCGCGGATTGCATTGGTCGGTTACACCAATGCCGGCAAATCGACGCTATTCAATGCGTTGACCGGCGCGGAGGCGTACGTGGCCGACCAGCTGTTCGCCACGCTCGACCCTACCGTGCGGCGCATCGCGTTGCCGGGCGGCAGTGCGATTCTTGCCGACACGGTCGGCTTTGTGCGCGATCTTCCGCACGAACTGGTCGCAGCGTTCCGTTCGACGCTGTCCGAAGCGCGCGATGCCGATCTGTTGCTGCACATCGTCGATGCGGCCGACCCGCTGCGCGAGGAGCGCATTCTGCAGGTGGATGAAGTGTTGCAGGCCGTCGGTGCCGGCGATCTGCCGCAGCTGTTGGTGTTCAACAAGATCGACAAGATCGAAGGCGCCGAAGTGCGCCACGACGCGCAGGACGGCATTCCGGACCCGGCACGTCGTGAGCGTGTGTGGGTGTCGGCGCGCGACGGGCGTGGCCTGGAAGAATTGCAGCATGCGCTCGGTCAGCGACTGGACCTGCGCCATCTGACCGGCCAGCTGCGGCTGCCGCCGTCGGCCGGCCGCCTGCGTTCGCGGTTGCATCAGCTGGAAGTGGTGCGCAACGAGCAATCCGACGAGGACGGCTGGTTGCTTCAGGTCGATCTGCCGATGGTCGAAGCCGAGCGGCTGGCCGCAGGCGAAGACGGTGCGCCACTGCGCGCGATGCTGCCGGATCGACGCGAAGACTGGGAGGCGTGATGCAAGCAGCGCAGTCTGCATAGCGCGATTGTGCTGCTTCAAGGCGAATGAGACGGATGTGTGGCCTCGTTATTTGGCAGTCGCCACGTCCCGTCTTGACTATTCGGAAATTCAAAAGTCATGGGCGATGACATTGGGGCTACGGTAGATCACAGTCGGGAGCTGACCTCTTGCACCACATCGTTCCTCAGTAACGCGGCGCCCTGGCTGCGGTGCTTTGGGTGATCTGGAGGTTGCAGTGCTGCATGTTGACCGCGTGCGGCCGACGAGTTGCTGCACATCCACGGCCGATCCAGACCCAAGACACCGCATGTCGGCCACACAGCGCCACTGAACCTCGGCCACCTCGCGCCTAGCCGGAATCGGCGCCAGCCGCAGACAGACGCGGCGAATTGGGCTAAAACGTCCGCTGCCCCCTCGTCGCCGTGCCCATGTCCTTGTCCGCCGATTCCGAATTGCAGCAGCTGGCCGAAGCCCTCGGGCAGCAATTGCTTGCCGCGCGCGAGCGCTTGGTCACTGCCGAGAGCTGTACCGGTGGCTGGATCGCCAAGGCGGTAACCGATGTCGCCGGCTCTTCGCATTGGTTCGACTGCGGCATGGCCGCCTATAGCTACGAGGCCAAACAGGCGTTGCTTGGAGTCCGCCCGCAGACGCTGGAAGTGCACGGCGCGGTCAGCCGCGAAACCGTGATCGAAATGGTCTCTGGCGCGCTGGTCAATTCCGGCGCGAGCATCGCGGTGGCGGTGACCGGCATTGCCGGGCCCGGTGGCGGCAGCGATGACAAGCCGGTCGGCACGGTCTGGATCGGTTGGAAACGTCGCGGTGGTTACGCCACGGCGCAACTGTTCCAGTTCAATGGCGACCGCGATGCGGTGCGCCGTCAAACGGTGGCCGCAGCACTGCGTGGATTGAGCGCGCTGCTTTAACTACCCTCAGATTCGCTGGATGGCGTCCGGCCCCAGACGCGTGGTGTGCGCCATTTTTAGCGTGATATCGCGCGCAGCAAAGCCGAAAGCGGCGAGGCAGTGCTGCATGCCCAAAGAAACCTACTGGCAGAGCGTCATCGACACGCCACTGCAGCCCGCGTCGTAGAACGCGTTTCTGCGCACACCGCTTAACGATGGTCTGACCATGCGACTGCACGATTGAGGTACATGTAACTGAAGAAAGCACGCTGCATTTTGGACATGCGCTACGCAGTGCGTTGCAACCTGCGCTGAGCTTGGAGCGGGCGAGGGCGCGACAGCGGCGGGCAGATCGGCTACAAACAAAGTCTCGTTATCGCCTAGTGTGCCAATGCGTTTGTTGCTTGCTCCTGTCCCATCATCCTCCGCACTGAAAACCGCTGCGCATCACAGCGTCGCGCAGCGCGTAATCGCGCCACACGCGCAGGCGGTGCACTGATGTGGGAAGCGCTTGGCACGGTGCGCGATCTTGGACGGCTGCAGGAAATCGCCTCGGTCCTGATCCGCTACGGCTTCGGCGATGTGGTGCGTCGTATCGGCATGGCCGATGTGCTGGAGCGCGCTGGCAGGTTGTTGCATTGGAATAACGTCGAAGGCCGCTTGCGCATGTCTGCGGCACTGCGCGTGCGGCGTGCGCTGGAAGAGCTCGGGCCCACTTTCGTCAAACTCGGGCAGGTGTTGGCCACGCGCGTGGATCTGCTGCCGCCGGAGTGGATCGAAGAATTAAGCGAGCTGCAGAACGCCGTACCGGCGCTGCCGTTCGAGCAGATCCGCCCGCAGCTCGTTGCCGCGCTGGGCATGGAGCCGGAAAGCGTGTTCGCGCGCCTGGACGAACAACCGCTGGCGGCCGCGTCGCTGGCACAGACGCATCGCGCGTGGTTGGTCGATGACACGCCGGTGGTGCTGAAGATCCGCCGTCCCGATATCGGCGACACCATCGATGCCGACCTGCGCTTGCTGGCGCGGCTTGCCGAAATTGTCGAAACCCGCGCACCGGATCTCAAGCGCTATCGCCCCGCCGATGTGGTGCAGCAATTCACCGTCTCGCTGCGACGTGAGCTGGATTTCGCTGCTGAGGGGCGCAATGCCGAACGTATCGCCGCCAACTTCGCGCACGACGCGCAGGTGGTGGTGCCGACGGTGTACTGGGAGTGGACTTGCGAGTCGCTCAACGTACAGGAATTCATCGACGGCATTCCGGGGCGTGATCTGCTCGCCGTCGATGCCGCCGGTCTTGATCGCAAGGCGCTCGCGCGCGCCGGTGCCGGCATCGTGCTCAAGATGGTGCTGCAGGATGGCTGCTTCCACGCCGACCCGCATCCGGGCAATATTTTTTATCTGCGCGACGGGCGCATCGCGGTCATCGATTTCGGCATGGTGGGGCGCGTCTCCGAGCAGCGCCGGTTTCAGGTCGCGCAACTGTTGCACGGCATGGTCAGCTACGACGCCGAAGCGGTAATCGATGTGCTGCTGGAATGGGCGGGCACCAGCCTGGACATCGACGAGCCACGGCTGCAGCAGGACATTGGCGCGTTCGTCGACGAGTATCGCGGCGTGCCGCTGAAAGAGCTGCGCATCGGCGCAATGCTCGGCGACGTGACCTCGATCCTGCGCGACCACGGGCTGACGCTGCCTTCGGATCTGGCACTGATGATCAAGGCCTTTCTCACTCTCGAAGGCATGGGCCGCCAGCTCGACCCGGATTTCGACATGGCCACCGAGGCGCGCCCGTATCTGGAACGCGTGGTGCTGCAGCGGTATGCGCCGCGCGCCATCGTGCGGCGTGGCCGGCGTACCGTAACTGGCGCGATCGACCTGATCGGCGATCTGCCACGCGACCTCAAGCGCCTGCTGCAGGCCGCGCGCCGCGGCAAACTGCAGCTGCAGATCGAAACACGCGCATTGCGCGAGTTCGGCGAGCAGGTCGACCGCGCGGCCAACCGCCTCACGATGGGCATTGTCACTGCCGCGCTGGTGATCGGCTCCTCGATCGTCATGAATAGCGTCGGCGGCAGCGCCAGCCGCTGGCTGCTCGCGCTGGGCGTGGGGGGCTTTATCGGCGCGGCGCTGTGCGGCATCTGGATCCTGTTCTCGATCTGGCGCAGCCGGCGCTAGCGCACCACGCACGCGACACCCGGGACGGCGTGCAGTTACAGTGTTGCGAAGCGCTTGCGCAAGTGTTCGTTAGTAGTAATACTACTAACCATGGACCTGACCGATACCCAGCAAGCAATCCTGGCCTTGATCGCCGAGCGCATCGACGCCGATGGCGTCCCGCCGTCGCAGACCGAAATCGCACGCGCGTTCGGCTTCAAGGGCGTGCGCGCCGCACAGTACCACCTGGAGGCACTGGAGCAGGCGGGTGCGATCCGTCGCGTCCCAGGCCAAGCGCGCGGGATCCGGCTAGCCGGGCAGGGTGTACAGACGCGCGCAGCGGCGGTGAGCGAACCCGTCCGCGACGATGTGCTGCGTCTGCCGGTGCTGGGCCGCGTTGCGGCGGGTCTGCCGATCGGTGCCGATATCGGCTCGGACGACTTCGTGGTGCTGGATCGCGTGTTCTTCTCCCCGTCGCCGGATTACCTGCTTAAGGTGCAAGGCGATTCGATGCGTGACGAAGGCATCTTCAACGGTGATCTGATCGGTGTGCACCGTACCCGCGACGCGCGCTCGGGGCAGATCGTAGTGGCGCGGATCGATGAGGAAATCACCGTCAAGCTGCTGAAGATCGGCAAAGATCGGATCCGCCTCCTGCCGCGCAATCCGGACTACGCGCCCATCGAAGTGCTGCCGGATCAGGATTTCGCGATCGAAGGCCTGTATTGCGGGCTATTGAGGCCGAACCGCTGAGGTCTGTGCCGATGGTCGTGCTGGCTTTTTCCTGAGCCGGTACCGCAGGATTTCCCGCTGCCACGGGACATGTGGTCTCCCTAATCTGAGTGTGTCGCCTGCAGTCTCAGCCTGTGCGATACACCGCCGCTACATTAGCCCCATACCGACATCACTGACGAGGATCACCCAGATGGACGAGAACAAGAAGCGCGCCCTTTCCGCCGCACTGAGCCAGATCGAAAAGCAATTCGGCAAGGGCTCGGTCATGCGCATGGGCGACCGTGTCATCGAAGCGGTCGAAGTCATTCCGACCGGCTCGCTGATGCTGGATATCGCTCTGGGGATCGGCGGCCTGCCGAAGGGTCGCGTGGTCGAAATCTACGGGCCGGAATCCTCGGGCAAGACCACGCTGACCCTGCAGGCGATTGCCCAGTGTCAGAAGCTGGGCGGCACCGCAGCCTTCATCGACGCCGAGCACGCGCTGGACCCGATCTATGCGGCCAAGCTGGGTGTCAACGTCGACGATCTGCTGCTGTCGCAGCCGGATACCGGCGAGCAGGCACTGGAAATTGCCGACATGCTGGTGCGCTCGAGCTCGGTGGACATCGTGGTGATCGACTCGGTTGCCGCACTGACCCCGAAGGCAGAAATCGAAGGCGAAATGGGCGACCAGCTGCCGGGCCTGCAGGCTCGCCTGATGAGTCAGGCGCTGCGCAAGCTCACCGGTAACATCAAGCGCTCCAATACGCTAGTGGTCTTCATCAATCAGCTGCGCATGAAGATCGGCGTCATGATGCCGGGCCAGAGCCCGGAAGTGACCACCGGCGGCAATGCCTTGAAGTTCTACGCCTCGGTGCGTCTGGACATCCGTCGTATCGGTGCCATCAAAAAGGGCGACGAGATCATCGGCAATCAGACCAAGATCAAGGTGGTCAAGAACAAGCTGGCGCCTCCGTTCAAGCAGGTCGTGACCGAAATCCTGTACGGCGAAGGCATTAGCCGCGAAGGCGAACTGATCGACATGGGCGTGGAAGCCAAGTTGGTCGACAAAGCCGGCGCCTGGTACAGCTACGGCGATGAGCGCATCGGTCAGGGCAAGGACAACGCGCGCACCTACCTGCGCGATAACCCACAGGTTGCGGTTCGGCTGGAAACCGAGTTGCGCGAGAAGTTCCAGCCTGCCGAAGCGCCGCGCGAAGCCGGCGACGACGAAGAGAAGGAATAAGTCGCAGCTGCACAACATTGCCCGTCGCCCTTAGGCGGTTCGCCGAGATTAGGTGACGGTAATGCTGTCAGTAAGTGATTGGATGGACTGTCGCGTGCCCGTGGTACGCGACGACTCCAGCAACGCTGGCGCTTGCCCGGCGTTGGCACAGCAGGTCCAAGCGCGTGAAGTTTTTCTATCGCGAGGACGGCGGAGTCAGTGCCGTCGGTTCTCGCGGTAGATCTATCGAAGGCCAGGAGGGCGGGCGCTATGGACGGCGCATTTAATGCAATACGATCTTCAGCGATTCAGGACATCTGACGATGGACGAGCAAGAGCCCGCACCAAAGCGGGGGCGCCGGTTCAAGGAGCAGACGCCGGTCCAGCGCGCACTCGGTCTATTGGTGCGGCGCGAACATTCGCGCAAAGAATTGAACCGCAAGCTGCTGGCCCGGGGGATCGAGCCAGATGCGGCGCAGGCCGCCGTCGATCGCCTTACTGGCGAAGGGTGGCAAGACGACGCCCGTTTCGCTGCTGCCGTGGTGCGCAATCGCGCCGGCTCCGGTTATGGCCCGCTGCATATCCGTGCCGAACTCGGAACCCATGGCCTGGATAGCGAGGCCATCAGTGCCGCTATGGCAACGTTTGAAGGCGATTGGACCGAAAACGCGCGCGACTTAATCCGCCGTCGTTTCGGCGAGCAGGGCCTAGTGGACCTTCCACAGCGGCGCAAGGCCGCCGATTTGCTGGCCCGGCGTGGTTTCGACGGCAACAGCATTCGCAGTGCCACGCGCTTCGACCTTGAGGACTGAGGGCGTCAGGCCTGCTACCCTTCGCGGATTCAGGTTGTTCCGCTCATCTGCGCCCACATCTCATTGGGTGAGCGGAACTGCCGCCCGCCCAATGCCAGCACATGAACGCACCTGCCAAATTCAGCACTTCCCAGATCCGTAGTGACTTCCTCGCGTTCTTCGAGGGGAAGGGCCACACCATTGTGCCATCCGCGCCGCTGGTGCCAGGCAATGACCCCACCTTGCTGTTTACCAACTCCGGCATGGTCCAGTTCAAGGACGTCTTCCTTGGCGCGGAGAAACGCAGTTACGTACGTGCCGCAGACGTGCAGCGCTGCCTGCGTGCCGGTGGCAAGCACAACGATCTGGATTCGGTGGGCTACACCGCGCGTCACCACACCTTCTTCGAAATGCTCGGCAACTGGTCGTTCGGCGATTACTTCAAGAAGGACGCCATCGCGTGGGCATGGGAGCTGCTGACCCAGGTCTGGAAGCTGCCGGCAGAACGCCTGCTGGTGACCGTCTACCACACCGACGAAGAAGCCTTCGCGTTGTGGCGCGACATGATCGGCATTCCGGAAAGCCGCATCGTGCGCATCGGCGATAACAAGGGTGCGCCGTACGCCTCGGACAATTTCTGGCAGATGGCCGACACCGGCCCGTGCGGCCCGTGTACCGAAATTTTCTTCGACCACGGCGATCACATCGCCGGTGGTCCGCCGGGGTCGCCCGACGAAGATGGCGACCGCTTCATCGAGATCTGGAACCTGGTCTTCATGCAGTTCGATCGCCAGCCCGATGGCACCCTGGTGCCGCTGCCGGCGCCATGCGTGGACACCGGTATGGGATTGGAGCGTCTGGCCGCGATCCTGCAGCATGTCCATACCAACTACGAAATCGACCTGTTCCAGGCGTTGATCGGCAAGGCCAGCGCATTGACTGGCATCACCGATCTGGAAAACAAGTCACTGCGGGTGATCGCCGATCACATACGCGCCTGTTCGTTCCTCATCGTCGATGGCGTGCTGCCCTCCAACGAAGGCCGCGGTTACGTGCTGCGGCGGATCATCCGGCGTGCGCTACGCCATGGCTGGATGCTGGGCGTGCGCCAGCCGTTCTTCAGCAAGATGGTGCCCACGCTGGTCGAACTGATGGGCGAAGCCTATCCCGAGCTGGTGGTGGCCAAGGACACCGTCGCGCGCGCCTTGTTGGCCGAAGAAGAGCGTTTTGCGGAGACGCTGGACGCCGGCATGAAAATCTTCGACGAGGTCGCGTCGCGCTCGCAGGAAAGTATCCCCGGCGCCGATGCGTTTCGCTTGTACGACACCTATGGTTTCCCAGTCGACCTGACCGCCGATATCGCGCGCGAGCGCGGCATGCGCGTAGACATGGAGGGCTTCGAGTTCGCCATGGAGCGTCAGCGCGAGACCGCGCGTGCGGCGGGCAAGTTCGGCGGCGGCGTGGCATTGCCGGCCGACCTGGTCGCCAGCATGTCGCCAACCGTGTTCCTGGGTTACGACGCGTACGATGCCGATGCGCTCAAGGTCGTGGCACTGCTCAAGCAGGGCCGCCCCGTCGAACGTGCAGAAGCGGGCGACGAGGTGATCGTGTTCACCGACCGTACGCCGTTCTATGCCGAATCGGGTGGCCAGGTTGGCGATAGCGGCCAGCTGAGCGGCCCCGGTGTCTCGATCGAAGTGGCCGACACGCAGAAGTTCGCCGGCCAGTTCCATGGCCATGTAGGTCGCATCAGCGAAGGCACGCTTGCGCTTGGCGATGTGCTTGCCGGTGGAATCGACGTGCAACGTCGCGGCAAGACCATCCTCAACCATTCGGCGACCCACTTGCTGCACGCCGCGTTGCGCGAAGTATTGGGGACGCATGTGCAGCAGAAGGGCTCGCTGGTCGCGCCTGATCGGCTGCGCTTCGACTTCTCGCACTTCCAGCCGATCACTGCGGATGAGCTCGCTGTGATCGAGCGCAAGGTTAATGCTGAAGTGCGCACGAACCATGGCGTGGAAGTGCACAACATGGCCATGCAGGAGGCGCTGGATTTCGGCGCGATGGCGCTGTTCGGCGAGAAATACGGCGAAAACGTGCGCGTGCTCAAGATGGGCGGTTATTCCACCGAGCTGTGTGGTGGCACCCATGTCACCCGTACCGGCGACATCGGCTTGTTCAAGATCACCTCCGAAGGCGGCGTGTCCTCGGGTGTGCGCCGTATCGAAGCGGTGACCGGGCAGGGTGCGCTGGACTATGTGGCCGACGAGGAGCGTCGCTTGCTTGAAGCCGCCCATCTGCTCGGCGGCAACGCCACCGAGGTGGTCGACAAGGTGCGCGCACTGACTGAGCGCCAGAAGCGGCTGGAGCGCGAGCTGGAATCGCTCAAGGCCAAGCTGGCGTCGGGTGCAACGGCTGATTTGGGTGCTGGTGCGATCGATGTGGCCGGGGTCAAGGTGGTGGCAGTGCGTCTGGAAGGCTTCGATGCCAAGGCGCTACGCGATGCGATGGATCGCCTGAAGCAACAGCTCGGCGACGCGGTGATCGTGCTGGCTGGCGCTTCAGGCGGCAAAGTTGCGCTTGTCGCTGGTGTGAACGGCAGCCCAACTGGCAAGGTGAAGGCAGGGGAACTCCTCGGCTATATCGCCAGTCAGATCGGCGGCAAGGGCGGTGGCCGTCCGGATCTCGCCCAGGGTGGTGGCGAGGACGGGCCCGCCCTTGCGACCGCACTCGACGGTGTGCCCCTCTGGGTCAAGCAACACTTGGGCTGAACACTTGTCCTGCTATGCCTTGCTGGCTAGCAGGATGTCCCGCTACCATTTCTGGTCTATTCCCTTTACGTAGGGCGCGTCTCACTCAGGAGGCCGTCGATGCTGGTGGGGAAATCCACCGGTTACAGGAGATTTGCAAAATGTTGATCCTCACTCGCCGGGTAGCCGAAACCTTGATGATCGGCGACTCGGTCACCGTGACCGTTCTCGGCGTCAAGGGCAATCAGGTGCGCATCGGTATTACCGCACCCAAGGATGTCGCTGTGCATCGCGAAGAAATCTATCAGCGCATCCAGCGTGGGGATGAGCCGGTCGCTTCCGGCGCACATCGCGGTGACGATTCTTCGAATTGATCGTTGTAAAGGGTTTACGTTAGCCCCTCTTACCCGGTATTCTTCGCGGCCTGCCACAGACATCGCGGCAGGCAGCAAAAACTGGAGCGATGCCCGAGCGGCTGAAGGGGCTCCCCTGCTAAGGGAGTATAGGGTCAAAAGCTCTATCGAGGGTTCGAATCCCTCTCGCTCCGCCAGTGTTCTAGACGCCCGCAAATCACTGATTTGCGGGCGTTTTTATGTGTGTAGCTATGGTCCTTGATTCAACGAAGGTTGGCTGATACTGGCGTGTGCTCGCTGCAGCAATACGCATTGCCTGGGCTCTTGCGAGACCCTCTTGGATTGGGGCTAGCAGTGGTTCGCCTCCGCAGAGACGTTCCCAAGACGCACTCAGCTTGAACGAGCGTGTGTGCAACTACATCGCCGCACGCTGTACCGCGTGGTCGGTCTCGACAGCTCCTGAGCGGAGTGCAGCTTTCCGGCTTTGGTCGCATCCGCGGCTTGCCGCGATTCTTCGCATCTACGGCTAGCTCATAGCTCGGGAACAAGAGCTGGCTTGCGGCATGGGCACTTGGCTTGCTCGCTTCGTCCGAATGCTTGGGAGCTACTCGTTTTACGCGCGCCTGCATCGCGACCCCAATCGTGCGAAGAGGTTTGCACTGACTGCTTCCTGCGAATCCATTGGTTTGCGGCGCGCGCATGCGGTGTGCCATTACATGCGCATTGCTATGGCCCGCGCCCGCAAGCATGCGCGCAACGCGGGGCGATGCTTTACTCCATCCGGCTGCGCAAGCGTGTTGCACGACATATCAAGCCAGACGCATCGACGTAAGCCAGAGGGTCTCGGATGGATGCGTTTTGGGCGCTTCCGGTTTTCCTGTCTTTTGCATACGCGGTCGGGTAGTGCATGACAGCGCTGCTTCTACGCCAGGGTGCATCGTTCGGTCTGTCGCTGTTTCAGCTAGGCCAGTGCGCCAATCCGCTCGTACTAATCGTCAAGGGGCGAAGCCCAATACTGCGAACGAGGGGCAAGTATGGAAGGCTTATCAATCTTCGCGGTGGATGTCGCCAGTGCAGCTACTACCGATATCTTGCACCGCAGTCGGTCGCCTCCCCGGCATGCCGCACAGAGACTCGGAGCGGGTGTCGGAAGCGCTTCCCGGCGGGGCGCGTTGCCTCTCCATGACAAGATCTGAACCGCCTTGGAGATGCCGTGCGCAGCGGGGTTAAGTAACCGGCGCATGGGTCGCTAAGGACGTGAACCAAATCTCGGATTTTGACGTGATGCGCCTATCGCACCTGCTTGGACGCGTGTTCTCTTTCTGGGGCCGTGGGCTGCAACACAAGGCCGCGGCGGTGGACCGGGTGATGGCGGTGATCGAGTTCGATCTGGATGGCCGCATTCTGCATGCAAACCCAAATTTCCTAGGCTTGATGGGGTATCGACTGGACGAGGTGGTCGGCCAGCATCACCGCATGTTCGTGACGCCTACCGATCGCGACAGCGAAAGCTATCGGCAGTTCTGGGAGGCGCTGCGTCGCGGCGACTTCAATGCCGGGCGCTTCTGCCGCCTGGACAAGCACGGGCGCGAGGTGTGGATCAACGCATCGTACAACCCGTTGCTGGATCGATCCGGCAAGGCCTATCGCGTGGTGAAGTACGCCACCGACATCACCGCACAGGTACGCCAGACCGCTGATTTTGAAGGGCGCATCGACGCCATCGACAAGGTGATGGCGGTCATCGAATTTTCTCTGGACGGTACCGTGCTCGCGGCCAACCAGAATTTCTTGCACGTGATGGGTTATCGGTTGGAGGAGATTGTCGGCAAGCACCATGGCATGTTCGTGGATACGACGACGCGTCAGTCGGCTGCATATCGCGCGTTCTGGGATTCGCTCGGGCGCGGCGCCTTCGACGCGGGGCGTTACCGGCGCATCGGCAAGGACGGCAGGGCGGTGTGGATCCAGGCGTCCTACAACCCGGTGCTCGACGAGCACGGGCGCCCGTACAAGGTGGTCAAGTACGCGACCGACGTGACTCGTCAGGTGGTCGATTCGGCCGACGCAGACGGGCGCATCCGGGCGATCGACAAGGTGATGGGCGTGATCGAGTTCGACCTGAAAGGGAACGTGCTCGGTGCCAACGAGAACTTTCTAAACATCCTGGGGTATCCGGCTGCTGAGGCGATCGGTCAGCACCACAGCGTGTTCGTGGACGCGGCCTATCGTGCGTCAGCGGAATATCGCCAGTTCTGGGCGAAGCTGGCAAGCGGCCAGTTCGATGCCGGGCGTTATCGCCGGCTGCGCAAGGATGGCGGTGCGGTGTGGATCCAGGCTTCCTATAACCCGATCCTGGATGTCTCCGGGCGGCCGTACAAGGTGGTCAAGTACGCAACCGATGTGACCGAGCAGGTGCGTTCGGCCGAGCGCATGCGCGATTTGATGCGGCAGACCATGAGCATTGCGCAGAACGTACAGCGCGAGTCGCACCATATTTCGGCCAGCAACCAGGAGTTGGTCAGCCGCGTATCCACGCAATCGGCCGCGGTGGAGCAGACGTCGCGCACGATCGATCAACTTGCTGCCACAGTGCGCACCAACTCCGAGAACGCGGGTTCTGCGCGTCGCATGGCCGAAGACTCGACCGCGGTGGCGCGGCGCGGCGCGGATGTCATTGCCGACGTGGTCAAGACCACCGCCGGCATTCGCTCGGCGACCGACCGTATCGGTCAGATCATCGAGGTGATCGACGGCATCGCGTTCCAGACCAATATCCTGGCCTTGAACGCTGCGGTGGAAGCTGCGCGTGCTGGCGAGCAAGGGCGTGGCTTCGCTGTCGTGGCGACCGAAGTGCGCAGTCTTGCGCAACGTTGCAGCGTCTCGGCCAAGGAGATTCGCTCCTTGATCGACAACGCAACCGATCAGGTCGGCGATGGCTCGCGCCTGGCCGAGCAAGCGGGTGTAGTGATGCAGGACATGGTGACCTCGGTCCTGCGCGTCACTGCGACCGTGGAGCAGATCGCCGCTGCCAGCCGTGACCAGGCTCAGGATATTTCCACGGCCAACGTGGCGTTGCAGTCGATCGGTGTGCAGGCACGCGATCAGGCGCAGATGGTCGACGATCTGGCGCGCTCGGCGCACGTATTGGAAGGCGATGCCGATGCGCTGTTCGCGTTGGTTAATGGCGATGCCAATGGCGATGCCAATGGCGAGACGGATGGCACTGCTGTGCAGGCCGCTGCGCAGGCTACGCGGAACGCTGCCTCGAAGGCGGCGTGATTACGTTCACTGCGTTCCGCATGCGGCACGGAGCGGTTCCCTTGGTCTTGCGACTGCTCTGCGGGTGAATCTCGCAATGAGTTGCCTGACGTGTGGTGGTGAGACCTTCGCTCTCATCAGCGCCGCCGAGATGACACGTCAGCCGGCACGATGATGATGTGAGTTGTCAGCCGCACCTCACAACTCACACCTCACAAGCCGACCTTTGCAGGTCGGCATTTCAATCCGCAAACCGCAAACCGCAGGTGGCTTTCTAGATCCCTATATGCAGCACGTAGGCCACAAGCCATTCCTACGCCGCTGGCCAGTCCGCTAGCAAATCCGCACAAAACAAAGCCCGCATCAGCGGGCTTTGTCTGTTTCGGCGCTAGCTAACGCATCGCACGCCAGCGCCGCGCAGTACGCCATCCATCCAGGGGTTGGCAATTACTTTGGCAGGTCGAATACCAGCACTTCGGCATCGCTTGCATCGGCCAGTACGATCTCCGGCTCGCCGATGATCTGCACCGCGTCGCCGGCCGAGAGCACCTGACCGTTGACGCTCAGACTGCCGCGGGCCACCTGCACGTAGCCGATGCGGCCTTCAGCCAGTGGCTGCTGGAAGCCCACTTCGCCATCCAGGATCGAGGCGTACAAGCGCGCATCCTGATGCAGGCGCAGCGAGCCATTCTCGCCACCGGGCGAGGCGATCAGGCGCAACTGGTTGCGCTTGCTGTCGGCATCGAAGTGCTTTTCTTCGTAGCTCGGCTCGATGCCTGCGCGCTCGGGCATCACCCAGATCTGCAGGAAGTGCACCGGCTCGCTGGACGAGTGATTGAACTCGCTATGGGTCACGCCGCTGCCGGCGCTCATGCGCTGCACATCGCCGTAATGCAGCACCGAACCGGTGCCCATGCTGTCCTTGTGCTCCAGCGCGCCGCCCAAGACATAAGAAATGATCTCCATGTCGCGGTGTGCGTGGGTGCCGAAGCCTTCGCCCGGGTGCACCTTATCCTCGTTGATCACGCGCAGCGGGCCGATGCCCATGTGGCGCGGGTCGTGGTAACTGGCAAAGGAGAAGGTATGGCGCGAAGACAACCAGCCATGTTCGGCGCGGCCACGGGTTTCGCTCTTGCGGACATTCAACATGCTGCTTCTCCTTGAAAGATTCGAATTGGCGCTGGGGGTTGAATCGGTGTCCCAGCGGCTTGATGCGTAGTCTCCGCTTCTGCGTCTGAGAGAAAAAGCGAGTAGATTTGCCCGCTACCATCGAAAATTTCGAACAATGAAAATCAGCCTGGAAGCGCTGCAAATTCTCGACGCCATCGACCGCCGTGGCTCGTTCGCTGCTGCAGCCAAAGTGCTGTTCAAGGTGCCGTCGACGATTTCCTACACGGTGGCCAAGCTCGAAGAGGATCTGGGCGTGCAGCTGTTCGAGCGGGTGGGGCCGAAAGCCACGCCCACTCAGGCTGGGCGCGAGTTATTGCGCGAAGGGCGCCATCTGTTGCGTGCCGCGCAAGAGCTTGAGTTGCGGGTGCGGCGCGTGGCCTCCGGGTGGGAATCGGACTTTGCGATCGGGCTGGATGCGGTGCTGCCTGCGGCCTTGCTGCAGCCGCAGATTCTGGACTTCTACACCGTGGCCGACAGCACGCGGCTGCGTGTGCTGAGCGAGTCGTTGTCGGGTAGTTGGGAGGCGCTGCTGGACAGGCGCGTGGACCTGATCGTGGCGGCGGGCGAGGGGCCAAGTGGCGGTGGCTATGTGGCCGAGCCGATCGGCACCCTGCGCTTCGTGTTTGCGGTGGCATCCACGCATCCGCTGGCGACGGCCGGCCTGCTGGGCGCGGCCGAGCTGGCCGAACATCGCGCGATCGCCGTGGCGGACTCGGCGCGGCGCCTGCTGCCGCGCACGGTTGGGCTGTTGTCCGGCCGCGATGTGCTTACCGTGTCGGACATGCGCACCAAGCTGCTGCTGCAACTGGCCGGCGCCGGTTACGGCTTTCTGCCCGAGCCCTACGCACGCGGGGCGCTGCAGGACGGCCGGCTGCGCGAGGTGCAGGTGGAAACACACAAGCCCGACGAAACCTTTTACCTGGCGTGGCGGCCAGGCGAGGAGGGCGAGGCATTGGGCTGGTGGCGACGTGCCTTGCGCAGCGAAGGCCTGTTCCACAGCTGGTTGCACACCTTGGCCGCAACGTATCGCTCCGTCGCTGCCGGGCAGTCGCCGTTGTGACGGAAGGCGGATAATGGCCGCTCGCCGTCGCGCAGGGTCGTCGCATGCAAGGCTTGATCGAACAGTACGGATTGGCGCTGGTGTTTGCCAACGTGCTGGCGTTGTCGCTCGGGCTGCCGGTGCCGGCATTGCCGACCCTGGTGCTGGTCGGTGCGAGCTACGCACTGCAGGGCGGTAGTGATGCCTGGTTGGCCGGGCTTGCGGCGTTGGCGGTCTCTGTCTCGGCGAGTTTGTTGGGCGATCTGGCGTGGTATCTGGCCGGTCGCCGCTTCGGCAATCGCACCTTGCAGTCGCTGTGTCGGCTCTCGCTATCGCGCGATAGCTGCATGAAGCAGACTGAGCGCTTTTTTTCCCGCTGGGGCGTACGGGTGCTGGCAGTCGCCAAGTTCGTGCCGGGCTTGTCGATGGTGTCGGTGCCGATGGCCGGTGCGATGAGGGTGCGCCCTGCGGCATTCCTGCGTTACGACGCATTCGGGGCATCGCTGTGGGCGCTGGTCGGCCTGAGTGTAGGGGCCGTGTTCGCGCATCAGGTGCAGGACGTGCTCGTCTTTCTGTCAGAACTCGGCTCGGGCGCGGTCGTGGTGCTGGCCGCGTTGCTGGCGTGCTATGTCGGTTGGCGCTGGTGGCGGCGGCACAGCCTGTTGCGATCGCTGGAACATGCGCGCATCGCGGTGGACGAACTGGTGCCGTTGCTGGATGGCGACGAGAGCCTGCGGCCGACCGTGCTGGATATCCGTGCGCCGGGCTATCGCGAGCTGCAGCCGTACACGATTCCTGGCGCCGTGTTCGCCGACGAGCGCCAGCTGGCGCAGATCCTGGCCAGCGTGCCGCGCGATCGCAGCGTGGTGATCTATTGCGCGTGTCCGGACGAAGTATCTGCAGCGTGGTTGGCCGCGCGGATGCGCGAGCGCGGGTATCGCGATGTGCGGCCGCTACTGGGCGGTCTGGATGCATGGCGCGATGCCGGGCATCCGGTGACCTCGCTGGTGCCGATGGTCGTCGCCGCTGACGTCAGCGCTGCTGCCACTGTCTGAGTGCAGCGGATGCGGTGCGCGCGGTGGCGTCGGCGAGCGTTGCGCTAAAGATCGGCATTGCCTGATGACGCGGCACACTGCAATGCAGTGCGATACACAACGTCATCTGCGCAAGCAAAAACGACAGGCAAAAAAAAGACCAGCAAGCTGGTCGTTTTCTTCAAGATTGGTGCGCCCGGAGAGATTCGAACTCCCGACCGCCTGGTTCGTAGCCAGGTACTCTATCCAACTGAGCTACGGGCGCATATCTTGTTCGACTTGCAGATCTGACGCAGTGCGATCGGATCTTTTTAACTGAAAAAACAGCGGTTGAATGCTGTCTTTTTCTTGTTCTGAAGATGGTGCGCCCGGAGAGATTCGAACTCCCGACCGCCTGGTTCGTAGCCAGGTACTCTATCCAACTGAGCTACGGGCGCCTCGTCAGGAGCGGAATTATGCGGATGAGCGGCGGGCCCGTCAATCCCTTTGTGAAATTCGATCGCCGTTAATGGCATTGTCAGACGCACTGCGCAGCGCAGCGACCACGGCCGCAGGCGTTTTCATCCAGGCGAAATGATCGCTGCGCGTGCCCAGTTGCCTATCGTCCAACGTCACGTGGTTCGCGCGTGCCTGCGGCATCTTGTCGAGTAATGCACGTAGCGGACCTGCCGGACCTAACGTGTCGCACGCAAGCGTCACCGCGCGGATCGGCACGCGCAATTGGCTCAGTGCCTGTTCCAGATCCCATGGCGCACCTGCCGCGCGATAGCGACCGCTGCGGCCGACTTGCGCCCAATCGGCAATCAGGCTGCGTGCTTCAGTGCCGCCGAAGCCGAGCTTGCGACCGTGCAGCACGCCTTGCCTGCGTGCCAGCCACGGCAACAACCGGAATGCCACCGGCAGGCCGTAGCGCATTGGCGAGGGAAAATTGCGCCAGTACGGCGAGCCGCTGGCCACCAGCCAGAGCTGTGCAAAATGCGCCGGATCCAGCGCGGCATGGCAGCACGCGAGCTGGCCGCCAAGGCTGTGTCCGCCGATGACACGCGGCAGCTGCGGGTCGTGCAGATCGAGCAGGGTGTGGCTGGCGGGCAGATCGTCTGCAATCAGCGTGCGATAGCCCCAATCGTGCTCACGCGAGGGGCGCAGCGTGCTGCTGCCGTTGCCGCGCCATTCGTGCAGATATACCGCGACGCCGGTGGACGCGAGCGCCTGTGCGAAGGGTTGGTAATGCCGCGCTGCCACGCCCAACGCGGGCAGCCACAGCAGGGTTGCAGTCGGTCGCGGTGGCGCGCAACGGGTCACCTGCCAGCGATGTCCATCTGCAGCGCTGGCGCGCAAGGTATCGGTCTGCACGCTCATGCGCTGGGTGCTGCGCCGAAGTGGTCGAGCACCAGCACATTGCTATGGCCAGGGCATTGGCCAAGGCGGATGGCACGTGCAACGTAATCGATCGCCGCTTCGCAGGCGTTGAGTAACGACAGGCCCTGACACAGCTGCGCGGCAATCGCCGCCGACAGGCTGCAGCCGGTGCCGTGTGCGTCGACCTGCAGGCGCGGATGCATGAACACATCCTGGGTTACGCCGTCATCGAAGCGATCGAGCACGCGTGTACCCTCGTGCAGATGGCCGCCTTTGAGCAGTACCGCATTCGCGCCCAGGTCGAGCAGGGCGGCAGTGGCGCGTTCGGCGGCATCGGCGCTGTCGATGCGGCGGCCGATCATCAGCTCGGCTTCGGGCGTATTGGGCGTGATCAACGTGACCAGCGGCAGCAGACGCGTGCGCAGCGCCTCCAGCGCGGCATCTTCGAGCAGGCGCGCGCCGCTGGTAGAAACCATCACCGGGTCGAGCACCACGAATGGCGGGCGATGCTGCTCGAGCAGATCGGCGACGCAATGAATGACGTCGGCATTGGCCAGCATGCCGACTTTGACCGCCTGGATCTCGAAATCGGCGAAGCAGGCATCCACCTGCGCCTGCAAAAACGGCAGCGGTGGAATATGCACAGCGGTGACGGCGCGGGTGTGTTGAGCGGTCAATGCGGCAATTGCCGATAACCCATGCACGCGGTGTGCGGCAAAGGTCTTGAGGTCGGCCTGGATACCGGCGCCACCGCCTGAATCTGAGCCGGCGATGGTCAATGCAGACAGCGTGCTGGGCGTGGTCATCTGCCGATTCTGCACTGCTGGCCGGAGGATGTGCGCATCATCCTATGCGCCAGCGACGCCATTGCAGGTAGGCAACATAACCGGCACCGGTCAATCCGGTGAGGCTGGCGGGCAGGTAGAGCGCGTCGTACTGCCAGCGCTGGAACAGCAAGGTACCGAGGATGCTGCCGCTAAGAAAGCCGCTGATGATCAGCGCGCTCAGCGTGAGGCGGCGCACCTGCAGCGGGCGCCCGCGCAGCATGTGCCCCAGACCGATGCCCAGGTCGGTGAACATGCCGCTCAAATGCGTGGTGCGAACCGCTGCACCGCTGAGGGTGGTCGCCATCGCATTCTGCAGGCCGCAGGCGCCAGCGGCGCACAGGACGCCGCCGACATGATGCATTTTGAACAGTGCAATCGCGCCCAGCAACAGCAGCGCCTCGATCAGTAGTGCAGCGCCGTAGCGCTGTCCAGGCTGTAAGACATCGTCCTCAATGATCAGTCCGCTGAGCATGGCGCCTGCGCAGAAAGCGATGAGGACACCGCCGAGAAAACCGATGTTCGGGGCTCCATCTTGCGCCAGCGCAACGCCGAGCAGGCTGGTCGTGCCGGTGAGGTGGCTGACCACCTGGTGCTCTGAGCCCAGGTAGCCCACCACATTGACCATGCCGGCTACGGCCGACAATGCCACCGCGCCAATCCAGACCCAGCGCGGTAGCAGGATTCCCATCTCGGGTCAGGGACTACCGTTCACCGCAATCTGCGAAAACGCGCCGGTCTGCGGGTCGTACAGCGCACCCCAGAACATGCTGCCACCGTCGCAGACCTGGATCGCCTCGGTGGCCGGTTTCACCTCCGGCGTATTCGGCAGCTTGAAGGCGTTGATGTAGATCAACTGCTGGCCCTGGATCACCACACCCACGTATTGACGGTCGAACGCGCGCGGCTGGGCAATGGTGGGCGTCAACGCATCCTGCCGCGCTTCGAGCTGTTCGACCTGCTGATGGCTCGGCGCCCAATAGCCGCTGATCTGGCCGGGATGCTTCGCCGGGCTGTCGCGCGAACAGGTTTGCAGTACCTGCTCGGCGACGCCCTGCCGGGTGATGATCCACGACTGCCCGTTCTTGAGATTGGTCGGCACGCTGGTCGGCCCCTGCGTGGTGGCGCAGCCAGCCAGCGCGATCACGGCAAGCGCCACTGCGCCGCGAAGTGCGCGCATCACAATACCTCCGAGGCGAAGTCGGCCAGACGCGAACGCTCGCCACGACGCAGCGTGATGTGTGCGCTATGCGGCCATGCCTTGAAGCGATCTACCGCATAGGTCAGGCCCGAGGTGGTTTCGGTGAGGTAGGGGGTGTCGATCTGTTCGACATTGCCCAGGCACACGATCTTGGTGCCGGGGCCGGCGCGTGTGATCAGCGTTTTCATCTGCTTGGGGGTGAGGTTTTGCGCCTCGTCCAGAATCAGATACCGCGAAAGAAACGTGCGGCCGCGCATGAAGTTCATCGAGCGGATCTTGATGCGGCTGGCGAGCAGGTCGTTGGTGGCCGCGCGGCCCCACGAGCCGCCTTCCTGGTTGTGGGTGAGCACTTCCAGGTTGTCGGTCAGCGCGCCCATCCACGGGGTCATCTTTTCTTCTTCGGTACCGGGCAAGAAGCCGATGTCTTCGCCCACGCTGACGGTGGCGCGGGTCATGATGATTTCGCGGTAACGCTGCTGATCCATCGTCTGCGCCAGCCCCGCAGCCAGTGCGAGCAAGGTCTTGCCGGTGCCGGCGGTACCGAGCAGGGTGACGAAATCGATCTCCGGGTCCATCAGCGCGTTGAGCGCGAAATTCTGCTCGCGGTTGCGCGCGGCAATGCCCCACACCGCGTGCTGGCTGTTGCGGAAGTCGTCGACCAGGCACAGCGTGGCCTTGCTGCCGCCGACCTTGGCCACGCGCAGCTCGACCTCGTCTTCGCCGGGCAGGTACAGGTACTGATTCGGGTACCAATCTTCATCGTCTGCCAGCACGATTTCGTAATGAGTGCGGCCGCGTTCGTTCCAGCTGCGCAGATCCTCGTTGTGCTTCTGCCAAAAATCTTCCGGCAGCTCGATGGCGCCGGTGAACAGCAGGCTGAAATCGTCCAGCGCACGATCGTTCTGGTAGTCCTCGGCGACCAGGCCGCTGATGTAGGCCTTGATGCGCAGGTTGATGTCCTTGGACACCAGGATGACCGGCACATCCGGATTTTCTTCGCGCAGCGCCAGCACCGAGGCCAGGATATTGTTGTCCGGCAGCATCGCGCCGAAGGTGCGGCCCGGATCGATCGGCTTGATCTGGAAAAACAGGCGGCCGATTGCGGCCTGGCCCTTGAGCTGGATGCCCTGCGGATGGCTGAGCAGGATGCCGGTCTGGATCTGCTCGGCGTTGGTGTTTTCCAGCAATTCGTCCAGGAAACGGCTGACCTGGCGTGCATTGCGACTGACTTCGGAGGTGCCCTTCTTGGCGTTGTCGAGCTCCTCGATCACCTGCATCGGCAGGAACACATCGTGTTCCTCGAACTTGAACAGCGCGGTGGGATCGTGCATCAGCACGTTGGTGTCCAGCACGTAGATGCGCTTGCCTCGGGTCATTGGGTCTTCCAAGTGATGGAGCAGGGGCGAGCCATCACGCCTGCAGGTGCAGGGTGATGGAGGACGCGGGAAGCGAGGGGTGTCACTGTTTGGCGTGCGCCTTTACTGCAGCCAGCACGGCCTCGGCATGGCCGGCCACCTTGACCTTGCGCCATTCCTGCACGACATGCCCCGCGGGCGACAGCAAGAAGGTGCTGCGCTCGATGCCGAGCACCTGTTTGCCGTACATGTTCTTTTCCTTGATCACGTCGAAGGCGCGGCACAGCGCTTCATCGCTGTCGCTGATCAAGGGGAAGGTGAAGCCTTGCTTGGCGCAGAAGTTGTCGTGCGATTTCACCGAATCGCGCGAGACGCCCAGCACCACTGCGCCTGACTTTTTAAATTGTGGCAGCAATGCGTTGAAGTCCAGGCCTTCGGTGGTGCAGCCAGGCGTGCTGTCCTTCGGATAGAAGTAAAGCACCAACCACTTGCCGGCGTAGCCGCGCAGTGTGGTCTGGGTGCCGCCGGACAGCGCCAGCGGCAGATCGAATGTTGCAGCGGGTAATTCCAGCACAGCGTCGGTCATCGTTGCTCAGCCCAAAGTGGAGTGGCGTACGGCGCGGTCATGCCGGGCCGACGTCCATCCCATCATAAGCAGCCACATGGAAACGTTTGGCAAGTGCATCGAACTGCGCATTGCGCTGATTCAGCGATTCGATGGTGTGGTGCTCTTTCTTGTCCACGTGCAGGAAGTACGACTCTTCATCGTCGCCATCGTCTTCGTCGCGTTCGCCGAGAAAGATATCGATGACGCGGTAGCCGTCCTGGGTCAGTTGCTCGGCGAGTTTCTGCAGCGGTTCCTGCGCAGGGTCGGCGAAGAAATATTCCCAGCGCAGCGGGCCGTCGAGATTCCAGTCGGTCTCGGAGCGGATGTGGTCGAACATCTGTTTCAGCGCGGAAATCGCGATGGCCATGGATGGGTGCCTTAGAACTTCATCGGGTCCATGATCGCGTCGAGATTGAGGTGATCACAGAATTCCAGAAAATCATCGCGCAAGGCGGCGATGTGCATGTTGGCCGGCACGCCGATCGTCACCTGCGCAGAAAACATCTCCGCGCCGGTCTGCATGGCGCGGTAGCGCGTGCTCTGCAGGTTTTCGATGGTGATGCCCTGGCGGTCGAAGAAATCGGCCAGCTGGAACAGGATGCTCGGCTTGTCGGCGGCGATGACCTCGACGATGTAGGGCAGCAGGTTGGACTGGGTCTGCTTGGGTCCGGTGCGGTACCACACCAGCTTGAGGCCTTCTTCGCGTTCGAGCCGGGTCAGCATGGCTTCGAGCTTGGCGACCGAATCCCAGGAGCCAGTCGCCAGTGCGGTGACCGAGACGTCCCGCCCAACCGTGGCCAGGCGGGCGTCCACGAGATTGCAGCCGCTGTCGGCGATGCGGCGGGTGACGGGCAGCAGGGGGGACTCCGGATGCGTCGTGTAGGCGTTGATCAGGAGGTGATTTTCGGTCGGCGAAGGCCGGGGTGTAGAGTCGGTCAAAGGGGCTTCCGGCATTGCATCAGGCTGAATGGCCGCCCGGGCAGGCGCCCTGGCGGTGACCAGCATACTTGCCCGTGGTTTCGCGCCGCAAGTAACATGCAGACGGTTTCAACCCGCGCGCGCGGGCCTTTTCTTGTCACGTAAGAGCAGCAGAATCTTGTCCCTTTCCGGCATCATCACCGCGCTCGCGACCCCCTTCGGTCCCGATGGAGCACTCGACCTGGATGCCTGGCGGCGGCTGCTGGAGCAGCAGCTGCATGGTGGCGTGCAGGGAATTGTGGTCGCCGGCTCCACCGGCGAAGCGGCGGCATTGAGCGACGACGAATACGACACGTTGCTGCGTGCTGCTATTGCACAGGTGGCCGGCCGCGTGCCGGTGCTGGCCGGTACTGGCTTGTCCGGGACGGCAAAGACCATTGCGCAGACCCGTCGCGCTGCCGCGCTGAGCGCGCAGTACGCGTTGGTGGTGACGCCGCCGTACGTGCGTCCGACCCAGGCTGGGTTGAAAGCACATTTTCTGGCGGTGGCCGACAACGGCGGCCTGCCGATGGTGCTGTACAACGTGCCGGGCCGTACTGGTTGCGACCTGTTGCCGGAGACCGTGGCCGAGCTGGCGGGGCATCCGAATATTGTCGGCATCAAGGAAGCGCGTAGCGAGCCCGAGCGCGTGGCCGCGCTGGTGGCGCTGCGCAGCGACAGTTTCGTGGTGCTCAGTGGCGACGACGGCAGCGCAGCGCGATCGATGCTGTCCGGCGCTGCCGGGCTGATTTCGGTGGCCTCCAACGCCTTGCCGACGGCGTACCGGCGGCTGTGCGATCTGGCCCGCAACGGTCAGCGCGACGCTGCCATTGCGTGGGATGCGCGTCTGAGCGAGTACCACAGCTTCTGCGGTATCGAATCCAATCCCATCCCGGTCAAGGCGCTGCTGCAGCGCGCCGGGATCGGCCATGGCCTGCGCTTGCCGCTATTACCCCTTTCTGCGGCGCACCAGCCTGCCGCCGACCGCCTTGCCGCCGACGCCATTGCGTTGGAAGCGCTTTCCAGCCGCGAAATGCTCGCGGCCTGACCCAGGAGATCTATCGATGCGTCATTCCGTTTCCCCCGTCCGCGTGCTGTCGCTCGCGTTGCTGGCGACCGCCACTGTCGCTGCCACGAGCGGTTGCAGCTGGTTTCACAAGGGCGCGCGCGGCGACTATGCGCTGGCCCCGGAAGCCCGTCCGCTGGAGGTGCCGCCGGATCTGAACCTGCCCGACACCTCCGGTGCGATGAAGGTGCCGACGCTGGCTTCGACCACGCAGCAGCAGGCCAACACGCCGCCGTCGGCAAGCGCCAATAGCGGGTTCACCGTGCCAGGCGAGCGCGATGAAGTGTTCGGCAAAGTGGGCGCAGCACTGGCCGAGATCCCGGGCCTGACCATTGCCAGCAAGGCGCAGATGCTCGGTTCCTATGACGTGAGCTACGAGGGTTCCAGCTTCCTGGTGCGCGTGGTCAAGGTCGAAGCCGGCAGCTACGTGTCGGCAGTGGATCCGCGTGGCATGCCGGCAACGGCGGCAGCGCCGGTGGCCGTGATCACCGCGCTCAAGGGCAAGCTGGGCGGCTGAGGCCGGTTCAATGCGCTGGAAGCAAAACGGGCGCTTTGGGTGCCCGTTTTGCGTTGGTGCGGAGTTACTGGCGATCGATTGCTCTGCAGAACGTGCGCGGCGGTGTCAACGCGGCGCGTCTGATCGTGCAGCTCAGCGCTGCAGCAGCGGCAATTTGTTGGGCTTGCCATCCCATTCGGCGGCATCGGGCAGCGCTTCCTGGCGCACGGTCAACACCGGCCAGGCCTTGGCAAGTTCGGCGTTGAGTGCGACGAAGCCTTCCTGACCTGCCGGCACGTCGTCTTCCGGATAGATCGCGTTGGCCGGGCATTCCGGTTCGCACAGGGTGCAGTCGATGCACTCGTCCGGGTCGATGACCAGGAAGTTCGGGCCGACGTGGAAGCAATCCACCGGACAGACCTCGACGCAGTCGGTGTATTTGCACTTGATGCAGTTTTCGGTGACAACAAAAGGCATGGCGGAATCCGGCGTTTAGCCTTCCAATTCTAAATCAGTCGCGTGATGGGTGTGGGGTTGTCGACGTTTAGGCTGGCTGGTCAGGCCAGTCCGCGCTGCCTGGCCAGTGCGAACAGCCCCGTCGCAGCCAGATCTTCCGGATGCAGCTGGCGTTCGACGCCCAGGTGCTGCAGCGCCAACGCGTAGCGTTGCGCCAGCCCAGGGCTGCCGACCAGGTGCACGGTGGCGTGGTTGCCGCGGTGCTCGCGCAGTTCGTGGCCGATCAGCAAGCCCGATAGGTAAGACGGCAGCGCCGCAGAGGACAGCCGTTCGAACAGGCCGAGCGTGCGGGTGCCGAACAAGTGGTGACTGAGTCCACCGGGCTCGCTGCTGCGGTCGACACCTTGGAGGAATGCTGCAGTGTCAGGCTCGGCGTGGTCGTCATCCATCAGCTTGCCGAGGATGCTGTGCTGACGCAGCACTGCGTACAGCTCGCCGGTCATGACGGTGGCAAACCCGGTCAGCTGATCGTTGTCGATGTACGCCCATTTGCTGTGCGTGCCGGGCAGGCAGGCGACATGCGCGCCATTGCCGAGAGCGCTCATCAGGCCGACCAACTGGGTTTCTTCGCCGCGCATCACATCCGGCACGCTGGCCTGTTCGCCGGTGCTGACGCCGGGTACGAACCACAGCGTGCGACCGGGCAGCAGGTCCTCGTAACTACGCATCGCCTGGGCGAGCGCGGCAGTGTCGGCCGGGCAGGGCAGATAGGCTTGTTCGACCCAGCCATTGCGACTACCGATCATGCCCGAAAGCAACAGCGGGCCGTCCCAGCCGTCGACCAAGCTAGCCAGTACCGCGGCAAAGCGGCCCTGGCAGGCGAGGATGCCGTCGCTGTCGCGCCGCTGCTCAAGCACTTTGCCGTCGGCATCGAGCAGATAGCCGCGCAAGCTGCTGGTGCCCCAATCGATAGCGATCACGCGCTGGCCACCAGGCTCTCTGGCAGGCCCGCGACAGGCAGATCGCACAGGTACAAGCCGCCGGCCTCAGGGGTACGGGCTAACTCTTCGGCGCTGTGGTCCAGACGCGAGCTGATCACGTGCAGACGGTCAAGCGCGGCGCCACCGAAGGCGCTGCAGGTGGGGTGCTTGACCGGCAGTTGCACGATGCGCTCCACGCTGCCGTCGGGGCGATAGCGCACTACGCGCCACGCACGCCATTGCGCATTCCACAGGTGACCTTCGGCATCGATGATCGAACCGTCCGGTTCGGCATCGTCGCGGTCCAATGTGGTGAACACGCGGGTGTTACTGGTCTGCGCAGTCTGGGCGTCGTAGTCGCAACACAGGATCTGCGGGCGCACCGAGTCGCAGTAATACAGCGTGCGGCCGTCGGGGCTGAAGCAGATCGAGTTGGGAATGGACACGCCCGGCAGCGGCAATGCGCGCAAGCCGTGTTTCAGCGAAAACTGGTACATCGCCCCGCGCGCACTCTTGGTGTCGTGTTCGTCCATGGTCCCGAACACGAAGTTGCCGTTGCGATCGGCGCGGCCATCGTTGCTGCGCGTGAGCGGGTTGTCCGCTTCCACATCGGCCAGTTTTTCGAAGGGCAGCACGTCTTCTTCGACGTTATCCGGATCGACAATGCCGATCGCCTCGGCCAGCGCGATCAGCACGCGACCATCGTCCATCAGGCCGATGCAGCCGGGGCGGTCGGGCAGCGTCCAGTAGCGCGTGTGCGCAGTGCCCGGATGATGCCGCCACAGGCGTTTTTCGCTGATGTCGACCCAGTAGAGCGCCTCGCGCTGCGTGCACCACAGCACGCCTTCGCCATGGGTGCAGCGGCTGTCGACCGCCAGCACGGCGGTGTGTTCGGGCGTGCTCACCATTCGGCGATGCTGCCGTCAGCGTGGCGCCACACCGGGTTGCGCCAGTCGGGCGGGTTTTCGTTTGCGCGCTTGAGCATCTCTTCGTCGATCTCCACACCGAGCCCGGGTTTGGGCAGGGCGGCAATGCTGCCATCCACGCAGTGAAAATCGTCTTTGTTGATGACGTAATCGAGCAGGTCCGCGCCTTCGTTGTAATGGATGCCGATGCTCTGTTCCTGCAGCACGGCGTTGTGCGAGACGAAGTCCACGTGCAGGCATGCAGCCAGCGCGATCGGGCCGAGCGGGCAATGCGGCGCGAAGCCGACATCGTAGGCCTCGGCCATCGCGGCGATCTTGACGCATTCGGTGATGCCGCCGGCATGCGACAGGTCTGGCTGCACCATGCCGATACCGCCGGCGCACAGCACGTTCTTGAATTCGAAACGCGAGAACATGCGCTCGCCGGCTGCGAGCGGAATCGAGGTGCTTGCGGCCAGGCGCGGGTAGTACTCAGCCTGTTCGGCCAGCACCGGTTCTTCGACGAACAACGGCTTGAACGGTTCGAGCTCGCGCAGCAGCGCCTTGGCCATCGGTGCGCCGACGCGGCCGTGGAAGTCGATGCCGAAGTCGATGGTGTTGCCGAAGGCTTCGCGGATTTCAGCGACCTTGACCACCGCCGCGTCGACGGCGCGCGCGCTGTCGATCAGCTTCATTTCTTCGGTGCCGTTGAACTTGAAGGTGTCGAAACCCAGCGCGCGGTAGTCGGTGATCTGCTGGATGATGGCGCCCGGGCGGTCACCGCCGACCCAGCGATAGGTCTTCATGCGATCGCGCACCAGCCCGCCCAGCAGCTCGTACACCGGCACGCCCAGCGCCTTGCCCTTGATGTCCCACAACGCCTGGTCGATACCGGCGATGGCGCTCATCAGGATGGCGCCGCCACGGTAGAAACCGGCGCGGTACATGGTCTGCCACAGGTCGTTGATGCGCGACGGATCCTTGCCGACGACATAGCCGGCCAGTTCGTGCACGGCGGCCTCCACCGAACGCGCGCGGCCTTCGATAACCGGCTCGCCCCAACCGGTGATGCCCTCGTCGGTTTCGACCTTGAGGAATAGCCAGCGCGGCGCAGCGTGGTAGGTGGTGAGGCGGGTGATCTTCATCCTTGCAGTTCCTGGTAGGCCTGCACGAAGGCGCGTGCATGTGTCTGGGTTGTTTCGAGCGATTGCGCAGGTTTGTACAGTTCGCCGCCGATGCCGGCGCCGGCGGCGCCCTGGGCGATGAAGCCGGCCAGGGTCTGCGGGCTGACGCCACCGACCACGTAGACCGGGATGTGCTTGGGCAGTACCGAGCGCAGGGCGCGTACATGCGCGGCGCCATAGGTGGCTGCCGGGAACAGCTTGAGAATGGTTGCGCCGGCGTCGATGGCGTCGAACGCCTCACTGGCGGTGGCGAACCCGGCCACCACGGTCAGGCCGCGGGAGACCGCATGGCGGATCAGCGACGGGCGCGTGTTGGGGGTGACGATGAAGCGCGCGCCGATCTCGACCAAGGTGTCGACGTCTTCATTGCGCAGTACGGTGCCGGCACCGATCCAGGCGCGTTCGCCGAAGGTCTGCTGGGCCAGCGCGATGCTCTCGGCCCAGCGCGGCGAGTTGAGCGGGATTTCGATTGCATCGAAACCAGCCTCGATCAGCGCGCCGACATGGTCGAGCGTCTCTTCCGGCGTGATGCCGCGCAGGATGGCGACCAGGGGCAGGGCGAACGGGTTGGCGGTGGTATCTGAAGTCATGCGGTTACTCGCGGTAGAGCAGAAAGCGGCCGTTGGCGACCGGGTGGCCGGCAACGTCGGGGGAGGGTTGCGCGATCGCGCGCGGCGCTGCACGACGGCTGACGCGCAGATCGGGACCAGGACGTGGCAACGAAGGCCATGGATTCCGACCTTGACGCCGTGCCGCCCGCGCCCGCGTGCGCTGTCTTACGGCCTGCATTAGTGGGCAAGATGCCGTCATCGTCGTCCACCTCCGCGTGTTGGCGTGCGTGGTACCGCCCAGGCCCGGGCAAGTCACGTCTGTTTCACCGCGCCCGGGAGGTAGGGGCTCCTGCTGCGGCGGTCGATAGCCTCGCGCGGGGAGATATGTGCTGCAAATGAAATTTTCGGCATATTCTATTCCTTCGACGAATACACGGCCGCAATCGCACGCTATGGCAAATTCCGGTACTCCCTGGTTTAACGCAGCCCGGCTCAAGACCCGCCAGCTCTTGCTACTGCTGCATTTGCACGAACAGCGCTCGGTCTTGCGTGCGGCTGAGGCCGCTAGCATGACGCAACCGGCGGCGTCCAAGCTGCTGGCGGAAATGGAAGACATGCTGGGCGTGAAACTATTTGAGCGGCACGCCCGCGGCGTGGAGCCCACCTGGTACGGCCACGTGCTGATCCGGCGTGCGCGCGCCGCGATGTCGGAGATTGGCCGGGCGCAGGAAGAAATCGCCGCGCTACTGGCCGGGCGCATGGGCCAGGCCTCGATCGGCACGGTAGTCAATCCGGGCACCAACCTGGTGCCGCAGGCGATCGCCGAGGTAAAGCGCGAGTTCCCCGACATCCTGGTGCGGGTGGAAATGGACTACAGCCGCCCGCTGGTGGCCAAATTGCTGGATGGGCAGTTGGACATCGTGATCGGCCGCATCCTGGGGCCGGAAGGGGTGGGCGAGTTGGAGTTCGAACCACTCGCCGACGAGCCGCATTCGGTGATCGCACGTGCCGGCCACCCGCTGGCCAGCCGCGCCGGCCTGCAACATGCCGATCTGGTGCGGCATGGCTGGATCCTGCCGCCGGCCGATAGCGTTCTGCGCGCGCGGCTGGACTCGATGTTCATGGAGCACGGTGTGCAGACGCCGACCAACGCCATCGAAACCTCGTCGCTGCCGGTGACCTCGACCTTGCTGCGCGGCACCGACATGCTGACCGCCTTGCCGGTGGAATCGGTAGCGCCGCTGATCCAGGCCAAATTGCTCACCGTGCTGCCGATCGAGCTGGGCGTGCGGATGGAGTCGTTCGGCATCATCCGTCGGCGCGATTACATCCTGCCGCCGGGTGCCGAGCGCATTTTGCAGGCGTTGCGTACCACTGCCCGGCGTTTGTATCCGGGTTTGCGGGCGCCGGAGTCGCCGGTTTAGCCGGTCTTGGAGAACTGCGTCATCGGATGACCATGGCAACCGGTGCCGATGTGAGGGTATCGCGGCCGCAGTATGACGGGCCGGAACCAGATCCGTCGCAATGCGATGATGCGCAGCGGCCAGTGCAAGATATCGCCGACAGGGGCGCAATGGCGCGCATGTCATCGTCCCGATACCTGGGACGGCGGGAGCGCGGCATCGTGGACTTGGCCTCCGGAATCAGCGCGGTTTGACCTGCCGATATTGCCGGCGATCGCCGTAGGCTGCGCCCTTGGTCTCGACATTGGCACACAACCGGTTGCCACAGAGCGTCACGTCGGCGGCGTTGTAGGCGCGCAGCAACTCCGCACGCACCTGGTTGTCTTCGATTTGCTGGCGATAACGGGTCAGCAACCATCCGCCGCCGCCCAGCAACACCAGCAGACTTCCGACCACCACCGCGGCGCCTTTCCACAGCAACAGGCGCTGCGCCCGCTCGATACGCGTGAGTTGATCGGACAGCGATTGCGCCCCTTCGGCGATCAAGCGACCGGCCTGCTGCAGCCGTTTCTCGAACCCGGCAACCGACTGGTCCATCCCCTGCTGTACATTTTTCACCAACGTGTCGGGAACGCGCTGCAAGGTCTGCTCTGCCGAACGGGTCATCACCCCGGGCAAGGACTGCGCCACCTGTTCCAACTGCTGCGCGAGGCGGCGTTGTTGTTGTTCCATCTCACTGCAGCGGCGCTCGAACTGCTCCATGAGTGCGGCGGTCTTGTTGACCAACGTCAGTGGGTCTTTTGTATCCATTGTGCATCCTGCCTTTGTTGTTGCCCGTTGTTACATGCTGCGCCCACCGATGCGCACCGTTTCTTGTTGCTGTTGCTGTTGCTGTTGTTGCTGCGCCTGCATCGCCTGCTGGGCGGCCTGCTGTTCCTGTCGGTTTACCGTCTCGATAGCCTCGGCGCGCAACGCGCGGCCGGCTGGTTCATTGGCAAGGATCTGGGTCATCAGACGGAACTGATCGCGGTTGTCGTTCTGTCCGGCGGACAACATGCGGTCCAGGAATGCTTCCGGGTCGTCATGCAGGGAGGGCAGTTTATCGGCCGCTTTCTGGGCATCGGGCTTCATCGGGACTTGCCACTGCTGCGGATCATGGCTGTGCTCACGCTCATGC
>NZ_JSBW02000013.1 GCF_000772705.2 Xanthomonas vasicola
TAGTCGCCCCTGAAAAACCCCAGACCACATCCATTGCAAGGCTTCATCTGCGTTATCGGTGTGCTGGAATTGCCAGTTTTCGTTACGCTACGTCCTGGTTTCTGGCAGTTTTCGCCCATGCGTACACGCCGTCCTGCCGCCGAGCAGTTGCCTGCCGATGAGCTGTTTCGTTCGCGTCTGGAGAACCAGATCGACTTGCGCCATCCACTGGTCCAGCTGAGCCATCGGCTGCCGTGGAGTGCGTTGGAGCAGGCGCTGTCGCCGCGGTTGCCGACCACCACCGGCACAGGCGGTCGGCCCGCATTGCCGGTGCGGTTGATCGCCGGGTTGCTCTACCTCAAGCACGCCTACGACCTGTCCGACGAGGCGGTCTGCGAGCGCTGGCTGGAAAATCCGTACTGGCAGTTCTTCACCGGCGAGGTGGTGTTCCAGACCTGCTTGCCGTGCGATCCCAGCTCCCTGACCCGTTGGCAACAGCGCCTGGGCGAAGCCGGTATGGAAGAGCTGTTGGCGCACACGATCAACACCGCTCACACGATGAAGGCGGTGGATGCGCGCGAGTTGTCGCGGGTGATCGTGGATACCACCGTGCAGGAAAAAGCGATCGCCCATCCCACCGACAGCCGTTTGCTGGAGGTGGCGCGCAAGAAGCTGGTGCTGCTGGCCAAGCGACACGGCATCGCACTGCGACAAACCTATGCGCGGCAAGGTCCGGCGTTGCGCCGCAAGGCCGGACGCTATGCGCATGCGCGCCAGTTCAAGCGCATGCGCAAGGAGCTGCGACGCCAACGCACGATACTGGGACGGGTATTACGCGATCTGCAACGCAAGCTGGCCCAGCAGGAACCGTCGGTACGTGAGCGCATCGGTGTCTGGTTGGAGCGCGCACAACGGTTGTTGGCGCAGCGTCCCAAGGACAAACAAAAACTCTACGCGTTGCACGCACCGGAAGTGGAATGCATGAGCAAGGGCAAGGCAAGCAGCCCCTACGAATTTGGCGTCAAGGTCGGCATTGCGGTGAGTGCGCGCAAGGGCTTGATTGTGGGCGCGCGCAGTTTTCCCGGTAATCCCTACGACGGCGATACGTTGGCCGAGCAACTGGAACAGGCGCGCGGGCTGCTGCAGGATGTGAATGTGATCGCGCAGGTGGCGATTGTGGATCTGGGGTATCGCGGGCGCGACGTGGAGGGTGTGCAGATCCTGCATCGCGGCCAAGCCAAGACGCTGACACGACGGCAATGGCGCTGGATCAAACGACGGCAAGCGGTAGAGCCGGTGATCGGACATCTGAAACAGGACTGCCGCTTGAATCGCTGCCATCTCAAAGGCGCCCAAGGCGATGCACTGCACGTGCTCGGCTGCGCCGCTGGCTACAACCTGCGCTGGCTGCTGCGCTGGATCGCATTTTTGCGTGCTTGGTTGCAGGTGGTGCGGG
>NZ_JSBW02000014.1 GCF_000772705.2 Xanthomonas vasicola
CTGTTTGTACTTCTGCAATGTCGATATGAAAGTAGCCAATCGGATAGCTTTTAAACCGCTTCTTCGCGGCCTTGTCGCCCGTGATGTCGGGTAGCCGCGAGATGCCATGGCGCTGCAGGCAACGGTGTAACGATGAGCGCGTCAGATGGGGAATGCTTGGCTGCAGTGCGTAGAGACAGTCGTCCAGCGGCAGCAAGGTGTGCTTGCGGAAAGCGACAATCGCCGCCTTTTCCGCAACGGACAACACGGTGGGCCACGGCTGCGTCGGCCCGGTTGGCAAAATCGGCAACCGAGGTCCGCTTCTTCCACTTCGCCACCGTCTTTTGATGGATGCCGTAACGCTTGGAAAGCGCTCTCAGGCGCTCTTGACTCTGTTGTATCGCTCGACGGATCGCTTCTGTCGTAGTGGCGCTCCCGTGTATAACCTGTCCCATAGTGCCCCTTCCACCCGATGGAAAATGGTGCACCATCAAATCCTGGGATCAAACACCTAAACCAGTCACCCGAACGGCGCTCGCGGGTGAACCACGAGCGCCGCGGTCAGCGAGACCTCAGCGATTGGTCGCAGGTGCGGTTGCTGGCGCAGGCTTGCCATAGTCGCCGCGCCCCTCCATTCCACCCGGTCCGTGCCCGCCACGCCACTTGGACGCAGCATCGAACTCGGCCTTGCTCAGCTTGCCGTCCTTGTCGGTGTCGGCCTTGGCGAACCATGCATCGCGATGCTGCTGCATGCGCAGTTCGCGGTCGGTACGGTCAACGAAGCCGTCCTTGTTGAGATCCATCTGGTCGAAGCGCGCGGCGAACTTCGGGTCGGCTTTGGCTTCTTCGCGGCTGATACGGCCGTCCTTGTTGGTATCGAGCTTGGCCATCCATTCGCCAGGTCCGCCGCGTCCATCACGGCCAGGACCACGATGATGCGGACGCTCGTCGCGCGACAGCTTGCCGTCCTTGTTGGTGTCCAGCGTATCGAACTGGGCAGCCAGGGCCGGATCTGCAGCCGCCTCGCTGCGGTCAATCACGCCATCGCCGTTCTTGTCGAGCTTGGCAGGACGCGCCGCATCGCCGGAAGCCGGCACGGTGGCGGCGAACGCGGCGCCGGTGGACAGCGCGGCCAGCACGGCCAGGGCGAGGAAAGGTTTGCGTGACGTCATGAGACACTCCTGAGAGATGGTAACCACGCGGCACCTGCATTGGGCCGCATCGCGTGGGTGGTGCGTGCGGATCATCCGTGCGCTGCCACCAACACCCACATCAACGAGCCACCGATGCGCGCGTTGACGTCCGGGCCGGGCGTATTCATCCGGCGGATAGTCGCCGCTGCTGCGACGCGCAGGCGCTATCCTTCGGCCATGGCCATCCATGCAGACACCCACGACGACCTGCGCCTGTTCCAGACCGGCGAGCATGCCTGTGGCTATTGGTCCGACCGGCAAGCGCGCGATCTGGTGCTGGATCCGCACGATCCGCGCCTGGGTGCTATTTATCCGCAAGCACTGGCCTGGGGCTTCCGTCGCTCCGGCGATCTGGTCTACCGGCCACACTGCGAACGGTGCCGTGCCTGTGTGCCAGTACGCATCGCGGTGGATGCGTTTCATCCCGACCGCAGTCAACGCCGTTGCCTGGCGCGTAATCAAGATCTGGTCGTCCGCGTGGTGGCCGCCGAGCGCACCGACGAACAACTGGCGCTTTATCGCCAGTACCTAAAGCACCGGCATCCCGGCGGCGGCATGGACGAGCATGGCGCCACCGAGTTCGACCAGTTCCTGATCGGCGGTTGGTCGCATGGGCGCTTTCTGGAGATCCGCGAACCAGCCATCGCGCATTTGCCTGGCCGGCTGCTGGCTGTCGCGGTGACCGATGTCACCGCGCATGCGCTATCGGCGGTCTACACGTTCTACGCGCCGGAGGCAGCTGCGCGCAGCCTAGGCACATTCGCGATCCTGCAGCAGATCCAGTGGGCGCAGCGCGAGCGCCGCGCACATGTCTATCTGGGGTACTGGATCGATGGCCACGCGAAGATGAACTACAAGCGCCGTTTCAGTGCACTGGAAGCCTACGATGGCCGCCACTGGCGCGGCTTGCCGGCACACGCATCGGTCGGTTGAACCGCCGGATTGCGACATCGGCATGTCGCATCGCACATGCGAGAATCCGGCGATGATCAAACCTCTCCTGCTGCTTGCGCTGACCGCCTTGTGCGCGTCCTGCGCTCACCGCGCGCCGTCGCCCAAGATGCACACCGACACCCTCGCCTCCCGGCCCGCTGCGGCCCAGCTGCGCATCGCCACCTATAACACCTCGCTGTATTCGGACGAGGCTGGCGGCCTGATCCGCAAGCTGCAGGGCGATAGCGCGCATGCGCGCAAGATCGCTGCGGTACTGCAGCGCGTGCGGCCAGATCTGGTGCTGCTTAACGAGTTCGACTTCGACCCGGAACACCGCGCTGCCGATCTGTTCCAGCACCGCTATCTGCAGGTGGCCCAGCCGGGCGGCGGCGAGGCGTTGCATTATCCGTACCGCTATCTGGCACAGGTTAATACCGGCATGCCGAGTGGTCTGGATCTGGACAAGAACGGCAGCATCGGCGGCGAAGGGCGCGCACGTGGCAACGATGCATGGGGCTACGGGTTGCACCCCGGCCAGTACGGCATGCTGTTGTTGTCGCGTTACCCGATCGACGAGCAGGCAGTGCGTAGTTTCCAGTTGCTGAAGTGGAGCGCGCTGCCCGGTGCAGTGCGGCCGATCGATCCGGCCACCAAGACGTCGTACTACAGCGATGCCATCTGGGCACAACTACGGCTGTCGTCCAAATCGCATTGGGATGTGCCGGTGCGCACGCCATTGGGTGTGGTGCATGCGCTGGTGTCACACCCCACCCCGCCGGTGTTTGACGGTGCCGAAAAGCGCAACGCCGCGCGCAACCACGACGAACTGCAGCTGTGGCGCGCGTATCTGGACAACGCCCCCGAGAGCCAACGCTGGCTCTGCGACGACAAAGGCAGCTGCGGCGGCTTGGCTGGCGATGCGCGCTTCGTCATCCTCGGTGATCTCAACAACGACCCGGTCGATGGCGCCGGCCGGCATGACGCGATCCGCGCGTTGATCGAGCACCCGCGCGTCCTTCAATACCCCACCCCACGCAGCGAGGGCGGCCCGGAGAAAACCGCCGAATACGCCACGCTGGGCATCGCTCACAGCGGCGACCCGCATCAAGTGACCGGCGACTTCGGCCCGCAAGCCGGCACCATGCGCCTGGACTACGTGCTGCCGTCGCGCCAATTCACCCTGATCGGCAGCGGCATTTTCTGGCCGGCCAACCACGCACCGGAAGCGGCGATTGCCGATGGCAGCGACCATCATGCGGTGTGGGTGGATGTGGCTGGCAACTAAGAAAGCGTCCCGAGCCTCCGCACGTGCGCGTTGAACAAGGAAATTCGGAACCCGCTTCCGGCACAAAGGTCGTTGCAGCAGCACATTCTCAGCGAAGAGCGGCACGCGCCATCGTTGAAGGACCCCACGCATCCAGGCTACCAACTGTTTACACAGGCGCAGGATCACGTACAGACCCTGGATCGCGAACATGGACGGCAAACGGATGCGCGCAGCGCCAATCTTGCGGGCTGCCTGGCGGTGCAATCCTGCAAGATGGGAATAGAACGCATAGACGAAGTGAGACTGAGCGACGATGCCTCGCGTGCATTTGCTGTGCAGAACAATCCTTACTTGGCTGGATCGCACGACCAGTTGCGCGCCCATGTCGATACGGTCGTCGCACTCAATACAACGCTGAAGCAGAGCAGTCAGGCATGGACGCAGGCTGCAGCCGAGCGCGTGCAGGCAGAGCAGCAACGGAACCTGCAACAGGAACAAACGCAGGCTCCAGCAGCTCGAACCATGAGCTGACCGGGCGAGAGTCGTCGGGAGTTCATTCCCTGGCGCCTCGCCTGTTAGCTACCAACTGACTTTTCAGAGCCAGCAAACCAGGTCTACGGTGCAGCAATCTTTCGACTGCACCAATGCGAGTCGACAGGAAACTCAGGCCTGCAGCTGAATCGTCAGCGCAGCCGCCGCAACGCGCGCCTTCTCGCGTGCAGCATCAATGTTGTCCGCGCGTGCCAGGGTGACGCCGACGCGACGATGGCCGTCCACACGGGGTTTGCCGAACAGGCGTAGTGCGGTGTCCGGGTCGCGCAGCGCATCGGCCACGTTGTCGAACACAGGCACGCCGTTGCCATGCGCCAGCAACGCGCAGGATGCGGAGGGGCCGCTCTGACGAATCACGCCGCCATCTTCCGCGCCCACCGGCAGGCCGAGAATGGCGCGGGCGTGCAACGCGAATTCGCTTAACTCCTGCGAGACCAGTGTGACCAGACCGGTGTCGTGCGGGCGAGGCGAGACTTCGCTGAACCACACCTCGTCGCCCTTGACGAACAATTCCACGCCGAACAGGCCCCAGCCGCCGAGATCGTCGGTGATGGCCTTGGCGATCTCCTGCGAGCGGCGCAATGCACCGGCAGACATCGGCTGCGGCTGCCAGCTTTCGCGGTAGTCGCCGTCCTGCTGCCAGTGGCCGATGGGGTCGCAATACGAAGTGCCGCCGGCGTGCCGCACGGTGAGCAAGGTAATTTCGTAATCGAAATCGATGAAGCCTTCGACGATGCAGCGGCCAGCACCGGCACGCCCACCGGTTTGCGCGTACTCCCACGCCGCATCGATATCGGCTTCGCTACGCAAGGTGCTCTGGCCTTTGCCCGACGACGACATCACCGGCTTGACCACGCACGGCAAGCCCACTGCCGCAATCGCCTCGCGGTATTCGGCGGCGGTGTCGACGAAGCGATACGGCGAGGTCGGCAGACCCAGTGTTTCGGCGGCCAGGCGACGGATGCCTTCGCGGTCCATGGTCAGGCGCGCGGCACGCGCAGTCGGGATGACCTTCTGGCCCTGCTCGCGCTCCAGCGCTAACAGGGTTTCGGTATGGATCGCTTCGATCTCCGGCACGATCAAATGCGGACGCTCGCTGGCGATCAGCGCACGTAGTGCGGCGGGGTCGAGCATGTCCAGCACATGCGAGCGGTGTGCCACCTGCATCGCCGGGGCATTGGCGTAGCGATCGGCCGCGATCACTTCCACGCCGAAACGCTGCAGCTCAATCGCCACTTCCTTGCCCAGTTCGCCCGAGCCCAGCAACAACACGCGGGTGGCGGAAGGCGATAGCGGGGTGCCGAGGGTGGTCATGGGCGCAGTCCAGAACGAGGGGGGCCGCCATTCTAACGGCTGCTAAGGCCGACGCCCGACGAACGGCTGTTGCTTGGCTGATATCATATTGATATCTTTTTTATGACTTCACTAAAGGACTCGCCCTCATGAAAGAGAAGCCGATCGGCTCGTTACCCGGCATTCCCGTCGTCCTCGTCGCAGGCGCCGGCCTCATCGGCGCGGCCTGGTACGTGTTGACGATGATGGCCAACACCAGCGTCACGCCGGCCGCGTTCATCGCCGCAGTGCTGGTCGCGGCGGCGTGCATTTTCATGCTGGCCGGCATGTACACGCTGGAGCCCAACCAGGCCGCGGTCTTGAGCCTGTTCGGCAAGTACGTCGGCACGGTCAAGGACGCCGGCCTGCGCTGGAATGTGCCGTTCTACGCCAAGCGGCGCGTCAGCCAGCGCGTGCGCAATTTCGAAAGCGGACGACTCAAGGTCAACGAGCTGGATGGCAGCCCGATCGAGATTGCCGCGGTGATCGTGTGGCAGGTGCTGGATGCCTCCGAAGCGGTCTACAACGTCGACGACTACGAGAGCTTCGTGCATATCCAATCCGAAGCGGCGCTGCGCGCGATGGCCACCAGCTATCCGTACGACCAGCATGAGGACGAGCAGATCTCGCTGCGCAGTCATCCGGCCGAGATCAGCGAGCAGCTCAAGCGACATCTGGACGAGCGCCTGACCCAGGCTGGCGTGGACGTGATCGAGGCGCGCATCAGCCACCTTGCCTACGCGCCGGAAATCGCCCAGGCCATGCTGCAGCGTCAGCAGGCCAATGCCGTGATTGCCGCACGCTCGCGCATCGTCGCCGGTGCGGTGGGCATGGTCGAAATGGCGCTGTCCGAATTGCAGAAAAATGGCGTGGTGCAGTTGGACGAAGAGCGCAAGGCGCATATGGTCAGCAACCTGCTCACCGTGTTGTGTTCTGATCGTGGTACCCAACCGGTGGTCAACGCCGGCTCGTTGTATTGAGGCGAATCGATGAATGTCATGGTGCCCCTGGTGGTTGCGCTTTCCGGCTTGCCCGCGCTGGCGATCGCCGCGTCCATTGGTGCGGACGATGACGACCGCGCACGCGGCCTGGGCCTGCGCTGGGCGCTGATCAGCCTGGTGATCCTGGTCGGCGCCGCGTGCCTGTACTGGGCTGGCGACAACCGTGCCGGCATCTATGCGGTGGTGATCGGCATGATCATCGGCGTCAACGTGCTGATCGTGTCGATGGTGATGCACCTGCGCCGGCACGGCAGCCGCAGAGACGGCGAATGAGCGAAAAAAAGGCCTACCCGCTGCGTATCAACGCCGATGTGTTGGCCGCCGCGCAGCGCTGGGCCGACGACGAATTGCGCAGTCTCAATGCGCAGATCGAATACGTGCTGCGCGATGCACTGCGCAAGGCCGGGCGGCTGTCGAAGCCGCAAGACGATAAGGAATCATCGACATGAACAAGCGGTCGACCCCCCTAGCCATTGAGCTGAAACCGTCATTTATCGTCAACATTGCGCCGAGTGAAACCCAAGCCCAATCGAATACGCGGTTTGGCCAGGGTCGGAAGCAGCTCAACGTCGCCATGCAGAAACCACTATGTGTTGCGTTGCCTGCGTTAAAGGAGGTGTGAGATGGTGGCGCGATCTGGCCAATCCCACGGCAGCCCCATTGCGCCGGAGGCGCGTACGGGGCAACGCGTACGTCCGCCCAAGCGCGACTATGCCGTTGCTCCGGTGACGCGCTGGGGCTTGGTAGTCTGGCTGTGGCTGCCGCTGTTGACAGTCGCCGGCGTTATCGGCGCCGTACACGCAGACAGCCATAGCCACCCCGGCACACTCATTGCAAACCTGGGCATCCTGTTGACGGCGGCAGTGGTGTGTACCCTTGCGCATACGCGGCGCAGTATCCGGCTGGACCATAACAGCCTGATCGTGCGCTCGACATTTTTCACCAGGCGCGTGCCACTGCGCGCAATACACCTGGACAACGCACGCATTGCCGATCTTGCCGAACACACTGGCTTCAAGCCTGGCCTACAGCTGTGCGGTTTCGGCTATCCCGGATTCAAGTCGGGGTATTACCGTAGCAAATCGGCAAATAGAGGCTTTTATCTGCTGACCCAGTCGACACGGGTCCTGATTTTGCCATTGCGGGAAAACGGCTTGGTGGTGCTCAGTCCTGAGCAGCCGCGCCAATTGCTCGAGGATCTACGACAGCTGGCCGTAAGCCATGCTTAGCCCTACCCTGCTGTGATGCACACGAACTCGACCCTGCTGCTCAACACCACCGCCATCGAGCTATTGCCTGCCGCCCTGATGCATGCGCGCAGCAATGCCGACGCACGCGTGCTCGCGAAGGCTGATTGGTTATTGCGACGCAAACGCGATGGGCGATATCTGGCAGCGCAGCTACCGCAGGGCATCATTCCGCTGATTCCACGGCTGGCACGTGAGCCTGGACTGGACGAAGCGCTGGATCGGCTGGACACCGCCGCTGGTCGCATTGGCCAGGCACACGACGGCGTACTTGCAATCGATGGATTGCAGCGCCGTCTGGCGCAGCTAGGGCTTGCAGCCGACACCTACACGCAACAGACCGGCCTGCAACTGATCGCCGAACCGGCTGCACTGCAGTTTGCCGGGCGCGATCGCTTCGGTCGGCCGCTGTGGCTGAGTGCCGGCGCTGCGCGCGCATGGCGACAAATGCGTGCGGCTGCGTTGCGCGCAGACATCGTGCTCGATACGATTTCAGGCTACCGCAGCCACGATTACCAACTGGGCATCTTCGAGCGCAAGTTCGCGCGCGGGCTCACCCTGGAGCAGATTCTGGCGGTCAACGCAGCACCAGGTTTCAGCGAACATCACAGCGGCAACGCGCTGGACATCGGCACACCGGGCGAACCGCCTGCCGAGGAATCCTTCGAAACCACGCCTGCATTCGCCTGGTTGTGCGGCAATGCGCACGCGTTCGGCTACCGCCTGAGTTATCCACGCAACAACCCGCATGGCATCGTTTACGAGCCTTGGCACTGGCGTTGGTCGGCGACGTAAGCCGGCCGTACCTCATGCGCCATACGACACGACCGATCGTCGCGTCGGCCATGCTTGCAAGTGCGCTACTCCTGCGAGCGCGGTGTCGGCACTTTGGTCTCCACGCTGAAGTCGGCGATCTGCCACAGATAAAACGCGGCGTAGGTGCGATATGGGCCCCAGCGTTCGCCGCGGACGGCCAGTTCCTTGGGAGTCGGCATTTGCTCCTGCTTGTCCACGCGCTGCGCACCTTTGCGCACGCCCAGGTCGTCGATGGGCAGCAGATCGGGGCGGCCCAGGCGGAACATCAGCATCATTTCCACCGTCCAACGACCAATGCCGCGCACTGGCACCAGGGCATCGACGATAGCGTTGTCGTCCATGAAAGCGAGCCTGCGTAGCGAGGGAATCTCGCCTGCGCTTTCGCGCCGTGCCAGATCGCGCAGGGCCAGCGCCTTATTGCCTGAGACGCCGCAGGCATGCAGGCGCTGCGCGCCGATCGCCACTTCCACCCGCGCCACGATGGTGGATGCCGCCTTGCCGCTGAGTTGCTGAAACAGGATGGCGCGTGCCAGCGCATCCACCGGGTCGAACGGCTTGCGCCATCCCGGCTGCGGTGCGATCCGGCCGATGCGCTTCATCCACGCGCCCAACGCGCGGTCGCGCCGAGCAAGATGTGCGAACGCAGCCTCCACATCGAATCCGCGGGCGTGGCGCGGCATGCTCAGCGCCTCAAGGCGCCGATGGCCAACACCACCCAGCCCAGCATCAGGCTGCCGCCGCCAATCGGCGCCAAGCTGGTCGGCCAATGCAGCAACGCGCCGCCGACCAGGCTACCGGCGAACAGCAAGGTGCCCAGCAATAGCAGATACAAACCTATCCGGCCGAGCACACGCGTTTCGGCAGAACCCAGCACGGTCAGCACTGCGCCATGGCCGAACGCATACAGCGATGCAAGCTGCAGTCGCGACTGCACCAGTGCATCAGTCACGCCGTGCGAAGCGTAGGCCGACAGACCGACCGCTATGGCAGCCAGCAGGCCGCCGCAAAACGCCAGCAGCGAAGGGTATTTCCTACGACGATCGAGCAAAGACATGCAGGCAACTTCCATGACAGCACCGTAGCGCAAAAAAAACGCGCCGCAGGACTGCGGCGCGTTTTTGGTCTGGATCACGTCATCGTGGTGAGACGATTACTTGATGGCCCAGTAGACGTCGTACGTACCGTCCTGGGTGAACGACTTGTCCACACCGCCCTTCCAAGCTTCGTACGGACGATCGGTCACATCCATGCCGCTGGTCGCAGCCCATGCACGCAGCGAGTTACGCACTGCGTCCAGACCTGCCATGTGACCTGCATAGGTCGCAAATGCCGAACGGTGAGCCGGAACGCGCTGGTACTTCACCGGTGCTTCGGACGGGATATTGAGCTTCAGCTCGTCGCCCGTTGCAGCCACTGGCGTTGCATCGACCGGTGCCGCGGCAGCAGCGTCGTCTTTCTTAGCGTTGGCCTTGGCGGTGTCTGCCTTGGCGTCGGTCTTCGGCGCGCCACCAGCACGCTTGCGCACCGGCTGCACGACGTCGAACGCGTACTTGTCGGAGGCGAAGTCGGTGGTCACGATGCGAACCGGACCAGCAGCCTCAAGGCCGTTAGAATCCATCACGCGCTTTATCCACTCCTGGTTGTCCTTGATCGACTTCTTGATCGTCTCGTTGTCACGATCGATGTTGCCCGCGGTGACGACCAACAGGTCCTCGGCCGGCACATCGACGATCTTGAGATCGCTCAACACCGGCTTGCCGTCAAGCTCAGCGCGGTAGTCGAAGTTCGGAACAGTGGCCAGTGCGGTCGCCAGACGCGACAGACCCAGCTTCAGGTCGTCGCCCACGTGGCGGCTGACGTACAAGCCGGCGTAACGACCGAACAGGTTCCAGCCGTACTTGACGCTGTAGTCCTGGGTGATTTTGACATTCTTGTTGTTCTTGCCGGTCGGCACCAGGGTGAAATTGGTGACCTTGTCGTAGCCCTTGGTGGGATCGTCGATCGCGATCTCAACACGCTCGTTCTTGACGCTGTTGGTGATCTCCCAGCTGCCCTTGCCGATATAGCCCTCGGTGGAGCTGTATTCGACGCGTGCACCCTTGCCCTCTTCCGGGCCGGCCAGCTTCAGCTGGATCTTCGGGTCACGCAGCACGAGCGGGTTCCAATCCTTGAAACGACGGAAGCTGTTCACGGTGTCGTAAACAATCGTCATTCTGCGGTTGGTCTCAACACTCTCGGACATCTGCCGCTCCGAGGGCAACACCAAGCCCACCACGACAAACAAGCCAGCCACGATCCCCAAGGCGATCAGGAACTCGATAATACGGGTCATTCAGGAGGTCTCCGGGGCCGATCCCACGGCCGGGTTGAGTGAAGCGAAGCCACCATCCTAGCAGGCTTCGAGACAGATGTTCAGTTGTGCGACGGGTAGCGCGGTCTTGCGGTGTCAGTCACCGCGCAACACGACGCGTGGGGGATGCGCAATCCCAACCTGCACAAGGGTTTGGGCGATTGCGCGCCGCTATCATGCACATCGCGCGCTGCGTGTGTGTGATGTTGCGGTTGCCGTACGGCATTGCACGGCCCCATAGCGCGGCGTTGACGGGGCCGCGGTGCCCTGAATGCGAATCCCTGCCCGGCCGCAGGCACGCGCCGCGCCGACCTCAGACCAACTGCAACTCGAACGCCTTCAGCACCGCGCGGGTGCGGTCGCGTACGCCGAGCTTGGAGAGGATGTTGGAGACGTGATTCTTGATCGTGCCTTCGGCCACGCCCAGCGAATTGGCGATTTCCTTGTTAGAAAAGCCGCTCGCCATCAGCCGCAGGATCTCGGTCTCGCGGTCGGTGAGCGGATCCGGCCGATCCAGGCTGACGAACTCGTTACGCATGTGTTCCAGGCCCGAGAGCAGGCGCTGGGTCACTGCCGGCTGCACCAGCGAGCCGCCGTCGGCCACGGTGCGGATGGCGCCGACCAGCTGTTCCAGCGAGACGTCCTTGAGCAGATAGCCCTTGGCGCCGGCCTTGAGCCCGGCCAGCACCAATTGGTCGTCGTCGAAGGTGGTCAGGATGATCGTCGGCGGCAGCGTGCCGTTACGCGAGAGCATCTGCAGCGCTTCCAGGCCGGACATCACCGGCATGCGCATGTCCATCAGCACCACGTCCGGCTGGATCTGCGGAATCTGCTCCACCGCCTGCTTGCCGTCGGAGGCCTCGGCCACCACTTCGATCCCGTCGTCCAGCGCCAACAGCGAGCGGATCCCCTGGCGCACCAGGGTTTGATCGTCGACCAGGCACACACGGATCATCACAACACTCCTTGGGTCACGGCCGCAGGCATCAGTGCCGGCGCGCCTGGAACAGCGATGCGCAGGCCGAAGCCGTCACCCCGCCGGGTTTGAATCTCGAGCTGCCCACCATACTGGTTCAGCCGCTCGCGCATGCCGCGCAGCCCGTTGCCGGGCGCGACCGCAGCGGCGCCGTGGCCGTCGTCACGGGCGTCGATCAGCACCGTATCGGCATCGCGGCGTACCTGGATCCACAGGTTGCGCGCGCCGGCATGGCGCACCGCATTGGTGATGATTTCCTGGGTACAGCGCAGCAGCACGTGGGCGCGCTCGGGGTCGTCCAGGGTCAGCGGCTGGGCGATATCCAGGTGGATATCCAGCGACGGCACCTGGGTGACCAGCGGGCGCAGCGCCGCCTCCAGATCGATGGCGCCGCTGTCGCGCAGATGGCTGACCGCCTCGCGCACATCGGTAAGCAACAGTTTGGCCAGCGTGTGCGCCTGGCGCACGTGCTCCTGGGCCTGGCCCTCGGTGATGTGGCCTGCCACTTCCAGGTTGAGACTGAGCGCAGTGAGGTGGTGGCCGAGCAGGTCGTGCAGCTCGCGCGAGATGCGGGTGCGCTCGTTGACGCGCGCGCTCTCGGCCAGCAGCGCGCGGGTGGCGCGCAGTTCGGCGTTGAGCCGGCGCTGCTCTTCGCGCGCATCGGTCTGCTGGCGGGCCACCAGGCTGGTGACGAAGATGAACATCGAAAAGCCGCCGTACAACAGCGACTGCATCAACGCCGCAAACAGAGTGAAGTCCGGACGCAGGTAGTAGAACACCGGCAGCACCGCCAGCTGGCTCAGCACCAGCCATAGCACGCCCACGCGCAGCGGCAGCAGCCACGGGATCACCCCGGCGGCGACCATCATCAGGATGCTGCCGAGCCCGGTTCCGCTCAAGTAGCTCACCGCCAGTGCGCAGATGGTGAGCAGCAACAGGATCAGCCGGTCGTACCAGTGCGCGTGCCCTCCGCTGTTCAAGCCGCGGGTCAACCAGAAGTAGCTGGCGCCAAAGCCGATGAAGAATGCCGACATCATGACCGCCTCGGCCACGCTGCGGTGGTCGCCCTCTTCGGCCGGCGGCCAGTACGTGTACACCAACGGCATGACGATCATCGCCCAGGTGAACAGGCCGGCGAAGCGCAGGACGCGCGTATGACTGAGGTATCCCAACATGTCCGCATCTTAGGCGTAAGCGACCGCGCTGCCCTCTTGCCGGAAGTCATGCATGCGGGCTGGTGCTTGCGGGTACGGTCAATGGATATAGGAGCAGCAGCAGCGGCGGTGCTGCTGACGTGGCGATGCCCGCGTTCGCATGCCACGCGCCGGGCAGATCGCGTGCGCCGGGTCGCCGCTTCAGGCCACGCATGTAATAATCCGACGCAGATCCGATTTCGGGTCGACGCGTTACCTCACGGAGTCCCAATGTCGATCGTCATCCGCGACGTGCGCGAGCACGAGCTCGATTCCGTCCTGGCCCTGAACAACAATGCCGGATTGGCGATCCTGCCGCTGGATTCAGCCAAACTGCAACGTTTCTATGAGCAGGCCGAATATTTCCGCGTCGCAGAGCGCGACGGCAACCTGGCCGGGTTTCTGGTTGGGTTCGGAAGTGGCAGTGCCCACGACAGCAGCAATTTCGCCTGGTTCCGGGACCGTCATCCGGAATTCTTCTACATCGACCGCATCGTGGTCGCCAGCCGCCGCCGCGGTGGTGGCGTCGGGCGGGCGTTCTATGCCGATGTGCAGAGCTACACCGAGCTGCGTTACCCGCAGTTGGCCTGTGAGGTGTTCCTGGACCACGGCGCCGACGCGGCCTTGCTGTTCCATGGCAGCTTCGGCTTCCGCGAGGTTGGCCAGAACACCATGGCCGATGTGGAAGTGCGCGCCAGCATGCTGATGAAAGACATGTGCAGCTATCCGTGGGTCAAAGAGACCTATGGCGGCAAGTTGCCCGAAGACTTGCCGTGGGTGGGCCGGCCGCGTCATGCCGCCACCACCAACCCATCGACGGGGAGCTGAGTAGTGGCAAGTGTGAATGTGGATTTTGAACAGGCCGGCGAACTGAAGATCGGCCAGGTGGGCATCGCCAACCTGCGCGTGCGCACGCTGGACGTGCCGCGGCTGGTGCAGGAAATGCGCGAGCGCGTGAGCCGCGCACCCAAGTTGTTCGGCCGCGCCGCGGTGATCCTGGATTTCGGCGGGCTGTCGCAGGTGCCGGACCTGGCGACGGCCAAGGCGCTGTTGGACGGTCTGCGCGAGGCCGGCGTGCTGCCGGTGGCGCTGGCCTATGGCACCAGCGAGATCGACCTGCTGTCCCAGCAGTTGGGTGTGCCGTTGCTGGCCAAATTCCGCGCCCAGTACGAGTCGGCCGCGGTGAGCCCGCCACCGCCTCCACCGCCGCCTGCACGTGCCGAACAGGCACCGCCGGCCGCGCGTCCTGCCCCTGGCCGGATGCAGCGCACCGCGGTGCGTTCGGGCCAGCAACTGTATGCGGAGAACTGCGACCTGACCGTACTCAGTACGGTGGGTGCCGGGGCCGAGGTCATCGCCGACGGCAGCATCCATATCTACGGTACCCTGCGTGGCCGCGCTCTGGCCGGCGCGCAGGGCAACCCTGACGCGCGCATCTTTTGCCGCGACTTCCACGCCGAACTGGTCGCCATCGCTGGCCACTACAAGGTGCTGGACGATGTTCCCATGGACCTGCGTGGCAAGGCCGTCCAGGTCTGGCTGGAGCAGGATCAGATCAAGATCGCTGCGCTTGATTGACGCGGCCCAACCACAGAAATATTCGGAGAAATCCTTTGGCTGAAATCATCGTAGTCACCTCCGGCAAGGGCGGCGTCGGCAAGACCACCACCAGCGCAAGCCTGGCCTGCGGGCTGGCAAAGCGCGGCAAGAAAGTTGCGGTCATCGACTTCGACGTCGGCCTGCGCAACCTGGACCTGATCATGGGCTGCGAGCGGCGCGTGGTGTACGACTTCGTCAACGTTGTGCACGGCGAAGCAACGCTCAAGCAGTCGCTGATCAAGGACAAGCGCTTCGACAACCTGTACGTGTTGGCTGCCTCGCAAACCCGCGACAAGGACGCGCTGACCCAGGACGGCGTTGAGAAGGTGCTCAAGGAACTGGCCGCCGACGGCTTCGACTACATCGTCTGCGATTCGCCGGCCGGTATCGAAAAAGGCGCGTTCCTGTCGATGTATTTTGCCGACCGCGCAGTGGTGGTGGTCAACCCGGAAGTGTCGTCGGTGCGCGACTCGGACCGCATCATCGGCCTGCTCGATTCCAAGACCCGCAAGGCCGAAGAAGGCAAGAGCGTGCCGGCGTTCCTGCTGCTGACCCGCTACAGCCCGGGTCGCGTGGAAGGCGGCGAGATGCTCAGCATCACCGACGTGGAAGAAGTGCTGGGGCTGAAGGCGATCGGTGTGATTCCCGAATCCGGCGACGTGCTCAATGCCTCCAACAAGGGCGAACCGGTGATCCTGGATGGCGAGTCACCCGCCGGCCAGGCGTATGAAGACGCAGTCGCCCGCATCATGGGCGAGGAGCGCCCGATGCGATTCACATCCGTGGAGAAGAAAGGCTTCTTCAGCAAGCTGTTCGGAGGGTAAGCATGGGCCTGCTCGATTTTCTCAAGAGCAAGAAGAACACCGCCGAGACGGCCAAGAACCGCCTGCAGATCATCATTGCGCAGGAGCGCAACCACCGCGGCGGGCCGGATTACCTGCCGCTGATGCAGCGCGAATTGCTGGAAGTGATCAAGAAATACGTCAACATCGATGCAGATGCGGTACGTGTGGATCTGGTCAAGGATGGCGAACACGACGTGCTGGATATCTCGGTCGCCTTGCCGGAAGACGGCGACAAGTAAGCGCAAACAACGGCACCGCGTTCGCACGGTGCCGTTGTTGCATGTGACCCGACCGCGAGCGATTGCGCGTGACCACCACCCCCACTGCAACACCCACCGCTGCCGATGTTCTGTGCGTGGCCGATATCGGCCTGGACGCACCCGCCGCGCTGCTCGCGCGCTATGGCTTGCGCCTGCACCGTGTGGAATCGGGCGCGGCGATTCCTGGCAGTTTCTGGGGCGAACCGGAAGCCGGCATCATCGGCTGCGATGTGTATGTGCGCGACGACACGCCGGTGCATTCGCTCCTGCACGAAGCGGGGCACTTGATCGTGCTGCCCGCGGAAAAACGCGCCGCGGTCCATACAGACGCCACCGATTCGGTGGAGGAAGAAGACGCGACCTGTTACCTGCAGATCCTGCTGGCAGAGCAGTTGCCCGGCGTGGGCAGCGCGCGCCTGATGGCCGACATGGACAGCTGGGGCTATACATATCGGCTGGGCTCCACGCGCGCCTGGTTCGAGCAGGACGCGGAGAATGCGCGCAGCTGGTTGCACGCGCGCGGCTTGTTGCCGGCCTGATCCTGCGCTGAGCGCTGGAGCAGCAACCAAATCGTCGCGCGCAATCGTTAGGCAGGTGCCGAAAGCGCGCGCAGGGATTGTCGTGGACGCGTGGTACATACCGCGCCGAGCACCGGTCGCCCGGCGGTGAGCTCAGTCGGTTTTTGGGGCGCTTTAGTGAACCGCTGCGGTGGCGCCGGACAGATCCAGCGTCGCCACCGTGCCCTGCCCTGCGTTGGAATCCAGCTGCAGATGCCAGCCGAGGTGTTCGCATAGCCGCCCGATCAATTCCAGCCCGATGCCACTGCCCTGGCGTGCGTTGCCGCGTGCCAAGCGCATGTAGATGGCGCTGATCTCTTCCGGCGCCATGCCGTGGCCCGGGTCGGCAATGCGCACCACGCCGGGCGCAGATAGCGAGATGCGAATGATGCCGCGGTCGCTGTTTTCGATGGCGTTGCGCAGCAGGTTGCCGATGGCGGTCTGCACGATGGCAACCGGCGCAACCAGGCTGCACGGCGGCAGCGGGTCCACGATCAGCTGCAGATCCTTGTCGGCGCACAGGTGCGTGTGGTCGGTCACGATATCCGGCAGCAGCTGGTCCAGCCGCAACGAGTCGCTGCTGCGCACCAGCCGGCTCGGGTCCTTGGCCAGCACCAGCAGCAAAGTGATCAACTGTTCGACCGAGGCACTGGTCTGCCCGATGCGCTGCAACTGATGGCGTACTACCGGCGGCGTACCGGGCTGCTCCAGCGCCAACTCCACCGCATTGCCGATTACCGCGATGGGCGTGCGTAATTCGTGGCTGGTGCTGTCGATGAAGGCGCGCTCGCGGTCCACAAACTGGCTATTGCGCTCGAGATAATTGTTGAGCGCATCGGCAATCACATAAAGCTCGGCGCTGCCCTGCGGCCCGACCGCAATCTGCTGCGCGCGTTGCCCCGGACGTAATGCGCCGATGTCGCGTGCCAGTTCCACCAGCGGGCGCACCAACCGGGCCATCGCGTAGGTGCCCATCAACAAGGTGATGCCAATCAGCGCGATACCAGCGGCCAGCATCCAGCGGGTCAGGAATTTTTCCAGTGCTTCGAAGTCGGAGATGTCCAGCACCAGCGCTAGGCGCCCGGCATGCGCGGTGTCGCGCACCATCACCGCACTCTGGCGGCCGGCGATTTCCAGGCCGTCGTGCAAGCCTGGATGCAGGCTGCGCAATACCGGCGGTGTGCGCGCGACGTCGTCGATGCGGTACAGCCGCAAGGTGTCCGAATCCTGCCAGTGGTAATCCGGATTCTGCACGCTGCGCTCGAGAATGCTGTCCAGTTCGGAATTCAGCAGTGAGCGCCACACGCCGTGTTCGGCACGTTCGTGCAGGTACTGCGCGGTACCGAACACCGCCAGCGTCATCAATAGCGTGTAGCCGAACAACCACACCAGCACGCGGCGACCCAGGGGACGCTGCTTAGACATCGCTGCTGTCGCCTGCGCCAGGCGCTTCGGCCGCATCCAGCTGCGCCAGCCGGTAGCCGAGCCGGGGCAAGGTGTGGATCAGTTTTTCTGCGAACGGGCCATCAACGCTGCGGCGTAGCTCGTAGATGTGCGAACGCAGCATGTCGCCGTCGGGCGGGTCGTCGCCCCACAGCGATTGCTCCAGGCGTTGCCGCGTCACCGCCGCCGGGCTGTCCTGCATCAGCACTTCCAGCAACTTGCGGCAGGCCGGGTACAGATGCAGCACCTGGCCGGCGCGGGTGGCTTCCAGCGTGGCCAGGTCCAGGCGCAGGTCGGCCACTTGCAGCAGCTTGCCGCGCCGACGGCCATGTGCGCGCGCCAACAAGGCTTCGATGCGCACTTCCAGCTCGGGTAGCGCGAACGGTTTGGTCAGGTAGTCGTCGGCGCCAGCGCGAAAGCCGGCGATCTTGTCCGGCAGTTCATCGCGCGCGGTGAGCATGATCACCGGCAACTCGGATTGGTGCTGTTCGCGTAGGCGGCGCAGCACTTCCGGCCCGTCCATGCGCGGCATCATCCAGTCCAGGATCAGCGCATCGTAGTGCTGGGTGGTGGCCAGGTGCAGGCCGGTGATGCCATCGGGCGCGGCGTCCAGGGTATGTCCGCGCGCTTCGAAGTACTCGAACAGGTTGGCAACCATATTGCGGTTGTCTTCAATGACCAGCAGCCGCATGAGCGGGGTTCCAGGGCGGCCAGGCAGGCACAGTGTGCGCATCCTAACCGAGGCCAGCCAAACACAGCCGGTATCGCCGGTGCGGCCTTCCAATCGGTTGCGCTCCAATCCCCCGCACAACTGCGATGCCTGCGCTGCCCACTTCGATGCGGCGCACTTTGTTCCGACAAATTTCCGACCCACTTGCCAGATAGTGTCTGCCCGCATTTACTCAGGGCGTGCGCGTGTCGCCTGCCATCTCTGCTTCCCCATCCCGCCAGCGCGCGCTGCTGGCCGCACTGCTTTTGATTCTCGTCAGCCTGCTGGCCGGCCTTGGCATGCGCCAGCCCAACCCGCCAGACGAACCGCGCTTCGTGCTGGCTGCGCGCACCATGGTCGAGACCGGTCAGTGGCTGTTGCCGCACCGTGGCAGCGAGTTGTACGCTGAAAAGCCACCGGTGTTCATGTGGTTGCAGGCTGCGACCTACGCGGTGATACCGCACTGGCCGGTGGCCTTCCTGCTGCCGTCGCTGCTGGCCGCGCTGGCCACGTTGTGGCTGACCTGGGATATCGCGTGCCGGCTGTGGAATCGGCGCATGGCGGCCTATGCGGTGCTGGCCTTGTTCACGGTGCTGCAGTTCGGCCTGATGGCCAAGCGCGCGCAGATCGATATGGTGCTGGTGGCGCTGACTACCCTGTCGTTGTGGGGAATGTTGCGACACCTGCTGCGCGGGCCGGACTGGCGCGCCTGGACGCTGGGCCTGTTTGCCGCGGGTGTCGGCACGGTGACCAAGGGCGTCGGCTTTCTGCCGCTGCTGCTGTTGCTGCCGTGGATGGCGCTGCGACCCACACACGTGAGCGTGCTGCCGGCGCGTGCGCAGGCAGCACGTAGCTGGTTGCTGGTGCTGCCGGCCTTCGTGGCAGGCACCGCGGTGTGGTTGGGGCCGCTGTGTATTGCACTGCTGCACAGCGACAACCCACAGCTGCATGCCTACGCGCACGAGCTGTTGTTCAAGCAGACCGGCACGCGCTATGCGCACGCCTGGCATCACGTCAAACCGACCTGGTACTACCTGCAGGTGATCGCCACGTTGTGGTTGCCGGGCTGCCTGTTGTTACCGTGGTTGCTGCCGGCCTGGTGGCGGCGGCTACGGCGCGGCGACCCCCGCTATCTGCTGCTGCTTGCCTGGAGCGTGTTGGTGCTGCTGTTCTTCAGCGCCAGCCCGGGCAAGCGAGAGGTCTACATCTTCCCGATGCTGCCGGCGCTGTGCATTGCCGCGGCGCCATTGCTGGCCGGGCTGTTGCGCCGGCGCGGCGTGCGAATGCTGCTGACCGGGTATGTGCTGCTGCTTGCCGTCGCCGGTTTCGCGCTGGGCGCCGGCATTGCGCTGCATCTGTACTGGGCCGAAAACACCGCAGTGAAGCGCGGCATGGAGCTCGCCTCGCTGCAGTCCGTGGGCATTTGGTTGATCGGCCTGGGCGCGGTCGGCCTGGCCGCCACTGCATGGTCGCGCGGCAAACGCGCTGGCACCGCATTAGTGGTGATGACCGCCGCGTTGTGGACGGTGTATGGCCTGGGCTTGATGCCGGCGCTGGATCCGTACAGTTCGTCCGCACGGTTGATGCAGCGGGTGGGCCAGCGCATCGGCCCGGACGCAGAACTGGGCATGCTGGCCTGGCGCGAACAGAACCTGCTGCAGGCCGATCGTCCGGTCACCGACTTCGGCTTCAAGGCGAGCTGGAGGGACCAATGGGCCAAGGCCGGCCCGTGGCTCGCGCAATCGCCGCACACCCGCTGGCTGTTCGTGCTCAAAGAAGCGGTACCGGCATGTATCGATCCGGCGCAACGCATCGATATCGGCGAGTCCAATCGCAACCAATGGGAATTGCTGCCGGGCACGGCATGGCATGCCGGTTGCATCTCCACTGCGTCCGACGCCGAACAAACCGGTAGCGAAGGCGATGCAGACTGAATGCTTGGTGCCGGGTTAACGGCCGAGCAACCCCGGTCCGACCGCTTTCCGACATCCGGGTTTCGAAGATGTCGGGCATTGACACAGGCCGACATCTTAATGACAACGTTTCCCAGCCACGCGCCGACCGTGGCGCATACCGCCAACGGCATGGAGACGCACTTCTTTGTGCGCCATCTGTGGCTGCCCATGGCCTGCGTCCTGTTGGCAAGCGCGTTGCTGATGGGCGCCGGTGGCGACCAATGGGTTGCCGATGCGCTGTATCGGCTGGAAGGCGGGCACTGGCTACTCAAGGACCACTGGTTCACCAGTGTCGTGATCCACCACGTGGGTAAATGGTTGAGCACGGCAGCCGGGGTCGGCGTTCTGGTGCTGGCTATTGTTGCCTGGTGCAGGCCACGCCTGAAGGTGTTGCGCTGGCCGCTGACTTACTTGGCCGCCTCCGTCGCACTGGCGACCTCGCTGGTGTCGCTGCTCAAGTCGTGGACGGCGATGGATTGCCCGTGGGATCTGAGCCGCTATGGCGGTACGCAAGCGATGATCGGGCTATTCGAATCGCGCCATGGCATTACCGCGTCTGGTTGTTTTCCTGCCGGCCATGCCAGTGCCGGTTATGCGTGGGTAGCGCTGTATTTTTGTGCGCTAGCGCTCGGTCCTGCATGGCGGTTCGCAGGTTTGTTTACAGGCTTGGCAGCAGGTCTCATTTTCGGTGTTGCACAACAACTGCGCGGCGCGCATTTTCTCTCGCACGACCTGTGGTCGCTGGCAGTGTGCTGGGTGAGCGCACTTGCACTGTACTGCGTGATGCTGCAAAGGCCGCGTCGCGCACCTGGCGTGACGTTGCTCTCGGGGGATGCTGCATGAGTACCTGGTTGCCGGAACCGCGCACGCGCAGTGGCCTGCGCGCGCTGACATGGAGTACGCGGCCGACGGTGTCGACCGAAGCGCTGGTGCTGCTTTCGAGCCTGTTTTTCGCGTTGGTGTGCAATCAGTTGTTCTGGCGCACGGCCATGGCCACGCATCCGGGCAGCATTGGGTTTGCGATCTCGTTGATGGCGCTGCTGGTGGCCGTGCATGCGCTGCTGTTGGGCGTTTTGGTCTGGCGCTGGAATGCAAAGCCGCTGCTGACGCTGTTGCTGTTCACCACCGCCCTGGCCGCGCACTACATGGACAGCTATAACGTCTATCTGGATGCGGACATGCTGCGCAATGTGCTGCATACCGATCACAAGGAATCGCGTGAGTTGCTCACGCCCGGCCTGATCCTGCCGCTGCTGTGCTACTTCCTGATCCCGACCGCACTGCTATGGCGCACACGTCTGCGCGCGTACAGCGTGGGCAAGGCGTTCCTGGTGCGGGTGGGCTTTCTGCTGGCCGTGGCGCTGGTAGGTGCCGCAGGCACCATGCTGTCGTCGCAGGATATTTCTGCGTTGATGCGCAACCACCGCGAAGTGCGTTACCTGGCCACGCCGATCAACTACATCGTGGCACTGCGGCAGAATCTCAAATCCGATTCGCCGATGAAGCGTGCCCCCAAACAGCCGATCGAACACGACGCCATGGCCACGCCGCGTGCGCCGGGCAGCCGCCCGCGCCTGTTGCTGGTGGTGTTGGGTGAAACCGCACGTGCGCAGAACTGGGGCCTCAATGGCTACGCCCGTCAGACCACGCCGAAGCTAGCACAGGCCGGGGTGATCAATTTCCCGGACATGCATTCGTGCGGCACTAGCACAGAAGTGTCGGTGCCGTGCATGTTCTCACCGTACGGCCGTCGCGATTACAACGAGGACATGATCCGTGGCCATCAGTCGTTCCTGCATGTACTGGAACACGCCGGTATTTCGACGCTATGGCGCGACAACCAGTCTGGCTGCAAGGGCGTGTGCGACGGGTTGGAGCTCCAGAAGCTGGACGATGCCACCACGCAGGGCCTGTGCGCCGATGGCCGCTGCATGGACGAGATTTTGCTGAGCGATCTGGCTGCGCAGGTGCGGGCAAAGCCCGGCGACCGCGTCGTGGTGCTGCATCAACTGGGCAGCCACGGACCGAGTTACTTCGAACGTTACCCGGCGCAGTTCGAACGCTTCAAGCCCGTCTGCAAGACCGCAGACCTGGGCAGCTGCAGCCGCCAGGACATCGTCAACGCCTACGACAATTCGCTCCTGTACACCGACCATTTCCTCAATCAGGCCATCCATGCGCTGCGCGGCCTGCCGGACTACGACACGGCGATGATCTATCTCTCCGATCACGGCGAATCGCTCGGCGAAAAGGGCCTGTACCTGCATGGCGTGCCGTATGCCATCGCGCCAAACGAGCAGACCCACGTGCCGATGGTGATGTGGTTCTCGCCGGAGTTCGCGCGCGATCGCGGGCTGGATGAAGCCTGCCTGCGCCACCGTGCAGGGCAATACACCGATCAGGATGCGCTGTTCCCATCGGTGCTGGGATTGATGCAGGTCAAGACCAGCGTCTACGCACCCGAGCGCGATCTGTTCGCCAAGTGCACCGGCACGACGTTGCACTGATTGGCAGCGCCTGCCACAAAGCCCGCACCAGTGGATGCGTGGCGGGCGTTGCCCTTGCCCTGAAACCCGGCGCGCTCTAGCCTTCGCCGGACTTCACTGCAAGGACCACCCGTGAATCCTCGTTTGCTGTTGCTGGCGTTGGCCGTGGCTGCCGGCACCCTGAGCTTGTCGGCCTGCCGCCGGGATGCGGCACCGCCGGCCAAACCTGTCGCAACCAAGACCGCGCCGGAGGAAAGCGCCGACCAGTTCGTTGCGCGTATCAGCGCCGACTACAAGGCAGCCTATCCGGAAACCACCGCCGCGCAGTGGCTTTCGTCGACCTATATCAACAGCGATTCGCAATTGCTTGCGGCCAAGGCCAACGAGCGCTCGCTGGCGCAGTTGGATCGCTGGATCGAACAATCCAAGCAGTACGTCGGCACACCGATGTCGGCCGACAGCGCGCGTGCGCTGCAGTTGCTGAAATTGATGAGCGCCCTGCCCGCACCGCGTGACCCGGCCAAACTGGCCGAACTCACCCGCATCGCCGCCAAGATGGAAGGCGACTACGGCGCCGGCAGTTACTGCGTGGGCGACGGCGAGCAGCGCCGCTGCCGCCAGCTCGGTGAGTTGGAGCAAGTGCTGGCCAGCAGCCGCGACTACAACGAACAACTCGACGCATGGAAGGGCTGGCACAGCACCGCACAGCCGATGCGCAAGGATTATCAACGCTTTGTCGAGCTCGCCAACGAAGGCGCGCGCGGACTCGGCTTCGCCGACGTCGGGGTGCTCTGGCGCAGCGGCTACGACATGCCGCCGGCGCAACTGGCCAGCGAAACTGATCGTTTGTGGGAACAGGTCAAACCGCTGTACACGCAGTTGCAGTGCTATGCGCGCGGCAAACTCGATACGCAATACGGCAAGGACAAGGGCGAGGTCGCCGGCGGCCTGTTGCCGGCGCATCTGATGGGCAATATGTGGCAGCAGGACTGGAGCAATCTGTGGGATCTGCTGCAGCCCTACCCCGGTGCCGGCGATCTGGACATCACCTCGGCGCTGGAAAAGCAGTATCAGGGCAACCTCACTGCGGTGCTGGCACGCAACACCGGCGGCGATGGAGGCGCGGCCGCACGCTTCAACGCCGAACGCGAAGCGCAACTGCGCACCGCCAAACAGATGACCGAGCGCGCGCAGGATTTCTACACCTCGCTCGGCATGCCCAAACTGCCGGACACCTATTGGCAGCGCTCGCAGTTCATCAAACCGCTGGACCGCGATGTGGTCTGCCACGCCAGTGCCTGGGACATGAACATGGGCGGCGAACCAAACCAGAACATCGATGCGGACGTGCGCACCAAGATGTGCATTAAACCCACCGAAGAAGACTTCACCACCATCTACCACGAGTTGGGCCACATCTATTACGACCTGGCCTATAACCCGTTGCCGCCGCTGTTCCAGAACGGCGCCAACGATGGGTTTCACGAAGCGATCGGCGACACCATCGTGCTGGCGATGACGCCCAAGTATCTGCAGTCGATCGGCTTGGTGGGCGAACAACAAACCGGCCGTGAGTCGTTGATCAATTCGCAGATGCGCATGGCGCTGAGCAAGGTGGCGTTCCTGCCGTTCGGCCTGATGATCGACCGCTGGCGCTGGGGCGTGTTCGACGGCTCGATCACGCCCGAGCATTACAACCAGGCCTGGTGGGAACTGAAAGCCAAGTATCAGGGCGTGGCGCCGGTGAGCGCACGCGGCGAAGACTTCTTCGACCCCGGCGCCAAGTACCACGTGCCCGGCAATACACCGTACACGCGCTATTTTTTGGCGCATATCCTGCAATTTCAGTTCTATAAAGGCTTGTGCCAGGCCGCCGGGCATCAAGGCCCGCTGTACGAATGCAGCTTCTACGGCAATAAGGACGCCGGGCAAAAGTTCTGGTCGATGCTGCAGCGTGGCTCCAGCCAACCGTGGCAGACCACGTTGAAGGAACTCACCGGCAGCGACAAGCTCGACGCCGGCCCGATGCTGGAGTATTTCGCGCCGATGAGCGAATGGCTGAAGCAGCAGAATCAGGGGCAGATGTGTGGATGGCAGGCAACCGCTGCCACTCCAGCTACCGCGACAACTGCAGCTGCTGCAGCGCGGTGACATATATTGCTTATGTCATTGCCGGATCGCGGCAATGACATGACGCCCTGCTGCTAAACGCGCGTCTGCAACCAAGCTCAATTGAGCTTGGCGCCCCCCTGCAGCCTTTCGCTCAACCTGGTCTTGAATTGCTCGAACTCCATGCCGTCGGCACGGGCTTCGGCGTGCGCGGCGTCCTTGAGCGCGTCCGAGTAGGTCAGCCGGACCGGTGTGCCCTGGCGCTCGTGCAACTCGGCGGCGCGCATGATCAGCGCCAGCACCTGCGCGGCGCTGGTGCTTTCGCCGGCGATGCGGCCATCCATGCCCAGCACCCATTCGCCGTCGCGGCGGACGATGCCGGCCAATAGCGTGCGTTGCTGGTCGCGGAGCTCGGCATGCGGCTCGATCAGGGAGACCGGCGCAGGATTGGCGGCGGCCTGGTTGCGCTGGCGCTCGGCGGCGCGCTTGCGGGCATCACGGCGCAACTTGGAATCGGTGGACATGCAGGCTCCCGTGAGGTCAGAGGTGGTCGGCCGGCTCCAGAGGCACTGCCTCGGTGGCCTGGCGGTGCCGTAACCGGCGGCCGCTGCGGCGCTCCCAGCGCCAGAATAGCCAGCCCAGCAAGAAAAAGCCGGTCATGCCGATCGCCAGATGCTGGGGGTGTTCACTCAGCAGCGGCGACAACACCCCGGCTACCACCGTATTGGTCATCAACTGGGTGAAGGCCTGCAGCGAGGACGCCAGGCCGCGCTGCTGCGGGTACATGTCCAGCACCGCCAGCGCCAGGATCGGGAAGATCACCGCCATGCCCATGCCCGCCAGGAAGATCGGCAGCACCGCCCACGGCAAGGCGATCTGCGCCACCGCAAATGTGTAGGCCAGATTGACCAGCGCCGCCACACCGCAGCAGATGAAGCCGATGCGGACCTGCCGCACCGGATCCATGCGCCCGGCCATGCGCCCGGACAGGAACGAGCCCAGCGTCATGCCGCCGATGGTGGGAATGAACAGCCAGGCGAAGTCGCCTTCGCCCAACTTCAGGTGCTGCATGATCAGCACTGGCGCCGAGGCGATGTATAGGAAGATGCCGGCGAAATTGAACGACCCCGCCGCAGCCAGGCGCTGGAAGCGCGGGTTGAAGCCGATGCGCACATAGTCCTGCAGCAGTCGCTTGAATTGCAGCGGTGTGCGCGCTTCCACCGGGTGGGTCTCCGGCAGCCAGATCAGGGTGGCGACCAGCAGCACCAGGCCGACCACCACCAGAAACCAGAAGATCAACGGCCAGCCGGCGCCACTGAGCAGGATCCAGCCGCCAATGATCGGCGCGATGGCCGGCGCAATGCCGAAGATCATCGACACCTGGCTCATCAGCCGCTGCGCATCCGGCCCATTGAACAGGTCGCGAATGACTGCACGCCCGACGATCATGCCCACGCCGGCCGACAGGCCCTGCAGCGCGCGGAACGCCAGCAGCGTGGGCAAGTCTTGCGACAGCGCACATCCGACCGAGCCGGCGATAAACAACGCCAGCCCGCCCAGCATCACCCGCTTGCGGCCCCAGGCATCGGACAACGGCCCATGCGCGATGCTCATCAGGCCGTAGGCCAGCAGATAGACGCTGACGGTCTGCTGGATCGCCACTTGGTCCACCGCCAGGCTGCGGCTGAGCTGGGAGAGCGCCGGGAAGATGGTGTCGATCGCAAACGGGCCGAACATCGACAGCCCGGCAAGCAGCAGCGCCATGCGACGGGAGGTGGGAACAGCAGAAGTCATGCGCAGGGTATCCGGACGATTCCCCAACGCGCAGGCACCTTTAGCAGTGGCCAGGCAAACGACCGCAGCGGCGAGCATGGGGGCAAATGATCCGACACTTTACGCCAACTGCCCAGATGTTCGGCCAGCGCCGGAGCGCACGCGCGGCATACAGACACCGGATCGCTGTCGGGGTCGCTTGGTGCCAGCACGGTATTTTCGTCCCGCCCAACCAAGCGGCCAGGCGCGCAGGCAAGGACACACCGGCCCTGCTCGGCGCCAGCGGCGAACGCCGCGATCAGTCGGCGGCGGCCGAGCGCTCCTGCAGCCGCTGCCAAGCGGCGATCGGCTGATCGCTCACCACGCGTCCGCGTTCCAAAGTAATGACACGTGCCGCCATGCCCACGGTTTCGCGCCGATGCGCCACGATGATCCGAGTGACCTGCATCGCCTGGATGGCGCGATTGACGCGGTGTTCGTTCATGACGTCCAGATGGCTGGTTGCCTCGTCCAGCACCAGGATGCGCGGCGACCTATACAGGGCGCGCGCCAGCAAGACGCGTTGCCGCTGCCCGCCCGACAACCCGGTGCCCGCCTCGCTCAACAACGAGGCGTAGCCGAGCGGCATCTGCTCCACCTCCTGGTGCACGCCGGCGATGCGTGCACAACGTTCGATCTGCGCCTGATCCGGCTCCGGGTCGAAGAAACTGATGTTCTCGCTGACCGATCCGGTGAACAGCAGATCGTCCTGCATCACCGTGCCGACGATGGCGCGATAGTGCGCCAGCGCCGCGTCGGCCAGCGGGCGCCCGCCGATCTTCACTTGCCCAGCACTGGGTTTCAACAGTCCGAGGATCAACTTCACCAGGGTGGTCTTGCCGCACCCGGACGGACCGGTGATGGCCACGCATTCCCCGCTGGCGATGCGCACGCTGACGTCTTCGAGCACCGCCGGCGTATCGTCGGCATAGCGGAAGCCGATGCCGCACAGTTCGATGGTGGTGTCGTTCCAGGCCGGTGCATCGATGCGCTGGCCGGCCTCCTCCCGCGGCTGATGGACGATGTCGGCCACCCGCTCCAGATGGACGCGCAACAGGCGGAACTCCACCAGGCGATCGATCAGCTCGGACAAGCGCGTGGCGAACTGCTCGCGATAGGCCATGAACGCAAGCAACATGCCGAGCGAAAGCTGCGCGCGCAGGATCGCGAACGCGGCGAGCCAGATCACAAGCACCCGCTCGCATCCGAACAGCAGGAGCTTGATTGACGACTGCCAGACCTCGCCCTGCGCAAGACGCAGTTGTGCATTGGTCTGTTCGGCCAGCAGATGGGTCCAATCCATGCGCCGCACCTGCTGGCGACCGAACAGCCGCACGCCCTGGATGCCACGTACGCTTTCCAACAGATGGGTGTGCTGGCGCGCGTCCCACAACAACTGCTCGGCGGCGGCTTCGCGCATCCGCCCCAGCCACAGCAACCGCGTCGCTGCATACAGCGCCACCGCCACCAGCGTGATCGCACTGAGGCCGACGCTGTAGACCAGCATCAGGCCGAGGGTGCCGACCACCAGCACGCCATCCACCAGCGTCTGGGTGAATCCGGTCGTCAAGGTGCGTTGCACCTGCGTGATCGAGGCGAAGCGCGACTGGATGCCACCGAGGTGACGTTTCTCGAAATACGCCAATGGGAGCGAGAGCAGGTGCGCAAACACCTGTCCCATCCATTGAAAGCCCAACTGCGCCGACACGCTGGCGATCAACCATCCGCGCAGCAGGCCGATGCATGCTTGCAGTACCACCAGCAACAGGAACCCGGCGCCAAGGACATGGATCAGCCCGATGTCGGCCGACGGCACCGCCTGATCGATGATCCACTGCAGTTGGAACGGCATCCCCAGGCTGAGCACCTCGAGCGCGAACGCCAAGGCGAGCACCTGCCAGACCGCCCGTCCAAGCCCGTGGACACGACCGATCAACGAGGACAACGCCACTGCCGGCGCCGCAGATTGCGGACGGAAGTCGGCAGTCGGGCTGAGTTCCAGCGCGATTCCGGAGAAATGGCGAGCGAATTCGCCGGGCGTCAGGCTCCGTGGCCCGCTGGCCGGATCGTGGATCTGCAGACGGTGGGCGCCCACCCGCTTGAGCACGACGAAATGATTCAGATCCCAGTGCACGATGCAGGGCAACTGCAGATCCGGCAGCGCGTCCATTTCCAGCCGCAGCGCGCGCGGCTGCAGACCGAGCGCCTGCGCAATCGCGACCAGATTGGCCAGGTTGGTTCCCTGCCGCGACAGCAGGAACCGGCGGCGCAGTTCGGCTAGGCCGATGTGGCAACCGTGATGGTGGGCGATCATGGCCATGGCCGCCAATCCGCATTCGCCGACTTGCCCCTGCAGGATCATTGGCAAGGCACGCACGCCGGACGCTCGGCGCAGCTGCGCCCACCAGCGGCTCATCGCAGCGTGCCGTACACGTTGGACAGCGGCTCGAACGCCCACTGCGAGAAACGCCGCCATTCCAGTGCCAGCGTGCCCTGCACGCGCATGCCCGGTCGCAGGACCGCCATGCGTCCTGCACGCAGCGCGGCATCCCCGGCCAGGCGCACCCGCACGCGGTATAACGGTTCGCTCGCCGACGCGGAGTCGACCCGCGCCGGCTCGGGCGCCGCGGCGATCTCGACCACCCGCCCGGCAAACTGACCGTAATGCTGGTAGGGCAAGGCATCGAAGCGCAGTTGCACCGGCATTCCGGGGCCGATGAGCCCGGCGGCCCCGGAGGGCGCGTACAACACGACCTCGGTCGCTATGGACGTCGGCAGCAGATCGGCCAGCCGTTGTCCCTGCACAACCGCCTGCCCTCGCTGCAGCGGCCGCAGCGCCATGCGCCCGGCACGCGGCGCGCGCACTTCCCAACGCGACGCGGCAGCCTGCTCGATCGCCGCACGCCGGTCCTCTTGCAGGCCGGCACCGGCTATCGCCAATTGCTGGCGCAAGCTGGACGGCAATTGCTGCAACTCGGCCTGGGCCTGCGCAAGCGCATCGGCCAAGGCCATACGTTCGCGCTCCACTTCTAGGGTATGCGTGCGTTGATCGAGCACGTCGGCCTGCTTCTCGTCGACGAATTGCTGACTGACCAGGCCACGCGTCAAGGCGGTGCGATAACGCTGCTCGATCGATTGGGTCAGCTGCTGCCGATGGCGCAGCAAGTCCAGCTCGGCGTCGACCTGCTGCAGGCGATCACGCAGGCCGGCCAAGGCCCGCGCAGCCGCCTGCTGCTGCATGCGCCCCTGGGCACGCAGCTGCGCCATCGCCTCGACGGCCAGGCGCTGCTGCTCAGCCAGCACCGCAGCGGCACGCCGGGTCGGCCGCCCGCGATCGTCGCGATGCTCGGCCTCCAATACAAACAGCATCTGGCCAGCAGCGACGACCTGGCCCTGCACGGCGCCGACCTGCACCACCACACCCGACTGCGGCGTGGTGAGTGCGATCATTCCGTCTGCCGGGACAACCGTGCCATGCAAGGTCTTGCTACGGGCGAAGCCCAGACGGAAGAATCCGATCAGCAGCAGGATCACCGCTGCCATCAGCAGGCCTACGCACCAACGCAGCGCGCGATGCTGGCGCAGCACCACCGGCCCGAGCCGACTGCGCTGCCGGTAGTCCATTGCCTCGCGTCGGAACAGTGTCGTCATCCGCCCGCAGCCGCCGACGCCCGGCCGTGCTGCCCGCCTGCTCGGTAGTGCCGTCGGCGCGCCGCCGTGCGTTGCCAAGCCACGTGTCTGCTCATACCAGCAGGGCTCCATGCGAGGGCTCGCTTTCCCAGAAGGCAAGCTCCTGCAGCCGCTCGAACAGCGCCGGCGGCAACACACTGCGCCGGGGGACGTAATGCACCCCGCGACGGACACGATGCAGGCCTGGCATCTGCAGTGCGGTATCGAAGCGATCGGCCTCGGCCTGGACACCGGCATAATCGTGCGCGAACCCCGGCAGTTGCAGGAAGGCATAGACCTGCTCCATCGCCTGCGCCGGCCGCTGTGCCAGTGTGTCGTAGCGCAACAGCAGCAGGCGATCGGCATGGTCGCCGTAGAACGCCTGGCGCAACCCATCCAGCGCATAGCCGACCACGCCGCGCGGTGCGGTCAGCAGGTCAGCGCGCATCGAAACCGAGTCTTCCGGGTCGTAGCCGAACACCGCCGACAAGCGCAGGGGCTGGGTCTGCGCCAGGCGCTCGAAGCTATCGACGACCCAGCCGACATCGCGCACGCAACAGATGATGCGGCTGTGCGGGAACAGCGTGGCCAGACCCGACAGGCGACTGCACCAGGCGCGATTGGTATCGAACACCGTGCCAAGCCCCTGGCGATCCCGGTAATAGGCGTCGAATACCGAACGCAACAGCCGCGACCGCTGCGCGTCGTCGATCTGCACGTTGGAGGGATGTTCCTCGCTCATGCCCATCAGCATCGCCGCATACAGCCGCGCGACCGGCGAGGTGACATCGGCATGCACTCGCGGGTTCTGCCGCAGTAATGCGGCCAGCAACGAAGAGCCTGCACGCGGCAGCCCGGAGATGAAATGGTAGTCCACGTCGCGCTTCCCCTGTCCGATGCTGGTCGGCGGCGGCATGCCGGCTGAACGCATCGCTGACCAAGCTTGCATGGTGCGCCACAGCGCACGCGGACACGCTGCGCAAATACGCTGCGCTTTGCGAATGCCGACGCTCCGGCCATGCCATGGCAGCGCTTGCGGTGACCGGCATCGCACTGCCTTGTACCGCCGCGCACTTGGCAGATGCGACGTTCGTTGCCGCGCACACACCCTCGTGCGCCGGTGATGTGTCGCTCCGAAGACCGCGCACGCTGGTGCGCATGGTCGTACTCCGCGCGGCAGGGCCAACGGTCCAGCAGTCCAGACATATTTAGTCTCACCGGCCACCGGGCAGATGGCCGAGCGGTCACGCCGCCGTCCCTTCGGGCAGCGTGACGCTGCGTACGAAGGGCACAACCTGCGAGGACGTCAACATGGAACTATTGAAAAAATCGCCATCCAATGGCGCGGGATCGCTCCAGCGGTCGGCCGGCGCCAAGGGCCGGCTAGAGCCGCTGGACCAGCGTCTGTGGAAGCATGTCGGCGGTGGGGACTATCCCCCGCCGGGCGCGAATGACCACCACGACCCAACACAACAGCCGCCGCCCAAAAAAGGGAAACCTTGATCCGACTGCACTGGCAGGATCGAGCGGGCGCTGCAGTCGCCGGACCACCGGTTAGCGGAGGTGACCGCGGCCCCTGAGGACTTGGAGACCGGACGAGGCGACTCGCCCGGTCTGCGGCGGTCGAGCGAGCCGCGCAGCATTTCGCCAAGCGGCTGGGCGCTGGCTATACTAGCCAGGCAACACGGTGGGAGAAGCGGCACTGCCGCTGCCGAAGGCGCAACAGCCCGTAATCGCTCAGGCCCGATACCATCCGCAGTACAACTCTGGAGAGACCGGCCGATGCCGGCGCCGAAGGGGCACGAAACGCAGGCAGGCCATGCGCCTTGCCGCGTTTTTAAACTCTCAGGCAAAAGGACAGAGGGGCGCGAGGAAGACCGTCGCTGCGGCAGGTCGTGGTGCGCACATGCGCGTCATGCCGGTTGCGGTGCGGGTCGACCATTCGTCTGCACCTGCCCCGGATGCCCGCCATGTCCCAGACCCCGTCTTCCCTGCGCGACCTCGAACACCACAGCGCGTTCGTCGAACGCCACATCGGCCCCAACGACGCGGAAATCGCGCAGATGCTGGAGGTGGTTGGCCACGCGTCGCTGGATGCGCTCACCGACGCCATCGTGCCGGGCAACATCAAATCGCCGGCCGCGCTCGCGCTGCCCGACGCGATCACCGAAGAACAAGCGCTGGCCAAGATCCGCGCGATTGCCAGCAAGAATCAGGTGCAACGCACCTTTATCGGCCAGGGCTATTACGGCACCCATACGCCGAAGGTGATCCTACGCAACATCCTGGAGAACCCGGCCTGGTACACCGCGTACACACCGTACCAGGCAGAGATTTCGCAAGGCCGCATGGAAGCGCTGATCAACTTCCAGACCTTGTGCGCCGATTTGACCGGCATGCAGATCGCCAATGCCTCGCTGCTGGACGAAGCCACCGCCGCGGCCGAAGCGATGACGCTGGCCAAACGCTCGGCCAAGTCCAAGTCCAGCACCTTCTTCGTGCACGACGCGGTGCACCCGCAAACGCTGGAATTGCTGCGCACGCGCGCCGAGCCGCTGGATATCGTGTTGCGCGTCGGTACGCCGCAAGAAGCGCTGCAGGCCGAATGCTTCGGCGTGTTGCTGCAATATCCGGACAGCTTCGGCCATATCGGCGATCACGCCACGCTGGCCGATGCCGTACATGCGCAAGGCGGCCTGGTCGCTGTGGCCACCGATCTACTCGCACTGACGTTGATTGCCGCGCCCGGCGAATGGGGCGCAGACATCGTGGTCGGCAATTCGCAGCGCTTCGGCGTGCCGTTCGGTTTCGGTGGCCCGCATGCGGCCTTCATGGCGTGTCGCGATGCCTACAAGCGTTCGATGCCGGGCCGTTTGATCGGTGTGTCGGTCGATGCTGCCGGCAACCCGGCGTATCGCCTCACCTTGCAGACGCGCGAACAGCATATCCGCCGCGAAAAGGCCACTTCCAACATCTGCACCGCGCAGGTGCTGCTGGCGGTGATGGCCTCGATGTACGCGGTGTATCACGGCCCCGATGGGCTGACCCGCATTGCGCGCCGCACGCACCGCCTGGCTGCCATCCTGGCCGCCGCATTGCGTAGTGCCGGCGTTACCGTGGGCGAGCATTTCTTCGACACGCTGCACGTCAAGGCGATCGATGCCGAGGCCATCCACGCCCGTGCGCGTGCGGCCGGTATCAACCTGCGCGCCATCGATAGCGAAGCGGTCGGCATCAGCCTGGACGAAACCACCACGCGCGCCGATGTGGTTGCGCTGGCGCAGCTGTTCGGTGCCACTGCCGATGTGGATGCACTCGATACCGCCACCGCCGATGCCTTGCCGCAGGGTCTGCTGCGCACCAGTGCCTTCATGACCCACCCGGTGTTCAACACCCACCACAGCGAACACGAACTGCTGCGTTACATGCGCTCGCTGGCCGACAAGGACCTGGCGATGGATCGCACCATGATCCCGCTGGGCAGCTGCACGATGAAGCTCAATGCCACCGCCGAAATGATTCCGGTGACCTGGCCCGAGTTCGGCGCCATCCATCCGCTGGCACCGGCAGAACAATCGGCCGGCTACGCGCAGCTGATCGACGAGCTGGAAGCGATGCTGGTCGAATGCACCGGCTACGACGCAGTGAGCCTGCAGCCCAATTCCGGCGCGCAAGGCGAGTACGCCGGCCTGTTGGCAATCCGTGCGTATCACCGTTCGCGCGGTGAAGCGCATCGCGATATCTGCCTGATTCCCGAATCCGCGCACGGCACCAACCCGGCTTCGGCGCAGATGTGCGGCATGACCGTGGTGGTCACCAAGTGCGATGCCAACGGCAACGTCGATGTCGAAGACATCCGCGCCAAGGCGGAAAAATATTCCGACCGTCTGGCCGCGCTGATGATCACCTACCCCTCTACGCATGGCGTGTTCGAAGAGGACGTGGTGGCGATCTGCGAAGCGGTGCATGCGCATGGCGGCCAGGTCTACACCGACGGCGCCAACATGAACGCGCTGGTCGGCGTGGCCAAGCCCGGCAAGTGGGGCTCGGACGTGTCGCACCTCAACCTGCACAAGACCTTCTGCATTCCGCACGGCGGCGGCGGCCCGGGCGTGGGCCCGTGCGCGGTGAAGTCGCACCTAGCGCCTTACCTTCCTCGTGCCGGCATCCATGCCGACGAAGGTCAAGATGTCGCCGCCCATGGCGGCGGACTCAACTCCGAAAGCGGAGCTGCCGGCTCCTTGCGCACTGGGGGCATGGTCAGCGCGGCGGCTTATGGTTCTGCCTCGATCCTGCCGATCAGCTGGATGTACATGACCATGATGGGCAGCGCCGGTCTGCGCAAGGCAACGCAGGTGGCATTGCTCAACGCCAACTACATCGCCAAGCGTCTGGCCCCGCATTACAAGACGCTGTACACCGGCCGCAACGGGCTGGTGGCGCATGAGTGCATTCTCGACGTGCGCCCGCTGGAAAAGACCAGCGGCATCGGCGCCGAAGACATCGCCAAGCGGCTGATCGACTTCGGCTTCCATGCACCGACGTTGAGCTTCCCGGTTGCCGGCACGCTGATGGTGGAACCGACCGAAAGCGAATCGCAGCATGAGCTGGACCGCTTCATCGACGCGATGATCCAGATCCGCGAAGAGATCCGTGCCATTGAAGACGGCCGCCTGGACCGCGAGGACAACCCGCTCAAGCACGCACCGCATACCGCAACGCAGGTGTCGGCCAGCGAATGGACCCATGCCTACCCGCGCGAATTGGCGGCCTTCCCGCTGCCCAGCCTCAAGCAGCAGAAGTACTGGCCGCCGGTGGCACGCGTGGACAACGTCTACGGCGACAAAAACGTGATGTGCGCATGCATTCCGGTAGATGCGTATAAGGAAGACGCCGAGGCCTGATCGCAGCACCGGCGACGTCAAACAAGAGAGCCCAGCCGGTAACGCGGCTGGGTTTTTTTATTGCGCTACGCATGAATGGTGATCGCGATGCGCGCTCCACCATGTGGCCCTGGCACTGCGGTTGCAATGCGAGCCGCGAGCTCGCTAGTTCGAAAGAGTGTCCGTCGCTGTCGCTACAGATGTCATTACCGAAACATCTGCCTTGAGCGAGATGCGACGCATAGATGAAGAATGAGCTCGCACGTCCGTTCGGCAAATGGCGCCTACCACACCCACCAACTGCTGCTCGGGCGCGGACGCCTAGTTTGCCTGGCCTACACGTGCCATCAGGATGATGACGGACGCTCACTCCCACAACAGACCCAAGCGCATGCGTGAACTGAAATACTTTGGCGCCGTGCTGATGGCCGCCTGCCTGCTGATCGGCTGCGCACCACGTCGTCCCGGCGAAGTGCCGGCGCTGGTCCATGCGCCGGATGCACGCGCAGAGGTGGTGCAGACCGCAGCCGGTCCGGTACGCGGCGTTGCCAGTGCGCAGGGGCGTGCATTTTTAGGCGTGCCGTTTGCAGCGCCACCGGTAGGCGCCTTGCGCTTCCGCGCGCCGCAGTCGCCGACCCCGTGGACGCAAATCCGCGATGCCACCCAAGCCGGGCCAGCCTGCCTGCCGCGGTATCGCTTCGGCCAGAAACATGTCTCCGAAGATTGCCTCACGCTCAATGTCTACGCACCGCCCGGCCCCGCACCTGCGCATCCACGCGCGGTCATGGTGTGGATCTATGGCGGCGCGCTGGAGCTGGGCAGCAATGTCGACTACGACCTGAGCGCGTTGGCCGCGCGCCAAGACGTCATCGTGGTGGCACCCAATTATCGGTTGGGCGTGTTCGGTTTCTACGCGCATCCCAGCTTGCGTGGCGAAGGCGAAGGCGCCTACGCATTGCTCGATCAGCAAGCGGCATTGCGCTGGGTACAGCGCAACATCGCCGCGTTCGGTGGCGATGCGCAGAACGTCACCGTGTTCGGCGAATCGGCCGGCGCATGGAGCATCTGTTATCAACTTGCCTCGCCCGGCGCGGCCGGCTTGTTTCAACGTGCCATTCTGCAAAGTGGTAGTTGCCTGGCAAGCGATTCCAGCGTGCCGCAGCGCGAGGCAGAAAGCGGCGGTGTGCGCATGGCGCAGAAGTTGGGCTGCACGCAGACCAGCGATGTCGCCGCCTGCCTACGCGCATTGCCGGCCGACACGCTGGCCGATGCAAAACCACAACGACGCGGGCTGACCGGCAGCGACGCGTGGGCGCCGATGTCCGGTGGTGAGGTGTTACCGCTCCCACCGAGCGCTGCAATTGGCAACGGTCAACACGCGCAGGTACCCGTGCTGATCGGCAACAATCGCGACGAGGGGCGTTTGTTTGCGCAGCTGCTGTCGTACATCGGCAAGCTCAACCTGCGCAGCGGCTATGACGCGCGCGTGCAGCGCATGCATGCGTCGCCCGAGCCTATCCTGGCGCAGTACGCGGATGTCGCCGCGCAATCGCGCTGGGAGGCGTTCGCCGACATCGTCACCGATGGTGGCTTCGCCTGCCCCACGCGTCGGCTTGGGCAGGCATTGCGCACGCATGCGCCGGTGTACGCCTATGAATTCGACGACCGGCAGGCGCCGTATGGTTTGTTGCGCCTGCCGTTTTCGCGTGCATTGGGCGCTTTTCATGCGTCCGAATTGGTGTATCTGTTCCAGCGCCCATGGGTACTCAGTGGCGATGCGCAGTTCACTCCAGCGCAACAGGCGCTTGCCAATACGCTGCAGGATTACTGGGGTGCGTTCGCACGCACTGGCGATCCCAACGGTGGTGGGCGGCCACTGTGGCCGCGCTTCGATGGTGAGACACCGCTGACGTTGTCGCCGCACAGGATCGGCACAACGCCCGACTTCGTGCAGCGTCATCGTTGCGCGTTCTGGGATGCGCATGCAGACACTGCGGCAACATCAGAGCAGCCATCGTCGCGGTAACTTGGCGACATCGGCGTCATGCAGTCGTCATTCTCATACCAACGCGACAGGAGCCACTCATGCCCGCATCCACTGCATCCCCCTGCGCACAGGTGCGACTGCGCAACGGCCGCAGCGTGCCCGCATTAGGCCTAGGCTCCTGGAATCTGGGCCAGGGCCGGCATGCGCCGCAGCAGGAAATCGAAGCGCTGCAACTCGGGCAGCAATTGGGCATGCAGCTGATCGACACTGCGGAAATGTATGGCAATGGCCGCTCGGAGCAATTAATCAGCCAGGCCATCGGCCGCGCGCAGCCGCCTTATGTGGTGTCCAAGGTATTGCCCAGCAATGCCAGCGCACGCGGGATTGCGCGTGCCTGCGAAGCCAGCTTGCAACGGCTGGGCGTGCGTACGCTGGATCTGTACCTGCTGCACTGGCGCGGCGGCAGTAACTTGGCCGAGGTGGTGGAGGCGTTCGAAGCATTATGCGATGCCGGCAAGATCCGCGATTGGGGGGTGTCGAACTTTGATGTCGATGATATGGAAGAGCTGTGGGCAATCGATGGCGGTTCGCATTGCCTGGTCAACCAAGTGCTGTATCACGCTGGCAGCCGCGGCATCGAATTCGATCTACTGCCATGGTGCGCCGCGCACGATGTCGCAGTGATGGCCTACTCGCCGCTTGGTAGCCGCGCGTTGCTCGATCATCCAGTGCTGCACGCCATCGGCGACCGTCGTGGCGTGGCAGCAACCGCGGTAGCGCTTGCGTGGGCGATCCGCAGCGGCAGCGTCATCGCCATTCCCGAATCCGGGACACCGGCTCATGTGCGTGCCAACGCCGCCGCCTGCACGCTGCAATTGAACGCAGAAGATCTTGCCGAGATTGATCGCGCGTTCGCGCCGCCTACGCGTAAACAGCCGCTAGATTTGCTCTAAAGCTCGCAATGGTCGCGTTCGTTGCGTAACGCACTACATGGCGGTACGCAATGTGTGACCAATGCAGCATGCAACCGCGACGCCGCGCAATGTTGACTATGCATGTGAGTATTCGTTCGCATGCAGACACATACACTTAACAGCACCACTCCCAGGCTCCATTGCTCAGCCCGCATCCCAAGCGCGCCAGAGTTGAGCCCCACATGACCAAGCTCCCCAATAAATCTGCGCAGATTTCTGCCCTCCCACCTGCAAGCGCAACGGCCGATGTGTCGCGCGGCACCGGCGATGAGTTGCACCAGAAGGCCGGCGGTACGCATCCGCAACTGACCACCAATCAAGGCATTCCGGTTGGCGACAACCAGAGCTCGCTGCGCGCGACGCCGCGCGGACCGACGTTGCTGGAAGATTTCATCCTGCGCGAGAAGATCACCCACTTCGATCACGAGCGCATCCCTGAGCGCATCGTGCATGCGCGTGGCAGCGCTGCGCACGGCCACTTCGAGCTCACCAAGTCGTTGAGCCAATACACCACCGCCAAGATCTTTACCGAAGTCGGTGAAAAAACGCCGCTGTTTACGCGTTTTTCTACCGTTGCGGGCGGCGCCGGCTCGGTGGATACGCCGCGTGATGTGCGCGGGTTCGCGGTGAAGTTCTACACCAAGGAAGGCAACTGGGATCTGGTCGGCAACAATATCCCGGTGTTCTTCATCCAGGATGCGATCAAGTTCCCTGACCTGATTCATGCAGTGAAGATGGAGCCTGATCGCGGCTTTCCGCAGGCCGCTAGCGCACACGACACGTTCTGGGATTTTATCTCACTGACGCCCGAATCGATGCACATGATGATGTGGGCGATGAGCGACCGCACCATTCCGCGTTCGCTGCGCATGATCGAAGGCTTCGGCATCCACAGCTTTCGCTTCCTCAATGAAAAAGGCGAGAGCACCTTCGTCAAATTCCATTGGCGTCCCAAGCTGGGCCTGCAGTCGACCATCTGGGACGAGGCCGTCAAAATCGCCGGTGCCGATCAGGATTTTCACCGTCGCGATCTGTTCGAAGCGATCCAAAGCGGCGACTTCCCGGAATGGGAACTCGGCGTGCAGTTGTTTACCGAGGCCCAAGCAGATGCCTTCCCGTTCGATCATCTGGACTCGACCAAGGTCATTCCCGAAGAGTTGGTGCCGTTGCAGATCGTCGGCCGCATGGTGCTCGACCGTTGGCCGGACAACTTCTTTGCCGAAACCGAACAGGTTGCTTACTGCCCGGCCAACATCGTGCCCGGTATCGACTTCAGCAACGATCCGCTGCTGCAAGGGCGCCTGTTCTCGTATCTGGATACGCAGCTGAGCCGATTGGGGGGGCCGAACTTCCATCAGATTCCGGTCAACGCACCCAAGTGTCCGTTCGCCAACAATCAGCGCGATGGTCACATGCAGATGGGCGTGCCGAAGGGCCGTGTTGCCTATGAGCCCAGCTCGCTGCAGGCCGATGCGCCGCGTGAAGCGCTGCGTGGATTCCCCAGCCATGCAACCCCGGCCGAAGAGGGTGCGAAGGGTCGCGTGCGTGCAGAGAGCTTTGCCGATCATTACAGCCAGGCAAGACTGTTCTTCCGCAGCCAGACCGCACCGGAACAGGCGCATATGGCATCGGCATTAGTGTTCGAATTGTCGAAGGTGGAAACCGCACACGTGCGCGAAGCCATCGTGGGGCATCTGCGCCACATCGACCAGGAGCTCGCGCAGCGTGTGGCCGATGGCATGGGCATGACTGCCCTACCGCCAGCACCGCCGGCTGCCGTGGCCCCGATCGACATGCCGCTGTCGCCTGCCTTGCAGGTCATCGGCAAGATGAAAGACACCTTGAAGGGACGCACGGTCGGCATCCTGATTCACGATGGCTCCGACGCAGCGGCAATCAAGGCAGTGCGCAAGGCAGCGGAAGCTGCAGGCGCAACGGTCAAGATCGTCGCCCCCAAGCTCGGTGGCGCCAAGCTCAGCGACGGCAAGCAACTGGCCGCCGATGGGCAGCTGGCTGGGACGCCGTCGGTGGTGTTCGATGCCGTGGCGGTACTGCTGTCTTCGGAAGCGGCCAAGTTGCTGACCCGCGAATCGGCAGCACTGGATTTCGTGAGCTTCGCCTGGGCGCATTTGAAGGCCATCGCCTTCGACGATGGTGCGCAATTGCTGTTGAAGGCCGGCAATGTCGGTAAGGATGCAGGCGTCGTTCCAGCAGCCGATACCAAGGCGTTCATCACCGCCGCGAAGACACGCCAGTGGGCACGCGAGCCGAAGGTGCGCATGCTGGCGTAATCGCGCGCCCAGGGAAGGTCCGAGAACCCGGCTTAAAACCGGGGGACGCCACATTGGCCGCGCCGGCGGCCCTACGCCCCTCGGTTTTCGCCGCTACAACGCGTTTGCGGGGCAGCGGCGGGTTACCGCGCCCCATCCTATGGAGAGCGTCAACTGTTTCGCTTTAGCCAAAGCTTCGATAGCGCAAACGGCATGAGCATTTGCGCGATGTTCGCCACCAAGCCGCGATAGAGCACCCTGCCGCGAGCGACTTTTGCATGCCGCTCGCGTTCAGATCACGGGGTGGCGTTGATGATGATGCTCGGTCGATATTCGCTTACCGGATGACGATTGCGCCAAGCGGAGTCGCTTGGGATTGGCCGCATTGCAGAATGTGCCGCTAGTCACTTGAGCACGGTATGGAATCTCGTATCAACCCGACCTCTGGCGCAGCAAGTTTACCGCTGCCTGCAGCCGATCACGCGGCGTTACCACGCAGCCCAGCGACCGCCGACGATCGGCAACATGGAACTGCTTCCCGATTGGCTGGACTAACGCCCTGCCGCAACGTGGCGCGGGCCAGCACGGCCGCCGTGCTTAATTGCGCAACTCCGGACGCAACGTGCAGCAAAAGCATACTTGCGCTTGCCGCGGCTCCAGTCGTAAACCGGGCGAATAAGCCTATATTTTCGATCATTCGGCCTATAGCGTTTCTATCAACCAATGCCGAGATTGGCGGCATTGGCCCCACGCTGAGCCTTTCCGGAAGCGCTGTGGTCTTCTCGCGCTCCAAGGCGACGTTGGAAGGCAGCGACGTGGGCATGGTCGGGATGCTCGATAGCCAGGCGCAACTTGTCAAAACCGGAATTTCCCGAAGCCTGCTGGGTTAAGCAGTGAAATGTTGCGCGAAGGGGCAAGGCGCGGAGGCCAACAAGCGCTTGGGTTACATCGTCGGCTCGGCAGTCAGGCTGATTGAGGGCACCATGGACAAAGAGGCTACGCAACAATGGCTGACAGTGGCCTTCCATGCTGTTCTCGATACCGAGAAAGGTAAGAAATTGACGGAAAAAGCGAAAACGGATGCATTGGACATCGACGATGTCTGCGAGATTCACGACAGCCTTGTTGCCGCTGATCCTCGATTACGCAATCCGCTTGGCATCCCTGTCTTATTTGACGTAATCCATGTCTGGCGCGGATTGGATGCCGGATGCCGCGCTGGTGAACCAGGTGTTGGAACGCAATTCCTCTTTCCTCAGCGTGGTTGAGAAAGCCTGGAAATGAAGACCGCAGCAAGTAATATTGCAGACAGCGATATACATAATATCAGTCCTGCCGACGGCGACATCTCGCATGAGCCACGTCGCGCCTCAAGTCAGCCAACCTTCGGGCTGCTTACAGCTTTTGACATTGGCTTTCTTCGTGCAAGTATCGTCAGGACAGAAAAGCCCTAAGATCCCAACCTGCTCGATCCGGAGCTATCGGATGATTACAGTCTTCAGATCTTTGCCAAGCCTGCTGCAGCGGGGAGACTACATGCAGTCGGCCACGTCTGTGTCTGTTGCCTCCCACAACGCCCAAGCACGCCACACCGCCCTTGCCTTCCTCACTCCTGCGCCCGTCCGACGGACACGAACGGGGACGCATTCGCTCAGGGCCAGCGCCTCAAGGCCGCAGGACGTAAACCCCGGGCAGCTGGATGCGCTTGGCATCGACCACGCCAGCCCAATGGCAGAGCCGAACAACTATGTGGACATCATTCCACTCGAGATCAAACGGCACATACTATACGGGGATGAATCTGGAAATGGTGGGCATATGTGGCCAGGACAGCAAGGAAAGAGCGTGTTCCCGCAGTCGTGGGGGGCAGATCAGATCATCCATCAAATTGGCGACATCGCCACATCTCCTGAAACGACCTGGTATGCGCAAACTGGTAGTGGCGAAACCTATACGCGTCGGGGTGATCCAGCGAAGTGGGTCGCATTTGAAGTGCGCGGGGCTGTTCGTATTCGCGTTATTTATCAGCCGGCGATTGGGAAGGTCATTACGGCCTTCCCTGACGACACGCCAATGCCTTGGTTAAAAAAGATTGAATAAATTTATGATTAATCAACTAATACATGACCTTGGACGCAAATTCTCAGGCAGGCTTGAAAATTCCCTTGTCGATGGCGCCCTGAATTATATTGATCATGGAGAAAGCGCACTGGCATTCGAGATTCTATGCGACCATCTCTTGGAGCATAACGTCGATCTTGATCCAAACGAATATGAAGAGATTATGGAGCTGGTTTCACATTTGGGATTCGATCCAGGGCGTCCACCATTTATTCACTTGGCGGATTTAAGGACTTAGCTTTTTCGCTTGAAGAACATTCTCCTGGGCGGCAAGGCTGCCCATGCACATTGAGTGAGTAGGCCGGTCGTGGGGCGTTCTTTTCCGGAGATCTCTTTCCTTGGCGAGGACAGACGGCGGGTCGTGGTTACTGTTGCCCACCAGTACCAGCCGCTAAAAGCTTGCCCAGCAGCTTGGAGCCGATGGTTGCCCGGTGCACCTTGGCCTCGGTATTTCCCAGGGCGCGCATCATCTCCTCCCAGCGTGCGCCCAGGTTGACTTCTCTCTCCGTCTTCAGGTGGACGGCGGCCAAGTCCTTATAGTGGAGCGCGCGCAGCCCGGCGGCGGTTACCGGTTTTTCGGTATGTACATGGACGAACCAGGGCCGCGGGATGTCTCCATTGGACTGCGGCGCGTGCTCGATACGCACTTCAAATAGCCTGCCACGGTCGCCAATGTCGTCCTCCGAGCGAAGGCGGTTCGGCGCCGTGACGCGTGCCAGTCCATTCATCGCCAACAGGCGCTCCAGGTGTGGCGCACGTGGTTGCGGATCGGTCTTGAGCGCATCGGCTTCGCGCCGTTCGAAATCGTGCTCGATCCTCTGGAGAAGACGCAACCGCGTGTCGAGGTGTTCGATGCGCCCGTCTCCTGCACGGAGCTTGCCTCTGAGCTGCAGCAGGCGCTCACTCGATCCGAACCAGCCCTGCATGGAGGTCCTGGCAGAATTGAAGGCCGTCGCCGCGTCATATCTGGAGTCGCCGATCAGGCGCTCTACATCGGTGGTATCCTTGCCAAGGCGCTTGGCGAGCGCGATGAAATCCTCCCCAAGTTCTGCCACTGACAACGACTCCAAGCGAGTGCCTTTGAGTACCTCGTCGGCCTGTTTTTGCGCTGCGCTACGCGCATCGATTGCCTGCGGCGCTGGCACTGCCGCCGAGCTGGAAGCATCAGGCGTGCGCTTGCGTGCCTTGCGTGACATGCTCGATTTGCCTGTTGTCGTCGTGGTTTTCGGCACGCTTGGTGTGATCGATGCCGGTGCTTGCTCGGGCGAAGCCGCTGCTGCGCCAATCAGCTGTCTGTCCTGGACGGCGAACTGGCACATATCAAGAATCGCCTGGCGTTGGTCGGCAAGTGCCTGTGCAAGATCGAGCATCGTTGGCCATAGATGATCTCTGGCGTGCCCCCCTTCTTCGATGAGCGCGGCGGCATCCATACACAGCTGCGTCGCCGCTCGGCCACGCAGCTCGGCGTATTCGACAAGCACTTCCTTGTACATGGCCAGCATCTGCGGCGTCAGTGAGTGCTCGGTTGAGAGAAAGCGTTCAACATGAATCTTAGTCAGCTCCGTGAACGCTTGCCCGACCCTGGCTTCCATGCACCTGTCTACTTCATCGAGCGCGCTCAATCGATCCATCACCTGTGGCAAGCCGCAACGACTGGCTTGATCGAAAAGTCTTCTTGAATATATTTCGTACAGCACTGCACGGACGGTTTGCATCCGCGTGTGACAAGACCCCATCGTGATCCTGATGATCGGCAGCTGGGCCTTCAGCACGTCGGGAGTCGCCCGATTCGTCATCGGCGACTTGATCCGTCGGAAAACCTCTTCCAATGCTGCAATGACATCAAGAAGATGCGTGCGTAACGCATGCCATGATTCCGGCTGCTGCAAACGGATGGCCTGGACATTAAACCGCGCATAATGGCTGCTTTGCGCAAGCGCAGAACCCATTTCCCGGGTCAATTTGTGATCGATCATTCTTTGGCATGACAAATAGTTCATCGCTGCGGCTTGTCCGAGAGACGAAACCAATCGATCCTCATGCGCTTCGATGTCGGAGCATGACATGCGGCGTTGAATCTCGAGCTCGCTCAGCGCCTGCAAGCCCTGTCGCGCGGATGCGATCGCCGATGCGCCGGACCTTAACCTTGCTTCAAGGGATCTTGTGTCTGCTACCCCCATTGGCGCCACGTTTGTGACCAGGTGATTGAACAGTTGCAGCCTGGCCGAAGCCGTGTGCAATACCTTGAGCTGATCTGGCCTTCCTGAGACAGGCGCCGGGTTGAAGGGCAGCGCCCTGACGCCCCTGGTGTTAGCGGATGATGCTGCGGGCGCACTGGCTCTGGACGCACTGGCCGGCCTGGGCGCTCTGATGGCAAGCCCACTGAATTGCGCGGAGGGCGCCACTAAGTCGTCAGGCACGCTCGCGTTGGTTGACGCATCCTGTGGCGGCGCCGCTGGTTGAGCGGACTGCGCGGGATCCACTGGGGTTTGATTGGTCGCTCGAACTCTCGGCACGGTGCATCCTCCGATATTGCCACCCATGACGCCCAGATGCGCCTGTTCTCTGCAGATGCGAGACCTGGTGGTCTAGGTGTGCGACGGCACGTGGACCGTTGTGGCTATCGCTGTCCACCAGAGCCAAGCGCCAAAAGCTGGCCAAGCAGCTTGGAGCCGACGGTTGCCCGGTGCACCTTGGCCTCGGTATTTCCCAGGGCGCGCATCATCTCCTCCCAGCGTGCGCCCAGGTTGACCTCACTGGCCGTCTTCAGATGGACGGCGGCCAGGTTCTTAGGGTGGGGCGCGCGCAGCCCAGCGGGCATCACCGGTTTATCGGTATGTATGTGGACGAACCAGGGCGGCGGAATGCTTCCATTCGACTGCGGCATGTGGTCGATACGCACTTCGAACAGCGTGCCACGGTCGCCACGGTCGCCCTCCGAGCGAAGGCGGTTCGGCGCCGTGACGCGTGCCAGTCCATGCATCGCCAACAGGCGCTCCAGGTGTGGCGCACGTGGTTGCGGATCGGTCTTGAGCGCATCGGCTTCGCGCCGTTCGAAATCGTGCTCGATCCTCTGGAGAAGACGCAGCCGCGTGTCGAGTTGTGCGATGCGCTCGTCTCCTGCGCGGAGCTTGCTTTTGAGCTGCAGCAGGCGCTCACTCGATCCGAACCAGCCCTGCATGGAGGTCCTGGCAAAATCGAAGGCCGTCGCCGCGTCGTGCCTGGAGTCACTGATCAGGCGTTCTACGTCGGTGGTGTCCTTGCCAAGGTGCTTGGCGAGCGCGATGAAATCTCCCTCGAGTTCTGCCACTGGCAACGACTCCAGGGGAGCGGCTCTCAGTAACTCGTCGGCCTGTTTCTGCGCTGCGCTACGCGCATCGATTGCCTGCGGCGCTGGCACTGCCGCCGAGCTGGAAGCATCAGGCGTGGGCTTGCGCGCCTTGCGTGACCTGCTCGATTTGCCTGCTGTCGTTATCGGCACGCTTGGTGTGACTGACGCCGGTGCTTGCTCGGGCGAAGGCGCTGCTGCGCCAATCAACTGTCTGTCCTGGACGGCGAACTGGCACAAGTCAATAATCGCCTGGCGTTGGTCGGTAAGCGCCTGTGCAAGATCGAGCATCGTTGGCCATAGACGATCTCTGGCATGCCCCCCTTCTTCGATGAGCGCGGCGGCATCCATACACAGCTGCGTCGCCGCTCGGCCGCGCAGCTCGGCATATTCGACAAGCACGTTCTTGTACATGGCCAGCATCTCCGGCGTCAGCGAGTGCTTGGTTGAGACATAGCGTTCAACATGAATATTGGTCAGCTCATTGAGCGCTTGTCCGGCCTTAGCATCCATGCTCCTGTCTATTTCTTCCAGCGCGTTCAGTCGATCCATCACCTGTGGCAAGCCGCAATTGCTGGCTTGATCGGAGAGTCTTCTTGCATATATTTCGGATAGGACTGCACGGACGGCTTGCATGCGCGTGTAACAAGATCCCATCGTCATCCTGATGAGCGGCAGATGGCCCTTCTGCGCGTCGGACGGCGCCCGATTCGTCATCGGCGACTTGATACGCCGGAAAACCTCTTCCAACGCTGCAATGACATCAAGAAGATGAGCGCGTAACGCATGCCATGGTTCCGGCTGCACCAGTCGGATGGCTTGGGGATCAAATTGCGCAAAGCCGGTGCTATCCGTAAGCGTCGCACCCAATTCCTGGGCAAATTTCTGATCGATCAGTTGTTCGCATGCCACATAGGTCATCGCTGCGGCTTGTCCGAGAGACGAAACCAATCGATCTTCATGGGCTTCGATGTCGGGGGATGAAATGCGGCGTTGAATCTTAAGCTCACTCAGCGCCTGCAAGCCTTGTCGCGCGGATTCGATCGCAGACTTTCCGGTCCCGATTCTTGTTTCCAAGGCTCCGATATCCTTTGTATCCGTCCGCCCTATTGTTTGTGCCCAGTCGTTGAAGCGTATCAGTGTGGATGTGGCCTTGCTCAATACTTCGAAAAGATCTGGCCCTTCCGGAACTGACGGCGCGGCAAAGAGCGCCGCCATGACGTCCCTGGCGTTGGCAGAGGATGTCCCTGGAATATTGGCTCTGGAGGCTCGGACCGTTCTCCGCGGCCTGATGGCAAGCCCGCTGAGTTGCGCGGAGGGCGCCACTATGTCGTCAGGCACGCTCGCGTTGGTTGCCGCATCCTGTGGCGGCGCCGCTGGTTGAGCGGACTGCGCGGGATCCACTGGGGTTTGATTGGTCGCTCGAACTCTCGGCACGGTGCATCCTCCGATATTGCCATTCAATTGCCACGCATGACGCCCAGATGTGCCTGTTCGCAGCAGATGCGAGACTTGGTGGTCTGGGTGTGCGACGGGACGTTGACCGTTGTGGCTATCGCTGCCCGCCAGCGCCGGCCGCCCAAAGCTGGGCCAGCAGCTTGGAGCCGATGGTCGCCCGGTGCACCTTGGCCTCGCTATTTCCCAGGGCGCGCATCATCTCCTCCCAGCGTGCGCCCAGGTTGACTTCTTTCTCCGTCTTCAGGTGGACGGCGGCCAAGTCCTTATAGTGGAGCGCGCGCAGCCCGGCGGCGGTTACCGGTTTTTCGGTATGTACGTGGACGAACCAGGGCCGCGGGATGTCTCCATTGGACTGCGGCATGTGGTCGATACGCACTTCGAACAGCGTGCCACGGTCGCCAATGTCGTCCTCCGAGCGAAGGCGGTTCGGCGCCGTGACGCGTGCCAGTCCATGCATCGCCAACAGGCGCTCCAGGTGTGGCGCACGTGGTTGCGGATCGGTCTTGAGCGCATCGGCTTCGCGCCGTTCGAAATCGTGCTCGATCCTCTGGAGAAGACGCAACCGCGTGTCGAGGTGTTCGATGCGCCCGTCTCCTGCGCGGAGCTTGCTTTTGAGCTGCAGCAGGCGCTCACTCGATCCGAACCAGCCCTGCATGGAGGTCCTGGCAAAATCGAAGGCCGTCGCCGCGTCGTGCCTGGAGTCACTGATCAGGCGCTCTACGTCGGTGGTGTCCTTGCCAAGGCGCTTGGCGAGCGCGATGAAATCCCCCCCGATTTCTGCCACTGGCAACGACTCCAAGGCGATGCTTTTCAGTATCTCGTCGGCCTGCTTTTGCGCCGCGCTGCGCTCATCGATGACCTGCCGCACAGGCACTGCCGCCGAGCTGGAAGCATCAGGCGTGCGCTTGCGCGCCTTGCGTGACCTGCTCGATTTGCCTGTTGTCGTCGTGGTTTTCGGCACGCTTGGTGTGATCGATGACGGTGCTTGCTCGGGCGAAGCCGCTGCTGCGCCAATCAGCTGTCTGTCCTGGACGGCGAACTGGCACATATCAAGAAGCGCCTGGCGTTGGTCGGCAAGTGCCTGTGCAAGATCGAGCATCGTTGGCCATAGATGATCTCTGGCATGCCCCCCGTCTTCGATGAGCGCGGCGGCATCCATACACAGTTGCATCCCGGCTCGGCCGCGTATCTCGGCGTAATCGACAAGCACCTCCTTGTACATGGCCAGCATCTGCGGCGTCAGTGAGTGCTCGGTTGAGGACAGGCGTTCGATATGGACCTGGACCACTTGCTTGAGCGCTTCGCCCACCTCAGCGCGATGAAGGCTTTCGATTTCTTCAAGCTCCCACAGTGCGTCAAGCACCTGGGTTAGGCCGCAATCGCTGGCCTCCTCGGCAAGTCTCCTTGAATTTATTTCAACGAGCATCCCGCGGACGGTCTGCATCCGTTCATGGCACGCTCCCATCACCGCCCTGACGACCGGGAGATGGTCCTTGAGCGAGTCGCGTGGCTTCTGACCCGTCATCGGCGACTTGATGCGCTGGCAAACCTCCTCCATCGCTGCAAGCACATTCAGAAGATGCCCGCGTAACGCAAGCCATGGTTCCGGTTGTTGCAGACGGATGGCGTCAGCAGACAACAGCACCATCTCGACCCTTTGGGTCATCACATGGCCCAATTCGGTGGCCATTTTTTGATAGATCATCTTATCGCATGCGTCGTAGTGCAGGGATGCGGCCACTGCGAAATGCAGCACCAGGAAATTCTCGTGTTCTGCGACGTTGTCGATCGGCATGCATTGTTGGATCTTCAGCTCGGCCAGCGCCTGCAAGGCTTGTCGAGCGGATTCGATAGCAGACTTTCCGGATTGGAGTCTTGCTTCCAGCGCTCTGATATCCGCTGGTGCGTCACGTTCTCGTGCCAAGTCGTCGAAGCGTTTCAGCCTGGATGTGGCCTTGCGCAATACTTCGAAAAGATCTGCCCCTTCCGGAACTGATGGCGCGGCAAAGAGCGCCGCCATGACGTCCTGTGCGTTGGTAGACGATGTCGCTGGAGGATTGGCTCTGGAGGCTCGGCCCGGTCTGCGCGGTCTGATGGCAAGCCCGCCGAGTTGCGCGGAGAGCGCCACGCTGTCGGCAGACGCGCTTGTGGTTGCTCCCGAGCCCGATGGTGTCGGTGCAGTTTGAATCAATTGCGCGGGATACGGTGCGGCCTGCTTGGTCGATTCAATTTTAGGCACGGTGCATCCTCCGATATTGCCATTCAATTTGCTCGCACACGACGTCCTGATGTCACCCAGTCCCGGAATGTGCGTGGAACGTGGTGGTGCAGTAAACCAGGCCTTGCGAGCCAGCAGCGACGCGTGTTGCCAATGCGTCGCGCAGTGATCGCGTTACCTGTGCCATGGGGCTCGATCCGACTGCCTTCTCGTGCTGCATGTGGCGTGCCTGCGTCCCTCACTGCCGGCTCCGCCCGGCATGTTTTTGATCACGCAATTCAGCAATGACGTGTGCAGCGAAATCCGTATTACCGTTTCAACGCAAGAAGCCCGACCCACTCATTTCGATGTGCGTGACATCGCTGCTTTAGTAAACCACCGAATGCCGCGCTGTTGGCATGCCGCGCGAATGCGTGGTGACTGATACGAAGACGACCCGGCTGCGCACGCCGTTATTCAAGGACCAGACAAGGCTATCAAGGCATCCCCCAATCACTTGGACCTATCAAGACCCGTTACCACATCCGACCCCCTTTGGAGCGCGCTATGCACTTTGAGGTGAATGCGAAGCGACCTGTGGCGCGTCGAGACAAGGCGTGCGCTGCGGCCCAGGCTCGCCGCCTGGGCCAGTTGCACAACGCGGTATCGGCGCCCCACAGGGCACTTGTTTGAAAAACACCTCATCAGGCAGTGCAAGAGATTCAGGCTCAACCCACGTCTTGCGCATGCACGTTGAGGTCGCCCCGAACTCTACACGGCCTCGGTTGAAAACTGCTGCGCATTCGCCAACGCACGATATTCGCGTGGCGTCATGCCCACTGCTTGCTTGAATTGCCGCGCAAAAGCGCTTTGATCGCTGAAACCGCAGGCATGGCCGATTTCGGTCAGGCTCTTGTTTTCATGCAGTAGATGCATGGCCATCTGCAGGCGCAGCTTGGCCAGCACTTGTTGCGGCGTCAGTTGAAACACCTTGCGGAACGAGCGTTGCAGCTTGGACATCGAAAACCCGGTGATCTCCACCAGAGCCTGCATGCGGACGTTCTGCGCGTAATTGGCGTTGAGATACGCCAGCGCTAGCCGCAGCTTTTCGTATTGCGATTCGTGGCCATCCTGCGGGCCCAGATCGCGCGAGATGCCGATGATGCCCTGCACCTTGCCGTTCACTAGCAACGGCCGCTTGCAGGTCAGGCACCAGCCGGGCTCACGGTTGGCGAACAAATGGAGCTCCAGCAGGTTGTCGATCACCTCGCCGGCCAGCACCTGCTCGTCCTGATTGGCGTAATTGGCACCCAGGCCACTGGGATAGACCTCGGCAACACGCTTGCCGATCAGTTCCTTGCGCGATTTCAGCCCCAGCCGCCGCAGCATGGTCTGGTTGACGTGGGTGTAGCGGCCTTCGCGATCCTTGACGAAGAACAACACGTCCGGCACGGCATCGAACAACGCTTCCAGATCGGCAGGATCGATGCTCTTCATGCGCAAGGGTTCATGCAGTGCAATGGGCTCGGGAGCGGGGAAGGCGCATCAAACGCGGCGCGTGATCGTAACAATCCGCCCCTGCCGCGCCATGATACGCCGCATGCGCGATCCGCCTGCGGCCGGGGACTCAGCGCGAGGTGTTGCCTGCGTGCACTCCTGCCGATGCAGGCTTGGCATCTCCCGCCGCAGCGGTCGGGTTGCCGATGCGATCCAGTGGCACCTGTCGTGCACGCCAGCTCTGCACTACCGCCGCACCGGCCTGCGAGCCCACCTGCACGCGCAAGCGCGCACTGCCACCGGGCGCAATGAACTCAACGTCGCAGTCGCCAGCGGCCATGCAGCTATCGGCCGCGAGTGGATCCACCAGCTGCCAGCCCTGCTCCATCATCGCCTGCGCAAACGCGCGATACCCCATGCTGGATGTCAGCGTGGCCGGCAATGGCACGCTCGCATCGTTGCCTTGCTCGGAAGACGCAACCGCCATCGGGGCGCGCGCAGGCGCAACGGCAGGCCGCGACGCGGCGCCCAGGGCGGGACTGCAGATCAGAGCGATTACCCACAATGCGGGGCGGAACGACGTGCGCATGCAAACGGTCCTTGCGGTCCTGGCAGGGAACTGGGAAGAGGAAGATGCGCTAGTTTGACATGCCTGTGATGCGCTGCGGCAATTGCATTTGGGATGCATTGGCCCGTGATCTGCACAGCGGCGTTGCAAGCGGTTCACGCCAAGCGTGCTCATCCATCGCACGGGATGGCATCGGATTGGTATAGACCTTGCGTCGGGCGCCAGGCTGCGGGTGATCCAGTCCTGCAGCGAGATGTTGTCCAAGCTGCGCACCGGCTCGATCACCACACAGCGTGGTGCGGGGGAAGGTGGCATCATCTGCACCGCCATCAGGAACGGCTGCCTGTTCTCCGATCCGCGTCAGGCCTTGCCGCCGTTGCGCTCGCCGCCAGGATAGGTATCGTCGATCTGCACGAAACTGGTCAGTTTGCGCATGGCTTAGCACTCGGCCATGACCTGCATGATCTTGTGCTTCATCCGCAAGGCGCTTTTGTCGTTGATGCCCAGATGGCGCATCAGCTCCAGCGAGACCATGTTGGTCTTGGTCGAGGTCAACAGCTGCAAGGCCAGCACCAGGTGCGCAGCGGCAGCTTGGTGCCTTGGAACATCGTGCCAGCGATCAGGCTGGTCTGGTGCCGACACGCACTGCACTGGTAGTAGATGATGCCGCCACGCTTGAAGCGCGAGCGCACTCGTCCGGCACAGCAAGGGCAGCGAAATCCCTGCAGCCACCGCCACTTGTAAAGTGCGCGATAGCACTTAGAGCAGCTAACAAAACTACTGCGCAGCCGCCAGGCGGGCGCGGCCGGTGCTCGGAATCCTCATGTACCACTCGTACACTCCGGTTCCTGTGCGCCGCCCGCACCCACCTGACGACTGCTCGCTACGTTTTGTTAGCCGCTCTTAGAGCGGCTAATAAAACACAGGAAGAAGTCGTGAGCAGATGATGGAGAATGCCAGCCAGAGCAACGCCAATTAGCCTCGGTGCTGTAGGACGCGAAGAACTCAGGCATCGACAATCTTGCCTGGAACTGCGCGGCATTGATGCTCATCACACCACCTCATTAGCTTCAGCTGACAGCAGCATCCACACAGCCCGACGCAGATCCTGCGACAGCCGGCTGAAGGCAAGGGCTAATCAGGCAGTTTATTGATTCGGGTTGATCTTAAAATTGATGCATGTTATAGATTAATTGCAGGTAAATCCAAGGAGACTAGGATGAAATTTTGCGCAAAAATAGTATTTTTAAGCTTTTCTCTTGTTTCTCTTGTTTCTCTTAATTCGGCTGCTCAGTCCCGTGGCGTAAATGTAGAGAGTGACGAAGTCAAGGCTTACGCAAGGAGCGCCATGGTAAGTCCTTCTGAGGCAGCAAGAAGAGTGAATCTTCAAGAAAGCTCCTCGAAAGATTTGGCAGCTTTAACGAGTCGTTATAAAGATCGTCTTGCAGGTGCCTATTGGGAGGATTCACCTGATTTCCGGTATGTTATCAGATTAAAAGGTAATAACCCGATTCCTCCAGTAAAGCTATCGACAAGGTTTGGCGATGTGCCTGTTGTAGTTAGAACCGGGGCTGGCAAGACTATGGAGGAAGTGCAGAAAATAATTAATGAGAACAAGGTGGCCATTGTCAAGAGTATACCCGGGCTACAGGGTTATTTTTATGATGAGAAAACAGGTGAGATTGTCTTGTATGTCTACGTTCCGGAGCCGGAAAAGGAAGGTATAAAGAAGGAGGTTTCTGCACTTGCAAGAGCGCTCGGGAATCCGGTCCGCATAGATTTCATGCCGGGGCCGATGCGGAATACAGCATACCTCCGGGGCGGCAACACACTTCAGGGTTCGAACGGCAACCAATGTACAACTGGCTTTATGGTTAGAGATGTTGCGACAAAAATGCCGGGAGTATTAACTGCTGGCCATTGCCCAAATACCATGGTTTATTACAACTGGGTTCCTGCCGGACAACCTGGACAGGTAACTGCTATTCTGGACTTCAAAAAATAAATGTGGGATGCCAGTCATGACTTGCAGTGGCATAGTTTTCCAAGCATAGGTTATGAGGCATCATCGTCAATTACTGGATCGACCACTGATCCAGCTGGTATCGAGGCTATAATATTTTCAGGTACGGCCAGTGTGGGGCAGCGAATTTGTCATCGCGGGGTAAATACTGGGTTTTCTTGTGGAGTTGTATCGGCAACAAGTTTTGGCTTTTTGCCAGGGGCCTGTAATGGCCAGAATTGTGATAATTCTGCTTACATGGTCATGGTTGGAAAGGAGCTAGCTTGCTTCGGCGGTGACAGCGGCGGCCCAGTCTGGAGCTCATCTACCGCGTATGGGATTGTGACTGCTGCTGCATACGCCGGCGCTAATCCTGGGCAGTGCGGCTCACTTGTATATATGAGAATTGGGAAACTAATAGATGCTGGATTGCGTCTCTTCTGATATCGATGCGACATAAGATCTGCGTGAGTCGACATCCTCTAATACGATAGGCCGCTTCTCCCAGGTAAGGCCTCGCGTATTTACCTTGTGCAACCGACACGCCGCGCCTGGCGGCGTGTCGGTCGTCCGTCACTGGCCGATATGCTGCTTCAGCCAGCGATTGACGGTGTCGTGCCACAAGATGCTGTTATCCGGCTTGAGCACCCAGTGGTTTTCGTCAGGGAAATACAGGAACTTGGAATCGATGCCCTTGCGCTGCAGCGCGGTGAACGCGGCCAGGCCCTGCTCCACCGGGATGCGGAAATCCTGCTGGCCGTGGATGACCAACATCGGCACCTTCCACTTGTCCACGTGCAGCACCGGGTTGAATTTCTCGTAGCCGGCCGGGTTCTGCCACGGCGTGCCGCCGTTTTCCCATTCGCTGAACCACAATTCCTCGGTGGCGTAGCCCATGGTGCGGTTGTCGAACACGCCGTCGTGGTCGACCAGGCACTTCCACGGCTGATTCCAGTTGCCGGCCATCCAATAGACCATGTAGCCGCCATAGCTGGCGCCCAATGCGCAGGCCTTGTCGCCGTTGAGGAAGCCGTATTGCTTCTGCGCGGCAGTCCAGCCTTTTTGCAGATCTTCCAGCGGGCGGTCGCCCCAATGCTGGCTGATGGCGTCGGTGAATTCCTGGCCGTAGCCGGTGGAACCGTGGAAATCGATCATGACCACCGCGTAGCCCTGGCCGGCGTAGGTCTGCGGATTCCAACGGTTGCTCCAACCATTGCCGAAGCTGCCCTGCGGGCCGCCGTGGATCAGGAACGCCACCGGGTAGGTCTTGCCTTCCTGGTAGTTGTAGGGCTTGACCACGTAGCCATGCACGGTGTCGTTGTTCCAACCCTTGAACTGGAACTGTTCGTAGTCGCCGAACTGCACGTCGGGCAGCAGTTGAGCGGCGCTCTGGCTGATCGCGCGCAGACCCTGGCCTTGCGTGTCGCTGACGAAGATCTGGTCGCCACTCTTGAGCGAGCTACGGGTAAACGCCAGCGTATTGCCGGCCAGCGTCGGCGCGTGCACGCTACCCTCGCCCACCAGCTTGGTCGCCTCGCCGCTGGCGATATCGATCTTGAACAGCGGGTGCTCGCCAAGATCGTCAGCGCTGGTGTAGAGGCTGCTGCCGTCGTCGCTCAACACGATTTCGCCAGCCGAGCGGTCCCACTTCGGCGCGATCTCGCGCGTCTTGCCGCTGGCCACGTCCATCGCCATCAGGCCGAAGCGGTCGGCCTCGAAGCCCGGGCGCTTCATGGCGCGGTAGTACAGCGTCTTGCCGTCGGTGCTGAACACCGGGCCGGCATCCCAGGCCGGGTTAGCCGCAGTCAGATTGACCGGCGCAGACTTGCCGCTTGCATCCAGGCGGTACAGATCGAAGTTGGTTTGCCACGGCTCGTCATTGCCGGTGGGCTTGGCGCCGGTCTTGGCATTCTTGCCTGCTTCCGGGCCATGCGGCTGCGGAATGCGCACGCTGGCCACCACGCTGGCGCCATCGGGCGACCAGGTGTAATCGTCATTGCCACCGAACGGCTTGGACGGCGCATCGCCGGCCAGCGTGGCGCTGATCGCCGACGCCCCGACCACTGCCCTGGCACCAGCAGCGGGCAACTCGGCCACGAACAAGGTATTGCGGCGGCCATCGTTCCAGGTATCCCAGTGGCGCACGAACAACTGGTCGTACACCACGCCGCTGGCCTTTTTGTTCTTGAGCTCGCCTAACTTCTTCTTGGTGCAGCCCAGATCCGAACCGCAGTCCTGGAACACACCTGCACTGAAAGCGATGCGCTTGCCGTCGGGCGAGAGCTTGTAGCTATCCACATCCACCGCAAACGCGGTGAGTTGCTGCGGGGTGCCGCCGGCCATCGGCTGCGCGTAGAGCTGCTGGCTGCCGGTTTTGCTGCTGAGGAAGTACACGGTCTTGCCGTCCGGCGACAACGCCGGGCTGTTGACGTTCCAACCCTCCGGCGTGAGCCGCTTGGGCGGCGACAAATCGCGGGTACGCAGATTGCGCACCCACAGGCTGCTGGCCGGCTTGCCATTGGCGGTCTTGGCCTGGCGCTTGGCGAACAGCACCACGCTGCCATCCGGGCTGAGCGTGGGCGAGGACACCCGGTCAAGTGCCACCATGTCGCGCACATCGAAACCGCGCGCGGCGGCTAGGCTTGGCAGGGCAGCCAGCAAACACAGGGGCAATACGGCGTGACGCAGCTTCATCGAGCTCTCCGGCAACGGCAAAACGTCGATGTTAGGCGTTGCTGCGGCGCACGCGCAAAGGCAGGAGGTCATGCGGCGCGACATCGCGCGTCACGCCGTCAATCGCTTGCCCATGCCGCATCCCTGCGACATGGGCGACTGAGCGCTTTAGAGCGGCTAACAAAATGTAGCGAGCAGTCGTCAGGTAGGCGTGGACGGCGCGGAGTAACCGCGGTGTACGAGTGGTACATGCCGCACCGAGCACCGGCCGCGCCCGTCTGGCGGCTGCGCAGTAATTTTGTTAGTTGCTCTTAGAAGCGGTGCGACAGGCCTATGTAGACCTGCGTGTCGGGCGTGCGGTCGTTGAGGCCGAAATTGGCGCCCACATCCAGCTGCAACAGCGGGTTGAGCAGATACGACGCTGCGATATCGGCCGAGTATTGCTCGACGGTCTGCGCAGGATCGCGGTTGATCGAAGACCACAATTCCACCGCCATCGACAACTTCGGCGTGAGCGGATGCGCCAGATTGATCACGTTGACGATGGCGACATGCTTGCCGCTGCCATCGCTGTCGGCCAACCAATCCAGTTCCGGACCAAACGTCAGCGAGAAGCTGCTGGGCATCACGAAGTTGACCGGCAGCGCGAGGCCGCCTTCCCAGGTGTCGTTGCCCAGGCCGCTACGTGCGGTGGGTGCCTTGACGAACGGCAGCAACGCCACGCTGGCGGTGTCGCTCTCGTAGACGCGTGCCTTCATGCGCAGATACAGATCACCGCCGCCGCTCAGGCTGCTGCGTTCGCCGGTGGCGCGGTCGGTGGTCTTGACCTGCAGCTGCGGCGCCCAGTTGAGCTGCAGATCGATACGGTCGCTGACGCCGTACTTGAGCGTGGGGCTGGTGAAGTACGAGGTTTCCGTGCGTGTGCCGGGCTGGCTGTCGCGCGTGTAATTGCCGATGTCGGTTTCCAGCTGCCAATCGCCAGCCGGCACGGTGCAGGTGGCATTGGACTTGGTCGGCCGATCAGTGCAGAGCGCCGCTTCGGTGGCGTCTTGGGCGTGCGCCTGAACTGCGAGGCTGCCCAGCGCTGCAGTGACGATGACGGCGAGCAACGATGCAGGTGTCTTGCGGAACGACGAACGCGAGGTGATGGTGGGCATTGCGGTGATTCCAGGGCAAAGCGCGGCACAGATCGCATGACCGTGCAGCGTTGAAGAGTGGGATGTGTGAGGCGTTACTACGCGCGGTATGGCGGCGCTGCGTCTTGGTCGGCGGTGCCGCAACTGCCTTTTTCAGGGCGGCGTCAGTGCGGTCGCTGTGCGTTGCGTACGCCCACTGCAGAGAAGTGCGCAGGCTTGCACTGCCAGACACCTGCCTGCCTTTGCGGCGTCACGCAGCGCGTGAGCGCGCCATGGCCTACAGCGTGGTTGGGATCAGGATCAGTCCAGGCATGCAGCACTCATGGCGCACCGTTCGTGCGGTAGACGGCACGATAAGCAGGATCGGCATAAAGTCGCTATGCACGGCAGCTGCGCAGGGCGTAAAGCCGGCGCAAATGTTGAAAGCCGATGACTGGTAGCTGCGTATTTCTAAGGTCACACAGGTCAGCTAGCCGGTGACTGCGCGTGAATCCATCCCATCACTGATGGATCAAGCCTCGCATGCAGCAATGCGCGGCTTGGCGATGGCTCATGCACCCTGCATGCGCCATCCAACACCTGAGTTAGGCAGCTATGCGAGATCCCGCAAGAATTGACGAAATGCTGGAGTTGCTCGGAGAGGTCTAGCGACTCGAACCAGGTCTGCGCCTTGGTGAACTGGTCCAAAATGCGGCTCGCTTTCTGGATCCCGATCTTATCGACATACACGCGATAGAAGATGGGGATCTAAGAAGGGATTGTAAGATACATTGAGATCAACAAGAGCCAGAGGCCTAGCGGCATTACTTATTAGCGGCCACGAGGCAAGACCACATCAATTCTCATCGGCTCCGTAGTGTCGTACGCTGCCTAGCAATTCATTCAAGCCGAACCCGATTCGCGGGTCGGCTTAGTTCAGGCGTTAGCTGATGATGGGGAGATCGTAGCTGATGAAGATTAAAGCTGTAACGGTGAATCGCTTTCGAGGCTACTCCGAGCCGGTTATTGTCGGACTAGACGACCTGTCCGTGTTGGTAGGTCGAAACGACATTGGAAAATCGACGATTCTCGAGGCCCTGGATGTCTTCTTCAACGAAGGTAAGGGCTGCATCAAGGGATGGTCTGATCAACGCGACCGGAAAACGAAGCAACCGCATCCGCCGCGCTAAGGGCGCTCAAATCGCCGATTTTTTGCCGGTTTCGGCCGTTTGCGGGGTGTTGCCTGGGTTACAGGCACAGCTTCCCCGCAGCAGGCATTAACGCTTTGCGCGTCAGCCACAGATTCGACAGTGCAA
>NZ_JSBW02000015.1 GCF_000772705.2 Xanthomonas vasicola
CTTCTTGGTGGCGTCGTAGACCTTGAAGGCGAGCGGGTTGTCCGAATCGCGGCCTTCGAAACCGATCTTGCCGATGCCGGGGAAATATTCTTTCGCGCCGATGTAGACGGTGTTGCTCATGGGGTGAGAAGTCCTTGATGCTGGGGGAGTTGTAGAAAAAAAATCGATCAGCCGGCGTAGAGCGGGCTGACGACATGCAGGTGTTTGAGGAAGGTCTGATAGTGCTGCTGATACTGGGCCACGCGCTGCGGGTTGGGCTGTGCGGCAAGCGCGTCGTCCACCTGCAGGTGCTCCAGCACCACGTCAGACAACGCGGCATTGCCACCGTCGGCGCGCTCGCAGGCCCACAACGCCTGCAACGCGGCACCGAAGGCAGCGCCTTCGGGCTGGGTCGGCACCACGACCTGCAGGTTGAAGATGTCCGCCACCATCTGCCGCCACTGTGCGCTCTTGCTGCCGCCACCGGTGAGCAGGATGGTATCGAACTGCAAACCCGCAGCAACGAAGGCATCGAAGCCGTTGCGCAAGCTGTAGGTGGCGCCTTCCATCGCGGCGCGATAAAAATGCGCGGCGGTGGTGTTGTGCAGATCCATGCCGAACAGGCAGCCGCGCGCGGCCGGCAAATCCGGGGTGCGCTCGCCGTTGAAGAACGGCAGCAACACCAGGCCGTCGGCACCCGGTGCGGTGTCGGCGATCATCGCCTCTGTCTGTGCGCGGGTGATGGAGAACATGCGCATCACCGCCTCGGTGGCGACCGTGCAGTTCATCGTGCAGATCAACGGCAGCCAGCCGCCGCTGGAGGAGCAGAACGCGGCCCAGCGTGCCTCATCGTCAACCACCGGGTGATCGGCATAGGCGAACAAGGTACCGGAGGTGCCAAGGCTCATGGTCAGACGCCCGGGGACCACGTTGCCGGTGCCGATGGCGGCCATCATGTTGTCGCCGCCGCCGGTGGTGACGCGCACGCCTGCCGGCAGATTCAATGCCTGGGCAGCGGCATCGGACAATGCGTAGACCGCGCCGGTTTCCACCAGCGGCGGCAATGCAGTGCGCAGATCGCGTTGCGCGTCGACCGCGCTCAACATGCGCTCGGACCACTGGCGCGTACGCACGTCCAGCCAGCCGGTGCCGGAGGCATCACCGACTTCGGCAAAGCGCTCGCCGGTGAGCCAGAAGTTGATGTAGTCGTGCGGCAACATCACCGTGGTCATCGCTGCATACGCCTCGGGGCGATGCTTGCGTGTCCACGGCAATTTAGAGGCGGTGTAGCCGGCCATGATGGGGTTACCTGCAGCCGCAACGCTGCCGGCGGCGCCGCCAACGGCGTCCATGATTTCGTCGCATTCCAGCGCGGTGCTGGTATCGCACCACAGCTTGACTGGCGCGGTGACGCTGCCGTCGGCGGCCACCGGCACAAAGCCGTGTTGCTGGCCCGACACGGAGATGCCGCGCACGCGCGCGCGCAACTCGCCGTCGAGCTGCGCGAAGCAATGCACGATGCCGTCGATCCACCACTGCGCCTGTTGCTCGCGGGTGCCGTCATCGCGGCTGATCAGCTCCATCGGCGCGGCGATGGTGGCGACCACGGCGCGATCCTGCGGATCGTAGGCCACCAGCTTGACGCTTTGCGTGCCCACATCCAGTCCTACGTACAAGCTCATTGCGTCACCAATCGGTTGTTGTTGAGTCCCACCTGCTGGGTGCGGCCTGCGCCCAGTTCCAGGTCCAGGGTCTGCCCAGCGTAGGACAGTTGATAGCGCCCGCCACGATCGCTGTGCAGGCGTGCCTGCTGCAGGCGACCTCCCTCCCATTCCAGGTCCACGCTGGCGCCACCACGCACGCGCATGCCGCGCACGCTGCCACGTGGCCACGCCTTGGGCAAGGCCGGCAGCAGAAACACGCTGCCGCCCCAACTTTGCAGCAGCATTTCGGTAATGCCGGCGGTGCCGCCGAAGTTGCCGTCGATCTGGAATGGCGGATGTGCGTCGAACAGATTTGGATACGTACGATCTGGCGAAATCAGCAGTTGCAGGATGCGATACGCATGCTCGCCATCGGCCAGCCGCGCCCACAGGTTCAGACGCCAGCCCAGGCCCCAGCCAGTGGCGTTGTCGCCACGGATTTCCAGCGAGCGCCGTGCGGCCGCAGCCAGTTCGGGGGTATCGCGCAGATTGATCTGGCTGGACGGATGCAAGGCGTACAGATGCGAGACGTGGCGGTGATGGATCTCCGGCGCCTGCATGTCCCAGTCCTGCTGCCATTCCTGCAACTGCCCCGCCTTGCCGATGCGGTTGGGCGGCAACTGCTCGCGCAAGGTGGCCAGTTGCTGCGCCAGTTCCGCATCGACGCCGAGCAACTTGCTCATGGCGATGCATTGGGCGAACAAATCGCGCAGCAACTGCGCATCCATGGTGGGCCCGGCGCATACCGCCGCGCCGAAGGGATGCTGGTTTTCCGGCGACATCGACGGATTGGTCACCATGGCGCCGGTCTGCGGGTCGCGCAGCAACGTGGCAACGAAGAATTCTGCGGCGCCCTTGAACAACGGGTAGATCTTGCTCAGGTAGGCGCGATCGCGGCCGTAATCCCAGCGGTCCCATAGCTGCTGCAGCAGCCACACCCCGCCCATTGGCCACAGACTCCACTTGGCGCCGTCGATCGGGCCAGCTTGCCGCCACAGGTCGGTATTGTTGTGGACCACCCACCCCGGTGCGTCGTAGATCGCCTTTGCGGTATGTGCACCGGTCTTGGCCAGGTCGAACACCATGGATTCCAGCGGTTCGACGCACTCATGCAACGCGTTGGCCTCGCTGGGCCAGTAGTTCATCTCGGTGTTGATGTTGATGGTGTACTTGCTTTCCCACGGCGGCTGCATCAGGTCATTCCAGATGCCCTGCAGGTTGGCTGGCTGGGTGCCGGGCCGCGAGCTGCAGATCAACAGGTAACGTCCGTATTGGTGATACAGCGCGGCCAGTGCCGGGTCGTTACCTTCGGCAAACCGCTGCACGCGTTCGTCGGTGGGCAGCTGTGCGGCATCGCTGCTGCCGAGGTCGATGGCCACGCGCCGGAACAGGCGTTGATGATCGGCCAGATGCGCATGCAACAGCGCCGGGAAATCCAGCGAGGCAGCCTTGCGCAGGCTTGCTGCGGTGAGCGCAAGCGGATCGCCATCGACCGCATCGAAGCGTTGGTAACTGGTCGCTGCGCTGAGCAGCAACACCACTTCATCGGCAGCCTCGATACGCAAGCGGTCGCGCACCTGACTGAGCTTGCCACCGGTCACTTGCGGTAGCACCCGCAATGCAAACCGCAACTTGCCTTCGATGCCGGCGAAACTGCCGTTGCGACCACTGAACAGCAAGCCGCCCTGCTCCGCGGTGACATCGCCGCTTTGCGGGCTGTCGATGCCCACACGCAGTGAAATACCGCCGGGGTGGTCGCACGACAGCCGCACCACAATGCATTGCGCTTGCGCAGAGACAAACACTTCGCGCCGATGCACCGCTTCGCCGGAGCGGAACGTGGTGATTGCCACCGCGGTGTCCAGATCGAGCTGACGGCGATAGTCGCTGATGCCATCGGCGCGATCAAAATCCAGCAGCAGATCGCCCAACGGTTGATACGGCATCTGCTTGAGCGGACGCGAGAGCAGCGTGGCATCGGCCAGTTGTTCGGCTTCTGCATAGCGCCCGGCAAAGATCAGCGCACGCACCTGCGGCAATGTCGCCAATGCGTCCGGGCTGGTGGAATCGTAGGGCCCGCCTGCATACAGCGTGTCTTCGTTGAGCTGCAGACGCTCGTGGGCGATACCGCCCCACACCATCGCGCCCAATCGCCCGTTGCCGACAGGCAAGGCTTCCACCCATTCGTTGGCCGGTTCGCGATACCACAGCTGCAGGCCCTCGGCCGCTGCGACTGGCGGCAGCACAGCTTTTTTCGAAGACTGCGCGGCCTGTCCGGCCACCGGCGCGGCGCCCAGGACCGCAATGGCGGCCCCGGTTGCCTTGCACAGCTCGCGCCGGCTCAGCACGGCCACCGCCGTGCTGCCTGACCGGAACCGCCCGCGCCTGCCTTGCGGCGTTCCGGCATCTGCTTACTCGTTGACTGAAGACAGCCTGCGATCATCGACGACGCGCTTTGCCGGACGCAATCTTGCGCTGCAACACGCTGACCGGCTTGCCGTCGTACTGGATGCTGGTGTCGCTCTTGGGCGCGAGCGCACCGGCATCGTCGCGCGGGCCGTCGACGAAGCGCACATTGATGGTGCGCTTGGCCTGCATACCGGTCCAGTGGCCTGCGCGCTTGCCGATGCTCAGCTCGCCCTTGGCCTGGTTCCACACCAGCGGAATGCGGCTGAACTCGCCCTTCTCGTAGCCGTAGCCCTTGCCATCGTCTTCATACAGCGAGAACTGGCCATCGGCACCGGTATAGACCACCACGGTGAGCGGTGCGTCCGGCATCTGGTCCACGTATTCCTGCACCGGGCCGGTCGGCACGATGGAACCGGCGCGCACGAACAGCGGCATACGCTCGATCGGTGCGGCCGCTTCGATGCTCTGGCCGCCCTCGTAACGCTTGCCAGTGGCGAAATCCAGCCAGCTGCTGCCGGCCGGCAGGTACACCTGCCGCGAGGTGGCACCGAAGCGGGTCACCGGTGCGACCAGGAACGCCGGCCCGAACAGGTACTGGTCGTTGATATCGCGCACCTTGGGGTCGTTCGGGAAGTCCATCATCATGCCGCGCATGATCACGCCATCGCGCTGATAGGTGTCACCGGCCAGGCTATAGATGTACGGCAGCAGCGTGTAACGCAAACGGTTGTAGTACGCCATGCTCTCGTAGAACGGTGTGCCTTCCGGGGCGATGTTCCAGATCTCGCGGTACGGGAACTGCCCGTGCGAGCGGAAGATCGGCACGAACGCACCGAACTGGAACCAGCGTGTGTTGAGCTCGCGCCATTCCGGCAGGTGCGCCGGATCCTGGTCTTCATAGCGCTTCTCCACCGCAAAGCCGCCGATGTCGAAGGTCCAGTTGGGCAAGCCCGACAGCGCCATGTTCACGCCTCCAGAAATCTGGTCGCGCATGTCGTCCCACCGCGAGACGATGTCGCCGCTCCACACAGCCACCGCATTGCGCTGGGTGCCGGCATAGCCCTTGCGCGAGAGGATAAACACACGCTTGTCGTCGGCCGCGCGGTCGCCCACGTACACGCCGTGCGTATGCGGCAACGGGTAGGAGTTGAAGTATTCGGTGGACGAACCCAGCGCGTTCGGCGTGGTGCGTGCCTTGCGCTCGGCGATGTCCAGGTTGGAATGCACGTCCGGCTCGTCGGCGTCCATCCACCAGGCATCGAAGCCCTTGCTGTTGAGCTTTTCATTGATCTGGCGCCAATACATGGCCTGCGCCTTTTCCGAATACGGGTCGTAGAACGAGTTCTTGTAGCCCTTGCCGATCCAGTCCAGTTCGCCCACTTCCACGTTGCGCTTGAACATGAAACCGGCAGCGTCCAGTTCCTTGTAGTTGGCGGTGGTGGGATAGAACTTGGGCCAGATCGAAATCATGATCTGCGCATGCATGTCGTGCACGGCCTTGACCATGCCGTCCGGATCCGGGAAGTGCTTGGGATCGAAATCATGCGAGCCCCAGGCGTTTTCCGGCCAGTACGACCAATCGAGCACGATAGTATCCAGCGACAGCTTGCGCTTGCGGTATTCGGCCACCGCGCCGACCAGCTCGTCCTGGCTCTTGTAACGCTCCCGGCTTTGCCAGAAGCCATACGCCCACTTGGGCAGCATCACCGACTTGCCGGTGAGTTCGCGGTAGCCGGCAACGGCCTGGTCGTACGAATCGGCGGAGACGAAGTAGTAGTCGATCATCTGCCCGGCTTCGGACCACAGCGACAGGTCCTTCGCTTCGGCGGCCGGCAGCGGGTCGCGGTGCAACAACGCGATGTAGCTTGGGTCGATCAAGTCCCACTCAAGCTTGACGGTATGGCGCGTGCCCGGCGGCAGATCGAGCTTGAATTCGTGATTCCACGGGTTCCAGTTCTGGCGCCAGCGGTCGACGACCAGCTTGCCGTCCACATACAACTTGGCGTATTCGCTCGAATACAGCGAGAAGGTGTGTTCGCCACCGCTGAGCGCTTCGATCTCGCCCTCCCAGGTGACCTGCATGCGGCTGTTCTTGTCCTTGGTGATGGCTTTCTTCGGATACTTGGGCAGGTCGCTGAGGTACTGGTAGTTCACCTCGCTCTCGCGGCGTTCGAGGATTTGCTTGCCATTGATCGCATAGCGTGCGGTCAGCGCGCCGGCCTTGCCCTTGGCGTCGTACAACTTTAGCGTCTTCGGCAGCGGCTGCAGGCCGCGCGGATCACCCAGGCGGGTAATCGAGTTGTTGTCCCACAGCAGGCCGTAGTTGCGGCTGGACACCAGGTACGGCACCGCCATGTCGATGTTGTTCTGTTGCAGTTCAACGTTGCGGCCCTTCTGGTTCATCCAGCCCTGCTGATGCTGGCCGAAACCGTAGAGCGCTTCGTCATCGGGCGACTGGAAGCGCTGCCGCACGCTCAGGTACTGCTTGCCCTCCACTTTCAGCGGCGCAAAGCTGCGCCCGCCGGCCACTTCCGACAACACCGGCTTACCGTTGGCATCGGCGAAGCTGACGTGGCCATCGACGGTGGACACCGTGGCGGTGACCTTGCCGGTCTTCAGCTGCACGCTATCGCCCTGCTCGGCAATCTGGAACGCGCCATCGCCCTGCACCGGCACGCGCATCAGGCTGGGGCTGCGCGCAAAGTCGCCGTCCGGGTCGGCACTGACGCGGATGATGCCGCTATCGACCACCTGCAGGCGCACCGGTGCGGCGCCCTTGGCGCTCGGCACCACAGTGACGCCATCGGCGGCCTTGCGCACTTCCTGCGCGTGCGCGGCACTGGCCAACAGGGCCAGCGACAGCGCCACACAATGGGCGAGCGGCGTACGCCGGTTGGCAGGCGCGATGCCGGCGGAACGGATGGTGGTTTGCATGGTCACTCCCTTGGAATTACGAAACGTTGCCGCGGGGGCGGCAGCGCATGGGTTAGTTCAAAGCGGTGCCAACTATGTGGCGTCGCTACGTTGTCGCAGGCGAGCCTACTTGTAGGTCGCCAGTGTGATCTTGAGCAGCTGCGGCATGTTGGAAAAATTGACGCCGTAGTCGGTCTGGTCGCCATTCCAGTTGCGCTGGAATTTCCAATCGCTGCCTTCGTAGATGCCTTCCTCGACGCGGTCGTAGATCATGTTGGCAGTGGTGTCGCTGGCCGGGTGCAGGGTCACACGCGCGTGGTAAGCGGTGACCAGGAATTCGTCAGGGCTCAGCTCGGCGATCAACGCAGCGCCGATCGGTTCGGGGTTACCCGGCGGGTCGCCCTTGAACCAGAACTGCGGCACGCCGTAGGTGATGGTGGCGCTCCAACGGTCGTTGAGCTTGAGCTCCTGCACGGCCTGGCCAGGCTCTTCGGCCGCGCCGTGCAGCTTGCCTTCGGAGGCAGCCTTGGCGAACGGCCGCATGCCCATACTGACCGCCTGGAAACCGAGCGCAAATGGCGCCAGAGTTTCTTCATCCACGTGTTTGGCACCGAGCGGATAGTTGGAATAGCGGGTGTAGTCCATGCCGAACGCCGACCAGCCAATGCCGTTGTGGCCTAGCGTGGGATACAGGTAGCGCGCGTATTCCGGGCGGTTGCCGGTTTCGGCAACGAACAGCGCGTTGTCCGGGCGTGCGTATCGCTCCAACACCGTGGTGTACATGCGGTATTCGGGCATGTAGATGTCCGGCGCCAACAGGTCGATATGCGGGCCGGCCGCCTTCCAGACGTCGAGTACGTTATCGGTGGGACCACCGCTGGCATACTGGCCAGGCTGTCCCGGATTGAACGGGCCACGCAGCGCGGCATTGACGTACATCGGCAACGGATACTCGGCCTTGCCGGCTTCGGCTATCTGGTCGATGTAACGGCCGATCGACCACGCGTGGAAGAATTCGTCGGCATCGGCCCCAAATACCTGTCTCCAGGTACCCGGCTGCTTGTTCATGCGCTTGATCAATTCATCCGGCACTGCCCCGTCGAACAGCTTCTGCGCCATCGGCGAGAAGTCGCGCACGCTGCCGTACGTGCCCGCCTCGTTCTCCGGCTGGATCATGATCACGGTGTGTTGCGGGTCGACCTTTTTCAGGTGCTGCATGAAGGCGACGAAGGCCTTGCGGTCGGCATCCAGCGTGGTCTGCGCGTGCGGCGACAACGAACCGATCGACTTGCCTTCGCGGGTGACCACGCGCGGGAAACGCTGGTTATCGGTCTTGACCCAATGCGGTGCGTACTGCGGGCCGTTGTTCTTCCAGGTTGCAAACCACAACAGCACCAGGCGCACCTTGTGTTCGCGCGCCTGATTGAGCAGCGTATCGACGAAGGAGAAATCGAACTTGCCTTCTTCCGGCTCCACCTGTTCCCAGGCGATCGGCACCTGCACGGTGTTGGGGCCGAGCACCCGCATCGCCGGCCACACCTTGTCCATGATGCCGGGATAGTTGCTGGAGTTGTTGACCTGCGCGCCCAAGATCAGAAACGGCGCACCGTCGACCAACAACGCATGCTTGCCGTCCTTGCTGACGAACTGCGGCATCGGTGCCTGTGCAGCCGGCGCTTGTGCAGTTGCCGGCGTTGCCGCGGCGGTGCTTGCAGCAGGCGTGGTTGCGGCAGATTTGCCGGCATCGCCCTTGTCACCAGATTGGCATGCGGCCAAGGCCAGCGTCAGCGCGCACAGCAGCAGCGGGCGCAGGCAACGCCGTGCGTTGGCGTGGGAGAGCACGTGTACAACGGGGGAATGCATGGACATAAGACTCCGTGTCACCAGGTATCGGTGCGGAAGGGGGAAACAGGAAGGACGTCGCGATTGATCAGATTGGCGTCGTCCGGGTTCTCGCTCCAGCCGTAGCGCACGGCCACCGGTGCGGCGACTGCGGCGCTGCGCACAATCACACGGTCGCCGTCGATCTGCGCAGTGGCCGGGTGGAAGCGTTGATCGGCACCGGCAATACGAAAGCCCTGCACTGCCCCACCGCCGCGCACCTGCAGTGCACTGCCCTGCAGGTCGAAGGTCAGCACCGCTTTGCCTCCGGCAAAACTGGCCTGCTTGAATACCGGCGCGCTGTACACCAGCGTTTCGCCATAGGCCACATGCCGCGCCGCCAGCGCCAGACGATGACCAACATCGCGCTTGTTGGTGGGATGGATGTCGGTGGGGTTACCGATGTCGATGATCACCGCCTGCCCGGTTGCCGGCAGCGCCAGCGTCTTGGACTGCGACTCGCGCAACAGCGCCCACGGGCTCAGCTCACCGTTGTCGCCACCGGCCTTGAAGTTGGCCAGCTGCACCCACAGGAACGGCAGCGTGTTATCGCCGCGCTCGGCACGCCATTGCTGGATCATCGCCGCGAATTGCTTGCGGTATTTCACCGCACCCGCATCGTTGGCATTTTCTTCGCCCTGGTACCAGATCACGCCTTTAACCGGGAACGGCTGCAGCGGATGGATCATCTGGTTGTACAGCAGCGTGGGCAGTTGATTCTTGTTGTCGGCCAACGACACACGCACCGCTGCCGGACGGAATTTCCAACCGCTCAGTGCGCGCTTGGCACCGGCACTGGTCTGCACGAAGCGCTGCTCATCAGGGCCGTGCATGCCGCCACCGCCGCTGATATCTTCCACGCGCACGGCGATGTGGTTGACGCCGGCCTTGAGCACCGCTGCCGGCACCTGGTAGACGCGCGGCAGGTTCCATCGATTTTCGGTGCTGCCGACCTGCTGGCCGTTGACGTAGGTGATGTCCGAATCGTCGACCTGGCCCACGCCCAAGGTGATGCCGGCCTTGGCCTCGGCAGCGCTGAGCGTCATCGTGGTGCGATACCAGGCGATGCCATCCATGCCGTCATAGCCGCTGGATTCCCATTGTTTGGTGACCGGGATGCTGTCCCAGTCGCTGTCGTCCAAATCCGCCGCGCGCCATTGCGGCATTTCGCCGTCCACCTTGGGCCAGCGCGCGATGCGCTTGCCGGTGGCCGCCTGCGCTGCGGTATCGCGCTGCTTGATCGCCTCGATCGCGCCTTGGTTCTGATCGGCATTCAGGCCCAATGAAGCAGCGTCCATCCACGCCTCGATCGCGCTACCGCCCCAGGTGCTGTTGACGATGCCGATCGGCACGCCGGTGCTGGCACGCAGCTCCTTGGCAAAAAAGTAACCGACCGCAGTAAATTCGCCGGCGTTGGCTGGCGTGGCAGCCTTCCACTCGCCACCGGTCAGGCGCGCTTCCAGCTGCACCGACCACGACTTGGGCACCTTGAAATGCCTTAGCTGCCCATCATTGGCCGCAGCCACCGCTTGCGGGCCATCGCTGGCCTGTGCCAACGGCCATTCCATGTTCGATTGCCCGCTGGCCAGCCACACATCGCCGACCAGCACGTCGCGTACCTGTACGTCGCCGCCGTCGCCTTGCACCCGCAGCACGTAGGGACCACCGACCTTGTGTGCAGGCAGCTTGACCTTCCATTGCCCGGTTGCATCGGCCTTGGCGGTGGCGCGCTTGCCATCGAAGCTGACCGTGATCGCCGCATTGGGCGCAGACCAGCCCCAGACCGGCATCGGTTGGTCGCGCTGCAGCACGGCGCCATCGGCGAACAGCAACGGCAGCGTCGGCAATGCCCAGGCGGCCGGGCTGGCCAGCACCAAGCCCAGCAGGCAACCGCGACGAACGAAAGAAGCGGTCATGCAGTAATCTCCAAAATCGGCGCAGCCAGGCGGTGCGCAGCGATACGACGGCAAACAGCGCCGTCCACGGTAAGACAGCGCGATGCTGCGCATAGCGATGCTGCGCTCATCGTGGATCGCCATAGAAAATGCCACGTCCACCGGTGGCGAAATACACGCGGCCAGGAATGCGCGGGTCGCCGGTCACGCTATATGGTTTGCCGAAGCGATGCGCATCGTCGTTGATGCGCAGCCAATGCGCGCCTTCGTCATCGGAACGGAAGATGCCATCCACGCCTGCCACGCGCCCAGCCAGATAAAGGGCCGGCGGCGCGCCAGCACGCAGCGCCTTGCCGATGCCTAGCGAGCGCGCTTGGTCCGGTTTGGAAAGCGTGTGCAATCGGCCGTTCTGCCAACGCATCACGCCCAGCATGGGACTGGCCAGATACACCACGCCTGCACGCCACGGATCGGGCCGCAGTTGCGGGCGCGCACGTTCATCGCGCGCCGGGCTGCCGATCTGCTGACCGGTATCGCGAAAGCTGGCGGCGCCATCGCTGCTCTCGTACAGACGCCCGCTCACGCGATCAGCCGCATACCAGCGCTGCGCATCGACGCGGTCGGCCACCACCACCGCGGTGTCGGGCAAGCCCCGCACGCGTTGCCAGTGCTTGCCGACATCGGTAGTGCGCCACACACCGCCTTGTTCCGGCGCCCACACCACCTGCGATGCATTGGCGGCAATGGCAATCGTGCCGGCGCCCTGCCCGCTCGGCGGTTCGTTGGCGAACGCGCTCCAATGCGTGCCACCGTCTTGCGAGTACAGCGCGCGAATCTCGTTGTTGCGGCGATCGCGCACGGTGCCACTGCGCACCACCCATTGCGGCGCTTGGCCGGCAGCATCGATGCTCTCGCCATTGGTCAAGCGCGGGCCCAGATACTGCAACTGCGCGGTGTCCAACGCATCATGCCGGAAGCCGTCGATATCGCCCAACGCACTGAGCAGATGCGCGCCGGCCATCGGGCTGAGCAGATCCAGTGGCACGGTTTCTTCCAGCCCACGGTCCTGGAACCACCATTGCAACGGCTGCTGGCGTGCAGCGAAATCCTGCAGATTGCGCGAGGCCCAGATGCCGTAGCCGGTAACGAACAGGGCGTGATTGCTGTCGAATGGATCGATCGCCAGTGCGCCCATCCAGTGCGGCGTTGCGTGCGCCGTCCATGGTGCGGCGCTGTGATCGAACTGCGCGTTCGCCAACAGCGGCGTCCAGCTGCGCCCGCCATCGTTGCTGCGGAACAACTCGTCGCGCGGGGTGCGTCGGCGGAAGGTGCTGGCCAACAGCACCTGCGGATGTTGCGGATCCACCGCCACCGCACCCCAGCCGAAGCCATCGCCGCTGGCAGGTTGCGGAATCGGGCTGATCTCGCGCCAGCGGTGTTGCGCCGCGTCGTAGTTCCATAGCGCGCCACCAGCCATCAAATCCGGGCCGGGCTGATCGCCATAGCTCAGATACCACTGTCCATCGTTGCCGCCGACCATGTGGTTGGGACGCAACCCCTTCGGTTGCCCGGCCACGGCAGACCACGTGCGGCCAGCATCTTCGGAAACGTATAGGCTGTTCTGCGCAGTGGAAACGCCCACATAAATGCGCGTTGACGGATTGCCAGGGCGGCCGCTGGCGGGGTCGAACACGACAAAGGCGATCCCCACCGCTTGTTCGGTTCCGACATGGTTGCGCGCCGTGGCGCCTGCCAATGCATCGGCAGGAAATGTCTCCACCCGCGCCCAGTGCGCGCCGCGATCGTCGCTGCGCCACAGGCCTGCATCACGTGAGCCAAGCAACACCACACGGCCATCGTGCGGGTCCACGGCCAGCCGCTCGCCATTGGCGCGGCCCAATTGATTACCACCGAGCTTGAACGGCAGCTCGGCGCGTTCAAAATGTTTGCCGCGATCAAAAGAACGCAATACCGCCGCATTGCCGGAGCGTTCGTGCATGTAGGTACCCGCGGCCAGATACAGCGCGTTCGGGTTGGCAGGATCGACCCCAAAGGCGTCGATCCCCATCAGATTCCAGTCGTCGGCACCCAACCAATCGGTCAGTGCCACCCACTGCTGCGCCTGCGCATCCCAGCGGTATGCCCCACCGACATCGGTGCGTGCATAGGCAAGATCGCGTTCGGCGGGGTGAAACAGCACACCGGTGACAAAACCGCCACCGCCAATGGCGACGCTGCGCCACTGATACGGCCCTGGCATGCCGGGCTTGGCCGCTGACACCTCGGACGTTATGAAAAACAACACCAGTATCAGGCACACAGCAATCAGCCACGCCTGTGCTGCGGAAAGGTGGCGCTTAGTAGGCGGATCGATCACGACGATCATTCCTCCGGCTCCCCTCGCGATCGATGACCTGGTTATCGATAGGAAAACGCCGGTCCAACGGGCTGCCTGCACAGCTCGCCGGAGCGGCGACGCACTTCCTACGGCGCGTTCTACAGGCTGGCCCGCAACGTCAGGCCATACCGACGATCGTTGATCACGAAATCGCGGTAGCGCGACTCGGTGCCCAGATAGCTTTCGCGACGGGTATCGAGCAGATTCACGCCATCGAGCGAAATCGACCATACATCATTGATGTTGAAACGCAGCGAGGCATCCAACTGGCCGAAGCCCTTGTTGTAGACCGGCAGATTGCCGGTGCCGTTGCCCGCGGTGGTCACCAGCCAATCGCTGCGCCAGTTATAGGCCACACGGCCCTGGAAGCGCGAAGTTTCGTAGCTGAGGATCGCGTTGTAGCTGTTCTTGGACAGGCCTTCCAGCGGCACCGTCAACGATTGCCCGTTGGTGTCGGTGGCAGTGGGGCTTGGCGCCTCACTGTCGACATAGGTGTAGTTGGTCTGCAGGCCGAAGCCGCTCAGCCAGCCCGGCAGGAAGTCGAAGAACTGCGTATAGCCCAATTCCGCGCCGCGAATCTTGCCGGCATCGCCATTGACCGGACGGGTGATCTGCCACACCTGGCCGTCGTACACCTCGTTGAAGACGGCGTTGGCGATGAAGCCCTCCACCTTCTTGTAGAACAGGGTGCCGTACATCATCGACCCCTGGCCGAAGTACCACTCCAGCGCGGTATCGAACTGGTCGGCCTTGACCGCTTCCAGGCCCGGGTTACCCGCTGTGCCGGTGAAGGTCGAGGCGCCGTTCGAGCTACCGGTGCTGAGGCTCAGATTCGGATTGAGCTTGTCGAAGGTTGGGCGCGAAATACCGCGCGAGGCGGCAAACCGCCACTGCAGCTGATCGCTCAGCATCCAACGCAGGTTCAAGCTGGGCAGCACGTCAGTGTAGGTCTGCTGCGCATCCACCGGAATCAGGCCGCCACCTTCGGCGTCAGCGCCGGTGCGCACGCCCTGCGAGCCCACTTTGGTCCGCACAACGCGCACACCGATGTTGCCGTCGAACGGAATGTTGCCATCCACGCCGAAGCGCAGCACGCCGTACGCCGCGTAGGTCTTCTCGTTCTGCGTGTTGATGTTGTTGGGCGCAAATTCAAGCGGGGTGGCACCGAAGGCGGCCAAGGTCTGCTGATAGTTCGCCACTGCCGCATCGGAAGCCGTCAGGGTCGGCCCGAAGGCATGACTTTCACCGCGGAAGAAGTCGGTGATCGGATTGGTCATCACGCCGATGCCGGGGTACTGCGAAAACGGTGCGCCGGCGCAGTTGTTGATGCACATGAAGCGGTAGATGTTGCCCTTGGTCTCCGCATCACGGTCGGTGTAACGCACACCCGCCTTGAAGCTGCGCACGAAGTCGCTATCGAAGGCCAGATCCATATCGGAGCGCCAGGCGAATTCGGTGCCCTTGTTGTCGTCCTTGTTGTCCAGGTGATAGCGCCAACCGCTGTAGTTGTTGACGTCGGCCAGATAGCCTTCCGCACCGCTGGCATCGGTCACCGACAAACGCGGCAGATCGCCACGGAAATCGACGTTGAACTGCGGGCTGGTGGCCTGCCCGGTGGACAGGATGTAGCGCGTGCCGGTGGTGGTGGCATCGACATACTGAAAGTCGGTGCTCAGGGTCAGCTTTTCGTTGACCGTCCACTTGGCGCCCACCGAGTAATCGGTGGTGACCGAATGCCGCTCGGTCAGGCTGGTGTTGGATTCGGTCGGCACATTCTGGAACGAGCCATTGACGAATTCATTGCGGCTGTTGACCTGGATGCCGGGCAAACCCTGCATCGGGTTAGGGAAACTCTGAACAACTCCCCTTGATCCTGCGACAATCACACAGACGCAACGGACAACGACGATGCAACTGACCTTCGGCGATGCGGAGTACAACGGCAAGCGCAAGCGGACGCGGCGTGAGGC
>NZ_JSBW02000016.1 GCF_000772705.2 Xanthomonas vasicola
CTGGATACCGTGCGGACACCCAGGGCCAGCAAGTACAGATGCAGAGCCGATCTACGATACAAGCTCGAAGCTTCAGGAGCGCATGGGCTTCTTGCATCTGCTCCGATGATCAGTCGGAAGACATACCTCTGTTCGGCGGTGGTGTCCAGATACAAGGAGCGCACCTGGGCGCGATAGGATGACCGGTATGGCCTCATCGCGCCCGGGTGCGCTCTTACGAGCGGTCTGGATCTGGCGGCTTCAGCGCCGCTGTGCTCACCCATGGAGACGGTTGAAAATCTGCACGCCGGCCAGCCACACGCCGGCCATGCTGCCGAAGTTGGTCAACAGAAATGTCAGCACCACGCGCGAGACGCGATTGCGGTACCAGCCGCGCAGCGTCTGCGCATCGTCGCGCAGCGACAGGAAATCGCCATAGGCTGGCTTGCGCATATGCACTTCGACCAGCGCCGCAAATGCGCCGGTTGGCACGCTCAGCCGGAACGGCTTGAACGGCGCCACGACGGCGGCAGTGAGAATGCTCAACGGGTGGCTGCCGGCAAGCAAACAGCCGAGTGCAGCCATGCCGCCGGTATACATCGCCCACTGCAGCAACAGGTCAGCGCCCATGCTCAGGCCGCCACGCCAGAACCCGATGCCGATGCCGGTGATGATCACTGCCAGAATGCCCAGCGTGATCCACGGAATACGCTTGCGCTGCTGTACGTATTCCAGCGATTCGCGCAGCGGGCCAGGCGCCGCTGTGTCTTGGTCCAGATGGCGCGCAAGACCGGCCAGATGCCCGGCGCCGACTACCGCCAAAATCTCGCGCTGATCTGCGCTGAATTCTTCGCGTAGACGTGTGGCCATGTACTGATCGCGCTCGGCAATCACCGTCTCGTACAGCTCCGGGCTTTCGCTGGCGAAATCGCCGAAGCTCGCTTCCAGCATGTCGCCTTGCTTGAGCTTTTCGATTTCCTCTTCGCCCACTTCATCGGCAGCGAACAGGCCGCCGAGCAATCCACCGGCCAGTTTCATCTTGCCGAAGAATCCCAGCCGCCCGGATGCGCGCTTGAAGGTCAGGCCGACCTCGCGATCGATCAGATGCACCGGCAAGCCCTGCGCGCGTGCCAGGTTCACCGCCTCTTTCAATTCCGCACCCGGCTCGATGCCGAGTTGTTTGGCCAGCCGGCGTTGGTACGCGGCAAGCGCCAAATTGGCCGCAAACAAAGCCACGCGCCCCTTGCGGATCACCTGCACCAGATCCAGGCGGGCGAGGGCGTCCGGGTCGCTGAGCGCCTGCAGGCGCTGCGCATCCAGTTCCACTGCCACCGCGTCGTAACGCCCGCTGCTGATCGCGCGTTGCACGGCGGCCACACTGGCAAGCGACACATGCGCGGTGCCGAGCAAGGTATAGCGCACGCCGTCGCGTTCGACGATGCGGTGCGGCTGGCCGGATAGCGCATCGTCCAGAACGTGGGTGGTCTGCTCAGTCATGGGGGTTTTCATCAGAAGGGAGGGGCGGTGTCGCCAGAGCCAAGCGCGCGTTGCATCTGCACGCCGTCCAACCAGCGACCGTGTTTGCGGCCGATTCCGGTGAGTACTCCGACCGTGCGAAATCCAAAACGTTCATGCAATTGTCGCGATGCCAGGTTTCCGGCATCGCCAATCACCGCAATCATCTGCCGAAACCCACGCTGCTCGCACACCGCGATCAGCTCGCCGAGCAGGGCTTTGCCGATGCCGCGGCCCTGCATCGCGGCGGCTAAATAGATCGAGTTCTCCACCGTCCAGCGATATCCCACGCGTGCGCGAAATGCGCTGACATAAGCGTAGCCCGCGACTACGCCATCGAGCTCGGCGACCAGATACGGGTGGCCCGCATCCACAATCGCGCTCACCCGTGCGCGCATTTCATCGAGCGATGGTGCGCTGTATTCGTAAGTGTTGACCCCGCAGATCTGCTCCGCATAGATCGCGGTGATCGCCGGGATGTCCGCATCGCGGACTGCGCGCAGCTCGACGGGCATGCGGTCAGTCGATGTAGCGCTTGAGCAGATCGCCGTACGCATCTATACGACGGTCGCGCAGGAACGGCCAGATCCGGCGCACGTGCTCGCTGCGTTGCAGGTCCACATCGCAGATCAACACGGTCGGATCCTGGCCGGCTTCGGCAATGAACTCGCCCTGCGGTCCCAGCACATGGCTGTTGCCCCAGAACTGGATGCCCGATGCGCCCAGCGGCGAGGGCTCATGGCCGACACGGTTGCACGACAGCACCGGCACGCCGTTGGCCACCGCATGGCCGCGATGGCTGAGGATCCAGGCATCGCGCTGACGCTCCTGCTCGGGCTGCTGGTCGTCCGGATCCCAGCCGATCGCGGTGGGGTAGAGCAGCAGTTCCGCACCGGCCAGCGCCATCAAACGCGCTGCCTCCGGGTACCACTGATCCCAGCACACCAGCACGCCCAGGCGACCCACCGAAGTATTGATCGGCGTGAAGCCGAGATCGCCAGGAGTGAAGTAGAACTTCTCGTAGAAACCCGGGTCGTCGGGGATGTGCATCTTGCGATACTTGCCGAGCAGGCGGCCGTCCTTTTCGAACACCACCGCGGTGTTGTGATATAGCCCGGCCGCGCGACGTTCGAACAACGAGGCGACCAGCACCACGCCATGCTGCTTGGCCAGCGTGCTCAGACGTTCCGTGCTTGGGCCGGGAATCGGCTCGGCCAGATCGAATTCCTCCACCGACTCGTGTTGGCAAAAATACGCACAGTTGTGCAGTTCCTGCAGCAGCACCAACTTGGCGCCCTGCGCGGCTGCCTCGGCCACACGCGATTCGATGACGGCCAGATTGGCCTCGGCGTCGCCGTGGTTGCGCTCCTGGATCAGCGCGACGGAAAGGAGATGACGGGTCATGGCAGCATCCAACGTAAGTGGCGCATTAAGGTAGCGCGCCATGGCGTAACACCGGCCTGCCGGCCGGAACAGGAAACCACGCGCGGGGTGTGCGGCCGCCACGCAGGCAAGATTTAGAGCTGCTCCTGGAGTTGCTCATGGAACTGCTAACAAAACATAGCGAGCAGTCGTCAGGTGGGCGTGGACGGCGCGCTCAGAACCGCAGTGTACGAGTGGTGCATACCCGCTTCCGAGCATAGGCCGCGCCCACCTTGCGGTGAGCGCAGTCCTTTTGTTAGCCGCTCTCAAGCGGCGAGCAGGCCGGCTGGCAATTGCATGGTCAAGCAATGCAGGCTGCCGTTCTGCCAGATCAGCGCACGACACGGTACCGGCACGATCTCATGGTGCGGGAACGCCTGCGCCAACACCGCCTGCGCAGTCGCATCGGCCGGATCGCCATAAGCCGGCATCAGCACTGCCCCGTTGACGATCAGGAAATTGGCATACGACGCGGCCAACCGGCGGCCCTGGTCGAGAATGGGTTCTGCCCACGGCAGCACAAACAGGCGGTACGGCTGCCCGTCGGCCCTGCGCAGCGCAGCCAGTTCGGCGCCCATGGCCTGCAGCTCGGTGTAGTGCGAATCGCTGGCCACATCGCAGCCTTGATAGACGATCGCATCCGGGCCGGCAAAGCGCGCCAGCGTGTCGATATGTGCGTCGGTATCGTCGCCTTCCAGGTAGCCGTGATCCAGCCACAGCACGCGCTCCTGGGCCAGCCACGTGGCCAGATCGCGGCTGAGCGATTCGCGCGTGCGCTGCGGGTGACGCTCATGCAGGCACTTCCAGGTGGTCAGCAATGTGCCGGCACCATCGGTCTCGACCGCGCCGCCTTCCAGGGCGAAGTCGACCGTCTCTACCTGTGCCGGCACGAATACCCGTGCGGCATCCAGCGAGCTCACCAACTGATCGTCCAGGCTGGCTTCGAACTTGCCGCCCCAGCCGGTGAAACGGAAATCCATCAAGCGGAAGCCGGTGTCCTGGCGCAGCGTGATCGGGCCGGAATCGCGCAGCCAGGTGTCGTTGTATGCGGCGATGACGAAGCGCACGCGCGCCATATCCACCCGCGCCGAACGCAGCCGTGCTTCGGCATAAATCTGCAGGTCGTCGTCGGCGACGCAGATGACCACCGGCTCGAAGCGGGAGATCGCCGTGACCAGCGCGATATAGGTCTCTTCCACATCGGCCAGGCGCTCGGCCCAATCAGTACCGGCATGCGGCCACGCGAGCAACACGGCTGATTGAGGTTCCCACTCGGCGGGAAAACGAAGACGGTCGGTCATGCCAGGCAGTACTCATCTTGGTGTGCAGGCCATCGCCCGCAGGTTCATCGATATCCCACATGCGAATGCGGGCTCTTGCGATCCAGGCGCGCATCGGTGCGCCTGGCCTTGTTACAGAATCGCAGCAACCCATGTCCGGCTGCTGACGGACGCAGCACACAGTGCGATGCGTCCGTGACGGTTGGGGGCGCGGCGAACGGACGCCAGCGCCTCGGCGGCGTTGTCATCGCCGCATTACCGAATCGGCGGCTTCGGCCCTATCTCGTTGGCATCGGCCTTGTTGGCCACCACGTCGATCACCTTGCTCTTTTCGAAGTACACGGTGAACGCCGGATACACCCAGCGATGGATGGTTGGCCACTGACGCTTCTGACCACCGCGTGGGTCGAGCTTTTCCTGCGGCGCGCCGTAGCGGCCTTCGACCTGGCTCATGCTCTCGCCACGCAAGGGCAGGACAGCAGCAGGTTTCTGCTGTGCACGGTCGACCAGCAGCGTATCGGCCGAAGCAACGGCACTGATCCCCATCAGCGCGATTGTCAGCACGATCGGCGGCATCACAAACAAACGGTTGCGCATGTCATCTACTCCCCAGTGGACAAGTTTTCAGATGGTGATTACAGCAAAAAACCACGATAGACGCTGCGTGACGCGGCTGGCCTGGCAGCAACGCGATTGCCCAGGCGGCGCGTCGGTGTAGAGACGGCTAATGCCGTGGCTGGGCCGGCGGGCGGCGGACGCATGTGGCAACAACCGGTGTGAAGCAGCGGCCAAGAAAAAACCGCCCGGAGGCGGCTTTCTCGGGTCTTGCACGCGCCGCAAAGCTTAGCGCTGACGCGCCTTGAAACGCGGGTTCGACTTGCAGATTACGAAGACCTTACCGCGGCGGCGGACCACCTTGCAGTCGCGGTGACGGGTCTTCGCAGACTTCAGGGAGGACAGGACTTTCATGGCACACCTCGGCGTAAACGGTTGGATTCGATGGAAGAGTGCCCACGGTCGAGGGTGCACCCAGAATTAAGCCGGCAATTCTAACCGGCTTTTCGTCGTGCTTTCAAGTGGTTGCAGCGCGATCGCTGCGAGCGGCGCTACACTAACGCCTGATGACCTTCCGGAAACCTGAATGACCGACCTGTCGCCCGTCCTCACCATCGATGGCCCCTCCGGTGCCGGCAAGGGCACTGTGAGCCGGATTGTGGCCGCCCGGCTGGGCTGGCATTACCTCGATTCGGGCGCACTGTACCGTGCGGTAGGCGTTGCAGCGAGCTGGGCCGATCTGGATGTGTCCGATGCTGCGGCATTGGTGCGCTGTACCTTCGACACCAGGGTGGAGTTCGACGACGCCGGCGAATCCGGGCTGCGGGTGCTGGTCAACGGCGTGGATGCCACCGGCGAGCTGCGCCTTGAAACCACTGGCGCACTGGCTTCGGCAATTGCCGCCATTCCCGAGGTGCGCAGCGCCCTGAAAGAGCGCCAGCGCGCATTCAGGCGGGCGCCCGGGCTGGTTGCCGACGGGCGCGACATGGGGACGGTGATCTTCCCGGATGCCGTCTTCAAAGTTTTTCTGACCGCCAGTGCCGAAGAACGTGCGGGCCGTCGCCATAAACAGTTGATGGAAAAGGGTGTTTCGGTTATCTTTGACGACCTGCTGCGCGAGATCATGGCCCGTGATGCCCGTGATGCGCAGCGGGTGGTGGCGCCATTACGGCCGGCCGAAGACGCCGTGCTGATCGATACCAGCGGAATAGGGATCGAGAATGTCGTCCAGCGTGTGGTCGGGTTGCTCGCAGACCACACGCCGTCGTAAGCGTTCCGCAAGCGGGCCTGTCCCGCCGACCGTAAGGCGTTCCAAAGCTCCGTCGCGCATCCTGCGTGGCGGTTCTATTACTTCTAAACCGACTCGCTGTCCGGAGTCGACCAACAGGCTGGGCGGTTCGTATCTATCGCATTCCGACAATCGGCGCCCGTGTGTTCAACTGAGTAAATTCAAATGACAGAATCTTTTGCAGAACTGTTCGAAGCCAGTCAAGCCAATCTGGCGAAGCTGAAGCCGGGCTCGATCGTCACCGGTACCGTCGTGGAAGTCCGCGGCGACGTGGTGGTGATCAACGCTGGCCTGAAGTCCGAAGGCATCGTGCCGATCGAGCAGTTCCGTAACGACGCTGGCGAGATCGATGTCGGCGTAGGCGACCAGGTCAAGGTTGCCCTCGATTCCATCGAGAACGGCTTCGGTGAAACCGTGCTGTCGCGCGAGAAAGCCAAGCGCGCAATGGTGTGGGACGAGCTGGAAGAAGCGTTGGAAAAAAACGAAACCATCACCGGCCGCATCAGTGGCAAGGTCAAGGGTGGTTTCACCGTGGACATCAAGGATGTCCGCGCGTTCCTGCCTGGTTCGCTGGTGGATGTGCGCCCGGTGCGCGACCCGGCCTATCTGGAAGGCAAGGAACTTGAGTTCAAGCTGATCAAGCTGGATCGCAAGCGCAACAACGTGGTGGTTTCGCGTCGTGCAGTGGTCGAGAGCGAGCACTCGGAAGAGCGCGAGCAGCTGATGGACAAGCTGCAGGAAGGCGCGATCCTGAAGGGTGTCGTCAAGAACCTGACCGATTACGGCGCATTCGTGGACCTGGGCGGTATCGACGGCCTGCTGCACATCACCGACATGGCCTGGAAGCGCGTGCGTCATCCGTCCGAAGTCGTCAACGTCGGCGACGAGCTGGACGTGCGCGTGCTGAAGTTTGATCGCGAGCGTAACCGCGTCAGCCTCGGCCTGAAGCAGCTGGGCGAAGATCCGTGGGACAACATCGCGCGTCGTTACCCGGCCAACAGCCGCGTGTTCGGCAAGGTCTCCAACGTCACCGATTACGGCGCATTCGTCGAGATCGAGCCGGGCGTCGAAGGTCTGGTGCACGTCTCCGAGATGGATTGGACCAACAAGAACGTCAACCCGTCCAAGGTTGTGCAGGTTGGTGACGAAGTCGAAGTGATGGTGCTGGATGTCGACGAGGAGCGTCGCCGCATCTCGCTGGGCATGAAGCAGGTTGCTGCCAATCCGTGGGAAACCTTCGCTGCTACCCACAAAAAGAACGACAAGGTGTCCGGTCAGATCAAGTCGATCACCGACTTCGGCATCTTCATCGGTCTGGACGGCGGCATCGACGGTCTGGTGCACCTGTCCGACATCAGCTGGAACACCACCGGCGAAGATGTCGTGCGCAATTACAAGAAGGGCGACACGCTGGAAGCCGTTGTGCTGGCAGTTGACCCGGAACGTGAGCGCATCAGCCTGGGCGTCAAGCAGCTGGAGCAGGACCCGTTCGGTCAGTACATGGCGTCCAACCCGAAGGGTTCGAAGGTCGAAGGCGTGGTGCGTGAAGTGGATGCCAAGGGCGCTACGATCGACCTGGCCGATGGCATCGAAGGCTACGTCGCTGCACGCGACATCGCCAACGAGCGCGTCGACGATGCAACCCAGCACCTCAAGGTGGGCGACAAGATCGAAGCCAAGTTCGTGGGCATGGACCGTAAGGGCCGCACCCTGCAGCTGTCGATCAAGGCCAAGGACGATGCTGAAATGCGCGAAACGTTGGAGGACTACCAGTCCGCCTCCGCGTCGGGCGGTATGACTCAGCTGGGTGCGCTGCTGCGTGCACAGTTGAACAACAACAAGTCCGAGTAAGCGCGTAGCGCTCGCAAGAGCGTGATGGATCGGCCCGGGCTTGCCCGGGCCGATTCCGATGTGTCAGTCGAAAAAAGCAAGTCTTCCCATGACCAAGTCCGAATTGATTGAAATCCTGGCGCGACGCCAAGCGCATCTGAAGTCGGACGACGTAGATCTGGCAGTCAAGTCGCTGCTGGAAATGATGGGGCAGGCGCTCTCCGACGGTGATCGGATCGAAATTCGCGGGTTCGGCAGTTTTTCGCTGCATTACCGTCCGCCACGTCTGGGGCGTAATCCCAAGACCGGCGAATCGGTTGCGTTGCCGGGCAAGCATGTTCCCCACTTCAAGCCGGGCAAGGAATTGCGTGAGCGCGTTAGCTCCGTGGTGCCCGTCGACATGTCCGATGCGACGGACTGAAGTCCGTTCTGGCGCTGTATTTATGTCGTCTCGGTTAAGCTAGCCCGCTTCCCGACGGAGTCTCGCCATGAAGGTGCTTCGCTTGCTGGTGATGTTGGCCTTCCTGTTGGTCGGTCTGATCATCGGTGCTGTCAATTCCCAGGACATCACACTCGATTTCCTGTTCTCCAGTGTGCACACCAGCTCAGGTGTCGCAATCATCGTCGCACTGCTGGTCGGTGTGTTGATCGGTGCCGGCATGGTGCTGGTCAGTGTGGTCATTCCCCTCTATTCCAAACTGCGCCAGGCCAATAAGGCTGTTGCGGTCAGTCGCGCCGACGCCAGGGCTGTCACGCCTGCCGCCGTCGAGCCGCGCCCCATCGATGGACTGTAAGTACGTATGGACTTTCTGACCGAGTGGATCTGGTTTTTCCTGTTTGTGCCGCTGGCTGCGCTGGGCGGCTGGATCGTCGGGCGTCGAGGCGGTCAGCGTCATGGCGACACTCAGGTCAGTCGTCTTTCCAGCACCTATTTCCGTGGGTTGAACTATCTGCTCAACGAGCAGCCGGACAAGGCGATCGAGCTGTTCCTGCATATCGCCGAACTGGACAAGGAAACCTTCGAAACCCAGGTCGCGCTGGGGCATTTGTTCCGCCGCCGCGGTGAAGTGGACCGTGCGATCCGCCTGCACCAGGGCCTGGTGCAGCGTGGTGACCTGACCGATCAGCAGCGCGTCCAGGCCCTGCTGGCGCTCGGCGAGGACTATATGAAGTCCGGCCTGCTGGACCGTGCCGAAACGGTGTTCACCGAACTGGCGCAGCTGGACCAGCGCGCGCCGCAGGCGTTGCGCCATCTGATCGGCATCTACCAGGCCGAACGCGATTGGGAAAAGGCGATCGACAACGCCACCCGCTACGAAGAAGTGACCGGCGAGCCGATGGGCAAGTTGATCTCGCAATTTGAATGCGAACTGGCCGACCGCAATCGTGGCCTGGGCAAGACCGACGACGCATTGCAGGCAATTGCGCGTGCCTACCAGGCCGATGGCACCTCGGTGCGCGCCGGCATTCTGGAAGGGCGCATCGAAGCCGAGCGCGGTCACGACGAAGCAGCAGTGCGCGCATTTGAACGTGCTGCCCGGCATGATCCGGAGTATCTGCCGGAGATCATTCCCGCATTGATGTCCGCCTATCGGCGAGTCGGCGATATCGCGGGTGCGCGCAACTTCCTCTCGGAGATGACCGAGCACTATCGCGGCATCGCACCGGTGCTGGCGCTGACCCAGTTGATGGAAGCCCAGGATGGCGTGGCGCCTGCGTTGGCCTATCTCGGCCGCCAGCTCAAGGATCGCCCGTCGGTGCGCGGGGAGTCGGCGCTGATCGACCTTACCCTTGCCGAGGGAAGCGACCCGGTCGGGACGCTGCAGGACCTCAAGCACATCACCGACCAGCTGCTGGTGCGCAATCCGAGCTATCGTTGCACGCGTTGCGGCTTCGGGGCCAAGACGCATCATTGGCAATGCCCGAGCTGCAAGGAATGGGGTACGGTCAAACCGCTGTTGAACTACGCGGTGGTCTGATGGTGTGGCTGTGGTGCGTGCTGCACCTGCTTGTCGCGGCACTCGGGACCTGGCTGTTGCGGCGGTATGCCTTGCAGCGCCGCCTGCTTGACCATCCCGGTGAACGGCGCAGCCATCTGGTGGCGACGCCGCGGGGTGGTGGCATGGCGATCGTGGCGGCGATCTTGCTGGGTTGCGTCGCGGCAAGTGTGCTGTGGCCAGCGGCGCGCTTGATGCTGGGCTGGTTCGCTGCAGGGTTGATTGCAGTGGCCGGTGTGGGCTGGTGGGACGACCATCGGCCGCTTTCGGCCAGACTGCGGTTTGCGATCCACCTGGCCGCATCGGCCTCGTTGGGTGGCTTGGTTTGGCATTACACCGGCAATGTGTGGGATGGGGTGCTGGCTGCTGCGGCGTCGGTGGTGTTGATCAACGTCTGGAATTTTATGGACGGCATCAATGGGCTGGCTAGCAGCCAGGCGGCGTTGGCTGCCTTCGGTTTTTCGCTGGTGGCGCCAGAGGGATGGTCATGGGCAGGGCTGGCAGTTGCGGCATCGTGCCTGGGATTTGTCCCGTTCAATTTTCCGCGCGCCCGCATCTTCATGGGCGATGGCGGCAGCGGTGCGCTCGGCTATGTGTTGGCGGCGTTGCTTGCCCTGAACGTGGCGAATGGTCAGGTGAGCTGGTGGATCAGCTGGCTGCCGTTGACGGCGTTTCTTGTAGACGCCGGCTTCACGCTGCTTGCTCGCATGCTCGCCGGGCAACGCTGGTGGGAGCCGCATGCTCAGCACGTTTACCAACGTTTGGCGCGTCGGCTTGAGACGCACGTTACGGTAACCAGCGTTTATTTCGCTTTCAGCGTCGCTGCCGTCTGCTTGTATGCGTTAATTCGTCATGATGCATTTTGGCAGCAGGTGTCCGGAGCTCTGGTTTGGGGCATTGGCGCCACTGCAATCTGGCATTTTCTGCGCGATGGACTGCGCAATTCCTGAGTAATGGATTTTTATGATTTCCTGGCGTGACCGTTTGACCAAGGCCCTGCCGCAAATAGCGGTCGTGGTACACGACCTATTGATGGTGTGGTTGTGCTGGCAGCTACTGCACGCCGGCCGCTATTCCATGTTACGCGAGGCGCCGAATCTGCCGCTGTGGGACTGGCGCACCGCGGTAGTCCTGGTGGCGCAGGGTTTGGTGTTCTGGAACATGGGGTTGTACCGCGGACTGTGGCGCTTCGCCTCGGTGCCGGACCTATGGAACATTTTCAAGTCGAGCTTTCTCGGCTTGGCCGCGATCGTGCTGGCGCTGTCATACGACCGCCTGGATGGCGTGCCGTTGTCGGTGCTAGTGGTCTATCCGTTCGCGTTGTCGGCCATGCTGGGTACGCCGCGTCTGCTGTATCGCGCTTGGAAGGACTACCAGATCGCACATTCCGGTGACGCCGGGCAGCGCGTGCTGATCCTCGGAGCAGGGCGCGCGGCCGAAGGCTTGGTGCGAGATCTGCGCCGTACCGGCGCGTTTGTGCCGATTGGTTATCTGGATGACGCCAACAAACTGCATGGCGCCAAGATTCAGGGTCTCAATGTGCTGGGCAATCTGGATCAAGCCGCCGCGATTGCCAAGGAGACCGCCGCCAAGCTGTTGGTCATCGCGATCCCATCGCTGGATGCTTCCGGCATGCAGCGCGTGGTGGCGATCTGCGAAAGCACCGGCCTGCCGTTCCGCATGGTGCCTAAGCTGATCAACGTGCTGGAAGGGCGCTCGCTGCCGGGCGAGTTGAAGGAGGTCGCGATTGAGGACTTGCTCAACCGCAAGCCGGTCACACCCGACTGGCGGCTCATCCGCGACTGGCTGACCAACAAGACCGTGATGGTGACCGGCGCCGGCGGTTCGATCGGTTCGGAAGTCTGCCGCCAGTGTGCACGTCACGGTGCGCGCCGGATCGTGCTTTTAGAAATCGACGAGCTGGCCCTGCTGACCATTGATTCGGATCTACGTCGGCTATTCCCGGATATCGAAGTGGTGCGCGTGTTGGGCGATTGCGGTGACCCGGCGGTGGTTGCGCATGCGCTGAACACTGCGACTCCGGACGCGGTGTTCCACGCGGCTGCCTACAAGCAGGTGCCGTTGCTGGAAGAGCAACTGCGCGAGGCGGTGCGCAACAACGTGCTGGCAACTGAGAACGTGGCGCGCGCCTGCCAGCGTGCACGCATCGAAACCTTCGTCTTCATTTCCACCGACAAGGCGGTCGAGCCGGTCAATGTGCTGGGTGCAAGCAAGCGCTATGCAGAGATGATCTGCCAGAGCCTGGACGCGCGCGATGCGCCGACGCGCTTCATCACCGTGCGTTTCGGCAACGTGCTGGATTCGGCCGGCAGCGTGGTGCCGTTGTTTCGCGAACAGATCCGTCAGGGCGGCCCGGTCACGGTGACGCATCCGGATGTGACGCGTTACTTCATGACGATCCCCGAAGCCTGCCAGCTGGTGATCCAGGCGGCGGCGTCGGCATCGCATGGTGCGATCTATACACTGGATATGGGCGAGCCTGTGCCGATTCGCCTGCTAGCCGAGCAGATGATCCGTCTGGCCGGCAAACAGCCGGGCAAGGACGTAGCGATTCTCTACACTGGCTTGCGTCCGGGCGAGAAGCTGCACGAGACGCTGTTCTATTCCGACGAAGACTATCGTCCCACCGCGCATCCGAAAATTCTCGAAGCCGGCGTGCGCGAGTTCTCGCATGAGCAAGTGTTGCAGCTGGTGACGCGCTTGCGCGAGGCCGTTAACCGCTATGACATCAACGCGATGGAGACTGTGCTGGGCAGTCTGATGCCGGATTTCGCGGCTGCTCGACGGAAAGTCGACGCGCGATCTGATACGGTCGTTCCATTCCCCGCACGTGAGGTCAGAAGACTGTAATGAGCCAGCGTATTCGCAAGGCAGTATTTCCCGTCGCAGGTCTTGGAACCCGCTTTCTTCCGGCAACCAAGACGGTGCCGAAAGAAATGCTGCCAATCATCGACAAGCCATTGATTCAGTACGCCGTCGACGAAGCCATCCAGGCTGGTTGCGATACGTTGATCTTCGTGACCAACCGCTACAAGCACTCTATCGCCGATTACTTCGACAAGGCTTACGAGCTGGAGCAAAAGCTGGAGCGTGCAGGCAAGCTTGAACAGCTAGAGCTGGTGCGCAACGCATTGCCGGAGGGTGTCCGTGCCATTTTTGTGACGCAGGCAGAAGCGCTCGGCCTGGGCCATGCGGTGTTGTGTGCCAAGGCCGTGGTCGGTGACGAGCCGTTCGCGGTGCTGCTGCCGGACGATCTGATGTGGAACCGCGGCGATGCTGCGCTGACCCAGATGGCCGATGTTGCAGAAGCCTCCGGCGGCAGCGTCATTGCTGTGGAAGATGTGCCGCACGAAAAAACCGCCAGCTACGGCATCGTGTCTACCGATGCATTCGATGGCCGCAAGGGCCGCATCAATGCGATCGTCGAGAAGCCCAAGCCGGAAGTGGCGCCGAGCAATCTGGCCGTGGTCGGTCGTTACGTGCTGAGTCCGAAGATCTTCGAATTTCTTGAGGCTACCGGTGCAGGCGCGGGCGGCGAGATCCAGCTGACCGACGCGATCGCCGAGCTGCTGAAGAAAGAGCAGGTCGATGCCTTCCGTTTCGAAGGTCGCCGTTTCGATTGCGGCGCGCATATCGGCCTGATCGAAGCCACCGTGCATTTCGCGCTCGAGCACGAAAAGCATGGCGGCCCAGCGAAGGAAATCCTGCGCAGCGCATTGGCTCAGGCTGACGCGCGCGGTTGATTGCTGCTTAATTGCTGTTTCCACGAACGACGCCAACTGGCGTCGTTCGTCGTTTAGGGGCTCGCCATACGGACCGCTGCGCTGGCAGAGCTCGGAATAGCAGGCCACGCGACGCGCAGATGCGCACCTAGGTGCAGGCCGATGCCGCGTGCGTACCGCTAGAATCCAGACTTTCGAGTCGGCGGTTATCTTCGGCAGGGTCGCGCTGGAGGGGCTGGGGATGGACGAGGGCGAGGCCGGCATGATTTCGCGCCAGATCCGCCGACGCGATGCCGAGCGTTTCGAATTGGAGATCGCTGCCGGGGACGCACGCGCCGGAGCCAGGCTGATGTATGGCAACACTTTGCCAGCCACGCCGCGGCCCACACCGTTCACACGGCCGCGTCGCGGCAGCCGCACGCTCAATCCCGATGCGGTGCCGCAGGCCGAAGAGGCGGAGCCGTCAGGCCGCGACTAAGAGTGGCGCACAGAGCCACTGCGCACGCACCAGGCAGGCGCGGCCGTTGTCGATGCGGCATGTACCACTCATCCGGCTCGGCTTCTGTGCGCCGCCCTGACCCGCCTGATGACTGCTCGCTACTTTTGGCAGCAGCGCGAAGTGATGCTTGCCTTAGCCATGCTTACGCTGGGCGGCTGCGAAGGCTTCCAACTGCTCGGGCGTGGCGTCTTTTTGATGCTGTCGTTTCCACTCGGCAAATGGCATCCCGTAGACCGCCTCGCGCGCTTGTTCCTTGCTCATGGTCTGGCCTTGCGCTTCGGCCGCTTCGCGGTACCAGTCGCCCAGGCAGTTGCGGCAGAAGCCGGCCAGAATCATCAGGTCGATATTCTGCACATCGGTGCGTTCCTGGTTGAGATGCTGTAGCAGGCGGCGAAATGCTGCCGCTTCGATGGAAGTGATGCTCGAATCAGTGCGTGATGTGGTGTCGGTCATGACGGAATCGGGGACAATAGACGGCCTTCGACTCTACACCTGACGCCCCATGACCGCTTCCGCGCCAGCTGCCTCCGCTTCGGCCCGCCTTCTCGATGGTCGCCGCATTGCCGAGGAATTGCTCGACGGTTTGAAGCTGCGGGTGGATGCGCGGCTGGCGGCCGGCAAGGCGCGCCCCGGGTTGGCGGTGGTGCTGGTCGGCGGCGATCCGGCATCATCGGTGTATGTGCGCAACAAGCGGCGCGCGGCGGAGAAGGTCGGCATCGAATCCTTCGATTACGACCTGCCGCACGGAGCTAGCGAAGCCGAGCTGGCGGCGCTGATCGATCAGCTCAACGCCGACCCCAAGATCCACGGCATTCTGATCCAGCTGCCGCTGCCTGGCATTCCCGATGCCAATCGGCTGATTCAGCGCATTGATCCGCGCAAGGACGTGGACGGGTTCCATCCGCAGAATGTCGGGCATCTGGCCTTGCGCGAATTCGGGCTGCGCCCCTGCACGCCGCGCGGCATCGTGACCTTGCTCGGCCACACGGACCAGCCGGTGCGTGGCCGCAATGCCACCATCGTGGGCGTGAGCAACCACGTCGGCCGGCCGATGGGGCTGGAGCTGCTGCTTGCGGGTTGCACGGTGACCAGCTGCCACAAATTCACTCCGCCGGATGTGCTTGAAGCCAGCGTGCGCAACGCCGACATTCTGGTGGTGGCGGTGGGCCGCCCGGGGCTGATTCCGGGCAACTGGGTCAAGCCGGGCGCGGTGGTGATCGATGTCGGCATCAACCGGCTCGGTGACGGCCGGCTGGTGGGCGACGTCGGTTTCGACGCCGCCGCGCAGCGCGCGGCCTGGATCACCCCGGTGCCGGGCGGGGTAGGGCCGATGACGGTGGCTACGCTGATGCAGAACACCATCGAGGCCGCTGATGCGGCCGAGATTCAGGAGTCGGGAGTCGGGATTCGTTAAAGGCAACGGCGAGGCGCGTGCATCGGCTGATTCGGAGTGCATCCGAGATCGGCCGGCTATCGGCATCCTGACAAAACAGGCGACGGCGGGCGGTGCGAGGCGGTGCTGTTGCCATGCCGAATGCCGACTCCCCAATCCCGGCCCCAATGCGTTAAAATGCCGCGCTTCCCCAAACTCGGGTCCGCCGATGCTACGCATCCAGGCTGAAGCTCTCACCTACGACGACGTTTCGCTCGTCCCCGCTCATTCGATCGTCCTGCCCAAGGACGTCAGCCTGGAAACCCGGCTGACGCGCGACCTGCGCTTGAAACTGCCGATTCTGTCGGCGGCAATGGACACAGTGACCGAACACCGCCTTGCGGTGGCCATGGCCCAGTTGGGCGGCATCGGCATCATCCACAAGAACCTGACCCCGCAGCAGCAAGCGGGCGAAGTGGCGCGGGTCAAAAAGTTTGAATCCGGTGTGATCACCGAGCCGTTCACCGTCAGTCCGGACACCACCATCGGCGAAGTGCTGGCGTTGACCCGCGCGCGCAACATCTCCGGTGTTCCGGTGGTGGATGGCAGCGAACTGGTCGGTATTGTCACCAGCCGCGACATGCGCTTCGAAAAGAAGCTCGACGATCCGGTCCGCCACATCATGACCAAGAAGGATCGCCTGATCACCGTGCGCGAAGGCGCCAGCGATGAGGAAGTGCTCGAGCTGCTGCATCGCAATCGCATCGAAAAGGTCCTGGTGGTCAACGACAGTTTCGAGCTGCGTGGCCTGATCACGGTCAAGGACATCCAGAAGAAGACCGACAACCCGAATGCCGCCAAGGACAGCGCCAAGCGCTTGCTGGTGGGTGCGGCGGTGGGCGTGGGCGGCGATACCGAACAGCGTATCGAGCTGCTTGCCGCAGCCGGCGTGGACGTGGTGATTGTCGATACCGCGCATGGCCATTCGCAGGGCGTGATCGATCGGGTGGCGTGGGTCAAGAAGACCTATCCGCAGTTGCAGGTGATCGGCGGCAACATCGTCACCGGCGATGCCGCGCTGGCGTTGATGGATGCCGGCGCCGATGCGGTCAAGGTTGGCGTGGGTCCGGGGTCGATCTGCACCACGCGTGTGGTTGCTGGCGTGGGCGTGCCGCAGATCACCGCGGTGGACATGGTGGCCGAAGCGCTGCAGGACCGCATTCCGTTGATTGCCGATGGCGGTATTCGCTACTCCGGCGACATCGGCAAGGCGTTGGTGGCGGGTGCGTCGACGGTGATGGTCGGGGGCCTGTTGGCCGGTACCGAAGAAGCGCCGGGCGAAGTGGAACTGTTCCAGGGCCGCAGCTACAAGAGCTACCGCGGCATGGGTAGCCTGGGTGCGATGGAAAAGGGGTCCAAGGACCGCTATTTCCAGGACGCTTCCGATGCCGACAAGCTGGTTCCAGAAGGCATTGAAGGGCGCGTGCCGTATCGCGGCCCGGTCGGCGGCATCATCCATCAGCTCATCGGCGGCCTGCGCGCAACCATGGGCTACGTGGGCTGCGCCACGATCGAAGACATGCGCAGCAAGCCCAAGTTCGTCAAGATCACCGGCGCCGGCCAGCGCGAAAGCCACGTGCACGACGTGCAGATCACCAAAGAGCCGCCGAACTATCGCGCCGGATAACCGGGAATGGGGAATTGCGAATCGGGAATCGTAAGAGCCCGCCGCTCCCTCGTCCGATAGCGGTCGGCGCCGCGTTTGCTGTTGCGATTCCCTCATCCCGATTCTCGATTCCCGGCTCTCAATGACCAACATCCATACCGACAAGATCCTCATCCTCGATTTCGGCGCGCAGTACACCCAGCTGATTGCGCGGCGTATCCGCGAGATCGGGGTCTATTGCGAGATCTGGGCGTGGGATCACGATCCGTCGGAGATTGCCGGCTTCGGCGCCAAGGGCATCATCCTGTCCGGTGGCCCGGAATCGACCACGTTGCCAGGCGCACCGGTGGCGCCGCAGGAAGTGTTCGATAGTGGCCTGCCGGTGTTCGGCATCTGCTATGGCATGCAGACACTCGCCGCGCAGTTGGGCGGTGCGACGGAAGCCGCAGATCAGCGCGAATTCGGTCATGCCGAAGTGGATGTGGTGGCGGCCGATGCCTTGTTCGCCGGCCTCACCGATCATGCCGGCGTTGCGCGTTTGAATGTGTGGATGAGCCATGGCGACCACGTGTCGCAGGTGCCGCCGGGCTTCACCGTTACCGCCACGACCGACCGCATTCCGGTCGCGGCGATGTCCAACGAAGACAAGCGCTGGTACGGCGTGCAGTTCCACCCGGAGGTGACGCATACCTTGCAAGGCCAGACCTTGCTGCGTCGCTTCGTGGTCGATGTCTGCGGCTGTCAGACGCTGTGGACCGCAGCCAATATCATCGACGACCAGATTGCACGTGTGCGTGCGCAGGTGGGCGATGACGAAGTGATCCTGGGCCTGTCCGGCGGCGTCGATTCGTCGGTGGTAGCCGCACTGCTGCACAAGGCGATCGGCGACAAGCTGACCTGCGTGTTCGTCGATACCGGCCTGCTACGTTGGCAGGAAGGCGACCAGGTGATGGCGATGTTCGCCGAGCACATGGGCGTCAAGGTCATCCGCGTCAATGCGGCCGATCGCTACTTCGCCAAGCTCGAAGGCGTCAGCGACCCGGAAGCCAAACGCAAGATCATCGGCAACCTATTCGTGGATATCTTCGACGAAGAATCCAACAAGCTGGCCAATGCCAAATGGCTGGCGCAGGGCACGATTTATCCGGACGTAATCGAATCGGCCGGCAGTAAAACCGGCAAAGCGCACGTAATCAAGAGCCATCACAATGTCGGTGGCTTGCCGGAACACATGAAGCTGGGTCTGGTCGAACCGTTGCGCGAATTGTTCAAGGACGAAGTGCGTCGCCTCGGTGTCGAACTCGGCCTGCCACGCACCATGGTCTATCGTCACCCGTTCCCGGGCCCTGGCCTGGGCGTGCGCATTCTGGGCGAAGTGAAGCGCGAATACGCCGAACTGCTAGCCAAGGCCGATGCGATCTTTATCGATGAGCTGCGCAAGGCTGATCTGTACGACAAGACCAGCCAGGCGTTCGCGGTATTTCTGCCGGTGAAGTCAGTAGGCGTGGTCGGCGACGCGCGTGCCTACGAATGGGTGATCGCGCTGCGTGCGGTGGAAACCATCGACTTCATGACCGCGCATTGGGCGCACCTGCCGTATGACTTCCTCGGCACCGTGAGCAACCGCATCATCAACGAACTGCGCGGCGTCTCGCGGGTGGTGTACGACATCTCCGGCAAGCCGCCAGCGACGATTGAATGGGAGTGACAACCGGTCTGTCTGACCCACGCGTTTGGCGATCGAAATCGCCGCACCGATGAGCTGATCGGGCGGCGTTTCTCCGAGTTCGGTAGTAGATCTTAGGTTCGCCCTCGCCATTGAAGAGCAGAGGGCGCTGGCTGGGCAAGAAGGCGCTTTACGCAGCGGTGGGCGTGCGCTTGCTTTCAGAAGACGCATCACCGAAACACGTCTCCCACTGCAGGTTGCCGATATAACGACGTGCCATGCGGCCTTCGTCGTCCAGGGCGAAGAGGTGCAACCAGCGGTTGTCGAACAGGGCGCGCACCTGCGGGTGCCGTTCGAGAATCACGGCGATGGCTTCCGGTGGTGCCTCGATCAGCACTGAGAGCCGCAGTGGTTCATGGATCAACCGTTCGCCGTCATGCACCGACTGCCAGGGCAGCCCAGTGCGCAGGATCCCGCCGTTGCCTTCGACCACACCGATGCCGCCGGTGACGTTATGCAGCAGCTTGTTGCCGGCGCCGAAACTCTCCGGTGCGACGGTCGATCCGTAGTACTGCAGGCTGATCCAGCTGGCGACGACCACCGGTGCTGTCAGGATCAACTCCAGCACGCCGAAGCCTTCGTCGCACCGCCAGTCGTAGTCGTGGAGGAAGGCACGTCCCGCCAGGTCGCGGCCGGCGCTGCGCGAGCGCGGCGCGGCGATAAAGGCCTGGCATCCTGCAAGCGCCCATTCGGGGCGAATCTCGGCCCAGTCGCGGGCGCGATGTGCGATGTCCTGGCCGCGATTGGCGCGAGGCAGGCGCAGGGCGCGCTCCCCGCGTGCCAGCGCACCGGCCGCGGCCAGCCACTGCGTCACCTGGACAAGATCCTGCGCATGCTCGGGGGAGGGATGGTCGTCGGTGAAGAGCGTCACTGCGTCGGTCGTGGTGTCGTGCAGTGCGGCCAGGAACAACGTGTCCGCGGGAATGACGATGCCGTGCTCGGAAAGACCGGCGCGCACTTCTTTGTCGTTGAGCAGCGACGCCAGCAGCCGCGCGTTCACTTCGCCCGAATAGCCGCCGCAGGCGCCGCAATGCAGTGCGCTGGCATGCGGGTTGTTGACGACCTTGGCGCCATGGCCGGCAATGACGACCAGCCGGGCGAAGTCGCTGGTGAAGGACATTGCCTTGAGGATGCGCGCGGCCATGGTCAACCGCGTGTCCAGGTCCAGCTCATGCGCCGGGTGCGGCGCGGGATCCATCGGTGTGTGGTGGCGGGCCAGTGCGAGCCCATCGCGCAGCAGCTTGGCGATGTAGATCGGGCCGGTTGCTTCGACGAAGGCGAAGGAGGAAATGGCCGCCAGCTTGAAGCGGCCCCAGGCGCGCCTGGCACGTGCGGTGATCCGCGCGGTGAGGTCTGCCGCGTTCGCAGCCGGTGTGGCGTCTCCTGCGAAAGTGATGACACCGGGGTTCAGCAGGACGGGCAGGCGCGCTTCGACCACGTCCGAGGCGAAGCGCCGATGGCCGATGCCAAAGCCGAAGAACCCTGCGAAGCCGAGCGTCGTGATACCGGAATCGAGGCTTTCCAACGCGCGGCGGAACACTTCCGAGCGCACGTCGATGCAGAAGGCCATTTGCAGCTTTAAGCGGTCGAGCGAGAGCTGCGCCGACGAAGGTGCGGCAAGTACGGTGTGGAGCTTGCGCTGCGCGGCGCGTTCGGCCGCTTCCTGCAGGATGCTGTCGACAACATCGTCTGAAGATGCAGCGACCGGCTCGGCGTAGGCTGCGATGGCCGCGTGCCAGCCAGGCACCAGTGCGGAGCCGCCGTTGTGCAACAGTGCGGCGTCCCAGAGCATGCGGATGGCGAGCAGATCGGTGACGCATGCATCGGTGCCGCCGTTCAACTCCGCCTGCCAGAGCCGATAGCGGGCGACCTGACCCCAGCCGCCGAGTGTGGTGAGCAAGCGGTGGAAATAGCTGTCCAGCGCGTCCTCGGAAAGACCGAGGCGGGCGACGCAGTCGACGCGCGCGTCTTCGGCAGTGGCGGGTGCATCCGCCACATACTGGGAAAAACCTGCAAGGCCGGCGATTTCAGGTGTCAGATCGTGGGTCGCGATGATCCGCCATGTACTGTAGGCACCGCCGGATTGGCCGACAGCCCAGAGCGCCTGGCCCTGATCGAAATAGCCGGCGGCCCAGTGACCGATGCGCTCGTTGACGATGCCGGGCCAGTCGATCGCAGCGACGTCGCGGGCCAGCTCGGCGACCGTCGGGATCGCCTGCGGGGCAGGGCGTGCGGCTTCGATGGCGTGTTTGAGTGCGGACAAGGTCGGCGGGCGCATCGCGGCCGGCGCGCTCTGCAAGGCCGCCTGCAGATCGCCTTCGGTGATCTCGCCGGACTGTAGCCGCTCTGCATACCAGGACCGCGGCATGGTGACGGCGATACCGGACGCGCGCCGCAGTCGTGCGGCTGCCATTTCCAGCGGCTCGCCGGCCTGGCCGAGGAAGGGGTTGACCGCAACGCTCGAGGCGAGCGGCCACAGCGGGGGGATAGCGCGTGCCGCACGCTGCGCGGCGGCGATGATCACAGCGTGGGAGAGGGACATGGCGGTTGTCGTCGTGGTCATCAGCATGGGGGCCTGGCAGGGAGAGAGGGTCACGAGGTCTTGCGAACAGACCAGCCGCCGAGCAGGCGATCGATCGTGGCGTTGGCATACAGGCCATTGGAGAGGTGGACGCGGAGCCCGGCGGCAGCGGGATGCGAGGCCCAGAGTGGAAACAGCGCCTGCGCCACCGCCACCAGCCCGAAGCTCAGCACCGCGAGCGTCATCAGCGTCCACTCCAGCCGTCCCGGCGCCGGTGTCGCTGGCAGCACGCCGGCCGTCAGCCATTCGGCGGCGGTCTGCAGCGCGAAGTAGCCGATCGCCGCGGCGCTGGCGTAGATCGCCGTCTTGCGGGTGAGGGGGCGCGGCGCGGCATCGGCAAGGCCCTGGGCCAGCAGGTAGGCGACACCGAAGATCAGGATCGCGCCCAGTGCCAGGGCCTGTGGCGATTTGTGCTCGAAGCTGAAGACGAACCCGAAGGCCGTGCCGATCCCGATATAGATCGCCACTGCGATCAGAAACGCGCGGCCGACCGCCGACCCATTCGGAACCGCGACCGGCCCGGGCCGGCGAATGGCCGCGACCTGCTCGACCGCGCCACCAGATGCGAGGAAGGCGTGCGCCTTGTAGAGCGAGTGCGCGACGATGTGCAGCAAGGCCAGCGGGAACAGTGCTAGGCCGCACTGGAGCATCATGAAGCCCATCTGCGCGACCGTGGACCAGGCCAGCGAGGTCTTGACCGCCGGCTGGGTCAGCATCACCAGCGCGCCGAATAAGGCGGTAAACCCGCCCAGCATGGCCAGCACGGCGAGCACGCCCGGGGCAGACAGCATCAGGTCGGAAAAACGGATCAGCAGGAAGCCGCCACCGTTGATCACACCGGCGTGCAGTAGCGCCGACACCGGCGTGGGTGCTTCCATCATCTCGGTGAGCCAGCCGTGGGTCGGGAACTGCGCCGATTTCAGCACCGCAGCAAGTGCGAGCAGGGCGGCCGCCGCGACCAGCGCCCAGGAGTGCTGACCGTTCCGGGCCAGCGCATTGATCGTGGCGATATCGGTCGTGCCCATGCTTTTCCAGAGCAGCACGGCGGCGCAGGTCAGGGCGATGCCGCCGGTGGTGGAGAACAGGCGCTTCTTGCGTGCTGCGCGCTGCGCTTCCACGCGCTCGGGGTAGAACAGCAGCAGGCGATGCATCGCGATGCTGGTGGCGACCCAGGCAACGACGACCTGCACCACGTTGCCTGCCTGCACCAGCAGCAGGACCGCCGCAAGCGCAATGCATAGCCAGCCGGTGAAGTAGCCCTGGCGCGCTTCGCCGTCGAGATAGGTGCGTGCGTATCGCACCACGATCCAACCGACGAAGGCCACCAGCAGCAGCATCGTCACGCTGACCGGGTCGAGCCGTGCGGACAGGCCGATACCGCTCCATCCGATCAGCCCGCTGTCGCCGGTGCCTCGCAACAGCAATAGTGCAAGTGACGCGATCGCGATCAGTAGCGCGCCGAGCGCGGCGCCTTCAGCGAACAGGGGAATCCCGCGTGGGCGGCGGCCGCTGCGAAGCAAGGCGAAGACGGCGGCGGCAAGCAGCAGGAGTGGTGCAAACAGTGGCAGTAGATAGAGCGACAAGGCAATCCCCTAAGAACAAGTGCGGTGGCGGGCTGGACTATATTAAATATCGGAGGGTTAGAAAAAAAATTCATTGTTCTTTTCATATCGTTCGTTATTATCGAACGATATGGCAGCCTTGAACTACAACCATCTGCGCTACTTCTGGGCCGTCGCGCACGAGGGCAACCTCACCCGCACGGCCGAGCGCCTCAACCTCACCCAGTCGGCGTTGTCGGTGCAGATCCGCAAACTGGAAGAGCGCCTGGGTCATGCGCTGTTCGAACGCCGCGGGCGGCAGTTGCATCTGACCGAGGCGGGGCAGATCGTGCTGGACCATGCCGATGCGATCTTTGCCACCGGCGATGAGCTGCTTGGCACGCTGCGCCAGACAGGTGCCGCGCGACAGGCACTGCGGGTCGGCTCGCTGGCCACGCTGTCGCGCAACTTCCAGATGGAGTTCCTGCGCCCGCTGCTCGGCCGCACCGATATCGATCTGATTCTGCGTTCGGGCAGCGCGGGCGAGCTGCTGCGGGCGCTGGAGGCGCTCAACCTCGATGTGGTGCTGCTCAATCGGGCACCGGCCGGTGATGCGCTGTCGCCATTCGTCACCCAACGGCTTGCCGAGTACCCGGTCAGCCTGGTCGGGACGCCGGATCGGTTGAGCCATGCCGCCAGCTTCGCCGACCGGCTTCGCAACCACCCGATCATCTTGCCCACGGCGGAGAGCAGCGTGCGCATCGGCTTCGACGCCTTGGCCGATCGCCTGGGCGTGCAGCCGCAGATCGTGGCGGAAGTGGAGGACATGGCGATGATGCGACTGCTTGCCCGCGAGGACATTGGCCTGGCCGTTCTCCCGCCGATCGTGGTGAAGGACGAGATTGCCGCGGGCGCGTTGATGGAAGGCGATCAATTGCCGGACATCGTGGAGACGTTCCATGCGGTCACCATGTCGCGGCGCTTTCCGAATCCGCTGGTAAGGCTTCTGCTTCAGCCCGCGGCTACGTCTGCAAACCTGTAGCTCCACGTCGATTTCGCGATGGCGTATAGACCCGAAGCTAAAGCGGATCGAACGGTGCTCGGTCCAACAGACAGTCGATGAAGGCACCCAGAAGCGCTGGCCGATGCTGTCTGTTCGGGTAATAGAGGAACAGCCCCGGGCGCGAAATCGACCAGTCCGTCAGGAGTTGGACCAAGCGCCCCTGGGCCAATAACGCGCCCACGCCGTCCCGCTCGAAGTGATAGGCGATGCCGAGCCCATTCACCGCAGCAGCAATGCCGATATCTGCGTGATTGGTGACCACCGGGCCATCCACCGTCACCTCGATGCGTTGCCCGCGCTTTTCGAACTCCCAGCGATAGTGCCTGCCGTCCATCTGCAGCCGCCAGTTGATGCATGCGTGGTCATGCAGTTCGGTAGGTGATTTGGGCGTTCCTCTGCGTGCCAGGTAGTCCGGCGACGCGACGACCACCATCTTTAAATCCGGTGTCAGGCGCACCGCCACCATGTCTTTCTCAAGCTGGCCACCGACACGGATGCCGGCATCAAAACGGCCAGCGACGATATCGGCCAGTGCGTCGTCGACCACGATGTCGAGCACAACGTCGGGATGTGCGTGATGGAAGCGCGCGAGCCGGGGCGCAATGATAGTTCGCGCGGCAATCCCCAGCGTGTTGATGCGCAAAGTGCCGCGCATCTGGCCGGTGGCTTCACTGGCTTCGGCGACGGCAGCCGCCATCTCGCGAAACAACGGCGCGATGCGGTTGTAGAGCAGTTCGCCACTTGCCGACGGTGCCACGCTGCGCGTCGTGCGGTTCAACAGCCGCGCGCCGATGCGGCCTTCCAACTGACGAATGGTCTGGCTCAGTGCCGACGGTGACAGGCCCAGGTGCTCTGCGGCCCGCGCAAAGCTCTGGCGCTCCACCACAGCCACGAAGGCTTTCAACTCAGCAAAATCGGATCCGCGCATTATGCATTCCTTTCTGCATAGCCCGTCCGGATTCTAGAGTATTCACTGAATTCGCTCTGGTGCGCATGCTGAGGTCTCCACTCACCTACGGAGCCAGCCACATGGACATCCCGACCCTTCCCGAGCCGATTGCCGCTTACTTTGCGGCCGAGCACAACCCTGACGCATTGGCGCAGTGCTTCACTGCGCACGCTGTCATGACCGACGACGGTCACAGCTATACGGGTATCGACGCGATCAAGACTTTCATGGCCGAGGCATCGGCCAAGTACAACGCACTGAGCGTGCCGTTTGCCATTGAGCGCGAGGACGGCATCCACTGCGTGCGTGCCAAGGTCAGCGGCAATTTTCCCGGCAGCCCGGTCGTGTTGTCGTATCGCTTTCGCCTCGAACGCGGCCTGATCGCATCGCTGCAGGTCACGGTATGAGCTTCGACCTGCAACTGACCGGCCTGCGGGCCGTGGTTACCGGCGGAACGCTGGGTCTGGGCGCTGCGGTTGTGAACTCCCTGGTGGAGGCCGACGCGCGCGTGGCGACTTCCGCGCGCACGCTGCCAGCCCAGCCGGTGGCGGGAGTGATGTACGTGGCGGCCGATCTATCGACGGCCGAGGGCACGCAGCAGCTTGCCCAAACTGTCCTGCAGGAGTGGGGCGGCGTCGACATCCTGATCAATGTGCTCGGCGGTTCAAATACGCCCGGTGGCGGTTTTGCCGCGATCAGCGATGCGCACTGGTTTGCCGAGTTGAACCTGAATTTGATGCCCGCGGTGCGCTTGGATCGCGCACTGCTGCCAACGATGCTGGTGCAAGGCTCCGGTGTCGTCATCCACGTCAGTTCCATCCAGCGGGTGCTGCCGTTGTCAGAGTCCACCACCGCCTATGCGGCGGCCAAGGGCGCGCTCACCACCTACAGCAAGTCGCTGGCACGCGAAGTGACGCCGCAAGGCGTGCGCGTGTTGAGCGTTGCGCCAGGCTGGATCGAGACCGAGGCGTCCGTGGCATTTGCGCAGCGGATGGGGGAAGACGCCGGAACAGACTACGAAGGCGGCAAGAAAATCGTGATGGAGTGGTTGGGAGGCATTCCTGTGGGCCGTCCCGCCAAACCGCAGGAGGTGGCCGATTTGATCGCCTTCTTGGCGTCTCCGCGCGCTGCCTCGATTGCGGGGGCTGAATATCGGATCGACGGCGGCACGGTTCCTACGTTGTAGGCTCGAATCCGGTGCTGCGTCAGTTGAGCAGTGCGGTGATGCCTGCGTTGATGGCAAAGCCGCCGCACATCAGCCAGGCAAACACGATGGCCGCCAGTGCCAGCGGCTTCATGCCTGCCTTGCGGATGGCCGAGACGTGGGTCGTCAAGCCAAGGCCGGCCATGGCCATCGCCAGCAGGACGGTGTCGATGTCGATCACCTGTTGCACCAGCGCATGGGGCAGCAGTGCCAGCGAGTTGAGTCCGGCGACCGCCACGAACCCGAGCGCGAACCAGGGAATCAAAATGCCGCTGCGTTGAGTGGCATTGCCACGATCGCTATCTAACGCCTCTGCGTGCGTGCCATCGGCGCGAGAAAGATAGGCCGACAGGCCCACAAGAAACGGCGCCAGCATCATCACCCGCACCATCTTGGCGATCACTGCGGTATTGGCGGCCTGCTCGCTGCTGGCGCGACCGGCAGCGACCACCTGTGCCACTTCGTGAATGGTGGAGCCGGCGAACATGCCGTACTCCGTCGGCGACAGATCGAACCAGCGGTAGTGGGCGATCAGGTGATACAGCGCCGGATACAGGAACATCGCCAACGTGCCGAACACCACCACCGTGGCCACCGCGACCATCACCTGTTCGGCGCGGCCGCGCACGACAGGTTCGGTAGCCATCACGGCGGCAGCACCGCAGATCGAACTGCCTGCGCCGATCAGCATCGCGGTGTTGCGGTCCAGGCCGAACACGCGTACGCCGAGGAAGCAGGCCAAGCCGAAGGTGCTGCACAGCACCGTCGCGTCGATCGCCACGCCGGTCCAGCCGACATTGCCGATGTCCTGAAAGGTCAGGCGCAGGCCGTACAGGATGATGCCCAGACGCAGCAGGTTAGCCTTGGAAAAACGCACACCTGCGCCAGCTTTCGCGCTCAGGCGTGGATAGACAGTGTTGCCGACCAGCATGCCGAGCACGATGGCCAGGGTCAGCGCGCTGACGCCGTTAGCCTGCAGCCAGCCGATCTTGCTCAGCTGCATCGATACACCGGCCAGTACGCCCGTTAATGCAAGACCCGGCACCCACTGGCGCATGCGGTGAAATGCGTTGGTAGCAGGCGGCTGCGCTAGGTGGGCCGGAACAGTGGTGGTGTGCATGGCGGTTGATCGCGTCTTGCGGAAGGCATGCGCGCACTGTGGACCGCGGCGATCTATCCAACAAACGGATTATTCCGCTATAACCAATCACAAAAACAGGTAATGAGTCTTTGCATGCGTCTGACACTGCGGCAGTTGCTGATCTTCACGGCCGTAGCCGATACCGGCAGCACGACTGCGGCGGGGGAGCGCGTGGCGCTGTCGCAATCGGCGACCAGCGGCGCCCTCAATGAACTGGAAAGCCTGCTCGGCGCACAGCTGTTCGACCGCATCGGCAAGCGTTTGCTGCTCAACGACAACGGCCGCGCATTGCTGCCGCAGGCCAGGGCCTTGCTCGACGGCGTGCAGGAGATCGAAAGCCAGTTCGGGCTCGGGGCCGCCGGTGTGGCCACAGCGCCGTTGCTCACGCGGCTACGCGTGGGGGCCAGCACCACCATCGGCAACTACGTGTTGCCATCGCTGATCGCCGGCTATCGAACAGCATGGCCGGGCGCTGCGGTGGACGTGGTCATCGGCAATACGCGTGAGGTGGCCGCCGCCGTGAGCCGGCTGGAGGTGGATATCGGTTTGATCGAAGGCCCGTGCCATGAGTCGGATCTTGAGGTCGTGCCTTGGCGACAAGACGCGTTGGTGATAGTTGCAGCACCGACGCATGCATTGGCGCAGGCCGCCGCGCATGCACGCGTGCCGTTGAAGACCTTGCGACAGGCGCGCTGGCTGCTTCGCGAGCCGGGCTCGGGCACGCGTGAGGCGGTGGAGCACGTCCTGCTGCCGCACTTGCATCACCTCGATAGCGAGATGCAGCCCGGGAGCACCGAAGCGATCAAGCAGGCAGCGGCCGAAGGGCTGGGGCTGGCATGCCTGTCGTTGTGTGCGGTGCAGGACCTGGTGACACTGGGTCGCCTGGTGATTCTACCCACCACATTGCCGCGGCTGACGCGGCGCTTCTACCGCATCCAGCACCGGCAAAAACGGCTGTCGGGCAACCTGCAGCGCTTTGTCGCGCATTGCGATCGGCGTGACGTGGAATCTTCCTGATGGCTGGGGTGCTGAGCGGGCGCTGGACTATATGACCTCTTCCCACGCACCTATCCGCGTATGGTGTGCCGACGATTAGTGCACTAGCGACGTCTTGCCAGCGCCAGCACCTCCTGGCGTTGCACTGCTCGGTCAGCGCCACTGACGCACCAATAAAAAAGCCGCGCAGTGCGCGGCTTGATGCATGACCCGGACTGAAGCGTGTCTTCAGCGGACCTCGGCCAATGCCACGCGGGCGTCGTCCATGAACTTCTGTGCTTCCTGCGGTGTTGCCAGTTGGGTGCTGAGCTGGCTGAGCACCTGCTCGATGTCGCTGGAGGCGTCCCAGGCTTCATCGCAGAGCATGCCTGCGATCGGGCCGAGATAGTTCAGCGCGACTTTTTCCAGTGCATCGCGGACGCGATCGTCGGGCCTGGCGTTACCGCCCCTGGACACCGGCGCTGCACTCGCGCTTGCAACGGGTGCCGCAGGTGCCGGTGTCGGTGCCGGCGCAACCGGTGCGGGTGCGCCGCCCAGATCCTGTTCGAAGCCACCCATCAACCATTGCCGCGAGTCGTCGCTCAACAGCGAGGGTTTGCCCAGGGCGGCACCGGGGTCGATCTGGAAGCGCGCCTTCGCCGCGTTGACCATGGTGAGGCGGGTTACCGCCTCATCATTGCGCAGCATGCGGAAGACCACTTCTTCGATCAGTCCGCTGTTGATGCGGACGATGCAGGAGTGGTTCTCCTCGGTGACGATGAACAGGAAGCCGGATGCCTTCTTCAATGCCAGCGCTCTGAGCTCGCGCAGGATCTCGATCAGCGGACGGAATTCAGTGGACATGGCGTCTTTCTTGCCTCATTCGTTCGGATGGGGAGGGGCGGCTCATCGTTTGCTGAGCCGCTCCATCGCCAGTCGCACGCTATTGGAGAGCCGCGAAATCGCCCGTGCCAGGGTACCGATCTCGTCCTTGAGGTTGACCTCGGCGATGGTGTGGTTCCACTTGCCCATGCTGAGTTCTTCCGCTACGGCGGTAAGGTTCTGGACAGGGCGCAACACGCGGTTCCAGATCAGCAAGGACTGCACGCCGACCATGAGTGCACAGACGAGCAAGCCGATGCCGGCAATCCACAACGATTGGTGCAAGATCAAGGCGTTGATGTCGCTCTTGGGATAGGCCGATGCCAAGGTGAAGCCCCAATTGCGTATCTCTTCTTTAACCACCACCCAGTCTTCCGGGCTCTCCTTGACGATCCGCTCGATGGTGGCGCTATCGGTGGTGGGACCGGTGGTCGACTGGAAGCGCAATTTATTCTTGCTGTCCAACACCGCGACGAAGCCAGACGAGAGCATGCTACGGCTGCCGATCACGGTCGCCAGCTCAACCGTATCGGCCTTGTAGGCGATAGCCAAAGCACCGATGACGCGTTTGTCGTTGCCGGCAAAGATCGGTTCGTAGCGAGCAACATATGGGTTGCCGAGAACATCGAGCACACCAGAGAAGCTCTCTCCATTGCGCAGCTTGCCAGCGGCCTTGCTGTTCGGATCGAGCACGGTGCCGACGGCGCGACTGCCGTCGGCATTGGTGATGTTGGTGGAGATACGAACGAAGTCGTCGCCGACACGAGAAAAAATCGTTGCGTTGCCCTGCTTACTGATGGAAGCGCCGTCGTCGACCAAGCTGGAAGTGGCGGCGTCGACCAAGCCAAACACGTTGGCCTGCGACTTCTGACCCAGCAGTATGTCGTTGGCAGTGCGGCGCCCGACGCGGACTTGGTTCCCTTGACTGGCTGGGCCTAGCTCATCGACTTGCCTGCGCAGATTGTGCATAGATGCCCCGACGCGATCGAGCAGCATCTCGCGGGTAAGCGAGAACATGGTCTGGGTCAGAACCGAGGTACGTCGGATGACCGCTGCGGTTTCAGACTCGATACGTCTTGCTTCGGTGACAGCCAGGATCACCGTTAGTCCCGACATCACGATCAGCCCCAAGGCCAATACCGGCAGCAGCAGGCGTACCCGCAAAGAGTGACGAAGCATTGCATTCCCCTGAACGCATTAAGAAAATGTACGACACTGCGCTCGCGGCGCAGTGCGATGGTTGATGTGTAGTTAGCGGCTGATGAAGGCCATACTGAAGTGGCTCCCCAGCCGCAATGCGCTCGCGGCGCAGTGCGATGGTTGATGTGCAGTTAGCGGCTGATGAAGGCCATACTGAAGCGGCTCCCCAGCCGCAACTGAGGTATAAGGTAACGTAAGCAGATCCATGTTGGGATACGCTTCCGGCTTTTGTATGGGCGTTGATTCAACATTCGCTTCCGCATGGGGCGGCCCAATCAGCTTTTTGGTTTGGTTTGGTCTGGGTGCGGGCGCTTGGCGACCCTTCGTGCGCTCAGGTGTCTAACGACAGGATCCCCCGCCGCAGCGCGACAATGACCGCATGGGTGCGATCGCGCACGCCTAGCTTGGCCAGGATGTTCTTCATATGCGCCTTGACCGTTTCTTTGGAGATGCTCAAGGCGCTGCCGATCTGTTTGTTGGAACAGCCGGTGGCGACCAAGTTCAGCACCTCGGTCTCGCGTGCGGACAGGGCATCGTCGAGCACATGGGCGGCGATGTTTTCAGCCACCGCGGCTGGAACATGCCGGCGCTGGCCGCGGCGTACATCGCGGATGGTGTCGACCAACTCGCGGCGCAGCGCGCTCTTGAGCAGGTAACCGCAGGCGCCGGCCTGCAGGACACGCACCGCGCGGACGTCGCCGGTGTAGGTGGTCAACACGATGACCTTGGCAGCGGAATCGACACGGCGAATACGCTGGATCGCTTCGACTCCGTCCACGCGCGGCATCTGCAGATCCATCAGCACCACGTCCGGGCGCAGGCGGGTGTAGCAGGCCACCGCCTGTTCGCCATCTTCGGCTTCGCCGACCACCCGCATGTCGTGTTCGGCGGCGAGCATGGCGCTGAGCCCATCGCGTAGCAGTGGATGGTCGTCGACCACCAGCACCTCGGTTGGGCGGACCATTTCAACCATTGGAGCTCTCCGTGGATCGTGCTGTGTGAAATGGCCACCACCATCGCTTGGCGCGCACGTAAGCGGCATGGGCGGGCAGGGTGATCTGGATTTCGGTGCCGCTGCCGGGGCGCGACCACAGCTGCATCTTGGCGCCGATGCGCTGCGCGCGTTCCTGCATGCCGGTCAGGCCCCAGTGCCCGGTACGGGCGTGGCCGTGCAGCACGTCCGGGTCGAGGCCGCGGCCATCGTCGCGGATGCGCAGCGTGAAGTAACGTGAACCGTAACGCAGTTCCAGCGCGATGCCGGTGGCATCGGCGTGCCGGTCGGCATTGGCCAGTGCTTCGCGGCCGAGTTGGAATAGCTCGTCTGCCACCAGGGGGTGCAAGCGCAGGGGCCGGCCGTCGACAGAGACCTGCAGTTCGGCACTCGGCGGCGGCATGGTGGCGTTGCGCGCCCGTTGCAGGGCAGCGGCCAGATCTTGATGTAACGATTGGCTGTCACGTAACCCGTTGACGCGATCGCGGCCTTCGGCCAATGCGTTTTCGGCCAGGTCGACCGCCTGTACCAGCTCCAGCCGACGCGGGTCGTTCCAGGGCAGCGAGCGGCTGGCAGCATGCAACCGCAGGATCAGTCCCTGGGTGCCTTGCAGCAAGGTGTCGTGCAATTCGCGGGCAATGCGTTCGCGTTCGCGGTAACGCTCTTCCAGGCGCGCGCGCAGGCGCCCGGCCACGTGCCGGGTGCGCATGCGCCAGGCGATGCCGAGCGCCAGCAGCAGGCCCACCGCGCAGCACACCTTGAACAGCCAGGTCTGCACGAAGGCGGCCTCAATGACGAAGTCCAGGGTGTCGCCGCGCTCATTCCAGAGGCCGTCGTTGTTGGCCGCGGCAATGCGGAAGCGGTAACGCCCGGGCGCCAGATTGGTATAGAACGCCTCGCCGCGGTTGCCGGCGTCCTGCCAGTGCGCATCGACGCCTTCCAGCCGGTAACGGAACCGCACGCGTTCCGGGCGGGTGAGGCTGATGGCGTCGTAGCCGATGCGCAGGCGGTCTGTCCCCTTAGGAAGGTGCAGGCCATCCTGACGCGGGTAGTGCCGGTCGTTGGCGACCACGTCGGTGACGAACACCTCCGGCGCGGTGGGGTTGCGGTAGGTCTGTTCGGGATCGAGCCAGGCCAGGCCCTGGTTGGTGGTGAACCAGAGCAGACCATCGGTGGCAGCAACCGCGGTAGATACCGGAGTGGCCTGTTGGGCGACGCCGGGCAGGCCATCCATGATGTCGTACACGCGCAGCGTTGGGCTGGCCACCCCGGTGCGCAAGCTGCGCAACAACGCCAGCCGGCCGATTTGCACCACCCCGCGGTTGCCGTTCAACCAGAAAGTGTCGTGGCGATCGCGCACGATGCCGGTAATGCCCTGCAGTAGCGGATTGGCTTGATCGGCCACCTGCTGGAAGCGGTCACCGCTGCGGAGCGCGGCAAGCCCACTTTCGCCAGCCACCAGGGTGAGGGCTGCGCTGTGCCAGATCGCGGTGATCGGGCCGACCGCCAGGCCGTCGTTGGCGGTGTAGTGCCGCACCTGCCCGCCACGCAGCACGCTGAGCTCGCCCTTGACGCTGCCTACCCACAGCGCGGCATCGGGCGTGGCGACGAGCACCGAACAGGGTTCGTCCTGCAGGCCGGTGATCGCCTGCCAGCGATTGCCATCCCAACGCTGCGGCCCACTGGCGTCGGGGCACACCCAGGGAGCGTCCTGGGCATCGACGGCGAACCCGCGGATCGAGCCGGTCGGCACGTTCTGCGGTAAGGGCAAGGAGTGGGTGCGTCCTTGCTGCAGGTGGAGCAGATGGTTGTCGCCGAGTAGCCAACCGCCGGCGGTGGAGGGCACTTTCAGCACGCTCGCGGGTGCGCCGGCTTGCAGGCGTTCGATCCCGGTCCGCGTCAATGCCAGCTTGCGCTCATCGCGCAGGACCGTCAGTAACAACGGGGTGCTCGGGGTGGCGGCGGTTGCGAAGATTGCGGCCGCCGTGGGCTGGCCGGGTAGCAACGCCGAAAGCGGGAGCAGGGCGCGATGACGGAAGCGGTTGAGCCCCAGATTGGTGCCGGCCCACAGATTGCCTTCGTGGTCTTCCAGCAGCGGGCCGGCGGTGGACGAGGTCAGGCCCTGCACCGGGCCGAAGCGCTCGAGCACCGGCGCCTTTGATGTCGGTTGGGCGACACGGAACACGCCGCCTGCGCTGTAGTCGCTGCCCCACAGCGCGCCGTCGCGCATGAACCGGATGCGCCCCGCAGACAGACCGGGAAACTGCAGCTGGTCGCGTGCGGTGGCAGATAACACCGCACCATGCGCATCGGTCAGCGCAAACACGCCGCGATGCGGATCGGCAACCCAGATCGTGCCGTCCGGATGCTCTGCCATGGTGGTGAAGTGCCCGACCTGCTGGCCGGTGGGTTCGAAGCGTTGTCCACCGGGTCGCAGCAACAGGATGCGGCTGCCGTCGCTCACCCACAGAATGCCGCGGCGATCGCGCAGCAGCCATTGCGCGCTTGCTGCCGGGTAGCTCCAGTCGGCACCGGCGCGGTGCCAGCGCTGTCCGTCGAACCAGCACAGCCCGCCATCGATGGCTGCCCACAGGCGGCCGCTGCCATCGCGTTCGATGCGGAACACCATCCCGTCCGGCACATCCTTGCCGGGCATAAAGTGGGTGAGGCGGCCGTCGGCCAGGCGATCAATGCCGGCATTGAAATAGCCGATCCACGCGCCATCGTCCGCAGTCAGCGACAGCGCCGTCATGTTGTGCGATGCGTAGGCTTCACCCTCCGGTGCTGCCTGCCGGGTGAAGTGTTCGCCGTCGAACTTGAACAGACCGAAGCCGGTCGCCAGCCACAACGCACCGCCGTCGGCTTGCTGGATGTCCCAGATATCGGCCGGTGCACCGCGCTCGATGCTCCAGGCGGTGTGGTGAAACTGCAGTAGCCCGTCGCGCGTCGCCGCGACAAGAACGGCGAACGGATGGCAGGCTCATGCGGCATCGCATCATTGTCGGGCGGGATCGGGGGAAGCACCACCACCTCTTTCGGGGGAGGGACGTGCGCGGCGAAATCGGTTAGTGGGTGCTGCACCTGTGACGCGGGTGCGTGTTGCGTGAGCTGTGGGTAGGACGCGACGCATCGGTATTGCGCAACTCTGCTGCAACGACTCGCAGTGGCGTTCGCTTGGTGGCCGCGCTGGCTTGTTGTGTATTTTGATCGCGCTGTCGAGGGGGGATGCACTAGCTGCCTGGTGCGATGCGGATGTTCTGCAATGCGTTGCGTCATTTCGATTCGACGCACGTTGTATCGGTGGACAACGCAACGCTGCACCGAACGTGCATCCCACCCACGCTGCCGCCATGGCGGACACAGACATCGCTACCCCAAAAGGGGGAGCGATTCGCCTCACCATCAGGGGTAGGGCAGTGAGGATGTCCCCCGCACCATAGGGCCATTCCCCGCGGAGACGCCACATGGCACCTCTGATTGCTGTTGGTGGTCCCGACGTGCGTGCTGCAGCACTCATGCAAACACAGGGGCCGCGTGTGCGCGCTGTTGCGCGTGCAATGCAGTACATCGACACGCATCTGTATGAGCCTGTCAGCGTGGCGCATCTGGCGGAAGCCGCCTGCATGAGCCGCTTCCATTTCGCGCGCGTGTTTCGTGATGCGATCGGTGCCAGCCCGATGGAATACCTGCGCCGTCGTCGGCTCGAACGTGCACAGGCGCTGCTGCGCGAAGGCCGCCACACCATCAGCCAGATCGCCACCGATCTGTGCTTCTTCGACCAAAGCCACTTCGTTCGCAGCTTTCGCAATGCGACCGGTTGTACCCCTGCACGCTTCGCCGCGCAGACGGCGATGGAGCCATGCAGCAATCCACACATGTCACCTGCGCAGCGGCGCGGTGGTCATTCCGTTTCACTATCCCTGGAGCAACACGCATGACCACTGCAACTGCCGTACCTGGCGCCTCCTTGCTATCGCCCGGCGATCACACCCTGATTTTGATCGACCATCAATCGCAGATGGCGTTCGCCACGCATAGCATCGATATCTCGGCGCTACGCAGCAACGTGGCGTTGATCGCCAAGGGCGCCAAAGGCTTCAAGGTGCCGGTGATTCTGACCACCGTTGCAGAAAAGTCGTTCTCCGGCCCGTTGTTTGCGGAGTTGCCGGAGATCTTTCCGGGCGAGCCGGTGTTCGATCGCACCAGCATGAACGCCTGGGAAGACACGGGCGTGATCGATCGCGTCAACGCCATCGGTAAGCGGCGCCTGGTGATCGCCGGTCTGTGGACCAGCGTGTGCATCGTGGGCCCGACGCTGTCGGCGATCGAACAAGGCTTCGAGGTGTACGTCATCACCGATGCCTGCGGCGATGTGAGCGATGAAGCACACGAACGTGCCGTGACGCGCATGGTGCAGGCCGGCGCCGCACCCATCACCAGCGTGCAGTACCTGCTGGAGTTGCAGCGCGATTGGGCGCGTAGCCAGACCTACGAGCTGACCACCGGTATTGCACGCGCACATGCTGGTGGCTATGGCATCGGCATCCAGTACGCCAGGAGCATGTTCGGTGCGCAGGAAGGCGGGCATTGAACGCATCGGCACCACGCAACACCGCCGGGCTTTCGCTCGCGTTGCTGATGCTGCGCATCGCTGGCGGCGGCTTCCTGCTGCCACACGGGTTGGGCAAGTTGCTGGGCTGGTTCGGTGGACCGGGCTTGCCCGGGTTTGCTGCTGAATTGCAGCAGTTCGGCTTTCCTTCCGTCGCACCGTTGCCTCTGCTGCTGGCGTTGGTGCAGACCCTTTCCGGGCTGGCCGTCTTGCTGGGGCTATGGACCCGTGCCAGTGCGGCACTGGCAGCGCTGTTTATCGCGACCACCGTGCTGGTTGCCATGCCAAAAGGCTGGTTCTGGATGCAGGGCGGTATGGAATACCCGCTGATGTGGTTGCTGGTGTTGTTGGCAGTCGCTGCGGCCGGCGGTGGAGCGTGGTCGCTGGACCACCTGCGTCGGCGCAGCGCGGCATGAGCCGCACGCCGGGCGATCACGATGCCGGGCGGCGCCTGTGGATGCAGGGCGCCGCAGCCGGTCTTGCATTGGGCGCCTTGCCCGCTGCTTCGTCTGCTTCAAGGACATCTCCAATGATCGATCTTGTCGTTCGCAATGCGCGCATCACCACACTCGATCCGCGTCAGCCCAGCGCCACTGCCATTGCGGTTGCCGACGGACGCATCGTGGCAGTCGGCGACGACGCGCAAATCATGGCCCTGGCGAAAGGTGCACGCAGCATCGATGCGCAGGCGCGGCGCCTGCTGCCCGGCCTTAACGACAGCCACACCCATCTGATTCGTGGCGGTTTGAATTACAACCTGGAGCTGCGCTGGGACGGCGTGCGCTCGCTGGCCGACGCGATGGCGATGTTGAAGGCGCAGGTCGACCGCACGCCGGCGCCGCAGTGGGTGCGCGTAGTCGGCGGCTTCACCGCCTATCAATTCGCTGAAAAGCGAATGCCCACGTTGGACGAAATCAACGCCATCGCACCAGACACGCCGGTGTTTCTGTTGCATCTGTACGACCGCGCCTTGCTCAACCGCGCGGCGCTGCGTGCCTGCGGCTACGACAAGGCCACGCCAGATCCGCCGGGCGGGCGCATCGAGCGCGACAAGTTAGGCAATCCCACCGGCCTGCTGCTGGCCAAGCCCAACGCGTTGATCCTCTACGCAAGCCTGGCCAAAGGCCCACGCCTGCCACTGGAATATCAAGCCAATTCCACCCGCCATTTCATGCGCGAACTCAACCGGTTGGGGATCACCTCGGTGATCGATGCCGGCGGTGGTTTCCAGAATTATCCGGAGGACTACCAGGTCATCGAACAGCTGCATGCGGCCGATCAACTAAGCGTGCGCATCGCCTACAACTTGTTCACCCAGAACAAGGGCAAGGAGGTCGAAGACTTCCGTGGCTGGACCGAGTTACTGCCGGTGCGCAAGGGCGATGATCTGCTACGCCACAATGGCGCTGGCGAGATGCTGGTGTTTTCCGCTGCTGACTTCGAGCAGTTCAGCGAGCCGCGTCCTGAGCTGCCGCCGGAACTGGAACCCGAGCTGGAGCAGGTGGTGCGACTGCTGGTGGAAAAGCGCTGGCCGTTCCGCATCCATGCAACCTACGACGAAAGCATCGCGCGCATTCTCGACGTGTACGAAAAGGTCAACGCAGACATCCCGTTCGACGGCTTGCACTGGTTTATCGACCATGCCGAAACGATTACCCCGCGCAACATCGATCGCATCCGCGCATTGAATGGCGGTATCGCCGTGCAACATCGCATGGCCTATCAGGGCGAAGCGTTCGTGCAGCGCTATGGCGTGCAAGCTGCAAAACAAACACCGCCAGTGCGGCGCATGCTGGCTGCGGGAATTGCGGTCGGCGCAGGCACCGATGCCACGCGCGTGGCCAGCTACAACCCGTGGGTGGCGCTGTCGTGGCTGGTCACCGGCCGCACCGTGGGTGGCCTGGCGTTATACGGCGAAGAGAATCTGCTCGATCGCGAACAGGCGTTACGGCTCTGGACGCAGGGCAGCGCCTGGTTTTCCGGCGACGAGGCCAACAAGGGCACGCTGGCGGTGGGGCAGTTGGCCGATTTCATCGTATTGTCCGACGATTATTTTCGTGTTGACGATGCGGCCATCGCCGACATCACCAGTGTGCTGACCGTGTTGGGCGGGCGTGTTGTGCACGGTGACGGCGACTTTGCCGCGCTGGCACCCACGCTGCCACCGGCCATGCCGGACTGGTCGCCGGTGAATCGCTTTGGCGGCTATCACGTCGGTGGCGTAGGCAGCGGGCTGTCCGCTGCAACGCACGTGCACGGCCACGGCCACGGCTGTAGCGCCCACGGCGCGCATGGACACGCAGCGCAGCATGCTGCACCTACCGACGACCTGCGCGGTTTCTGGGGCGCATTGGGCTGCGCATGTTTCGCGTTTTGATGGCGCTATCGCCACCACACATGCGTGCACGCGCGTTGAACGCCGCACACCTTTGCATCGTCTGTTTCATCCCATTGCCTGGAACCTTGCCGCGATGACTGTTTCTGCCGCACCTGCCGAAGGTGGTGCCTGGGCGCCGCTGCGTGAGCCAGTGTTTCGTGCGTTGTGGCTGGCGATTCTGGGTAGCAATATCGGCACCTGGATCAATGATGTTGCCGCCTCCTGGGTGATGGCCGAACAGACCGGCTCACCGTTGATGGTGGCGGCGGTGCAATCGGCCACCACCTTGCCGGTGGTGCTGTTCGCGCTGGTCGCCGGCACGCTGGCCGACATCGTCAACCGACGCCGCTATCTGATGTTCACCCAGGGCTGGATGCTGCTGGTGGCGGGCACGCTCGCCATGCTGGCGCATCTGCAGTTGCTGACGCCGTGGTTGCTCGTTGCGCTGACCTTCGCGATGGGCATGGGCGCAGCGATGGCGATGCCGGCGCAGGCGGCGATTGTCTCGGAACTCGTGCCGCGACCGATGCTGGCCTCCGCGGTGGCGCTCAATTCCATCGGCATGAATATCGCCCGCTCGATCGGGCCGGCCGTGGGCGGGATGGTCGTGGCGCAATTCGGCCCGCCATGGGCATTCCTGCTCAACGGGCTGACGTTCGGCCTGATGCTGTGCGTGTTGTGGCGATGGCACCGCGATGTGCATGCCTCGGCCTTGCCGCCGGAGAGCTTCGGCGCAGGCCTGCATGCCGGCTTGCGTTACGCCGCGCGGGCCGGCCGCCTGCAGGCAGTGCTGATCAAGGCCGCCGGGTTCTTCCTGTTTGCCAGTGCATTGACCGCGTTGTTGCCGCTGGTAGTGCGCCGCGATATGCAGCTGGGCGCCGGCAGCTACGGCATTCTGCTGGGCTGCATCGGTATCGGCGCAATCAGCGGTGCCTTGCTGTTGCCGCGCCTGCGTGCGCGCTACGACCGCGACCTGTTGGTGTTTGTCGCCACCCTGGTCTGCGCTGCATCGCTATTGGGGTTGGCGCTATCGCGGCAGATCGGCGTGTTGTGCGTGGTGATGGTGGTGAACGGTCTGGCCTGGATCACCGTGCTGTCGTCGTTGCAGATCCCCGCACAAACCTCCGTGCCTGCATGGGTGCGTGCACGTGCGCTGTCGCTGTACATCGTGGTGTTTTCTGCCGGCATGGCCAGCGGCTCGCTGTTATGGGGTGCGTTGGCGCAACGCACGTCGATTGCGACAGCCCTGCAGATCGCCGCCGTGGGTGCAGTAATCGCAGCGTTGCTGGTCAAACGCGCACGCATTGCCGGAACCGAACAGCTGGATCTCGCGCCCGGCGGGCATTGGCCTGCACCTGCGCAATCGGACAGCGTTGAGCATGACCGCGGGCCGGTGCTGGTGACGGTGGAATACCGTATCGCTGCCGACGCACGCAGCCCGTTCTTACAGTTGATGACGCAACTGGGCAATGCGCGTCGGCGCGATGGCGCTGTGGTCTGGGGCATTGCCGAAGACGTTGCAACACCTGGCGTGCAACTGGAGTACTTCATCGTCGCTTCGTGGTTGGAACATCTGCGCCAACACGAACGCATCACCGGCGACGACCGCCACTTGCAGGAGCAGATCCGTGCCCTGCATCAAGGCGAACGCGCACCGCTAGTGCGCCACTTCGTCGGTGGCGGCGTTGTGGCGCTGCCGCCGCATGCGCATTCGGATATCTGATGCCCATGCATTGGAAGTTTATCGGCGGTGTTGTGCTGCGTAGCAAGCGGCTTGGGTTGCTGTGCGGCAGGCATTCCATCGCCTGGACCAATAGCCCTTGCCTGCGCGCTACCAGTGCTGGCAATGGCGTGCGGCTAGGCATTGGACGACCGCTTTTTGGGGCGTCGTGCTGCACGTAATCTGGTGCATCGCGGCGGACCCAGCGGCCACACGGCGGGTGGGGGCGACGCATGAGGCTGGCATTACTCCGTGTATTGCTCGCATCGGCTGCCGCTTGCTCGGTTCACTTGCTACGTAACAAGGAACGCCAAGCCTTCAGTGCCCAACCGAGACGCCGCGCTCGCCGCTCGCGGGACCGTTGGCGGCATGGATGCCGCCAACGAACCTACATGGACGTACTGCGGCGTGTCCCGCGAGCGGCGAGGGCACCGCGACCTCGATCAACTGAGCTTTTGACTGATTCCAGGAAGAGCGGCGAACCACTCCGACGCTTGTCACCAGGCGGGCCTGGCTGGCGTTGGAAAGCAACATGCGCCACTCTTCCGCTGCCGGTATGGGCGCGGGGTTTAGGCGACTGACGACTGTCTGCTTGTTTCGCCAGCTGCTCATGAATACACCATCAGTAACGCCAGAATCAAAAAAGCCGACTCTCACGAGCCAGACCTTTGCGGATCCGTTTGAGCGGATCAGGCTTTTGCAAACGCCAGCAGATCCTTGTTGAACTGATCGGTATGGGTGAAGGTCAGGCCGTGCGGTGCACCGGCATAGATCTTTAAGTCTGAATTCTTGATGATCTTGGCCGAAGCCTTGCCGGATGCATCGATCGGTACGATCTGATCATCATCACCGTGTACTACCAGCGCCGGCACGTCGATCTTCTTCAGGTCGGGCGTGTAATCGACTTCGGAAAATTCCTTGATGCAGTCGTACTGGCCCTTGTGTCCACCCAACATGCCCTGCAGCCAGAACGAATCGCGCATACCCTGGGTGACCTTGCTGCCGGCGCGGTTGGCGCCGAAGAACGGCGTGGTCAGGTCCTGATAAAACTGCGAACGATCCTTGGCCACACTGTCGCGAATGCCGTCGAACACACTCATCGGCAAGCCGCCCGGGTTGGTCGGGCTCTTCACCATCTGCGGCGGCACCGCGCCGACCAGCACCACCTTGGCGACGCGCTTGCTGCCATGGCGGCCGACGTAGTGCGCTACTTCGCCGCCACCGGTGGAATGACCGACCAGGATCGCGTCCTTCAAATCCAGCGCCTCGATCACCGCAGCCAGATCGTCTGCGTAGGTATCCATGTCGTTGCCGTCCCAGGTCTGCGATGAACGGCCGTGGCTGCGGCGGTCATGCGCAATTACGCGATAGCCGTGCTGACCCATGAACAGCATCTGCGCATCCCAGGCATCGGCACTGAGCGGCCAGCCATGCGAAAACACGACCGGCTGGCCCTTGCCCCAGTCCTTGTAAAAAATGTTGGCGCCGTCGGGACGTTTGACGAAATTGGACATCGGGTGGACTCCATGAGTGGACGAGTGGGGAGACAAGGTGGATTGCGCACGCTTGGCCACGGCAGCACTGGCGCGAGTGGGTAGCGATAACGCTGCCACAGCTGCCGTGCCGGAAATGAGAAAGCTGCGGCGTCCGGCATCGGCCGGATGCGTCTCGAGCTGATCCATAAAAACTCCTGCAGGGCGAGGGCATGCAGCCCGGCGGTCGCATGCGCGCAAACGCGTCATGCCGGCGTGCCCACGCGGCGCAGGCCATCGCAGGCAACAGACAGACCGGTGCATGCGCCAAGTAAAGCGCGAGTGGCATGCACGCAGATTGCATACGCGTGCGCAGTGCACCTGCTAGCGCGTGGACTGTGATGGGTTCGCGCGATGCGCAGGCCGAACTGGAAGATGCGTCAACGCACACGGCCGCTTACGGCGCGGCAAATCACGGCCATCAGTCACGGTGCGTATTGAAGCGAGCCGTGCGCGAGGTCTTCTTTCAGCTTCCGATCCGCACAGCGCAGCTAATCGAACCCAAGCGCAGCGCCTAAGGAAGAGGCCGTCGCTCAGTGCAGCGCGGTATCCCACAGCAGCTTCAGATTCAGGCACAGGATCACCGCCGCGATCACCCAGGCGATGCGCACCAGCCAGGCCGGCGCCACCAATGCGCCCATCAATTGCCGGTCGGAGACAAAGCGCACCAGCGGAATTACCGCAAACGGCAATTGCATCGACAACACCACCTGGCTCAGCACCAACAACCGCGCGGTGCCGGCTTCGCCGTATAGCCAGGTCACGATCACCACCGGCACGATGGCGATGCCGCGGGTGAGCAGGCGCCGCACCCATGGCGGCAGGCGCAACTGCAGAAAGCCTTCCATCACGATCTGCCCGGCCAGCGTGGCAGTCACGGTGGAGTTGATGCCGGAAGCAAGCAGCGCTACCGCGAATAGGGTCGATGCCAGGCCAACACCCAGCATCGGCGCCAGCAGCGCATGCGCCTGCTCGATTTCCTGCACGTCGGTGCGGCCATGCGCATGGAACACCGCCGCCGCCAGGATCAGGATCGAGGCATTGATAAACAGCGCGAACATCAAAGCGATGGTGCTGTCGGTGACCGCCCAGCGCAGCGCCGATCTCCGGCCGACATCGGTCCGCGGATACGCGCGCGTCTGCACGATCGACGAATGCAGATACAGGTTATGCGGCATCACCGTTGCACCGATGATGCCGATTGCCAGGTACAGCGCCTGCGGGTCGGTGACCACCTGCGCACGCGGAACGAAACCGCCCAGCACCGCCGCGATCGGCGGCGCGGCCAACGCAATCTGGATGCCGAAGCACACGAAGATGAGCAGCAGCAGTGCGATTACGAACGCTTCAAGCGCGCGGAAACCGCGGTTCATCAGCAACAACACCAGCACCACATCCACCGCAGTGATGATCGCGCCCACGGTGAGCGGGATGCCGAACAGCAGCTTCAATGCAATCGCGGTACCGATCACCTCGGCCAGATCGCAGGCGATGATCGCCAGTTCGCAAATGCCCCATAGCGCCAGATTGACGCCGCGCGGATACCGCACGCGGCAGGCCTGCGCCAGGTCCAGTCCGGTTGCGATACCCAGCCGCGCCGACAGGCCCTGCAGCACGATCGCCATCAGGTTCGACAGCAGGATCACCGACAACAACAGATAGCCGAACTGCGAACCGCCCGCCAGATCGGTGGCCCAGTTGCCCGGATCCATGTAGCCCACCGAAACCATGTAGCCCGGCCCCAGAAACGCCAGCAGCCGGAACCACCAATGGCCGTCCTTGGGCACGGAGACGCTGGCGTGGTGGTCGCCTAGCCCACCGGTGGCGGTAGCTGACGATGGCGCTGAGGCGGTGGTGTCGGCGGACATGCGGGGAGGCCAGGACGGGTCGACGAGAATGATATAGCAAATGCTATGCTGTTGAGCATTGGCAAACTCAATCGTATTGATCGGCCGCGTGCTTCAAACTACGCATCCCGGCACGACGCCGGCGACGATAGCGAGGACAAGGGTGGGCAAGAGCGAAAAGGGGGAAGCGGCCGCGCCGGTCCTGATCGATGCGCAGGTGCACGTGGAAAGCTTCCGTCAGGTGCGCGAAGCGCGCCGCGCCGAGCTGGTCGAAGACTATGTGGAGCTGATCTCCGATCTGCTGGTCGATGGCGGTGAAGCGCGTCAGGTCGACATCGCTGCGCGCCTGGGCGTGGCGCAACCCACCGTGGCCAAGATGCTCAAGCGGCTGGTGCGCGATGGTTGGGTGATACAGCGGCCCTACCGTGGCGTGTTCCTGACCCCGGCCGGCGAAGCGTTGGCGGCATCCAGCCGGCAGCGGCACCAGATCGTGGAGCGCTTCCTGCTTGCGCTTGGTATCGATGAAGCCACGGCGCGCCGCGACGCGGAAGGCATCGAGCACCATGTGAGCGAGGCGACGGTTGCTGCGTTTGCCGCGTTTCTGGAACGTCAAGGCGGTTCAGCCACGTGAGCTTGCCTGCAGAGCCCACCGATGCGCCGATCGATACGCCACATTCGGCGATCGACCTCCACTGGATGCAGCACGCCCTGCACTTGGCCGAGCGTGCCGAGCGCGACTATGACGAGATTCCGGTTGGTGCGCTGGTCGTCGATGCCGAAGGCAACGTGCTGGGCGAAGGTTGGAACTTCAATATCGCCAGCCACGATCCCAGCGCGCATGCCGAAATCGTGGCGATGCGCGAAGCCGGGCGCCGGCTGGCCAATCATCGCCTGATCGGCTGCACGCTGTACGTCACCCTGGAGCCGTGCGCGATGTGCGCGATGGCGATGATCCATGCGCGGATCGCGCGCGTGGTCTACGCCGCCAGCGACCCCAAAACTGGCGCTTGCGGCAGCGTGTTCGACCTGCTGGCCGACCCGCGCCACAATCACCATGTGCGGGTCAGCGGTGGCGTGCTTGCGGCCGAGGCGAGCTTGCGGCTGACCAATTATTTCAGGGCCAAGCGCGGCAAGCCGCCACTTGCGCCCTGAGCGACGTGGTCGCGGTATGATGCGCGCCTTTTTCAGCACCCGGCCGGCGACGGCCTTCCACAGGACGGCGATATGGCAGAGAACCTTGCAGGCAACGACCGACTGATCTGGATCGATCTGGAAATGACCGGCCTGGATACCGATCGCGATTCGATCATCGAGATCGCCACCATCGTGACCGATGCGCAGTTGAATGTGCTTGCCGAGGGGCCGGAACTGGCCATCGCGCATCCGCTGGAAACCCTGGAAGCGATGGACGAGTGGAACCGCAACCAGCACCGCCGTTCGGGCCTGTGGCAGCGTGTGCTCGATAGCCAGGTGACACATGCGCAGGCCGAAGCGCAGACGGTGGCATTTTTGAGCGAGTGGATCCGCGCTGGCGCCTCGCCGATGTGCGGCAACTCGATCTGCCAGGACCGTCGCTTCCTGCACCGGCAGATGCCGCGCCTGGAGCGCTATTTCCATTACCGCAATCTGGATGTGTCCACCATCAAGGAACTTGCGCGGCGTTGGGCGCCGACGGTGGCCAATGGGTTCGCCAAGAGCTCAGCCCACACCGCCCTGAGTGATGTGCGCGATTCGATCGACGAGCTGCGTCACTATCGTCAGTTCATGGGCGCGCTTGGTGGCGATACCGCTGCGGGCGTGGAAGGCTGAGAACCTGCAGGCGTGTGAAGCGATTTCAGCTTTAGTTTTTCGCATCCCTCGTCAACACGACCCGTAGCCATCCACACCGGAAAAAAGGCCGCATCATCCGATGCGGCCTTTTTGTTTTCCACTCCGGTATTGCCTGTCTGATCGCGTCAACGCGCCAACGAAGGTCCCTTGTTCAGATCGCCATCGTCGGTGACGCCGTTGAGCAATAGATCGGCGATCGGTTTGCCATCGGCATCGTGGTGATACACGTGCAGATCGCGCTGCGGGTAGGGGATGTTGAGTCCATTTTCCAGCAGCTGATTGCGGATCTGTTCCAGCGTGGTGCTCTTGGCTGCACCGAAGTTACCGTTGGTGGCATACGCGAACAACATCAGATCGACCGTACTTTCGCCCAGGTTGGTGACCTGCACAAACGGAGCCGGCGATTCCAGGATGTTCGGGTTGTCCTTGGCAATCTGCAGCAACAACTGCTGCGCCTTCTTCAAATCGTCCTGGTAGCCCACGCCCACGGTGACTTCCAGGCGGCGGTTGGGCAGGGTGCTGTAGTTGACGATCGGTGCAGTGGTAATGGTGCTGTTGGGCAGGGTGATCATGCGTTCGTCGAACGAACGGATGCGGGTCTGGAAGATCCGGATCTCGTCGACGACGCCTTCCTGGCCCGCGATCAACACGTGGTCGCCATCGCGCATTGGTCGCAGCACGATCAGCATCACGCCTGCGGCGATGTTGGACAACGAATCCTTCAACGCCAGGCCGACTGCCAGGCCTGCCGCACCGAGCACTGCGATCAGCGAGGTCGGTGGCACGCCGATCTGGCTCAACGCACTGACGAACACCAACACCAGCAACAACGCATACATCACGTTGCGCAGGAAGTTGGTCAGTGTGATCTCCACGCGTGCGCGGGTGAGCGCACGGTGCAACCATTGGCTGAGTTGCCTGGCCAGCCACATGCCGACCACGACGATCAGCAGTGCCACGCCCCAATTGACTGCGTACTGCGCCCAAGGGATGGTGGCCCAATTGAACGCCGGCTCGGTGGCCGTCGCCGGTTTCGCAACCGCGGCTCCCGCTGCCGGCGTTGCAGCAGCTGCTCCCGCAGCTGCCGCCCACACTGCACCGAACAGTCCCATCAGCTCTCGCTCTTGAGCTTGGCCAAGCGCAGCCAGGTATCGACCACGGTGTCAGGGTTCAACGACACCGACTCGATGCCTTCCTGCATCAGCCACTCGGCCAGTTCGGGGTGATCCGACGGCCCCTGGCCGCAGATGCCCACGTACTTGCCCTTGGCGCGCGCCGACTTGATTGCCATCGACAGCAGCTTCTTCACCGCCGGGTTTCGCTCGTCGAACAGGTGCGCCACGATCGACGAATCGCGGTCCAGGCCCAGGGTGAGCTGGGTCAGGTCGTTGGAGCCGATCGAGAAGCCGTCGAAGATCTCCAGGAACTCATCGGCCAGCAGCGCGTTGGATGGCAGCTCGCACATCATGATGATCTTCAGCCCGTTCTCGCCTTGCTTGAGCCCGTTCTGCTCCAGCACTTCGATCACCTTGCGGCCTTCTTCCAGCGTGCGAACGAACGGGATCATCACCCAGAGGTTGTCCAGGCCCATCTCGTTGCGCACCTTCAGCACCGCCTTGCACTCCAGCGCGAACGCCTTGGTGAAGGACGGATCGACGTAACGGCTGGCGCCGCGGAAGCCGATCATCGGGTTTTCTTCATGCGGCTCGTAACGCGAACCGCCGATCAGGTTGGCGTATTCGTTGGACTTGAAGTCCGACAGACGCACGATCACCGTATTCGGCGCTACCGACGCGGTCAGCGTCGCGATGCCTTCGGCCAGGCGGTTGACGTAGAAGCTCACCGGATCGCCGTAACCGGCAATCTTGGCGTCGATCTTCTTGCGGACGTCGGCGTCCTGCTTGTCGTATTCCAGCAGCGCGTTCGGGTGAATACCGATGTGCGCGGCGATGATCATTTCAAGACGCGCCAGACCGATACCGGCGTTCGGCAGCTGGCCGAAGTCGAATGCACGTTCCGGGTTGGCCACGTTCATCATGATCTTGAGCGGGGCAGGCGGCATGTTGCCCAGATCGGTGGTGGTGCGCTCGAACGGCAGCAGGCCTTCGTAGATGAAGCCGGTGTCGCCTTCGGCGCAGCTCACAGTCACTTCCTGGCCGTCGCTGAGCACGTCGGTGGCGTTGCCCGAGCCCACCACGGCCGGCACACCGAGTTCACGCGCGATGATCGCCGCGTGGCAGGTACGGCCGCCACGATTGGTGACGATCGCCGAAGCGCGCTTCATCACCGGCTCCCAATCGGGGTCGGTCATGTCAGCGATCAACACATCGCCCGCCTGCACGCGATTCATGTCGTCCAGCGAGCGCACCACGCGCGCCACACCGCTGCCGATCTTGGCACCGACGGCGCGGCCTTCGACCAGTATCTTGGCGTCCTTGGCTTCCAGCGAGAAACGTTCGATCTGGGTGGCATGGCTGCGCGACTTCACCGTTTCCGGGCGCGCCTGCACGATAAACAGCTTGCCGCTGACGCCGTCTTTTGCCCACTCGATGTCCATCGGGCGGCCGTAATGCTTTTCGATCACCAGCGCTTGCTTGGAAAGCTCCTGCACGTCTTCGTCGCTGATGGAGAAGGTGCTGCGCAATTCCACCGGGGTTTCTTCGGTGCGCACGCGTTCGCCCGGCACATCTGAGTACACCATGCGAATGGCCTTGCTACCGAGCGAACGGCGCAGAATCGCCGGCTTGCCCGCGGTGAGCGTGGGCTTGTAGACGTAGAACTCGTCCGGGTTGACCGCGCCTTGCACGACCATTTCGCCCAAGCCGAAGCTCGAGGTGACGAACACCACATCGCGGAAACCGGATTCGGTGTCCAGCGTGAACAACACGCCGGCCGCACCGACGCCCGAGCGCACCATCAACTGCACGCCGGCCGACAGGAAGACGTCTTCGTGCTTGAAGCCATGATGCACGCGATAGGCAATCGCGCGATCGTTGTAGAGGCTGGCGAACACTTCCTTGACCTTGTGCACCACATCGTCGGCGCCGGTCACATTGAGAAAGGTTTCCTGCTGGCCTGCAAACGAGGCGTCCGGTAGATCTTCGGCGGTGGCCGAGGAGCGCACGGCCACCGCAACATCGCCGCCGCCGTTTTCGGCGCATAGCTGCTCGTAAGCGCTGCGAATGTCGCGGTCCAGTTCCGGCTGCAGCGGTGCGTCGATCACCCAGCCACGGATTTCCTTGCCGGCGAGGGTGAGTGCGTTGACGTCTTCGACATCCAGCGTCGCCAACTTGTCGAAGATGCGCTTGGACAAATCGTTGTGCGCGATGAAGTCCTTGAAAGCTTCCGCGGTGGTTGCATATCCACCGGGAACCGAGACGCCCAACCCAGCCAGGTTGCCGATCATCTCGCCAAGTGAGGAATTCTTACCGCCTACGCGGGCCAGGTCGGCCAAGCGTAGCTCATGCAACCACAGGATATTCTCGTTCAAGCGCGATGCTCCGTAAGGCCATCGCCCGAGCGGGCTGAATGGCCGCGACCGTAGGAAGAAGCCGCTATGATGCAGTGCACAGCGGAATATGCACAAGCATGAACCTGTAAATTTTGGACACTAGTTCAAAGAGGTGGTCTTGATGTCAACAATTCGGCCGGTGTTTTACGTCTCCGATGGAACCGGTATCACCGCTGAAACGATTGGGCATAGCCTGCTCACGCAGTTCAGCGGATTCAATTTTGTCACCGACCGCATGTCGTTCATTGATGATGCAGAAAAAGCACGCGATGCCGCGATGCGTGTGCGCGCTGCAGGCGAGCGGTACCAAGTGCGCCCGGTGGTGGTCAATTCGTGCGTGGACCCACAATTGAGCATGATCCTGGCCGAAAGCGGCGCGCTGATGCTGGATGTGTTCGCACCCTTCATCGAGCCGTTGGAGCGCGAGCTCAACGCGCCGCGTCATTCGCGTGTGGGTCGCGCGCACGGCATGGTGGATTTCGAGACTTACCACCGCCGTATCAACGCGATGAACTTCGCGCTGAGTCACGACGATGGCATTGCACTGAATTACGATGAGGCCGACGTGATCCTGGTGGCGGTGTCGCGCGCGGGCAAAACGCCGACCTGCATCTATCTGGCCTTGCATTACGGCATTCGCGCCGCCAACTATCCGCTCACCGACGAAGATCTGGAAAACGAACAGCTGCCGCCGCGGTTGCGCAATTACCGCAGCAAATTGTTTGGTCTGACCATCGATCCGGAGCGGCTGCAGCAGATTCGGCAGGAGCGGCGTGCGAATTCGCGCTACAGCGCAGCAGAAACCTGCCGTCGCGAAGTGGCGATTGCCGAGCGCATGTTCCAGATGGAGCGCATTCCCTCGCTCAGCACCACCAATACGTCGATCGAAGAAATTTCCAGCAAGGTGTTGTCTACGTTGGGACTGCAGCGCGAAATGTTTTGAGCGGGCAGTGGGGATTGGACAGTCGGGATTAGTGGCCGTCACTTGCGTTCGGCCGCAATGCACATCGGCTCGAAAGAGCTGCCAACGCGGTTCCGTCGGCGGCTGGGGGAAACGAAGCGGGCGGGGCAGTGCTCCGCCAAGGTAGGCCTGCGGTTGGGCCCTCGTCAATGCTGCCCGTGCGGCGGCGCAGCGTGTAGGATCGGTCCATGGCCCAAGCACTGAGCAAACTCGAACGCATTCCCAAACTGAGCCGCTTTGGCTGGCTGATGGGCTTGTACGCAGAAAACTTCCAGCATCTGACTCGGCTATTCGCTCCGGCCGATCTGGCCCCCGGCTCCTACGTGTCGTCGATCGGCGACGGTTTGAACCTGCGGCTGGACGTGATCGAATGCCATCGCTACACGGTGGAGCTGCGGCTGACCTACGACCTGTGTGACCCGGTCACCGGCGAGCCGGACCCGTCTGCGTACGTGCGCCTGTACCGCGACGCGCGTCAGGCAGAGACCACGCATTGCTATGTCGGTCGTCGCTGGCAAGACGTGATGGGCATGTTCCCGCCGCCGGCCGAGCTGATCAGCCACCGCATGCGGATGAATACGTTCCTGGGCAAGTGGCTGGAGTACCTGGCCGAGCGTGGCCACGGCGTTGCGACGCTGCGCCTGGATACCGATTATGTGGCACCGCCGCGGCCGAACCCGCAGGCCGCCGTCAGCTGAGCTGTTGTTCTCCGGCGGGCGTGCGCCAGGCCGCTTCGGTCAACCGCTTCAGTCATACTGATGCGCTTCGTTTCAGATCGCGTGCCATGCCCTATACCCCGATTGTCGCCACGCTTGGCTACCTGTTGTCGCCGGACGGCACCCAGGTGCTGATGATTCACCGCAATGCCCGTCCCGGCGACCAGCATCTGGGCAAATACAACGGCCTGGGCGGCAAGCTGGAACCGGAAGAAGACGTGCTGGCCTGCATGCGCCGCGAAATTCGTGAAGAAGCCGGGGTCGACTGCGGCGAGATGCAACTGCGCGGCACCATCAGCTGGCCGGGCTTCGGCAAGCAGGGCGAAGACTGGCTGGGCTTCGTGTTCCTGATCGGCAGCTTCGAAGGCACGCCGCACACTTCCAATCCGGAGGGCACGCTGGAATGGATCGCGATCGACCGCATGGACGAGGTGCCGATGTGGGAAGGCGACCGCCATTTCCTGCCGCTGGTGTTCGATGGCGACCCGCGCCCATTCCACGGTGTCATGCCGTATCGCGACGGGCGCATGCAGTCGTGGACGTATTCGCGCATCTGATCGGTTTGCGTGCCAGCGGCTTGCGCAGTACGTGAGATACGCGTTGCTGATACCGCGCCAGTAGGACGTTAGCCGAACGCGACTGCAGCGTTTCGACCTTCTGCCAGCGATGTGGGGCAGCGATCTAGCACTCGGCGCCAGATCGGCGTGCAGTGCCGGCTATCAGCGCAGCATCTGTCACCAGCCAAGCTCAACCGTTCCATTTGAACCTCAATCATCGGGAGCATCTCGGCTCTCCATGGAACGGCGAACGTCCCTCAGTTCTCCACAACCCCTGCGGATGGACGCTGCGCAAGTCTGGGGACAAGCGCGCGCAGCCGTTGCGCCAGCTGGCGGGCGCAACGGCTGGTCAAAATTTCGCCAGCGCGTTTATTGCGCCGTCCAGCCGCCGTCGATGGCGATGGATTGCCCAGTGATGTTGCGTGCAGCATGCGACATCAGAAACGCCACGGTGCCGGCCAGCTCGTCGTAGTCGATAAAGGCGCCCTTGGGCATTGGCTTGAGCATCACCTCGCGGATCACCGCGTCTTCGGCGATGCCGCGAATACGCGCCTGATCGGCGATTTGCCGCTCCACCAGCGGCGTGCGCACATAGCTGGGGCACAGCGTGTTCACGGTGATGTCGTCATCGGCGGTTTCCAGGGCGATGACCTTGGCCAGGCCCACCAGCCCATGCTTGGCGGCGACATATGCGCTCTTGTACGGGCTGGCCACCAGCGAGTGGATACTGCCGATGTTGACGATGCGGCCATAGCCGCCCGCGCGCATGCCAGGCAGCACGGCGCGACTCAGGCGTGCGGCGCCGGTGAGCATCACATCCAGCAGCAGTGCCCACTGCTGCATCGGGAATTCTTCCAGCGCGGCCACGTGCTGCAGGCCGGCATTGTTCACCAGCACTTGCGGCGAGCGGGATACGCCGGCCAGTGCCTGCGCGATGCTGTCTGCGTCGGTGACGTCCAGCGCCAGCGCTTCGGCCGAGCGGCCGGCCTGGCGTAACGCATGCGCCGTGCGCTCGGCGGCCGCCAGCTGCATATCGCTGACGATCAGGTGATGGCCGTCGGCCGCCAGCTGGGTGGCGATACCGGCGCCAATGCCGCTGCCCGCGCCGGTAATCAGGATGCTGCGCATCGGGTGTCCTCACGAAGTCATGCGCGGCCTGGAGCGGTCACGCGGATCGCCAGCCTAGCCGAGTGTGGCGAAACGGTCGCCTGCATCGCGCGCGCGCGTTACCCTTCGTGTCTTGCTCACCTCAGGCTCCGCATGAAACGCCATTTTTCGATGCTGCGCGATTTCCAACTGGCGGACTGGTTCACGCTTGCCAACGCGTTCTGCGGCACCGGCGCGGTGTTTGCGGCAATGCGGTTCCTGCAAGAAGGGCATCGTGGCGATTTGTTGCTGGGGATGGCGCTGATTCCGCTGGCATTCGTGTTCGATGCGCTGGACGGGCACGTGGCGCGCTGGCGCAAGGCGTCTTCCACCCTGGGCCGTGAGCTGGATTCGCTGGCGGACGTGATTTCCTTCGGCGTGGCGCCGGCAGCGCTGGGGTATGCCTGCGGCATGCGTGGCGGTTGGGATTGGTTGGTGCTGAGCTATTTCGTCTGCTGCGGCGTGAGCCGGCTGGCGCGCTACAACGTCACCGCCGAGGAGATCGCCGGCGAGGCCGACAAGGTGCCGTATTTCGAAGGCACGCCCATTCCCACCAGCCTGCTGCTGGTGATCCTGCTCGCGGTTGCCGCCAGCAGCGGGCATATCGGCGAGACCTTGTGGTGGGGCCAGTGGCAGCTGGGGCCGTGGCAGTTCCACCCACTGGTATTGTTGTTTGCGGTGTCCGGCTCGCTGATGATCAGCAAGACGCTGCGAATCCCCAAACCCTGAGCGGCACGCTGGTATGCACGCGGTAGGATGGATTGGTGAACGGTCACGGGATGGAATGATGGCAAGCAGCGGTTCGGACAACGGCAACTTCGATGACAAGGCGCGCCAATACTGGGCTGCCTGGGGAGATGCCATGCGCCACGGCCAGGCCGGCCCCGCTGCGCAACAACCGCCGCCTGCGTCCGGTGGCGACGCCCCGCAGGATTGGCGCAAGGCGGTGGATTGGTGGTCGCAGTTGCTGCCCACGCAGGCCGCACCGCAGGCGCAGGAGGCGATCAACCGCTTCCGTACCCACGCCGGCGATTGGTTCGGCACCATGCAGCAAGTGGCCGCGCAGTTTGCCGGGCGCGATACCTCGGCCAATGAAGTGGCCGATGCCTGGCGCCAGGCCGTGCAAGGGCAGGGCGAACAGCTGATGCAGTGGACGCTGGGCTCGCTGCGCGGTGGTAGCCCGGGCGGGTTCGACCCGTGGCTGCAGGAAGCGGCGCAGACGCTGCAAAAGTGGCGGGAGGAAAACGCACCGTGGCTGGACATGCCGGCGTTTGGTTTGAACCGCAATCACCAGTCGCGCCTACAAAAGTTGGCCCGCGCGCAGCAGGATTTTCAGGCCCAATCGGAGGCCTATGGCGAGCAACTCAAGGCGGCGATCGAACAGGCGTTTGCCCGTTTTGCGTCAAAGCTCAGCGAACACGAGAGCAGTGGCAGCCAGTTGACCAGCGCCCGCGCCTTGTTCGACCTGTGGATCGAAGCGGCCGAAGAATCCTATGCCGACGTCGCCTTGTCGGACCAGTTTCGCCAGGTGTATGGCGGCTTCGCCAATGCGCACATGCGCCTGCGCGCTGCGCTACAGGAAGAGATCGAGCAGCTCAGCGAACGCGTCGGCATGCCGACGCGTTCGGAGATGGACGCCGCGCATCGCCGCATCGCTGAACTGGAACGCCTGGTCAGGCGGATGCTGCGCACCGCAGCGTCACCGCCGAGCAAGCCCACGGCAGCGCCCGAAGCTGATCCGGTCGCACCAGCGGCCGGCAAGCGTGCGTCGGCCGCCAAGCAGCGCAGCGCAGCGCGGCCGGCCAAGGCTGCGCAGGCGGTGAAGCAGGGCGCATCGACGAAGGCGTCCGTCAAAAAGTCTGCGGCGCCGAAGGCTTCACCTAAAAAGACCTCGGCCATCACTCAGCCAGCGAAAAAGACGCCGGCTAAAAAGAGCACTGGCGCGAAGCACTCGACCAAGCCTGCGGCCGGCAAATCCGGTGCACACAAGCCACGTGGAGCGCAGGCATGAAAGGCCCGTTGGGATTCAGCGCCGAAGATCTGATGCAGGAAACCCTGTCGATGCAACGCAAGTTGCGCGAAGGGCTCAAGCTGCTGCCCGGCGTGGACGATGTGGATTACGGCGTCACCGAGCGCGAAGAAATCTGGCGCGACGGCAAGGTGGTGCTGTATCGCTTCATCGGCGAGCAGGCCCCGGTAGCCAAGACGCCGCTACTGATCGTCTACGCGCTGGTCAATCGCCCGTACATGGTCGATCTGCAGGCGGATCGCTCACTGGTGAAGGGGCTGCTGAGTCACGGCCAGGACGTCTACGTGCTGGACTGGGGTTACCCGGACCGCTCCGAGCGCTACCTCACGCTGGAAGATTATTTGCTGCGCTATATCGATGGCGCAGTGGATCACCTGCGCGCGCAATCCGGGCTGGAGGCGGTCGATGTGCTCGGCATCTGCCAGGGCGGCACGTTCTCGCTGTGCTACGCCGCGCTGCAACGCGACAAGGTGCGCAACCTGATCACGATGGTGACACCGGTGGATTTCCACACCCCCGACAACATGCTGTCCAACTGGGCGCGCATGGTCGATGTGGATCTGTTCGTGGAAACGATGGGCAACGTGCCGGCTGATCTGATGAACGCCAGTTACATGATGCTCAAGCCGTTCCGGCTCAATCTGCAGAAATATGTGGGCCTGCTCGACATCCTTGACGACAAGCAGGCGCTGGAAGATTTCCTGCGCATGGAAAAATGGATCTTCGATTCGCCGGACCTCGCCGGTGAAGCCTTCCGCGAATTCGTCACCTTGTTCTACCAGCGCAATGGGCTGGTCACCGGGCAGGTGAGCATCGGCGGGCAGGCGGTCGACCTGCAGGCGCTCGACATGCCGGTGCTGAATATCTATGCCGAACACGATCACCTGGTGCCGCCGGATGCCTCGCGGGCACTGGGTGGGCTGGTCGGCAGCGACGATTACAGCGAACTGAGCTTCCGCGGTGGACATATCGGGATCTACGTCTCCGGGCGCGCGCAGCGCGAGGTGCCGGTGGCGATCCATCGCTGGTTGCAGGAACGTGGCGGGAATGGGTGACATCGCGGCCTGCCGCACGCGCAGGTGACGCTGCGCTGAGCAGGTCGTGCAGCCATCACCATGTACTGCTGTCGCGCTTTTTAGACTGTTGGCTACGTTTGCAGGAGTCCTGTCATGTCCACCACCACACTGTCCCGCTCCCTCAATGACCGCATGATCGCCGGTGTCGTTGGCGGCGTTGCGCATCGTTTTGGCTGGAGCTCCACGTTGCTGCGGGTGTTGTTCGTCATCGTGTCGATTGCCTCGGCCGCATTCCCCGGCATCCTGGTCTACCTGATCCTGTGGCTGCTGATTCCCAACCAGGCCGATTGAATCCGGCAACGCGCGGGCGGCCTGCACTGCAGGCGCTGGGCGCGTTATGGACGCTGCCCAATACCTTGCTCGGGCTGGCGATCGGCGCGGCCGGGTGTTGCTTTGGCGCACGCGCAGTCTGGTCCCCGCGAGAATATGCGGTGGTCTTCCACGCTTATCCGTGGGGGCCGGGCGGGGCGATGACGTTGGGAAACGTCATTCTGCTCAAAGGTGCCTCGCTCGACCTGCAGTGCAGCACTTACGCGCATGCCGCAGGCCGTTGCAAACATCCAGCGGTGCGCCTGGGCGACCACGAGCGCGCGCATGTTTATCAGTACATGCTGTTGGGGCCGCTGTTTTTGCCGGTGTATTTTTTGTGCGGCGGCATCCATGTGCGCAACCCGCTGGAGCGGGCCGCCGATATGTACGCGATGCATGGCCACGGCTGGTGGCCGTGGCGCCTTCAACTCAGACGCGAGAAGCCGAACAACTCGGACAAGGGGTGATGCGTGCCCTCCAATTGGGCGCGTAATAATCCCGCGCCAATCGCGCTGTAGGTAATGCCGTTGCCGCCATAGGCCATGGCGAACGAGACGCGTGGCCCCAGTTCGGCATGCGGCCCGAAGAACGGCAACCCATCGGCAGTTTCTGCGAAGGTACCGGCCCATGCGAACGCGGGGCGCAGGCTCACATCGGGCATGGTCTTGGCAATTTTTTTCAGCAGCGTTTTCAGCTTGCTCTCCACCCGCGCATCGCGGCGCGTGGGGATGTCGATAGTGTCGTCTTCGCCACCGGCGACCACGCGTCCGTCCGGGGTGCTGCGGACGTACAAATACGGGCGCGCGGTCTCCCACATCATCGTGTGCTTGAGCGCACCCATCTCGCTATCGTGCAAGGGGTCCGTCACGAAGGCGTAGCTGCTGCGGTTGCGCGCCACTTGCTGCGACAGCCAACGCTGGTTGCCATAGCCTGCGGCCAGGATCACATGACGTGCGCGCACGTTGACGCCCTCTGCTGTGCGTAGTTCGACGTGCTGGTCGTGCGGATCGATCGCGGCAATGGTCGTGCGGTCGTGGATGCGTGCACCGTATTGCTCACACTCGGCAAACAGGCGGTAGCACAGCCGGTACGGGTCCACGCTGGCGGCCAGGCGGCTAAGGATCGCGCCTTCCGAATGCACACCGTAGTTGTGCCAGAGCGGCGCGCGCTCGATCCATTCCACCGGCAACTTGTGTGCTTTGCGGGTCTCCAGCTCGCTACGCAGGTCCTTCAAATCGCGCGCGCGACTGGCGTAGTACAGGCTATCCTGGCGCGTGAAATCGGTGCCGCCAAGGGTGTTGCATAGGCCCTGCAGGTCGAGGATGGCTTGCGCGCAAGCGCCATACGCCAGCGCCGCTGCCGCCATGCCGTGCTGTTTGGCCAGTTCGATCATCGGCGTATCGATTTCGTACTGCAGTAAGGCGGTGCTGGCCGAGGTGCTGCCCCAGCCGATGTCGCGCTGTTCGATCACCGCCACTTCATGGCCGTGGCGCAGGAGTTCATGCGCAATCAGCGCGGCGGTGACACCGCCACCGACGATGGCGACCTCGCATTGGGTGTCTTGCTCCAGGCGCGGGTAAGCGCGCATTAATCCATTGCGGATCGACCAGAACGGATAGCCACTTTTGAGGTCCATGCGGTGTCGTAAACAGTGGGCGGACCGCGATTGACGGCCAACCGGGGTGAAGCGGCCGTGAGGCGAGCCCGGCCTTGCTGCCGTCACCAAACCGCAAACAGCCGGCGTTAACGTGCGTGGAAAGCTCCTCACGGCGCGCTGGTTATCCTTCCGCCACAACGCAGCAACAGCAGCAGAAGAGGGTGTCGGTATGTCGATTGTCCTGTACGTCGGTGGCAGCAAAGATGGCGACAAGGGCGTGGTGCCTTACGGTTTCAGCAAGTCGCGTGCAATGACCGACGCTGGCCCGGAGGTGTATGTCGAACGCATGGTGCCGCTGAAGGACGTCGGCAAGATTCGCGTGATGGCGCTGGAATCGCTGCAGGAAAGCATCCTGGTCGAACGTGCCGCCACCCATTACGCACGCCGCGTCAGCTGAGCGCGGCGGCATAGGTTTACGACGGCGCTGTCAACGGGTTTCCGTGGCGGGCCTGCACTGCGAAAATGCTTTTTTTCAGTGAAGCGGTTCACGCCGCGCCGTCATGCACGATAGCCAGCTTGCCCAGCAGATTGCTCGCACCATCGCCGACGAAATCGGTGCCCAGCCCGCCCAGGCGCGCGCCGCCATTGCACTGCTCGATGAGGGCGCCAGCGTCCCGTTCATCGCCCGCTACCGTAAGGAAGTCACCGGCGGGCTGGACGATACCCAGTTGCGCAACCTGGAAACCCGCCTGACCTACCTGCGCGAGCTGGAAGAACGCCGCGCGGCGATCCTGTCCAGCATTGGCGAGCAAGGCAAGCTCAGCGATGAATTGCGCAACGAGATTGTGGCGGCCGACACCAAGTCGCGATTGGAAGATTTGTATCTGCCCTACAAGCCCAAGCGCCGCACCCGCGCACAGATCGCGCGCGAAGCCGGGCTGGAGCCATTGGCCGATGGCCTGTTGTCGGATCCGACGCAGACCCCGGAAGTCGCTGCGGCAGCCTTCATCGACGCCGAAAAGGGCGTTGCCGATAGCAAGGCCGCGCTGGAAGGCGCGCGCGCCATCCTGATGGAGCGTTGGGGCGAAGACGCCGCATTGGTCGGTGAGCTGCGCAGTTGGTTGAACGACAACGGGGTAATCCGCGCGCGCGTCGCAGAGGGCAAGGAAGAGGCCGGTGCCAAGTACCGCGACTACTTCGATCACGCCGAAACGCTGGCGAAGATTCCATCGCACCGCTTGCTGGCGCTGTTCCGCGCACGCCGCGAAGAAATCCTGTACCTGGATCTGGACCCTGGCAGCGATGCCGAGGCCGGACACCAATATGCCGAAGGCCGCGTGGCGCGCAATGCCGGCATTTCCAACGAAGGCCGCCCGGCCGATCGCTGGTTGCTGGATGCCTGCCGGCTGACCTGGCGCGCCAAACTGCACATGCATTTGCTGCTGGACCTGTTCAACCAGGCGCGCGAAAAGGCCGAGGCCGAGGCGATTGCGGTGTTCGGCGACAACCTCAAGGACCTGATGCTGGCGGCGCCGGCCGGCCCGCGCGTGGTGCTTGGGCTGGATCCGGGCATCCGTACCGGTTGCAAGATCGCCGTGGTCGATGCCACCGGCAAGCTGGTGGCTACCGAAACGATTTACCCGCACGAGCCCAAGCGGCAGTGGGATCAGTCGCTGCAGACGATCAAAAAATTGTGCATGCAGCACAACGTGGAGCTGATCGCGATCGGCAACGGGACCGCCAGCCGCGAGACCGACAAGCTGGCCGGCGAGGCGATTGCGCTGTGCGGCGCGGCCAAGTTGCAGAAGGTTGTGGTGAGCGAAGCGGGCGCGTCGGTGTACTCGGCGTCCGAGTTCGCGGCCAAGGAGTTCCCGAATCTGGATGTATCGCTGCGTGGTGCCGTGTCGATCGCGCGCCGTCTGCAGGATCCGCTGGCCGAGCTGGTGAAGATCGAGCCCAAGGCGATTGGCGTAGGCCAGTACCAGCACGATGTGGATCAGTATCGTCTGGCCAAGGCGCTGGAAGCGCGTGTGGAAGACTGCGTCAACGCGGTCGGCGTGTACGTCAATACCGCTTCGGCGGCGTTGCTGTCGCGCGTGTCCGGGCTGTCGAGCACGGTGGCGGAAAATATTGTGCGTCACCGCGACGACAATGGCCCGTTCAAGCGTCGCAAGGATCTGCTCAAGGTGCCGCGTCTGGGCGACAAGACCTTCGAGCAATGCGCCGGTTTCCTGCGCATTGCCGATGGCGACGAGCCGCTGGACGTGTCGGCGGTGCATCCGGAAGCCTATCCGGTGGTCGAGCGCATCGTCAGCAGCAGCGGCAAGCCGATCAAGGCATTGCTGGGCGACGGCAGTTTTCTGCGTAGCCTGAAGCCGGAGTTGTTCACCGACGAACAATTCGGTGTGCCGACCGTGCGCGACATTCTCAAAGAACTGGAAAAACCCGGTCGCGATCCGCGTCCCGAGTTCAAGGCAGCGCAGTTCGCCGAAGGCATCGAGGACATCAAGCACCTCAAGCCCGGCATGGTGCTCGAGGGCGTGGTGAGTAACGTAGCCGCGTTCGGTGCGTTCGTCGATATCGGCGTGCACCAGGATGGTTTGGTGCACATCTCGGCATTGTCAGAGACCTTCGTCAAAGACCCGCGCGATGTGGTCAAGGCCGGCGACATCGTCAAGGTCAAGGTGCTGGAAGTAGATGTGGCGCGCAAGCGCATCGCGCTGACCTGCCGCTTGTCCGACATGCCGCCACCGGCCGATGGCTCTGCGCAACCGCGCGAGGCCCGCGGCAATGGCGGCCCGGGGCAGGGCAGGCGCGACGGTGGCGGGCGTGGTCAGGTGCAAGCCAATAGCAAACCGCGGATCACCGCGCCGCCGGCCGACAATGCGTTGGCGGCGGCGTTTGCACGTGCCAAGCGTAGTTAAGGCGCGCTTTTGATTGTTTGGTTGATCGGCGTGGTTGGGTAGCGCGGCATGGATCTACATCGCAATGGACTGGTCTGCGGTTTGGCTTAGATGTCGCCGCAGATCATGATGAGATAGGTGGAGAGCAGCTCTAGTTGGTCTCTTTGCTAGCGGGTAGGCCGCCCAACGTCCTGGGGAGATCTGCGGCTTGGTTGCAGGCCCCTTGCCGGCCCACCATCGCGGGACACATTGCAAGGACGTCCTTGTAAACTTGGCGGCATCCATGCCGCCAAGGGTAGTGCGACAGTGAGCGGGCAAGGACCAGTCAAGATGGTGGGCAGGTCGGTGGGAGCGGCAGACGACGTTCGCTGACGATGTCACTAGGGGCGGCAGGTTAGGAGCGCTCAAGCAAGAAGCGGATATTGATACGCCCAGGCTTTTCTAGACATCTCAAGGCCATGGAAAATGGCAGATTCGGAGGTGTCCATGAGCAGCAAGCGGTATAGGGATGAGTTCAAGATCGAAGCGGTCCGGCAAGTGACCGATCACAGGTTCAAGGTGGCAGAAGTCGCCGAGCGCCTGGGTGTCACCACGCACAGCCTGTACGCCTGGATGCGCAAGTTCGGCAAGCGCGGCGTCGTGCAGCGCGCCGAGTTGCGCCGAGTGACCGAGGAGCGCGACATCCTAAAAAAGGCCGCCGCGTACTTTGCCAAGGGGTAAAGGCAAAGTACGTCTTCATGCAAGCCCACCGCGAAGAATTCAGGGTGCGCGCGATGTGCCGGGTGTTGCGGGTGAACCGGGCTGGATACTACGCGTGGCTAAAGTCGCCCGACAGTAAGCGCGCCGAGGAAGACGAACGCCTGCTGGGGTTAATCAAGCACCAGTGGCTGGCCAGCGGCAGTGTCTATGGGCATCGCAAGATCACCAAGGATCTGCGCGATCTGGCGGAGCGCTGCAGTCGCCATCGGGTGCATCGGTTGATGCGTGCGGAAGGGTTACGTGCGCAGGTGGGCTATGGGCGCAAACCCCGCTTCCATTGCGGGACTGAGTACGTCGCCGCAGCCAACCTGCTTGATCGGCAGTTCGATGTCGCTGAGCCGAACACGGCCTGGGCGAGCGATTTCACCTTCATCCGCACT
>NZ_JSBW02000017.1 GCF_000772705.2 Xanthomonas vasicola
GGAGGTGTTCGACTACATCGAGATGTTCTACAACCCACAACGCCGTCATGGTTCAACCGGCGACCTGTCGCCTGTAGAGTTTGAACGGCGCTACGCGCAACGAGGGTCTTGAGTGTCTACGGAACCCAGGGCGTATGACACCGCCCCGCCGAACGACTCGACGACCATACGGACGCTGTTGGCAGTGCCCTTACGCCGCTGGATCGCCATGGCGCTGCGCAGGCGCGAGCGCTTGATCGCATCGCTCCAGTCGGCCTTCCAGTCGTCCACCGACAGCGTCCAGGCCAGCCACGGCAGATGGCCAGCCGGGCACGTGTCCGGATTCCACAGATCCGGGTACGGCAGCGGGATCGCTTCCAGGCGATCGGTGACGGCGGCCAGGGCGCGCTCCATCTTGGTGGCGTTGGGCGGCAGAGGGCTATTCATCGATGCCGGCGTGCACGATGTCGATCGCGGTGCAGTAGGCGGCCTGCGTGCGACTGATCCTGATGTCAGCTGCAGGCGATTCCAGCTCCACGCGCTGCACACCATCGGCAAACAGCTTGGCCTTGATCGCCGATTCCGGTACGTCGCGGCCGAGACGGTGTGCCTCGTCCAGATACGCCTGCAGGCTGCGCAGCGCCTCGCGCATGACCACCGCCGAGTCGGTGCCGGCGTAGGTGTAGACGCGTCCACGAATGGCATACGGGACGATCTTGGCGCTCTGGACCGTGACGCTGTCGGTCAGCGGGCGCACGTCATCGTTGGTAAGGATCGTAGCGACCTCGTCGAGCAGTGCCTGTGGAGCCGTGCCATCGCCCGTGCGCGATTGGACCGTGACCAGCACTTGCCCGGGTGCGGGGCTGGTGGCACTGGCGTCCATGACATCGGCCGCCGCGCTGAGTGCGTGATAGATGCAGGCGCCCTCGGGGCCAGCGACGCTGAAGCCCTCTGGAGGGTAATCCCCCCGCAGGTTAGCTGACGCCAGAAGTGGAATTTTCTCGTACCCTTTTCCGAGGAGGTTCCATGAAGACATCCCGCTTCACCGACAGCCAGATCATCGCCGTGCTCAAACAGGCCGAGG
>NZ_JSBW02000018.1 GCF_000772705.2 Xanthomonas vasicola
TGTACGCATGGGCGGAAATTGCAAGAAACCAGCCTTCAGCGTAGCGAACACTGGTAGTTTTAGCACGCCGGTGCAGACATCAAGGCCTTGCGGTCGTTGGGTGGTTGGGGTTTTTCAGGGGCGACTATTGAGCCTTCGCTCGCAGTTCTTCCATAACCTTCGGTTCTTCTCCAGCCAGACAAAGCTGCGTTCAACAATCCAGCGCTTCGGCAGGACCTTGAAAGTATGCAACTCGCTGCGTTTGGCAATCTGTACGGTGACGCGCTTGCCAAGGATGTCCTGGACGCCCTTGGCGAAGGGATCTCCGCTATAGCCGCTATCGCCCCGCAGGCTTTTCACCCAACCTAAGCCCGATTGGCAGCGATCCAAATGCTTCCAGCGCGCCTTTACGATCGGTGACCTCCGCTGTGCTCACAGCAACGGCATGCGGAAATCCTTCCGAATCCACCGCGATATGGCGCTTGATCCCCGACACCTTCTTGCCCGCGTCATAGCCCTTCTGACCCACCGTATCGCTGTTCTTCACGCTCTGCGCGTCCACGATCAAGAACGTGCTGCAGGCGGCGCGCCTCTGTTTCTCGCGGGCCACGCCAACCTGATTTTTTGAGCGCCCGCTCCAGCAGGCTCATCCCTTCATCGTCCACTTCGCTCCACTTGGCAAAGTGGGAATGCACCGTGCGCCATTTCGGAAAGTCACTGGGCAACGCACGCCACTGGCAACCTGTTGGCAGTAGATACAGCACTGCGCACCACACCTCATACATATCTACCGTCGCAGGCTTCGTGCGTTTGCGGGCTTGTTCCAGAATCGGAAGGGTGTGCTCAAACCGCTCACGGCGCATGTCACTTGGGTAGTCTTCTCGCGCATTCGTGCAGTTTGCACGGCTTGAAAAAGATCGTGAACAGGTTCTAAGAGCGGCTAACAAAATGTAACCGGCAGTTGTCAGGTAGGCGTGGACAGCGCGGAGGAACGCAGTGGACGAGTGGTACATGCCGCACCGAGCACCGGCCACGCCCGCCTGACGGCTGCGCAGTCGTTTTGTTAGTCACTCCAAGAGTAGCGATTGGTTTTAGCGCTTGTGGTCAGGCGCGCGAGCCGCTGTTGGTTGGACTGGCATGTGCGTGCATCCCAATCATTTGACGATCGATACACTCGCTTGCGTGGTCATCGCACGCCCTGCGGGCGCCCAGGTTGCAGGCAGGCGTGCAGCGCCGCTGCGCACCGGCGATATCTCCCGCACACGCAGCCTGCTGCCGCCTCAATCCAGCGGCCGCACCCGATGCGAGCCGCGCGCCATCAGGCCTAAGGCAAACGCATGCGGCAGCAGCCGCAGTGCGGCATTGACCAGCCGATAGCGCCAGCCAGGCACTGCCAACACCTGGCCGCGTTCCAGTGCATCGATTCCGTACTCGGCCACCGCGTCTGCCTGCAGCCACGCCCAGGCGGGCAGGGTGGACATCGCTTCGCGGGTGCCGGTGACATCGTGGAATTCCGACCAGGCAAAGCCCGGGCACAGCGCGCACACCTTGACGCCGCAATCGGCATTTTCCAGCGCCAGCGATTCGCTGAAGCGCAACATGAAGCTCTTGCTGGCCGCGTACAGGGTCTGCCCATCGGCGCTCGGCGTCAGCGCCGCGAACGAGGCCACGTTGAGAATGCGGCCCTGCCCGCTGGCGCGGATCATCGGCAACAGTCGCCAGGTCAGCTCGCACACCGCAGTCACCATTACCTGCAGAAAGCACGCATGCGTGGCCCAGTCGTTATGCAGGTAACGGCCCGGCACGCCGTACCCGGCGTTATTGACCAGGGTGCCCACGGTCCAGCCATTGCGCTGGATCTGCGTTGCCAACGTGTCGGGCGCGGCAGGGTCTGCCAGATCGGCCGGTAGCACTTCCACCCGCACCGTGCCGCGCAATCCGTCGGCCAATGCCTGCAGTCGGTCCTCCCGGCGCGCGGTCAGGATCAACGGTACGCCGCGCTTGGCATATGCCCGCGCGATCTCGCGGCCGATGCCGCTGGAAGCGCCGGTGATCAACGCGAAGACAGGTGAAACGGACATGGCAGGTTCCTGTGAGGGGAGGGGTGAGACATGTGGCGGACAGAAGTGTGCCGGTTGCCGACAGGGCATGGGCTATTCTGTCGCCTGTCTTCAACTCAGGAACCTGCGCCTGATGCGTCGAAAGATCGTTGCCGGAAATTGGAAGCTGCACGGCAGCCGCTCCTTCGCCACCGAACTAGTGGCCAAGCTCGCTGCGCACATGCCCCTGGAGGGTGTCGAAGTCGTCATCCTTCCGCCACTGCCTTATCTCGGCGACCTGATCGAGGGTTTCGAGGCCCATCACCTGTCGTTCGGAGCCCAGGACGTCAGCAGCAATGAAAAGGGCGCCTACACCGGCGAGGTGTCGGCCTCGATGCTGGTCGATGTCGGTGCCGGCTACGGGTTGGTCGGCCACTCCGAGCGCCGCCAATACCACCACGAGAGTAGCGAGCTGGTAGCGCGCAAGTTCGCCGCCGCCATCCATGCCGGGCTGATTCCGGTGCTTTGCGTGGGCGAATCGCTGGAACAGCGTGAAGCCGGTCAGACTGAGGCAATCCTACGTGCCCAGCTCGAACCGGTCCTGGAGCTGGTCGGCAGTGCTGGTTTTGCGGGCGCAGTGCTGGCCTATGAACCGATCTGGGCCATTGGCACCGGCCGTACCGCCAGCCCGGAGCAGGCTCAGGCTGTGCACGCCTTCCTGCGTGGCGAAGTCGCGAAGGCGGATGCTAGAATTGCCGATTCGTTGCCCATCCTGTACGGGGGCAGTGTCAAACCCGATAACGCCGGCGAGCTGTTTGCACAGCCCGATGTCGATGGCGGGCTGGTCGGAGGCGCATCACTGGTCGCCGAAGATTTCCTGGCCATCGCACGCGCGGCGGCCGCGTGCTAACCCATTAAGTTTTGTCCGGGGACGGATTTCGAAATGCTGATGTTGATCCTCAATGTGGTCTACGTGCTGGTCGCGCTGGCGATGATTGCGCTGATCCTGATGCAGCGTGGCGCGGGTGCGGCAGCCGGTTCCGGCTTCGGTGCGGGCGCCTCGGGCACCGTGTTCGGTTCGCAGGGTGCGTCGAACTTCCTGTCCAAGTCGACCAAGTGGCTGGCTGTGGTGTTTTTCAGCATCAGCCTGTTCATGGCGTGGTACGCCACCCACGGCGCGCGTCCGACCGATCAGAACCTGGGTGTGATGTCGCAGTCGGCAACGCCGGCTCCGGCCGCCGCTGGCGAGCTGACCCAGCCGTTGCCGAAGGCGCCGGCCGGTGCAGTACCGACCGCTCCGTCGCAGCCGGTTCCTGCCGCCGCGCCGGCAGCAGCACCAGCGCAGTCCGCACCGGCGCAACCGGCGCCTGCAGCGCGCGAAGAAAACGCTTCAGAACCAGCACAAAAACGCTGAAGCCGGTTACAATGCGCTGCGCACTGGGATGCCCAGCGGCGCAACGTATGCCCAGGTGGCGGAATTGGTAGACGCACTACCTTGAGGTGGTAGCGACTTAGGTCGTAGGGGTTCGAGTCCCCTCTTGGGCACCATTGTTTGGCTGCAGTTCCTGCGCATCGCTTGTCGCGCGCGGGGTCTGCCTATACCCCATGCCGGCACGCGGCGCGTGCGGGCAGAGGCAAGAGAGAATCGCTGTGCTGGCCGAATATTTGCCGAGTCTGCTGTTTCTGATCGTCGCCACCGGTATCGGCATTGTGCTGATGCTGATTGGTCGGTTCCTCGCTCCGCGTACCCCGGACGCGCGCAAGCTTTCTCCGTACGAGTGTGGCTTCGAAGCATTCGAAGACGCGCGCATGAAGTTCGATGTGCGCTACTACCTCATCGCGATCCAGTTCATCGTGTTCGATCTGGAAATCATCTTCATCGTGCCGTGGACGCAGGTGTTCATGGAGATCGGCGCACGTTCGCTGGTCACCATGGGGCTGTTCGTCGGCATGTTGTTCCTCGGCTTTATCTACGTGTGGAAGAAGGGAGCGCTGGAATGGGAGTGATTCAGACCCTGGATCGTCTGATGACCAACCCGATGCCGGAAGGCCGGGTGGAAGACATCCTGCGCCCGGAAGGCGAAAACCCGCTGCTCGAAAAGGGCTACGTGACCACCAGTGTCGATGCGCTGCTGAATTGGGCGCGCACCGGTTCGATGTGGCCGATGACCTTCGGTTTGGCCTGTTGCGCCGTCGAGATGATGCACGCGGGGGCCTCGCGCCTGGATCTGGACCGTTACGGCGTGGTGTTCCGCCCGTCGCCGCGCCAGTCCGACGTGATGATCGTGGCCGGCACCCTGGTCAACAAGATGGCTCCGGCACTGCGCAAGGTCTACGACCAGATGCCGGATCCGAAGTGGGTCATTTCGATGGGCAGCTGCGCCAACGGCGGCGGCTACTACCATTATTCGTATTCGGTGGTGCGCGGTTGCGACCGCATCGTGCCGGTGGACATCTATGTCCCGGGCTGCCCGCCGACCGCCGAGGCGCTGGTCTACGGCATCTTGCAGCTGCAGAAGAAGATCTGGCGTACCCAGACGATCGCGCGCTGACACCCGTCTTCTTCTACCGAGAGCAGCCAAGCCCCCATGGCAGAGCAAGCATCCTCCTTCACTGACCGACTTGCGGCACGTTTCGCCGGTGCGCAGATTGCCGTGGCATTGCCGCGCGGCGAAGTGACGCTGGAAGTCGCTGCAGCCGATTGGCACGTCACCTGTCTTGCACTGCGCGACGAGCTCGGTTTCGAGCAGCTCAGCGACCTGTGCGGCGTCGATTACCTGGGCTATGGCAGCGACGAGTGGGATACCGCCGACGTGTCGTCGCAGGGTTTCAGCCGCGGCGTCGAAGGCAAGGCGATTGGCCGTTTTGCCTGGGGTGAATTTCCCAGCCAGGAAAGCTCCAGTGGCGCGCAGCCGCAGCAATTGCCCAAGCAGCGTTTTGCCGTGGTCGCGCAGCTGATTTCCTACCAGCACAACCAGCGTCTGCGCGTGCGTTGCTACGCACCGGACGAACAGGTGCCGGTGGTGGCCTCGTTGACCGATATCTGGCCGGGCGTGAACTGGTTCGAGCGCGAAGCGTTCGACTTGTTCGGCATCGTGTTCGATGGTCACCCGGATCTGCGCCGCATCCTGACCGACTACGGATTCGTCGGCCACCCGTTCCGCAAGGATTTCCCGCTGATCGGCAATGTCGAAGTGCGTTACGACGACGAGCGTAAGCGCGTGGTGTACGAGCCGGTGACCTCGGTCGAGCCGCGCGTTGGCGTGCCGCGCGTGATTCGCGACGATGCCCGTTATGAGACTGCCGCTGGTGAAGTGGGCAAGTCGGAGACTGCCAAGTGAGTGAGTTCCGCCAGGCAACCGATGCCTTCGCGAGCAATCCTGCCGAAAGCAAGCAGGAAATCCGCAATTACACGATGAACTTCGGCCCGCAGCATCCTGCGGCGCACGGCGTATTGCGCCTGATCCTGGAAATGGATGGCGAAACCGTGGTGCGTGCCGACCCGCATATCGGCCTGCTGCACCGTGGCACCGAGAAGCTGGCCGAGTCCAAGCCGTTCAACCAGTCGGTTCCGTACATGGATCGGCTGGATTACGTGTCGATGATGTGCAACGAGCACGCTTACGTGCGCGCGATCGAATCCCTGATGGGAATCGAGGCGCCCGAGCGTGCGCAGTACATCCGCACCATGTTCGACGAGATCACCCGCATCAAGAACCATCTGATGTGGGTCGGCTCCAACGCGCTCGATCTGGGTGCGATGGCGGTGATGCTGTATGCATTCCGCGAGCGCGAAGAATTGATGGACGTCTACGAGGCGGTCAGTGGTGCGCGTATGCACGCGGCCTACTATCGTCCGGGTGGTGTGTATCGCGATCTGCCCGATCGCATGCCCAAGTACAAGGAATCGCGTTGGCACAAGGGCGGGGCGCTGAAGCAGCTTAATGCCGCGCGTGAAGGCTCGATGCTGGATTTCCTTGAGGATTTCACCAACACCTTCCCGTCGCGTGTGGACGAATACGAAACGCTGCTGACCGATAACCGCATCTGGAAACAGCGTACCGTCGACGTCGGCATCATCAGTCCGGATCTGGCGCGTGCCTGGGGCATGACCGGTCCGATGCTGCGTGGTTCGGGCATCGAGTGGGATCTACGCAAGAAGCAGCCGTACGCCAAGTACGACGCAGTGGATTTCGACATCCCGGTCGGCACCAACGGCGACTGCTACGACCGCTATCTGGTGCGCGTGGCCGAGATGCGCGAATCCAACCGCATTATCAAGCAGTGCGTGAAGTGGCTGAAGGCCAACCCGGGCCCGGTCATGGTCACCAATTTCAAGGTCGCTCCGCCAAGCCGCGAAGGCATGAAGGACGACATGGAAGCGTTGATCCATCACTTCAAGCTGTTTAGTGAAGGCTACTGCGTGCCGGCCGGCGAAACCTACAGCGCGGTCGAAGCGCCGAAGGGCGAGTTCGGTTGCTACCTGATGTCCGATGGCGCCAACAAACCGTTCCGCGTGCATCTGCGTGCGCCTGGTTTTGCGCATCTGTCATCGATGGACGCAGTGGTGCGTGGTTATTTGTTGGCCGACGTCGTGGCGATGATCGGTACTTACGATTTGGTTTTCGGTGAGGTTGACCGATGAAGGCGACGGGTAATTTCGAGGCGGCGCGCGACGTCGATCCGCAGGTTGTGCTGAGCGACAAGACGCGCGCGCATATCGATCATTGGCTGGCCAAGTTTCCGCCCGATCGCAAGCGTTCGGCCGTGTTGCAGGGCCTGCATGCTGCGCAGGAACAAAACCAGGGCTGGCTGACCGACGAGTTGATTGTTGGTGTGGCCAAGTACCTGGAACTGCCGCCGGTGTGGGCGTACGAGGTCGCCAGCTTTTACTCGATGTTCGAGACCGAAAAGGTCGGCCGCCACAACGTGGCGTTCTGCACCAATATCAGCTGCTGGCTCAATGGCGCCGAAGACCTGCTGGCCCATGCGGAAAAGAAGCTAGGTTGCAAGCTGGGGCAGTCGACGGCCGATGGTCGCGTCTACCTCAAGCGCGAAGAAGAGTGCCTGGCTGCCTGCTCCGCGGCGCCGATGATGGTCATCAATGGCCACTATCACGAGCACCTGACGAAAGAGAAGGTCGACGCGCTGCTGGACGGGCTGGAGTAAGACATGGCACATCATCACGCACCCTCAGGCCCGGTCGGTCCGGCGCCGTTGCCGCATCAGGTCGTCTATACGACGCTGCATTACGACACCCCGTGGTCGTATGAGAGCTATCTCAAAACCGGTGGCTACGCCGCGCTGCGCAAGATCCTCGAAGAGAAGATCCCGCCGGCCGACGTCATCGAAATGGTCAAGGCGTCGAATCTGCGCGGCCGTGGCGGCGCAGGCTTCCCGACCGGTTTGAAGTGGTCGTTCATGCCCAAGGGCACGATGCAGAAGTACATCCTGTGCAACTCGGACGAGTCCGAGCCGGGAACCTGCAAGGACCGCGACATTCTGCGTTACAACCCGCACTCGGTGGTGGAGGGCATGGCGATCGCCTGCTACGCCACAGGTTCGACGGTGGGCTACAACTACCTGCGTGGCGAGTTCCACCACGAGCCGTTCGAAAACTTCGAGCTGGCATTGGCTGATGCGTACGCCAACGGTTGGCTGGGCAAGAACATCCTCGGCAGCGGCGTGGATATCGACATCTACGGTGCGCTGGGTGCTGGCGCGTACATCTGCGGCGAAGAAACCGCACTGATGGAGTCGCTGGAAGGCAAGAAGGGCCAGCCGCGCTACAAGCCGCCGTTTCCGGCCAACTTTGGCCTGTATGGCAAGCCGACCACCATCAACAATACCGAGACCTATGCGTCGGTGCCGGCGATCATTCGCAACGGCCCGGAGTGGTTCCTCGGTTTGAGCAAGACCAAGAACGGCGGCCCGAAGATTTTCTCGGTGTCCGGCTGCGTGCAGAAGGGCGGCAATTTTGAAGTGCCGCTCGGTACCACCTTCGACGAACTGCTGGAAATGGCCGGTGGCCTGCGTCCGGGTCGCAAGCTCAAGGGCGTGGTGCCCGGTGGCGTATCGATGCCGGTGCTGAAGGCCGACCAGGTCGCTGGCCTGCAGATGGATTACGACACCTTGCGTGCGCTCGGCACCGGTTTGGGTTCTGGCGCCATCGTGGTGCTGGACGACAGCGTCTGCTGCGTGCGTTTCGCTTGCCGCATCTCGCAGTTCTTCCACAAGGAATCCTGCGGCCAGTGCACCCCGTGCCGTGAGGGCACCGGCTGGATGCACCGCGTGCTGGAGCGCATCGTTGCCGGCAAGGCCACGATGGAAGACCTGCATCAGCTGCGCACCGTTGCGGGCCAGATCGAAGGTCACACCATCTGCGCGTTTGGTGAAGCGGCGGCGTGGCCGATTCAGGGCTTCCTGCGCCAGTTCTGGGACGAGTTCGAGTACTACATCGTCAACGGTCGTTCGATCGTCGATACGCAAGTCGGAGTGGCTGCATGAGCGCCCAACCAGTGAACCCGAACGTCCCACCGGACCACGTCAGCGTCGAGATCGACGGGCAGTCCTTGGTGGTGCCGAAGGGCTCGATGATCATCCAGGCGGCCGACAAGGCTGGCATCCCGATCCCGCGCTTCTGCTACCACGAGAAGCTACCGATCGCGGCAAACTGCCGCATGTGCCTGGTCGATGTCGAAAAGTCGCCGAAGCCGTCGCCCGCCTGCGCCACGCCGGTGATGGATGGCATGAAGGTCACCACGCGTAGCGAAAAGGCGCTGAAGTACCAGCGCAGCGTGATGGAATTCCTGCTGATCAATCACCCGCTGGATTGCCCGATCTGCGATCAGGGCGGCGAATGCGAATTGCAGGACGTCTCGCTCGGCTACGGCCGTTCGGTGAGTCGCTTCAACGAACGCAAGCGCGTAGTGCCGGACGAGGACATCGGTCCGCTGGTCGCCACCGAAATGACCCGCTGCATCCAGTGCACCCGTTGCGTACGTTTCACTGCAGACATCGCCGGCACTTACGAGCTGGGCGGCATGTATCGCGGTGAAAACCTGCAGATCGGCACCTACGACGGCAAGCCGCTGACCACCGAAATTTCCGGCAACGTCATCGACGTGTGCCCGGTGGGCGCGCTGACCAACAAGGTGTTCCAGTTCCGCGCACGTCCTTGGGAACTGATGGCACGCGAATCGCTCGGCTACCACGATGCGATGGGCTCGAACCTGTTCCTGCACGTACGCCGCGGCGAAGTGCTGCGCACCGTGCCGCGCGAGAACGAAGCGGTCAACGAATGCTGGCTGTCCGATCGCGACCGGTATTCGCATCAGGGCCTGTATTCGGAAGACCGTGCGGTCAAGCCTCTGAAGAAGGTCAACGGTGAGTGGACCGAAGTTAGCTGGGCCGAAGGTCTGGCTGCCGCGACACAGATCCTGCGCGAAAATGCGGGCGATGCGCTTGGCCTGCTGGTGCATCCGTCTACCTCCAACGAAGAGGGCGCATTGCTTGCGCGTCTGGCCGAAGGGCTGGGCAGTGGCAATCTGGATCACCGCTTGTTCAACCGCGACTTCTCCGATGCCGCGGTGGCTGAAGCATTCGCCACGCCGCTGGCCGAGATCGAACGCGCCGACGTGGTCGTGTTGTTCGGTACCAACGTGCGTCATGAATTGCCGTTGCTGCATGCACGTTTGCGTAAGGCGCACATCCAGAACCGTACCCAGATTCACTCGGTCAATCCGGTCGATTTCGACTTTGCCTTTACTCAGGCGAGCCGCACCGTGGTGGCGCCGTCGCAGTTGGCTGGCGCACTGAGCGATGCAGCGCTGCGCGATGCGGTCAAGGGCGCAAGCCGCGCCGTGATCGTGGTTGGCGCGCTGGCCGAAAACCATCCGCAGGCTGCAGCGCTGCGTGCTGCTGCACGCGACTTTGCCGCCGCTACCGGCGCATCGTTGTGTCGCATCCCGCAGGGTGCTAATGCTGTTGGCCTAGTCTCGCAGGGCGTGCTGCCCACCGCGCGCGATGTCGCCGGTATGCTGGCCCAACCGCGTCAGGCGTATGTGTTGTACGGCATCGAGCCGGGTCTGGATTTCGCCGATGCCGCCGCTGCCCGCAGCGCGTTGGCTGGTGCAAAGGTCGTCGCCTTCAGTCAGTTCGCTTGTGCCTCGACGCGCGATGTCGCCGATGTGATCTTGCCGATCGGTGCGTTGCCGGAAATCGATGCATCGCTGACCAATCTCGATGGTCGCGTGCAGACTGCACGTGCTGCGGGCCGCTTGCCGGTCGAAGCGCGCGAAGGCTGGCGCGTCCTGCGTGCACTTGGCGGTGAGCTGGGTCTGGGCGGTTTCGAGTTCATCGATCTGGTTGGGCTGCGCGCCGGCATGCAGAGCCGCAGCGTGACGCCGATCGCGTCGGCACAGCCGGCAGCCGCCAGCAACGGTCTGGAAGTTGCTGCCACCGCAGCGATCTACCGCACCGATGCGGTGGTGCGTCGCGCCGCTGCGCTGCAATCGCATCCGCTCAACATCGCGCCGTGCGTGGCGATGCATCCGGAGCAGGCTGCACAATTGCAGGTCCAGGCGGGTCAGATGGTCAAGGTCGGTACCGATGCCGGTAAGGCAACGTTGCCGGTGGTGCTGGACGAGCGCGTCGCACCGGGCACGGTGTGGATCGAATCCGGCCATGGCGCAACCGCGCCGCTCGGTGCCGGTCGTGTAACGGTGGTGGCTGCATGAACGAATTGCTGTTGAACCTGGTCGACCCCCTGCACCAGTGGTTTCTGGGACTGGGCGATGGCGGCGTGGTGCTCTGGTCGGTCTTGAAGATCCTGCTGATCGCCGTGCCGGTGATTATCTCGGTGGCCTTCTACGTGGTCTGGGAGCGCAAGCTGATCGGTTGGATGCACGTGCGCCATGGGCCAATGTACGTGGGTATGGGCATCTTTCAGGCCTTCGCCGACGTGTTCAAACTCCTGTTCAAGGAGATCCTGCAGCCGAGTAGCTCGCACAAGGCGATGTTCATCATCGCGCCGTTGCTGACCCTGGCACCTGCATTTGCCGCGTGGTCGGTGGTGCCGTTCGATGCGAAGCTGGTGTTGTCCAATGCCAATGTCGGCTTGCTTTATCTGCTGGCGATGACCTCGCTGGGCGTGTACGGCATCATCCTGGCCGGCTGGGCATCTAACTCGAAGTACGCGTTCCTGGGTGCGATGCGCTCGGCCGCACAGGTGGTCAGCTACGAAATCGCGATGGGCTTTGCGCTGGTCGGCGTGATGATTGCCTCCGGCAGCGTCAACTTGAGCCAGATCGTGTTCGCGCAGGCTGGTAACTCCGGCTTCTTCGACTGGTTCCTGATTCCGCTGTTTCCGTTGTTCATCGTGTACTGGGTCTCCGGCGTCGCCGAAACCAACCGTGCGCCATTCGACGTGGTGGAAGGCGAATCGGAAATCGTCGCCGGCCACATGGTGGAATATTCGGGCGGTGCATTTGCGCTGTTCTTCCTGGCCGAATACGCCAACATGATCCTGGTCAGCTTCCTGATCTCGATCTTCTTCCTCGGCGGTTGGTTGAGCCCGATCCAGGGCTGGATCAACGCAGATATTTCGCCTTGGATTGACTGGTTGTGGAAGGGCGGCTGGCCGTGGTTGCTGATGAAGGTGTTCTTCTTCGCCAGCGCCTACATCTGGTTCCGCGCCAGCTTCCCGCGTTACCGCTATGACCAGATCATGCGTCTGGGCTGGAAGGTCTTCATTCCGCTCACGATCGTGTGGATCGCAGTGACGGCGTTGATGGTGTTTTACGGCGTGATCCAGAAGGGCGTGTAATTGATGAATAAGATCACCCACTACTTCAAGAGCTTGCTGCTGCTCGAACTGCTCGGCGGCTTGTGGCTGACGTTGAAATACACGTTCAAGCCCAAGTACACCGTGCTGTATCCGATGGAGAAGTTCCCGCAGTCTCCGCGCTTCCGCGGCCTGCATGCGCTGCGTCGCTATCCCAACGGCGAGGAGCGCTGCATCGCCTGCAAACTGTGCGAAGCGGTGTGCCCGGCGCTGGCGATCACCATCGACTCGGCCAAGCGCGAAGACGGCACCCGCCGCACGACGCGTTATGACATCGATTTGTTCAAGTGCATCTTCTGCGGCTTCTGCGAGGAAAGCTGCCCGGTGGACTCGATCGTCGAGACGCACATCCTCGAGTATCACTTCGAGAAGCGTGGCGAAAACATTGTCAACAAGCCGCAGTTGCTGGCGATCGGAGACCGGTTAGAAACCGAGATCGCCGAGCGTCGCGCTGCCGATGCCGCCTTCCGTTGAGGTCATGATGGACTGGGTCACTATTGCTTTCTACGCCTTCTCCGCCGTCGCGGTCGTGTCCGCCGGTGCGGTGATCAGCGTGCGCAACCCGGTGTACGCCGTGTTGTGCCTGATCCTCACTTTCTTCTCGATGGCATGCATCTGGTTGCTGGTCGGTGCCGAGTTCCTCGGCGTGACGCTGGTGCTGGTCTACGTCGGCGCGGTGATGGTGCTGTTCCTGTTCGTGGTGATGATGCTGGACATCGACACCAGCCGCCTGCGCGAGGGGTGGGTCAAGTACATGCCGCTGGGCGTGATCGTGGCGGTCGCCATGCTCGCGCAGATGGTCACCTTGATTGGCGTCAAGGCGCGTAGCGCCACGCCGTTCCCGGCAGACAACGCAGCGGCGCAAGCAGCGGACAGCTCGAATCTGACCTGGTTGGCCAAGAGCCTCTATACCGAGTTCCTGCTGCCGTTCGAGTTCGCCGCGGTGATCCTGACCGTGGCGGTGGTGGCCGCGGTGATGCTGACCCTGCGCAAGCGCACCGGCATCAAGTTGCAGAATGCCGGCGAGCAGTCGCGAGTGAAGGCGGGCGACCGCTTGCGCATGGTCAAAATGGCGGTTGAAAAGCCGGTACAGGTTGCGCCGCAGAGCGATGCGGCCGACGGACAGGAGGCGAAGTCTTGATTACCTTGGGCCACCTGCTGGGACTGGGCGCGGTGCTGTTCTGCATCTCCCTGGCCGGCATCTTCCTCAACCGCAAGAACGTCATCGTGTTGCTGATGTCGATCGAGTTGATGTTGCTGTCGGTCAACGTCAACTTCATCGCGTTCTCGCGCGAGCTTGGCGATACCGCCGGTCAGTTGTTCGTGTTCTTCATTCTGACGGTTGCCGCTGCAGAGGCTGCAATCGGCCTTGCGATCCTGGTGACTCTGTTCCGCACGCGCCGCACGATCAATGTGGCCGAAGTCGATACGTTGAAGGGCTGACCTGTAGATGGAAATCACTCTCTCCAAGAGTCTGTTGATCGCAGTGGTGCTTGCACCGCTGGTCGGCAGCATCATCGCCGGCCTGTTCGGGCGCCAGGTAGGCCGCAAGGGCGCGCAGTACGTCACCATTCTCGGTGTGGCGGTCAGCTGCGTGTTGTCGTGCCTGACGCTGTATCAGCTGGTGGAGCAGGGCGCCAGCCCGTTCAATCAGAATCTCTACACCTTCTTCGACGTCGGCAATTACTCGGCGCATGTCGGCTTCATGGTCGACCGCCTGACCGCGATGATGATGGTGGTGGTGACCTTCGTCTCGCTGCTGGTGCACATCTACACCATCGGCTACATGGAAGAAGACCCGGGCTACCAGCGCTTCTTCAGCTACATCTCGTTGTTCACCTTCTCCATGCTCACGCTGGTGATGAGCAACAACTTCCTGCAGCTGTTCTTTGGCTGGGAAGCGGTGGGTCTGGTGTCGTACCTGCTGATCGGTTTCTGGTTCAAGCGCCCGACCGCCGTGTTCGCCAACATGAAGGCGTTCCTGGTCAATCGCGTCGGCGACTTCGGTTTCATCCTCGGTATTGCCGGCGTGCTGTTGTGGTTCGGCTCGCTGGATTACTCCACCGTGTTTGCCAACGCGACCACCATGGCCGGTGCCAAGGTGCAGCTGTTCGCGGGCCACGAATGGAGCGTGATGACGCTGATCTGCATCTGCCTGTTCATCGGTGCGATGGGTAAGTCGGCGCAGGTGCCGCTGCACGTGTGGTTGCCGGACTCGATGGAAGGCCCGACGCCGATCTCGGCGCTCATCCACGCCGCAACGATGGTCACCGCCGGTATCTTCATGGTAGCGCGCATGTCGCCGCTGTTCGAACTGTCGGAAACCGCGCTGAACTTCATCCTGTTCATTGGTGCGACAACTGCCTTCTTCACCGGCCTGATCGGCATCGTGCAGAACGACATCAAGCGCGTGGTTGCGTATTCCACGCTGTCGCAGCTTGGCTACATGACCGTGGCATTGGGTGTGTCGGCCTATTCGGCAGCCGTGTTCCATCTGATGACGCACGCCTTCTTCAAGGCGCTGCTGTTCCTGGCAGCCGGCTCGGTCATCATCGGCATGCACCATGAGCAGGACATGCGCAAGATGGGCGGCCTGCGCAAGTACATGAAGGTGACCTACTGGACCAGCGTGATCGGTACCCTTGCCCTGGTCGGTACGCCGTTCTTCTCCGGGTTCTACTCGAAGGACACCATCATTGAAGCGGCCGCGCATCACGCGCATGAGTCGCATAGTTGGGTCGCGACCTACGGCTACTGGGCAGTGCTCGGCGGCGTGCTGGTGACCAGCTTCTATAGCTTCCGTCTGTTGTTCCTGACCTTCCACGGCAAAGAACGCTTCCGAGACGTCCATGCGCACGACGCGCATTCGCATCACGACAGCGCGCATACCGATGCCGAAGCGCAGATCCACGCACACGATGCGCATGCCCATGACACGCATGGTCACGACGATCATGGCCATGGCCATCACGGTGCGCACGAGCCGCGTGAGTCCAAGTGGGTGGTGACGCTGCCCCTGATCCTGCTGGCGATCCCGTCGGTGGCGATCGGTTTCTTCACCATCGGCCCGATGTTGTTCGGCACCGATTGGCAGGGGCACCATGCCGCGCACGCGATGAAGGGCCAGGCCGTTTCGTTCTTCACCGGCATCGTCGATTTCTACGACCCGGCACGTGACACCGTCGGCGCGCTGGCCGAAGAGTTCCACGGTCCTGTCGCATTCGCACTGCACGGCATGATGGCGGCACCGTTCTTCCTGACGGTCGCAGGCTTGTTGCTGGCGGCGCTGTTCTACCTGTGGAAGCCGGAACTGGCCACCAAGTCGCGCAAGACATTCGCGCCGATCGTGTGGTTGCTGGAAAACAAGTACGGCTTCGACAAGCTCTGGATCAATGGCTTCGCCGGTGGTGGCGTCGTCCTTGGCAAGGCGTCACGTGCCGTCGATACCCATGTGGTCGACGGTGTGGTTGTCAATGGTTCTGCCCGACTGATCGACCTGGCTGCAAATCTGCTGCGTCGCACGCAATCCGGTTTCCTCTATCACTACGCCTTCGCAATGATCATCGGTTTGATCGCCTTGTTGGCGGTACTGATGCATTTCTGGCGTTGACCTGTACGGAATAAGAAAACGTGTCGAACTGGCCTTTACTGTCTATCTTGATCTGGCTGCCGATTATCGGTGGCGCCCTGATCCTTGCGTTGCGCAACGCCGAGACTGCCCGGTGGGCATCGTTGGCGGTTGCGGTGGCGACTTTTGCGCTGAGTCTGCCGCTGCTGGGCTACGACACCGCCAATGACGCCATGCAGTTCATCGAACTGCATGCCTGGATTCCGGCCTACAACATTGGTTACAACCTTGGCGTGGACGGCATCGCGGTCGCCTTGATCGTGCTGACCACGCTGGTGACAGTGCTGGCCCTGATCGGCGCCTGGCGCTCGATCGACAAGCGCGTCAATCAGTACGTCGCTGCCTTCCTGATCCTGGAAGGCGTCACGGTCGGTATCTTCGCCGCGACCGACGCGATGCTGTTCTACGTGTTCTTCGAAGCCATGCTGATCCCGATGTTCCTGATCATCGGTGTCTGGGGCGGCCCGCGGCGCATCTACGCGGCGATGAAGTTCTTCCTCTACACCTTCCTCGGCTCGGTGCTGATGCTGGTGGGCTTGGTGTACCTGTATCTGAAGGGCGGCAGCTTCCAGCTGGCCGACCTGTATGCGCTGCAGCTGACCGCCAAGGAACAGACCTGGATCTTCTTCGCGTTCCTGATCGCTTTTGCGGTCAAGGTGCCGATGTTCCCGGTGCACACCTGGCTACCGGATGCACACGTCGAGGCGCCGACTGCAGGTTCGGTGATCCTGGCGGCGATTGCGTTGAAGATCGGTGGCTACGGCTTCCTGCGCTTCAATCTGCCGATCGTGCCGGACGCGAGCCACGAGTTCGCCTGGTTGGTCATCGCGCTGTCGCTGATTGCGGTGATCTATGTCGGCCTGGTGGCATTGGTGCAGGACGATATGAAAAAGCTGGTGGCGTATTCGTCCATCGCGCACATGGGCTTCGTCACGCTGGGCACCTTCATCGCCTTCACCCTGGTGCGCGATTACGGCAGCACCGATGCTGCCCGCCTGGGCCTGCAGGGCGCGATGGTGCAGATGATTTCGCACGGTTTCGTATCCGGTGCGATGTTCTCCTGCATCGGCGTGCTCTATGACCGCATGCACACCCGTCGCATCGCCGATTACGGCGGCGTGGTCAATGTGATGCCGTGGTTCGCCACGTTCTCCATGTTGTTCTTCATGGCGAATTCCGGCCTGCCGGGCACCAGTGGTTTCGTTGGTGAATTCATGGTGATACTGGCCAGCTTCCAGAAGCACCCGCTGGTTGCCTTCGCTGCTGCCACAACCTTGGTGATCACCGCTGCGTATACGCTGTGGCTCTACAAGCGTGTGTTCTTCGGCGAAGTAGCCAACGCTCACGTTGCCGAGCTGAAGGACATCAATGGCCGCGAGGCATTCGTGCTGGGGGTCTTCGCCGCTGGCGTGCTGGCCCTGGGCCTGTACCCGAAGCCGCTGACCGATCTGATGGAACCATCGATCGCCAAGCTGGCGACCCAGATTGCCGCGACCAAGCTCTGACCGCTTGCCGTACGTTTTGATTTCCAGGATTTAATGATGACCACGCCAACGCTCGCGCCGTTGACCACCGCTGACCTGGCTCCGCTCGTACCGGAGCTGGTGCTTATCGGCGGCGCCTTCGCACTGCTGATGCTCGACCTGTTCGTGAGCCAGCGGAACAAGGTCTGGACCCACCTGTTCTCCGTCGCCGTTCTTGCCGTGGTGTTCGTGTTGTTGGCGACCGGCACGGGCGGGCAGGGCGACATCTTCAACGGCATGTTCGTTCGCGACACTGCGGCCGATGTCATGAAGACCGTGATCGTGCTGGTCAGCGGGCTGAGTCTGGTCTATGGCTGGACCTACTTGCGCGAACGCAATCTCTACCAGGGCGAAATTCCGGTGTTGGTGCTGTTCGCCACCGCCGGCATGATGTTGCTGGCGTCGGCCGGTAGCCTGTTGATGGTCTATTTGGGGCTCGAGTTGTTGGCGCTGTGCTCCTACGCACTGGTCGCCTCCAACCGCGACAATGGCCTGGCTACCGAAGCGGCGATGAAGTACTTCGTTCTGGGGTCGCTGGCCTCGGGCCTGCTGTTGTATGGGATGTCGCTGGTGTATGGCGCCACCGGTACTCTCAGCCTGGCCGGCATCCATGATGCGATCGAGGGGTCCAACGAGCGCACGCTGTTGCTCACCGGCACCATCTTCATGATCGCCGGCGTCGCCTTCAAGCTGGGCGCTGCGCCGTTCCACATGTGGCTGCCTGACGTGTACCAGGGTGCACCTGCGCCGATCGCATTGTTCATCAGCTCGGCGCCCAAGCTTGCAGCCTTCGGTATGGCGTATCGCCTACTTGAAGTCGGCATGGGTCCGTTGTCGCCGCAGTGGCATCTGCTGATCGGCGGCCTGTCGGCGGTGTCGCTGGTCGTCGGCAACCTGATGGCCATCGCGCAGAGCAATCTCAAGCGTATGCTCGCGTATTCGACCGTTTCGCACATCGGCTTCCTGCTGATGGGCGTTGCCGGTGGCGGCGAAGAAGGCTATGCAGCTGCAATGTTCTACGCGGTCAGCTACACCATCATGTCTACCGCTTCGTTCGGCGCCATCATCGCGCTGTCGCGCAATGGGTTCGAAGCGGAGAACATCGACGACTTCAAGGGACTCAACGCGCGCAACCCCTGGATGGCTGGCCTAGTGCTGTGCATCATGGCTTCGCTTGCAGGTATTCCGCCGTTCCTTGGCTTCTGGACCAAGCTAGCAGTACTGGGCGCGGCAGTGAAGGGCGACATGCTGTGGTTGGCCCTGGTCGGTGTGATCTGCGCGGTGATCGGTGCGTACTACTACCTGCGTGTCATCAAGGTCATGTACTTCGACGAGCCGGTCGGCGAGCCGTTGCCGGCCAATAACGACCGTGTGCTTGGCGCCATGCTGGGTGTCAACGCGCTGGCCTTGCTTGCGCTTGGTTTGGCCTGGAGCCCGATCATGGTGTGGTGCCAGCGCGCATTCGCTGGTATCGCCTAAGGCCGTTGCGTCAGCGCCAGATTTCGCGGTGCCGCATCTCGTGTGGGGCATCGAAATGAAACAAAACCGCGCTGACTGTTTCGTTTTTGTTGCATTGCGGGTATCATTCGCCGCGACGTTGAACAGCCGCCACGCTGTTCAACAGATGGAAAACTAGGGCTTGCAATTTTTGCTCCAGTTCTTCATAATTCCGCTTCTGCTGCGGGGTGGAGCAGTCTGGCAGCTCGTCGGGCTCATAACCCGAAGGTCGCAGGTTCAAATCCTGCCCCCGCTACCAAGTTTCGAATTGTTGCTTGATCGCAGTAATTCAACTTCTTGGATCGTAAGGACGCATGTTCCCGTCTTTACGCCGACCCTGAGAGGTCGGGCTTTTTTCACGCAAGGGGCCCATTGGGCCCCTTGCTTTTTCCGGAACCGGAAAGTTTGCTGCCGGTTGCCGGGGTTCTACTGGTAATCATCTGATCAGGGCAGTCTGTGAGCGAAAAAGCGACCGAAATCGCGAATCTGCTGAGTCCAACGGTTGAATCCTTGGGCTTGGAACTGCTGGGCGTGGAATATCTTCCCGCTCCGGGTGGCGCCACATTGCGCCTGTATATCGATGTGCCGCTGGCCGAACAGCCCGAGCGTGTCATCAACGTCGATGATTGCGAGTGCGTGAGCCGTGAAGTCTCGGCCCAGCTCGACGTCGAAGATCCGATCAGCGGCAACTACACCCTGGAAGTCTCGTCGCCGGGTGTGGATCGTCCGCTTTTCACGCTGGAACAGTTCGCGCGCCATGCCGGCGAATCCGCAAAGATTGTCTTGAAGCTGGCGCAGGATGGTCGGCGCCGCTTCCAGGGCGAGATTCTGCGCATCGATGCCGAGGCTGGTGCTGTGGTGTTCGCTGTCGACGGCAAAGAAGTGCAGATCGGCTTCGATAACATCGACAAGGCGCGCATCCTGCCGGATTGGGTCGCTTTGGGCCTGGCACCGCAGAAACCGAATAAGCCCGGCCCGAAAAAACCCGGGCACGAGAAGAAGAAACCATCCAACGAGTCGGCGGCTGGCAAGCCGCGCGCGGAGTGACGAAATGAGCAAGGAACTTTTGCTGGTAGTGGATGCGGTCGCCAACGAAAAAGGCGTGCCGCGCGAAGTGATCTTCGATGCGATCGAGGCCGCGTTGGCGTCCGCAGCGAAGAAGCGCTATCCCGACCAGGACGTGCTGGCCCGCGTCACCATCGATCACAAGGACGGTACCTACGAAACCTACCGTCGTTGGGAAGTGGTTGCCGATGACGTGGTGATGGAATCTCCGGACCGCCAAGTGCGTCTGATGGATGCCATCGACGAAGCCGACGGCGTGGACGTTGGCGACTACATCGAAGAACAGATTGAAAACCCCGACTTCGGTCGTATCGCTGCGCAGGCCGCCAAGCAGGTGATCGTGCAGCGTGTGCGCGAAGCCGAGCGTCAGCAGGTTGTCGATGCGTGGAAGGATCGCGTGGGTGAGTTGATCACCGGTGTGGTCAAGCGCGCCGAGCGCGGCAATATCTTTGTCGATCTGGGCGGTAATGCCGAAGCCTTCATTCCGAAGGACAAGGGCATTCCGCGCGACGTGCTGCGTCCCGGCGACCGCGTGCGCGGTTATCTGGCCGAAGTGCGTTCCGAGCCGCGTGGCCCGCAGCTGTTCATCAGCCGCGCCGCACCGGAATTCATGATCGAACTGTTCAAGCTTGAAGTGCCGGAAGTGGGTCAGGGCCTGGTCGAGATCAAGGCTTGCGCACGCGATCCGGGCGACCGCGCCAAGATCGCCGTGATTGCGCACGACACTCGCACCGATCCCATCGGCGCGTGCATCGGTATGCGCGGTTCGCGCGTGCAGGCAGTGTCCAACGAGCTCAATGGCGAGCGCGTGGATATCGTGTTGTGGAACGAAAACCCGGCCAATTTCGTCATCAATGCGATGGCGCCGGCCGAAGTGCAGTCGATCATCGTCGATGAAGACAAGCATTCGATGGATCTGGCCGTGGCAGAAGACCGGCTTGCGCAGGCGATCGGCAAGGGCGGCCAGAACGTACGTCTGGCCAGCCGCCTGACCGGCTGGCAGCTCAACGTGATGACCGCCGACCAGGTGGCCGCCAAGTCCGAGGCTGAGCAGGCAGCGGCACGCCAGCTGTTCATGGATCGCCTGGAAGTGGACGAAGAAATCTCCGCGATCCTGGTGTCCGAAGGCTTCAACACGGTCGAAGAAATCGCTTACGTACCGGTCGGCGAGTTGCTGGCGGTGGAAGGCTTCGACGAAGACATCGTCGAAGAATTGCGCGCCCGTGCCCGCGATGCGCTGCTCAACGCTGCGCTGGCAGAAGAAGAAGGCCTGGAAGGAACTCAGCCCACCGAGGACCTGCTGGCGCTGGAGGGGATGGATGAGGAGACGGCCTTTGCTCTGGCCGAGCACGGCGTGCGCACCAGCGAGGACTTGTCCGACCTGGCTGCGGACGAGATCGTCGACTTCGGCATCGAGGGTTTGACCCAGGAGCGCGCCGCGGCGCTGATCCTGGCGGCCCGCGCCGAGGAGATCGCCCGTTTGGAGCGCGGCGAATGAGCCGGCAATGAACCGCGCCCTGACCCCATCAGGGCTTAGAATCAGCGTTTCCCTTGCTCTGGGCGAGGGGGCGCCAACCAGATCATAGGATCCGAATGTCGCAGCAAACCACCATCCGCAAGCTTGCCGAACTGGTCAATACGCCGGTCGATAAACTGCTGGTTCAACTGGCCGAGGCCGGCATGAAATTCAGCGGTCCCGACCAGGTCGTGACCAGCACCGAGAAGATGAAACTGCTTGGCTTCCTGCGTCGCACGCATGGCAAGGCCGAAACGCCCGCCGAAGCGGCGAGCGAAGCAGCCAAGAAGATCACACTCAATCGGCGCAAGCTGCAGGAAGTGACGGTCAGTGCAGGTCGCACCAAAACCACGGTCAACGTGGAAGTGCGGCAGAAGCGCACCTACGTCAAATCCGAAAACGAAGGCCGCGCTGCGCCGATGACGCCGGACGAAGAGCGCGCAGACATCCTGGCCAAGCTCGCCGCTTCGCGTCAGCGCAATCTTGACGAGCAGCAGCGCCTTGCTGAAAGCGACCGCATGCGCGACGAAGCAATTCAGCGCAAGCGCGATGAAGAGCAGGCCGCCAAGGACCGTGCAGAAGCCGAGCGCAAGGCTGCCGAGGAAGCCGCTGCGGCTGCCAGCGCGCCGGCCCCGGTTGCTGCTGCGCCGACGCCGTCTGCCGCAGCGCCTGCTGCACGCGCACCGTCGTCGCCATCTTCCGCGCCGCGTCCTTCGCGTCCGGGTGGCGCATCGCCGGCTTCACGTCCGGCAACACCGGCACGTCCAGACGACCGCAACAACGCTGCCAAGCACAAGACGCGCGGTTCGCACGTCATGGTGGCTGGCGTCGAAGACGACGACGCGACCAAGCGCTTCGCCGGGCAGTTGCATCTGTCCGCCGCAGACCGCGCGCGTCGTTCCAATGTGCGTGGCAAGCCGACCGGCCGTCCCGGTTCGTCGTCCTCGCGCCGTGGCAACGACAATGGGCGTGGCAGCAACCAGGCCAACAGCGGTCCGCACGGGTTCGAGCGACCCACCGCACCGGTGGTGCGTGAAGTGGCGATCGGTGAGACCATCACCGTCGCAGACCTGGCGCAGAAGCTCGCGCTCAAGGGCGGCGACGTGGTCAAGGCGCTGTTCAAGATGGGCGTCATGGCGACCATCACTCAGAGCATCGATCACGACACCGCTGCGCTGGTGACCGAAGAACTCGGCCACAAGGTCGTGCGTGCCGACAATGCTGACTTCGAGGACGCGCTGCTGGCGCATGCCGAAGACGCGCAGGGCGACACCACGACGCGTCCGCCGGTGGTCACCATCATGGGTCACGTCGATCACGGCAAGACCTCGCTGCTGGATTACATCCGTCGCACCAAGATCGCCTCGGGCGAAGCCGGCGGCATTACCCAGCACATCGGTGCCTACCACGTCGAAACCAATCGTGGCGTCATCAGCTTCTTGGATACGCCCGGCCATGCCGCGTTTACCTCAATGCGTGCCCGTGGTGCCAAGATCACCGACATCGTGGTGCTGGTGGTTGCAGCCGACGATGGCGTGATGCCGCAGACCAAGGAGGCGGTGGCGCATGCCAAGGCGGCAGGCGTTCCGTTGATCGTGGCGGTCAACAAGATCGACAAGGCCGGCGCGGATCCGCTGCGGGTCAAGAACGAGCTGCTGGCCGAAAACGTGGTGGCCGAAGATTTCGGTGGCGATACCCAGTTCATCGAAGTGTCGGCCAAGGTCGGTACCGGTGTGGACACGCTGCTGGACGCGATTTCGCTGCAGGCCGAAGTGCTGGAACTCAAGGCAGTGGCCGAAGGCCGCGCCAGCGGTACGGTTATCGAATCCTCGCTGGACAAGGGCCGTGGCCCGGTTGCGACGGTGCTGGTGCAGCAGGGCGCGCTGAAGCGTGGCGATTACCTGGTGTGCGGCATTCAGTACGGCCGCGTGCGTGCGCTGTTCGACGAAACCGGTCATCAGCCGGCCTCGGCGGGCCCGTCGATTCCGGTGCAGGTGCTCGGCTTATCTGGCGTGCCGGAAGCTGGCGATGACTTCGTGGTTGTCGACGACGAGCGTCTGGCCAAGGACGTGGCGCAGCAACGCGAAACCAAGCGCCGCGAGTCGCGTCTGGTTGCCTCGGCCACCAACCGCATGGAAGACATCCTGGCCCAGATGGGCAAGGGCGAAGGTCAGCAGGTGTTGAACCTGGTGATCAAGGCCGACGTGCAGGGTTCGGTGGAAGCGCTCAAGCAGTCGCTGGTGGCGTTGTCCAACGACGACATCCGCATCAACGTGATCCACTCCGGCGTGGGCGGCATCACCGAGTCGGATGCGAATTCGGCAGCGGCTTCCAAGGCCACGATAATCGGCTTCAACGTGCGCGCGGATGCATCGGCACGCAAGATTGTCGAGTCCAACGGGATCGATCTGCGTTACTTCTCGATCATCTATGACGTGATCGACCAGGTGAAGCAGGTGGCCTCCGGTCTGCTCGGCGTGGAAATCCGCGAAGAGATCATCGGTATCGCGCAGGTTCGCGACGTGTTCCGCAGCTCGAAGTTCGGTGCGGTTGCAGGCTGCATGATCATCGAAGGCGTGGTGAAGCGCAGCAAGCCGATCCGCGTGCTCCGCGACAGCGTCGTGGTCTTCGAAGGCGAGTTGGAATCGCTGCGTCGCTTCAAGGAAAACGTCGACGAAGTGCGCAACGGTACCGAATGCGGTATCGGCGTGAAGGCGTACAACGACGTCAAGGCCGGCGACCAGATCGAGTGCTTCGAGCGTATCGAAGTTGCCCGTACGCTGTAACGGCTGACGGGGTCCCCGCGTTGTAACGTCTGAGGGGCCCAGCACTCCGCACGGCGGAGTTGTCCAACGCAGGTTTTATAAGGCGAGGGCGGCATGGCCGCCCGCGTTTGTTTTTGGCTTCGGTGCCGACTGGCCCTCCGAATCAACAAGGTCCACGACCATGGCAACCAAATCATTCCATCGTACCGACCGCGTGTCTGCGCAGGTGCGTCGCGACCTCGGCACGATCGTGCACGCGGCCGTGCGTGACCACGGCTTGCCGTCGGTCAGCGTGTCCGACGTCGAAATCAGCCGCGACCTGGCGCACGCCAAGGTCTTCGTGACTGCGCTGCAGCAGGAACGTTCGGCCGAAGCGGTCAAGGGGCTCAAGGAAATCGCCGGCCAGTTGCGCACGCAGTTGGCGCGCGCGATGAAGCTGCGCCACGTGCCCGAGCTGCACTTCCATTACGACGATTCGGTCGATCGCGGCGAGCGCATCGACAATCTGTTGCGTGACCTTGACGACGTCGGCCCCGAGGCCACGTCCAGCGACGAAGACGCCGAACAGCGCTGAGCGCTGTCACGGCCCGCCGCCTCTGCTGCGGCCCTGATTTCCGCGGGCGCGCATAGCGCCCGATTCGAGCGCCGATCTTTTGAAACCCCGCATCTTCTACCGCCCGTTGCACGGCATCCTGTTGCTGGACAAGCCGGCCGGGCTCAGTTCCAACAATGCATTGCAGGTGGCGCGCCGGTTATTGCGTGCAGAGAAGGGTGGCCATACCGGCAGCCTGGATCCGCTGGCCACCGGCCTGCTACCGCTGTGCTTTGGCGAAGCGACCAAAATCGCCGGACTGCTGCTGGGGTCGGCTAAGGCGTACGACGCCGAGATCGTGTTGGGCGTCACCACCGATACCGACGATGCCGACGGCGAGCCGCTGCGCAAACGTGCGGTGCCAGACGTGAGCGAGGCCGATCTGCAAGCGGCGCTGGCGCGCTTCATCGGCCGTATCGAGCAGCAGGCGCCGATCTATTCCGCACTCAAGCAAGGCGGTGAGCCGCTGTATGCCAAGGCGCGGCGCGGCGAAGTCATCGAGGCGCCGGTACGTGAGGTCGAGGTGCAGGCGATCGAGGTGCTGGGCTACAGCGCGCCGCGTCTGCAACTGCGCGTGACCTGCGGCTCGGGCACCTATATCCGCAGCCTAGCGCGCGATCTGGGCGAAGTGCTGGGCTGCGGCGCGCACATCGCTTCGTTGCGTCGGCTGTGGGTGGAGCCGTTTCGCGCCCCGCAGATGATCACGCTGGAGGCGTTGGCGGCAGCGCTGGAAGCGGACACCGATGCGCAGACAGTGCTGCTGCCGATCGAGGCCGGTCTGGCCGATTTCGCGCGGATCGTGCTTGATGAGGCCCTCGCGGCGCGTTTCCGCATGGGGCAGCGCTTACGCGATTCTGCATTCCCGACTGGCCAGGTGGCCGTGTTCGGACCGGACGGAAGCCCGTCAGGCCTAGGCTTGGTGGATGCGGACGGGCGCCTGTCGCCGCAGCGATTGTTCAATGGACTGAACGAGATTTCAGCCTGTTAAGATTTTGTCAACTTGTTCCCTGGGCCGCGCAACGGTACAATTTTGCGGCCCCGATCGGGGCACCTCAGCGCCAAGCGCGCTCATCCTAAGCAAACGGCGAGTCCGACGGTGCGTCACGCACGTTCCTGTAGACCACGCATCTATCGAGAAAACATCATGTCTGTCGACACCCAGAAAGTTATTGAAGACAACAAGCGCAGCGCCCAGGACACCGGTTCGCCGGAAGTGCAGGTCGCTCTGCTGACCGCGCGTATCGAGCTGCTGACCGGTCACTTCAAGACCCACAAGAAGGATCACCACAGCCGTCGTGGTCTGCTGCAGATGGTCAACCGTCGCCGCAGCCTGCTCGACTACCTGAAGAAGAAGGACAACGAGCGTTACAAGTCCTTGATCGAGAAGCTCGGCCTGCGCCGCTAATCGAGTCCTACCGCCGCGGCGCAGCGATGCGCCGCGGTTTTGTTTTGGTCAACCGCACTCCGTTTTTCGCAACACGCACTCTTGGGCCGGAGCCTCCCGGCCGCCCGTTCTCGGCATGGGTCGACGACGGTCCAACGCAGACAGCAACACCTAAGGGAAAAAACCTCCGTGGCAAAAATCACCAAAACCTTCCAGTACGGCAAGCACACCGTCACCCTTGAGACGGGCGAAATCGCTCGCCAGGCAGGCGGTGCCGTCATCGTTAAGTTCGACGACACCGTACTGCTGGTCACCGCCGTCGCCGCCAAGAGCGCGCGCGAAGGGCAGGACTTCTTTCCTCTGACGGTTGATTATCAGGAGAAGTTCTACGCTGGCGGCCGCATCCCGGGCGGCTTCTTCAAGCGCGAAGGACGCGCGACCGAGAAGGAAACGTTGATCTCGCGCCTGATCGATCGCCCGATCCGTCCGCTGTTCCCGGAGGACTACAAGAACGAAGTGCAGATCATCGCCACCGTGATGTCGATGAACCCGGACATCGACGGCGATATCGCCGCGCTGATCGGCGCATCGGCCGCGCTGTCGCTGGCCGGCACCCCGTTCAACGGCCCGATCGCTGCGGCGAAGGTGGGTTACAAGAATGGCGAATACATCCTCAACCCGACCGTGACCGAGCTGAAGGATTCGCAGCTGGAACTGGTCGTGGCCGGTACCGCCAATGCGGTGCTGATGGTCGAGTCCGAAGCCGAGCTGCTGTCGGAAGAAGTGATGCTGGGCGCGGTGACGTTCGGCCATCGCGAGATGCAGAAAGTCATCAACATCATCAACGAGCTGACCGTCGAAGCCGGCACCAAGCCGTCCGATTGGGTGGCCCCGGCGAAGAACGACGGCATGATCGCCGCACTGAAGGAAGCAGTGGGCGACCAGCTCGCTTCGGCGTTCCAGGTGCGCGACAAGCTGCAGCGCCGCGATGCGATTTCGGCCATCAAGAAAGACGTGCTGGGTGTGCTGGCGCCGCGCGCCACGATCGAAGGCTGGGCTGCCGGTGATCTGTCGAAGGAATTCGGCGAGCTGGAATACCAGACCATGCGCGGCTCGGTGCTGAGCACCAAGGTGCGTATCGACGGTCGCGCGCTGGACACCGTGCGTCCGATCAGTGCCAAGGCTGGCGTGTTGCCGCGTACCCACGGTTCGGCGCTGTTCACCCGCGGCGAAACCCAGGCGATCGTGATCACCACGCTGGGCACCGCGCGCGACGGTCAGGTCATCGACGCCGTCTCGGGCGAGTACAAAGAAAACTTCCTGTTCCATTACAACTTCCCTCCGTACTCGGTGGGCGAGTGCGGTCGTTTCGGTGCGCCGAAGCGTCGCGAAATCGGTCATGGCCGTCTGGCCAAGCGCGGCGTGCTCGCCGTGATGCCGAGCCTGGAAGAATTCCCTTACACCATCCGTGTGGTTTCGGAAATCACCGAGTCCAACGGTTCGTCCTCGATGGCATCGGTCTGCGGCAGCTCGCTGGCGCTGATGGACGCCGGTGTGCCGATCAAGGCACCGGTTGCCGGTATCGCGATGGGTCTGGTCAAGGAAGGTAACGACTTCGTCGTGCTCTCCGACATCCTGGGTGACGAAGATCACCTCGGCGACATGGACTTCAAGGTGGCCGGTACTGCCGAAGGCGTGTCCGCGCTGCAGATGGACATCAAGATCGAAGGCATCACCGAAGAAATCATGAAGCAGGCACTGCAGCAGGCCAAGGCTGGCCGTCTGCACATCCTGGGCGAGATGGCGCATGCGCTGACCACCCCGCGTCAGGAGCTGAGCGACTACGCGCCGCGCCTGCTGACCATCAAGATCCACCCGGACAAGATCCGCGAAGTGATCGGCAAGGGCGGCTCGACCATCCAGGCCATCACCAAGGAAACCGGTACGCAGATCGACATCCAGGACGACGGCACGATCATCATCGCCTCGGTGAATGCAATCGCTGCGCAGGCTGCAAAGTCGCGCATCGAGCAGATCACCTCGGACGTGGAGCCGGGCCGCATCTACGAAGGCAAGGTCGCCAAGATCATGGACTTTGGTGCGTTCGTCACCATCCTGCCGGGCAAGGATGGGCTGGTGCACGTCTCGCAGATTTCTAGCGAGCGCGTGGAGAAGGTTGGCGACAAGTTGAAGGAAGGCGATCTGGTCCGCGTCAAGGTGCTGGAAGTGGACAAACAGGGCCGCATCCGTCTGTCGATCAAGGCAGTGGAAGAAGGCGAAGGCGTGCCGGCTTCGGCCGAGTAATCGCTGCTGTCTAATGCATCACGCGTGATGCGTAACGAAAAAGCGGGCTTCGGCCCGCTTTTTTGTTGTGTGCGATCGGTGCAGCGTTGCTTGATTCCTTCTCGTATCGGGAGAAGGTGGCACGCAGTGCCGGATGAGGGTGCGACGCAGGGAGATATCACCGCCGCGGCGGCCGGACGCGGCGCCATGCGCCAATAGAAGTAAATCGATGGCGTCACGCTCACCACCCAGGCTATCTCTCGACGGGAGAGGTGGTTTAACTGCTAACGACTTACCCCTGCTGTTGCGTCGGCGCAGGCTGCGTTTCCGGACGTGGCGGGACAACGCGCGGGAAACCCGGCGGCATCGTTTGTTCTGCGGGCGCAGTGTTGGGCGCGGGCAGTGGCACCGTCGGTGGCGGCGCCACCACTGCCGCATCAGGACGCAATTTCAGAAGTGCGGCCCAGTCGCGGCGATTGAAGTCGCACAGTTCTTCGTGCGCCGGCGTGCACTCGCTGGCAATACCCAGACTGTCTTCGTTTTGGTCCTGGCTGCTGTCCGATTGCGGCGTTGGCAAGATCACGCGGCCGGCGCGATCCAACGGCATCTTGCGCATCATTACCGTGTTGAACACATTGCCGCCGATCAGATACAGCGTGCGATCGCCGCCGACGTTGGCGGCCATCACGACATCGCAATGCGATTGCCACTGCATCGGCGCGCTGCCGCCGAGCGCAGCCTTAAGGCCGGCATAGCCCAAGGCGGTGCTGCGCCCGCGCAGCAGACACAGCAGATCGCCAGGCGCGGGCTTTTCGACCGCCGGATCAGTGAACTGGTACGGGCCAGCTGCGCCGTCGTTGTAGGCGCTGCGGATGTAATCCAGATGACGTACGGAACGATGAAAGCCGCTCAGCCCCGACTGCGTCATTACCCAGGAAATGAAAGCGGCCGACCACGGGTTATCGATCAGAAACGCGCGGCAGTCGCTGGCGGTGTAGCGCGTGCCATCCAGTGCCGCGCAGCTGGAAGCGCCGGGGCGGCCGCCCATCGACGCAAGTGTACCGCTGTCGCGCCAGTAGCCCGCAACGCGTTGCCAGGCGACCAGGCCATGGTCGGCGAGATAACCCGATTCGGCTTCGGTGACGCCCAGGCTGGCCACGCGACCCTTAGCATCGATAAACGGGCGCTGCCACAAGCGATGCTCATTGCAGGCGTTGTGCACGATGGCGATCGCAGCGGGGCTGGTGCCGAACCGTGGCGGGATATCGCACACCTCCGCAGCCGCAGCGCTGCTTCCAGCACCTGCCAGCAACAAGCAGAGCCACGGCCAAGGTCTTACGGTCATTGCAGGTCCCGCACGGAAACAATCGCAGCAGGCTGCCAGAGCCGGCTGCGCGCACGCGTGAAATCAGCGGGTTGGCGGCGGGCCGAGTTTGAGCGACAGATCCACCGCCTGCACGTGCTTGGTGAGCCCGCCAATCGAAATGCAGTCCACGCCGTCTTCGGCGATTGCGCGAACGCCGGCCAGATCCACGCTGCCGGAGACTTCCAGCGGAATGCGTCGTTCGGGCGGCAATGCGGCAACGATACGTACTGCTTCGCGGCGCATGGCTTGGTCGAAGTCATCGATCAGGATGCGCGTGCAACCGACCTGCAAGGCTTCATGCAGTTGCTCCAGCGTTTCCACTTCGACCACCAGCGGCAGCTGCGGTTGCTGCGCGCGTGCGGCATGCACGGCAGCGCTCAACGACCCGGCGGCACGGATGTGGTTTTCCTTGAGCATCACCGTGTCGAATAGGCCGATGCGGTGATTGTCGCCACCGCCGCAGCGCACGGCGTATTTCTGCGCGGCGCGCAGGCCCGGGAGCGTCTTGCGTGTGTCCAGAATACGCGCGTGCGTCCCGGCCACCGCCGCCACATACGCCGCGGTGGTGGTTGCCGTGGCCGACAGCGTCTGCATGAAATTGAGCGACGTGCGTTCGGCACTGACCAGGCTACGGCTACGCCCGTGCAGCAGCGCGAGCACCGTGCCGGCAGCCACGTGCTGGCCTTCGTGCACCTGCCAGTCGATGCGCACTTGCGGGTCGAGCGCGCGGTGGGTGGCATCGAACCAGGGACGGCCGGCGATCACCGCATCCTGCTTACACAGCAAATAGGCGCTGTCGGCCTGGTCGGGTAGCAGCGCTGCGGTCACATCGCCGTTGCCCATGTCTTCGCCCAGGGCGCGCGCCACATCGGCTTGGATCGATTCGGCGGGTGGCGCGACCGGCACGTTGGTGTGCAGGGGCAGGCTCACTTCTCGGGGAAGTCGGCGATTTGCGTGGTGGCGATGGCTTCTTCAGCCAGCAGCACCGGAATGCCGTCATCGACGCGGAAGATCTGCTTGCGGTCGCGGGTAATCAATGCCTCGCGCAGAGGCTGGGTCTGGGCGGCGCCGTCGGCGCGCTGCAGGGTTCCGCCGGCAATGGCGGCGTTGAGTGCTTCCAGGCCCTTGCCGTCGAGCAGCGAAAGCGGCTGGCGGGTGTCGGGGGAGCACAGCAGGTCGAGCAGTTTGCGATCCATCGAAGTCTTGTCTTGCCTGGAGATTGGCTAGAATACGTCTTTACCGCAGGGCAGGGCCATGACCTCCAACCACTCCGCGCCGCTGGTCGGCATCGTGATGGGCTCCCGTTCGGATTGGGAAACCATGCAACACGCAGCTCAGAAGCTCGACGCGCTGGGCGTGCCGTACGAAGTCAAGGTGGTTTCGGCGCACCGCACCCCGGACGTGTTGTTCACCTATGCCGAACAGGCTGGCGAACGCGGCCTGCGCGCGATCATCGCCGGCGCCGGCGGCGCGGCGCATCTGCCGGGCATGCTGGCCGCCAAGACCGCAGTGCCGGTACTCGGCGTGCCGGTGCAGTCCAAGGCGCTCAACGGCATGGATTCGCTGCTGTCGATCGTGCAGATGCCGGCCGGCATTCCGGTGGCCACCTTTGCCATCGGCAATGCGGGTGCGGCCAATGCAGCGTTGTTTGCGGCGGCCATGCTGGCGCCCGAGCAGGCGCATATCGGTGAAGCATTAGCGCAGTTCCGCGCCAAGCAGACCGACGACGTCATGGCCAGCGACGACCCGCGCCAATGAGCACTGTCGGCATTCTGGGTGGCGGCCAGCTGGCGCGCATGTTGGTGCTGGCCGGTGCGCCGCTGGGCATACGCTTTGCGGTATTCGATCCGGCAGCCGATGCTTGCGCAGGGCAGGTGGCGCCGCTGCAGGTGGGTGCGTTCGATGACGCCGCGGCACTTGCTGCCTTCGCCGAACAGGTGGATGTGATCACCTTCGACTTCGAAAACGTGCCGGCCACCAGCGCGCGGCAACTTGCCGCGCAGGTGCCTGTGTACCCGAGCCCGGCTGCGCTTGCAGTTGCGCAGGACCGGCTCAGCGAAAAAACCTTGTTCCGCGAGCTCGGCATTCCGGTACCGGAGTTTGCCGCGATCGACGACCGCGCCGGTCTGGATGCAGCGCTTGCGCGCATCGGCACGCCGTGCGTGCTGAAGACGCGCCGCTTCGGCTATGACGGCAAGGGCCAGTTCCGCATCAAGACGCTCGCCGATGCCGATGCCGCATGGGGCGCACTCGGCGCGCAGGCCGCGCACGTTGGCTTGATCGTGGAAGCGTTCGTGCCGTTTCAGCGCGAGGTGAGCGCGGTGGCAGTACGCGGGCGCGATGGCGAATTTCGCGCCTGGCCGTTGACTGAGAACTGGCACGTGGACGGTGTGCTGTCGGCCAGCCTGGCGCCGGCGAGCGTAGACACAACACTACAAATTTTGGCCGAATCGCACGCGCGCGCAGTGGCGGAAAAGCTCGATTATGTCGGCGTCTTTGCGCTGGAACTGTTCGTGCGCGACGGCGAGCTGCTGGCCAACGAAATGGCGCCGCGCGTGCACAACTCGGGGCATTGGACCATCGAAGGCGCCGAGACCTCGCAGTTCGAAAACCATGCGCGTGCCGTCCTTGGCTTGCCGCTGGGCAGCACGGCGATGCGCGGCCACGCCTGCATGCTCAACTGGCTGGGCGCGATGCCGGACGCCGCGGCGTTTCTGGTGGTACCTGGCGGGCATTGGCACGACTACGGCAAGCAAGCACGCGATGGCCGCAAGGTAGGGCACGCAACGCTGCGTGCGGAGACGGTGCAGGCGCTTGCATCGGCAGTGAGCGATGCAGGCGCGGCGTTGCTGCGCGATCCGCAAGTTGGGCCGGTAGTTGCGCGCTTGAACGAAGGCTGATGCGCGTAGCGCATCAGCGCTGATCCGGCGCTGTGTAAGTCGTTTTCCGCGATGACGCATTGGTGCCGTGATCGAAGACGCTCGGCAACTTCGTTAGCAGATGAGCCAGTGACCACCTGCTAACGCAAGCTGAGCGGTCAGCCCAGCCGGCTTGCGACAAAATCCCAGTTGACCAGCTTCCAGAAAGCACCCAGGTAGCGCGCGCGATCCTGCTGGTAATCCAGGTAATACGCGTGTTCCCAGATGTCGCAAGCGAGTAGCGGAATGTCCGGCCCGGTGAGCGGGGTGGAGGCATTGGGTGTGGCGACTACTGCCAACGCGCCGTCCGGGCGCTTCACCAGCCACACCCAGCCCGATCCGAAGCTGGTCAAGGCCACGCGATTGAATTCTTGTTTGAAATGCACGAAGTCGCCGAACGATTTGGCGATGCTGTCGCCGAGCCGTCCAAGCGGCTCGCCGCCAGCGCGCGGACGCAGGCACTGCCAGTAGAAATTATGGTTCCACACCTGCGCGGCGAGATGAAACAGCGTGCCTTGCGCCTGCGCGATGATCTCTTCCAGCATCAGCTCGGCAAACTCGCTGCCTTCGATGCGCGCGTTGAGCTGTTCCACCTCGTTGCGGTGACAGACGCCGTGATGCGCCTCCAGCGTCGCAGACGAAAGATGCGGTTCCAGGGCAGCGCGGGAGTAGGGCAGTGCAACGTGTTCGATCGGCATGATGGCAGTGGCAGCGAAGGGGGTGCGGCGATAGGTCGCGCTGAAGGCTTACAATGCGCGCCTTTGCGGAAGTCTATCCGACCCGGCGGTCGGGCCTGCCGCTCCCAGTCAGGAGAGTCCAATGCCGGTGATGGAACGGATCCAGGCCGAAGTCGAACAACACCCGATCGTGCTGTTCATGAAAGGCACCCCGCAATTCCCGATGTGCGAGTTCTCCAGTCGTGCTGCGCAGGCCCTGGTGGCCGCCGGTGCCGATCAGCTGCGCACGGTCAACGTGCTTGAAGAGCCGGAGATACGCGCCAATTTGCCGCGCTACTCCAACTGGCCGACCTTCCCGCAATTGTTCATTCATGGCGAACTGATCGGCGGTTGCGACATCACGCTGGAATTGTTCGAGGCCGGCGAGCTCAAGCGCATTGTCAGCGAGGCGTACCACCCGTGAGTTCGGCGCAGGCCCAGCCTCAAACCGCCGACTTATCGGGTCGCGTCGTGCTGATCACCGGCGCTGCCGGTGGCCTCGGCGCGGCGGCGGCGCAGGCATGCGCGGCCGCAGGCGCCACCGTGGTCTTGCTTGGCCGCAAGCTGCGCCCGTTGGAGCGCGTGTATGACGTCGTTGCAGCACTGGGTGCCGAGCCGCTGCTGTATCCGCTGGATCTGGCCGGCGCCACGCCGGACGACTACGCCACGCTGGCGCAACGGTTGCAGACGGAGCTCGGCGGCCTGCACGGCTTGCTGCACTGCGCTGCCGACTTTGCCGGCCTGACGCCGGCCGAACTTGCTGCACCTGCGGACTTCGCGCGCACCTTGCACGTCAACCTGACCGCGCGCGCGTGGCTGACCCAGGCATGCTTGCCGCTATTGTGTCAGCAGCACGATGCGGCGGTTGTATTTGTGGTGGATGACCCCGCGCGTGTCGGCCAGGCATATTGGGGGGCGTATGGCGCCGCCCAATATGCGCAACGCGGTCTGATCGCCAGCATGCATCATGAAACTGCCGCTGGCCCGGTCCGCGTCAGCGGCCTGCAGCCCGGCCCGATGCGCACCGCATTACGCGCACGCGCTTTCACCCATCACGAAGACAGCGACGCGGTCGATGCCGCACGTTACGCACCCGCGTGCGTCAGCGTGTTGTCCGCCGCTGGGGCGACCCAGCGCGGCGCGATCTGGAGTCCGTCGGTATGACCATTCTTTCAGCGGCGCTGCTGCTGTTCCTGATTCTCGATCCGCTGGGCAACATTCCAGTGTTTCTCAGCGTGCTCAAGCCGCTGCCGCCCAAGCGCCAGCGCTTCGTGCTTGCGCGTGAACTGCTGATTGCGCTGTGCGTGTTGATGGCGTTCCTGTGGGGTGGCAAGTACGCGCTGGAGCTGATGCACCTGCGCCAGGAGTCGGTGGCCATTGCCGGCGGCATCGTGCTGTTCCTGATCGGCATCCGCATGATCTTCCCGCGGCCCGAAGGCCTGATGGGGGAAATCCCCGACGGCGAGCCCTTCATCGTGCCGCTGGCCATCCCGCTGGTGGCCGGCCCGTCCGGCATGGCTGCGGTCATGCTCATGGGCAGCAACGAGCCCACGCGGCTCTGGGACTGGAGCCTGGCGCTGATGATCGCCTGGATCGGTGCCGCATCGATTCTTGCTTCCGCGCCGCTGCTGTACAAACTACTCGGACACCGCGCCCTGACGGCCATCGAGCGCCTGATGGGCATGCTGCTGGTCGCCATCTCGGTACAGATGTTCCTGGACGGCCTGGGTACGTACTTCAAGCTGCCGGTGTCCATTTAGCGCGTCATTGAGGGAGGGGAGCCCTGCGGTCCGTCGCGTGCGTGCGGGAGCGTGCACGATGAGTTGGTACTCCACCCATTTCGCCCCTTGCTCGGTTCGTGTGCTCGCTGCCCATAGCGCAGGCGGCTGACTAGCGCGACATACCGCTAAAAAGGATGGACGAGGCGTCTGTTGCTGATGGCGGAGAAGAAGCCGCTGGCCGCAGCTCGTCACCGTTTTGAGTGCATCTGCTCGTTTCGGCAACCCCGCAGTTCGGTGTCATATTGCGAAGTGCAATTGGCATGTGACATCGACATGCGCCGCGCGCATTCGATAGGCGAATGCAGCTGTTTGATCGCTACGGTCCTTTCCTAAATGGTTCAACCGGTCTGGACCTGCGACGCAGGTCTCGATCCCGCTGCGATCTTGCGCAATCTGGCGCCTACGCCGTCACATGCGCGTTCATGTTGCAATGCGCGAAGTTTGTCACGCCGCCGTCACAATGAGGCCTTAGCGTGTTAATCTGTTGTTAACCGTTGCGGCAGCAACCAGTCGCGCGGCAAGGGACCCCAGATCATCGGCAGCCCACCCCGGGAACGGTTGGGCTGACTGCGCCTTTTTGTCACTGCCCAACCTGTATCGAGGCTACCGAAATGACCCACCCCCGTTATCTCCCCATGTCCAAGCTGACGCTTGGCCTTGTCGCCGCGCTCGCTGCTGCCCCCGTCTTTGCCCAGAGCACTTCAGCCGGCGTCGCTGGCCTGGTAACCAGCAGCGGTGGTCAGCCGGTGCCCAATGCCGAAGTGACGATCACCCACGTCGAATCCGGCACGGTCAGCCGCGCCACCACTGATGCCAGCGGACGCTATAACGCGCGCGGCTTGCGTGTGGGCGGGCCGTACACCATCACCATTACCGCTTCGGGCGCTGGCAACACCACCCGCGAAGGCGTATATCTGAATCTGGACAAGGTCAATCAGGTCGATGCCGCTCTGGGCGGCGATCTGGCGACGCTGGGCACCGTGCAGGCCATCGCCGGCAACTACGGCTCGGCCATTTTCAGCGCCAACAAGATGGGTACCGGCACCAACGTGACCCGCGAAGAAATCGAGTCGCTGCCGTCGATCAACCGTAACCTGCAGGACTATGTGCGTCTGGATCCGCGCGTTGCGCAAACTGACAAGGCGCGCAACGAAATCTCCATCGCCGGCCAGAACCCGCGCTACAACGCGATCCGCGTCGACGGCATCAGCACCAACGACGCCTTCGGTCTGGAATCCAACAGCCTGCCGACCCCGCGCCAGCCGTTCTCGATGGACGTCATCGATGAAATCTCGGTGGACGTGGCCAACTACGACGTTACGATCAGTGGCGGCACCGGTGGCGTGATCAATGCCGTCACCAAGTCGGGCACCAACGAATTCCATGGTTCGGTCTATGGCACTTATCGCGAGAACGACTGGTCGGGCAAGAACCAGAACAACATCCGCCCGCAGCTGTTCGACAACGAAGCGACATATGGTCTGACCTTGGGCGGACCGATCGTCAAGGACAAATTGTTCTTCTTCGCCAACTACGAGAAGTACAAGGGTAAGGGTGTGTTTACCGGTAACAGTGGCTACGGTCCAGCCGGTTCTGGTGCCAGCAATGAAGTCGGTATTACCCAGGCGCAGGTCGATCAGGTGATCGATATCTCGCGCAATGTCTATGGCTTCGACCCTGGGACCCTGGCCTTGCCGGCATTGGATTCTGATTCAGAAGAGAAGGGCTTCAAGCTGGATTGGAACATCAGCGACAAGCATCGTGGTTCGTTCCGCTATGGCAAGTCCGAGCAGAGCACGGCCAATCTCAATGGGTTCGGCAACAACCAGCTGGCGTTGAACTCGTACCACTATGTGCGCCACTTCGAACTCGAGACCTACACCGGTCAGTTGTTCAGCGACTGGACCGATACTTTCTCGACCGAAGCCAAGGTGTCTTATCGCGATTACTCGGCAGTTCGTACTGCGGCATCGCAGTTGCCGGCCATCGCCGTGCGTTTCGGCAACAACACCTTAAATCTGGGTACTGAAGCCAATACTCAGGCAAATGAGTTGCGCACCGAAACCTGGAACGCGTTCTTCGCCGGCACGCTGTTCTTGAATGACCACACGGTCAAGTTCGGGTTCGACTACGAAGACAACGACATCTACAACTTGTATGGTCCGCGTGTTTTCGGTAGCTACACCTTCAACTCGGTTGCCAATTACCAGGCAAATTTGCCGAACGCGTATCGTTACTCGTATTCGCCCACCGGTATCGACAATATCGCTGCGAAGTGGGGCATGCGGAACGTGGGCGTGTTCTTGCAGGATTCTTGGGCCGTCAATAGCAACCTGACACTGAACTTCGGCCTGCGTTATGACGAGCCGATGGTGAAGAACTCGCCGCAGTTCAACCAGGCTGCGTTTAACGCATTCGGTCTTCGCAATGATGAAACCATTGACGGCAACGGCTTGTGGCAGCCGCGCTTTGGTTTCAACTACACCTTCGATGCAGATCGTCCGACCCAGCTGCGTGGCGGCGTTGGCCTGTTCCAGGGTGCTGCCGCGTCGGTTTGGTTGTCCAATCCGTATTCCAATACTGGTTTGGCTTATACCGATTACAACTTCAACAACGCGTCCAACAGTGGTATCCGCTTCACGCCGGATATCAACAACCAGCCGCGCGGAACATCGGGCGCCACGCAGTCGGTCGACTTTGTTGACAAGGATCTGAGCCAGCCGTCCGTTTGGAAAGCAAACCTCGCCTTCGATACCGAGTTGCCCTGGTACGGCATCGTCGCCTCGATGGAAGGTGTGGTGACCAAGGTCAAGGAAGCGATTTATTACCAGCAGCTCAATCTCGGTAATCCGACGGCAGTTGGCCAGGATGGTCGTGATATCTACTGGAATGCCAATGGCCGCAATCCGGCTAACTGGAATTCCCTGGGTAATGCATGTCTCCGCGAAACGGGTGTGGCGGCTGGTTCGTCATGTTTGAACAGCGGTACCGACATCCGTGCTGGTCGCAACATGAGCTTCAACGATGCCATCATTGCGCGCCCCACCGATCAGGGTGGCTCGCAGAGTTTCACTGTCGGCTTGAACAAGCCGTTCAACGACAGCGACTGGTCGTGGAGCTTGGCTTACACCTACTCGAACGCGAAGGAAGTCAGCGGTCTGACCAGTTCCACTTCGGGGTCGCAGCTGCTCAACACCGCAACCTTCCAGGCGAATGAAGAGGTCAATGCAACCTCGGCATACGAAATCAAGGACAGTTTCCTGGGTACGCTGCAGTGGAAGCATAATTTTTTCGGCGATTTTGCAACGAAGGTCGGTCTGGTGTATCAAGGCCGCAGCGGTCGTCCCTACAGCTATACGTTCGACAACGATGCCAATGGCGACGGTCGCTCCAATGACCTGTTGTACATCCCGGCGGCGCGCGGCGATGTGCTGTTCCGTAACGCGGCCGAAGAAAACGCGTTCTGGAACTACGTCAACAATGACCAGTACTTGTCCACGCACAAGGGCCAGGTTGCTAGCCGCAATGCGGTACGTAATTCCTGGGTCAACCAGTTCGATCTACACATCGAGCAGGAGCTTCCTGGCTTCTTCGATGGCAACAAGGCGCAGATCTGGGTCGACGTCATGAACGTGGGCAACCTGCTCAACAAGAAGTGGGGCCGCGTCGATGAGTACGCATTCCCGGGCTTCAAGGGTGTTGCTGAATACGGCGGTATCGACGCGGCGACTGGCAAGTATGTTTACCGCTTCAACGAGCCGGATGCCGCGACCGTCTACGACGACAAGGGCATCTCCCGCTGGGCGCTGCAGCTGGGCTTCCGCTACCAGTTCTAACGCTTGCTAGCGTGTCGAAGTCTGCAAAAACGGCCGGAGTCTCCCGGCCGTTTTCTTTTGTGCGGGTGAGTACGCTAAAGTTCCGTGCATACGACAGGAGCATGCTATGGAACTCAGCAATACGGCAGCACGGGCGCTGCCGGTGGTGGATGCGCGGATTTATCCGCGTGGTGGCCTGGATGTGTTGTCCAAGGCGGAAGTTGCTCGGCTGCGTGATGCATCCAGCGGTGGCATGCATGACTTGTTGCGCCGTTGCGCGCTGGCCGTGCTGACCAGCGGTAGCGCATCTGACGACCCGCGCGCCGCGCGCGATCTGTATACGGATTTCGACATCCAGGTGAACCAGCAGGATCGTGGCATCCGCATCGATCTGACTAACGCGCCGGCGATGGCCTTCGTCGATGGCGAAATCATCCGCGGCGTGGCCGAGCTGTTGTTCGCTGTTGTACGCGATCTCGCTTACATGGCCATCGAACTCGAAGCGCAACGCGCCGATCTCGACACCAGCGAGGGCATCACCAATGCCGTGTTCGGCCAGCTGCGCAATGCGCGCATCCTGCAGCCGTTGGACCCGAACCTAGTCGTGTGCTGGGGCGGGCATTCCATCTCGCGCGACGAATACCTGTACACCAAGCAAGTCGGCTATGAGCTCGGCCTGCGTGGATTTGATATCTGCACCGGTTGCGGGCCGGGCGCCATGAAGGGCCCCATGAAGGGCGCCACCATCGCGCATGCCAAGCAGCGCAAGCACAATACCCGCTACATCGGGGTCACCGAACCCGGCATCATCGCCGCCGAATCGCCGAACCCGATCGTCAACCATCTGGTGATCATGCCGGACATCGAGAAGCGTCTCGAGGCCTTCGTCCGCATCGGGCACGGCATTCTGGTATTCCCGGGCGGCGTCGGTACCGCGGAAGAAGTTCTCTACCTGCTCGGCATCTTGCTACGCGAGGAAAATGCTGACCTGCCGTTCCCGCTAATTCTCACCGGCCCGACCATCGCCGCACCATACTTCGAGCAAATCGACCGTTTCATCCGCCTGACCTTGGGTGATGCAGCTGCATCGCGCTACGAGATCATCGTCGGCGATCCCGTCGCAGTCGCGCGCCGCATGGCCGAAGGGGTCCGCGAGGTGCGCGCGCACCGCAAGGACCAGAAGGACTCGTATTACTTCAACTGGTCCGTGCACATCCCGCTCGAGTACCAGCAACCGTTCGAGCCCAGCCACGAAGCAATGGCCGCGCTGGATCTGCATCACGGCCGCCCGGCACCAGCCCTGGCCGCCGACCTGCGCCGCGCCTTCTCGGGCATCGTCGCCGGCAACGTCAAGGAAGACGGCATGCGCCGCATCGAGGAGTTCGGCCCCTTCGAAATCCACGGCGACCCCGGGATCATGCAGGCTCTGGATGAGCTGCTGCGCGGCTTCGTCGAACAGCGGCGGATGAAGATCTCGGGAGACTATCGGCCGTGTTATCGGGTGGTGACTTGATTGTTGTTCCCATTTGGGTCAGGTTGCTGGTAGATCTAGAGTGCTAATAAAGGTTCCCTCGGCGCGCTGAGTTGTCAGAAATGCGTGGCCGCTGCCGAACGTTTCTAGCCTCGCCTCGACCGCCGCGAGACCTAGTTGATGGCCGCGGCGAGTGTTCTCCTGCGACGATGGCAGCGGGTTGGTGATCTCGATCTTGACCCGCTCGCCTTCCAGGGTGACTTTGAGTGATACGCACCCGCCGTCGATGCTCGGCTCGATGCCATGAAAGACGGCGTTTTCAACCAGGGGCTGTATGGATAGGGTGGGGATTTGAACATCGGGAAGCGCTGCAGGAATTTGCCAATCGATGGTAAGTCGTCGTCCCAGGCGCATTTCCTCTATTTCCAGATACCGCCTTGCCAATGCGAGTTCTTCGCTAAGGCTGATATGGTCGGAGTTGCTCATGGCGGCTCTGAATAAATCCGACAGATCCAGCAGGAGCCGCTCTGCCTGTTCGGGATGAACATGGATGAGAGCAGCACCAGTGTTGAGTGTATTAAAAAGAAAATGGGGGCGGATGCGCGCGCGCAATGCGTCTAGTTGCGCCTGTTTCGCTTCCAACGCCAGCCGCCGTGCTTGCCAGTGGTTATGGAATGCCAGTACGCCGAGTATTCCCACCGTCAAGGCAATGCCGGTGGTACGCAAAAAGGTCAATCCCCATTCGCGGGGACGCATATTCCAGGTCTCGTGAAGTGCTGCCCAGGTCGCGCCGCAGACCGCCCAGGTACAGGCTAGCATCAGTGCCAAAGAGAGCGTCGCCACCTGCAAAGGCTTGAGATTCGCTACGTGTCTACGCAGCCCATACAGACACGTCAAGGTCAATAATGCGACCCACTGGATTGTTAACGAAGCAAGGCCGAAATAAACCCATCGATTCCCATCTAGGGCCGGTGCGAGCGCAAGGACGGCAGCGACTCCTTCTCCGGCAAGCAACGTCCAAACAATCACCGGCGCTTGGCGCAGGGTGTCCAGTGGCTGCGCTACATGCGAGTGATTTGGCATTGAGGCGATTTTTCCGAGAACCGATGCAGCCATGATGCCTGGATTCCGAAGCGCCATGGGGCTCCGTTCGCACCCTTAGGCTTGCCGCCTATCGGTCATCGATTGCACGTCTAGCGGCCAGCCGCTAGCTTTGTGTTGGGGAATGTTAAGAGGAAGAACCATGCAGGCGTTGCAATGCAACCTGCGGGGCAGGGTGCGTCTGGCTTGTTGCCTTGGCTTTAGCCTGGTTGAATTGATGGTCACCGTGGCCGTCCTTGCAATCGTGGCGGCAATCGCCATCCCGAGCTTCACCGGATTGATCAATAGTAGCCGTCTCACCGCGTCGGCCAACGAGGTGCTAGCGTCCATACAGCTAGCCCGGTCCGAAGCCGTGCAGCGCAACCAGACAGTCTTGATCTGCCCGAGTAGCAACGCTTCCACCTGCGGTAGCGGCTCCTGGAACCAGTGGATCGTAATGATCAAGTCCACCAGCGAAGTGTTGCGAGTGGGTACTGCGAAAGTACCGCTACTCATCCAGGCCAGCCCAGCAATTGTCAGCAACGGCAACGCCATCGAATTCCATGCCGATGGTCTTGCACGTGACTCGACTGGTGCGCTGCTTGTCGCTTCGGTCAGTTCCTGCCTTACCACGAACAAACCGCCGGAGAACGTGCGTGTGGTGGTAATCGTCAGCGGTAGCCGTGCAGCCGTCCGTACTGGTGCAAGCGACGTGACATGCGCCGCCCCTGCAAATACGCCGACTACGATATAGGGATGCAATGAAGACTATCAAGCGTAAGTCCATGTCTGGTATCGGTTTGATCGAGGTATTGATTTCGGTCGTGATCTTGGGCGTGGGCATGCTGGGTATCGCTGCAATGCAGGCGACAGCCTTACGCAATAGCCAGAGCTCGCTGGAGCGTAGCCAGGCTGTAATTCAGGCATACACGATATTCGATTCGATGCGCGCAAATCTGGCAATGGCGACGTCAGGCGGTTACAACCAGACGTCCTGTACTGCGCCGACCGGTTCCAATCTGGTGTCCAACGACGTCAGCAATTGGTTGCAAGGGTTGAAGGCATCAATCAACTCCACTGCGTGCGGCAAGATCACCTGTAGTGCAACCGCCTGCGAAGCCGTGGTGAGCTGGGATGACAGCCGCGCCAAGGACGGTAGCGCAACTCAGCAATTTTCTATCAAGACCCGTCTATGAACCTGATGAAGCGTGCACGTCCATCCCGATCACGCATGCGCGGCGTGACGCTGATCGAACTGATGATTGCATTGGTTTTGGGACTGCTGGTGGTCGGTGCTGCGATCGGTATCTTCCTGGCCAATCGGCGTACCTATAGCGCTACCGAAGGCTTGGGGCGCGTCCAGGAGAATGTACGCACGGCATTTGAGCTGATGGCGCGCGATGTACGCGAAGCATCAGGTAATCCCTGTGTAAATACTGTTCCAGTTGCGAATGTTCTCAAAACCAAAGCAAGTAATTGGTACACCAACATCGACACATGGAACGCTGGTATCACCGGCGTAGAAGGTGCTTTCCCGTCTGGATCGCCAGCCAATGGGACCGCGACGGGAGCGCGAGTGGCGGGGACCGACGCGCTGCAGATTTTGGGCTCTGGTTATGAAGTGGCGACGATTTCATCGGATAACACTAGTGCAGCAACCTTTACTCTTAACATGACCGCAGCAGCTGCCGGTATCAATGTCGGCGATGTCGCAGTCGCGTGCAATGCGCGGCAGTCGGCTATTTTCCAGGTTAGTGCTGTCTCAGGCTCTACGATCACGCATGCGGTCTCAGGTGTCTCGCCCGGGAACTGTTCAACGGGGTTGGCAATGCCGGTGTGTGGCGGCTCGCAATTCGCGTTCGTCGCGCCGGGCTCTGTTGTCGCTAACTTACATGCTGCGCGTTGGTTTATCGGAAACAATGCAAGCGGCACAAGATCCTTGTATCAGTCTCAGATGGTGTATTCCGGTGGCGCATTGGCGCAGCGTAACGACGAGGTATTGGAGGGCGTCAACGACATGCAATTGCAATATCTGGTGAAGGATGCGGCGTCTTACGTGGACGCCACCGCCGTCTCAGATTGGTCTTCTGTCGTTGCGGTAAGCGTGCGCCTTGAAATGCTGGATACAACCCGTGTCGGGCCTGCCGGTGAACCAATTAGGCGCACCCTCAGCCATGTGATCGCTCTTCGGAATCGCAATGCATGAAGACTCTTGACCACCGGCGGCAGGACGGCGTCTCGCTCATTGTTGTGCTGTTGCTTTTGCTGATAATGACCCTTTTGGGCTTGGCAGTGCTGCGCAGCACCGTTCTCGAGGAACGGATGGCATCGAACCTGGTTGATCGCGGCAGAAGCTTCCAGGCCGCAGAGGGCGCTGTCCGAGAGGCGGAGGATCGCATCAAAGCCGCTGCCACCTTGACCATACCTGGTAGCGGTTGTAATGACGGCATTTGCGCAACGCCGGTCGCAAGCGATGCTGATCGCTGGTTGGCATCTAGCCGCGCCGGTTGGCGTACCGCGTCTCTGACCGTAGATTCCACGGCAGCCCCGCAATACATCATCGAATATATGGGAGATGCACCCACGTGGCCGGCATGCGACCGCATCTCTCCGATACCCGCATTGTGCTTGGCTCCCAGGTATCGCATCACCGCTGTGAGTGAGGGGACAGGGCGCTCGCAGGTCCTGCTCCAGACTAACTACATCAAGCAGTAAGGCTGACCATGAACATTCCAAAAAGTCCGTTCCGTCGGCGTCTTGATGCGATGCGCAAGGCGCTTCGCGTGCCAATGTTTTCCATGCTGGCGACGTTGCTGTCGCTGCCTGCGAATGCGGGAATCACCCTGCCCACCGACCCGTTGACTACAGCCAGTCGCGTGCCGCCAAACATCATGTTCATTCTGGATGATTCAGGTTCGATGTCCTTCGGGGATCTTGCCAATCCGGATTTTCCAACGATCTGTCGACGTGCTACTGATGGGGGCGCCTGCAGTACCGACGATGCGCTAGATATTACGGAAAATACGTATGTTGGTAACACTGTTTTTTACAACCCCGCAACGAACTATCAGCCATGGTTGACAGCGGCGGGAGTGTTGATGACGGGAGGAACGTCATACAACGCGGTCTACGGTGATTTCAATAAAGCTAGCGGTACTTTCATCGATCTCGCCAATTCCGCAAGTTGCGCAAAGTTTGATCAAAATGGAAACGACAAAAACACGGGCGCAAACGTTACCGTGTGCGGTGGAGTGCAGACATTTTATGCTCCGAAAAATAGCGGAAATACTTCGTCCAACTACCTGTCGAATGCAAGCAACTACTATCGTTATCAGATAACGGGCGCTAACACGGTCACCCGTAGCGAGTATGGGGTTGTTGGCAATAACTCCACACCGCCTGGGTTTCCAGTCTCTGATTCTGTTTCGAGAAATCAGGTTGATACATACACTGTTAGCGTGCCTGCAAATGGAGTGCTCACTGTTTCAGCCCAGTCCAATGCTGCAGTGACCCTGACGGTCAAGAATGCTGCAAGTGTTATGAATGATTGTTCTCAAACTGTGACGGCGACCCGATCTGGGTCGTGTAATGTGACGCCGTCTTCAAATGCTACATATACCGTGCAGGTTTCGCGCGGTGCGGTTAACGGTACGGCAAACTATTCTCTCAATGCATCTATCCATCGCGATAATCGTTGCGATACGAGCACAGCTGCAACAAGTACCTGGATTAACTGCACGGCGGTGACGCCGACGGGGAGAACTGCAGCTGCCGAGGCAGTCAACTACGCGACATGGTTTTCCTATCATCGTACGCGTATCAAAGCTGCAAAGGCCGGTGCAGGGCAGGCATTTAGCGATCTGGGCGCCAATGTTCGTGTCGGCTTCAGAACCATCTGGTCGCGCAACAATCTTGATATTCCCGTGAATGACGGTAATCAGGGTTTATTCGTGGACCGCGCGGCCTCTGGTGGAGCCGCGGCGACAAGTGCGCGGACGAATTGGTATAACCGTCTTTACAATGCATCAGGATTCAATGGAACTCCATTGCTCGATGCATTGGACGGTACAGGGAGATATTTTCAAAGTTCAACTGCGACCGGTCCCTATGGCCCGGAAGCCGGCAATGACCAATATGCATGTCGTCAAAACTTCGCGATCATGACGACCGACGGTTATTGGAACGGTACCACCAGCGCAAAGCCCGGTAATCAGGACGGAGCAGATGGTGTGACCTACAGCGGTCCGAATGGCTTGCCTGCGCCATATGGCTACACAACGAGCGCGCCTTATTCGGATACTTATTCCAATACATTGGCCGACGTGGCCATGCAGTACTGGAAGACTGACTTGCGTACAGATCTCGACAACATTGTACCGACGACAAACGCAGACCCCGCTTTTTGGCAGCATATGGTCACGTTCGCCATCGCAATTGGTGCACGTGGTGTGCTAAATCCGAGCACGGATCTGCCGGGCCTGACCGCTGGTACCAAGCGCTGGCCCGATCCTAATACTGGTTACACGGGTGGGGACGATATCCTGGCCCGCTTGGACGATTTGTGGCACGCCTCGGTTAACGGACGCGGTACCTTTCTGTCTGCCGCCGACCCAAATGCATTCAAGCTGGGGCTCACCGCAGCGCTGTCGACAATTACCCAACGGACCGGGTCGTTCTCGAATGTATCTGCGACGTCAACCAGCCTTGAAGGCGGTACGATAGTGTTTATGGCCAGTTACCTGTCGGGTATCTGGACCGGTGAAATCAAGGCCTATCCGGTTGTTAATCAGAATGTGTCGTCCAAGGCGAGCTGGAATGCGTCAGAGGGAATAAGGACGAACAACCGAAAGATTTTTACCTGGAGCGGTGTGGCCGGCGCGGCATTTCCGACAACGAGTCAGACAGTTTCCCTGGAGCGCACGACGACCCCGGCTGTCTCTGGTGCCGACAACGCGGCCTATCTCGCCGGTGATCGCAGCAAGGAGATTGTAAACGGCGGCACGCTGCGCAACCGCACTTCGCTGCTTGGTGACATTGTCAGCTCTTCGCCTGCATATTCAAGCGATACCAATACTGTTTATGTCGGTGCGAACGACGGCATGCTGCATGCTTTCGACGCGACCACCGGTGCGGAGCAGTTCGCATATGTTCCATCTGGAATTAATTTCTCGGATCTGGCTAGCTTGAGCGCTCCAGCCTATAGTCACCGTTATTTCGTGGATGGCCCGGTTGTCCTATCCACGCGTGCGCAGACACCTAACAAGACGGTATTAGTTGGTGCGCTAGGCAAGGGAGGTAAAGGCATTTATGCGTTGGACGTCACTACACCAGTCGGCTTTTCTGCGAGCAATGTGAAGTGGGAACGCTATGGGGCGACCTCCGATCTTGATGCGGGTAACATCGGTCTCGTGCAAGCGCGCCCATTTATCGCAAAACTTAATAATGGTACGACTGCGCTGGTTGTTGCGAACGGCATCAATAGCGCCAACGATCAAGCAGTGCTGCTGATCTACGACTTGGATACCGGGGCGCTTATCAAGCAAATCAGCACCGGTGCTGGATCGTCAAGTGCTCCAAATGGGCTCTCCGGTGCGACAGGCTGGGATACCGATGCGAGCGGCACTGTGGATTACGTGTACGCGGGCGATATGCTTGGAAATGTCTGGAAGTTCGATCTGTCAGCTGCTGCTGTGACCAGTTGGGGTGTCGCCAATACCGGTAAGCCGTTGTTCACCGCTTCCTACCCAGCCGGTACGGCGAGCACCGCGCAGCCGATCTCCGCAACTATGACGGTTGCGCTGAATCCCAATACATACGACATCTGGCTATTCTTCGGCACCGGTCGGTTCATGACCACAGGTGATATGACTGACAAGAGTGGACAAAGCCTGTATGGAATTATCGATGGGAGTACATCCACTAGTAACGCCAGTTTGGCGCGCAGCGCCTTAACGACTCGCTCTATTAAGGTGACGGGCACGCGGAACGGATTCCCGGTGCGAGGATTCGAGGCTAGCTCTGTGTTACCCGCGAATTCGAAGGGGTGGTACATCGATCTGGCGAAACCGGCTGCAACGACTGGTGGCTCCTCCACACTGGAGGGCGAGCGTATCGTCACGGAAGCGCAACTGCTCAACAAAACGTTGGTGGTGAGTAGCATCATTCCAACTGCAAGTGCATGTCAGGCAGATGGAACTGGCTATATCAATGCGCTGGATGCATTTACAGGCACGAGTAGTACCGATCCCTTCTTTGATCTCAATGGTGATGGCAATTTCAAGGACGAAACAGTGGGTGGCGTACCCGTAGGCTCAGTTAACCTGGGTGTAGGCATGCCAACGCTGGCCAATATCTTGCGTGGCAAGATCGTGGTCGGTGGGTCCGGCGGAAGCCTGGGCGGCCTTAACATTGCAGATAACCGCAACGCCGGACGCGTGTCGTGGCGCGAGATCATCAGGAACTAATTATGTACAGAATTGCTCGCTCGAAAGCTCAGGTAGGTTCGCGGTATTTGTCTGGTTTCAGCCTGATGGAGCTGATGATCGCAGTTGCGATTGTCGGTATTCTCAGTGCGATCGCTTTGACCAATTATCAGTCGTCTGTCATTAAATCCCGTCGTTCGGCTGCAGCCGCTTGTCTTCAAGAGGGGGCGCAGACGATGGAGCGCTACTACACGACCAAAATGACTTACGTGGGTGGAAGCATGGGGTCATGCAGTAGTGATATTTCTAACTTCTATACGCTTTCTTCGGGGACTCCCGCAGTCACGACTTTTACGCTGACTGCGACGCCAACCTCGAAGCAGAACGATCCGAAATGCGGAACGCTGTCAATCGATCAAAAAGGCGTGCGTACTGCATCTGGAACAGATGGCGCGTCACAATGTTTTTGACGGTGTGAGTCGTGGCCGTTGATGGCAGTCCACTTAGGGCTGCCTTTAGGCTATGAGGTTGCAGTGCGAAGCACACATTGCCTTCACTCACGCTCGCTGGTAGCTGCCCTGCTAAAGATCAAAAAAAAAGACCTCTGAAGAGGTCTTTTTTTTTATTTGGCGCCCGAAGTTGGACTCGAACCAACGACCCCCTGATTAACAGTCAAGTGCTCTAACCGGCTGAGCTATTCGGGCGTGGAGCCAAATTATAGGGAGGCGACGCCTCACGCGCAACCCCCTTCAAGGCAACTCCTCACGAAGGGCAGGGATGCGCGGAAAGTGGCCGCTGCACACGCGGCCGACCAGCCATGCTAACAATCAACTGCGTGTCCAGGTAGCGACCGCGGCAGATGTTGAAGGTGGCGTTGGTCCCTTGTGTGGTGCCCAGAGGAACGTATCGCATCTGTGCGCGGCCAAGGGTGGTGCGGATGCTGAGCGTCGAGCCTGCCTGTGGGGCGACCGATGCGAGGATGTCGCTTGCGTGATCTGGTTGACGATTTCCATCAGGGTCTGCATAGACCAACCATCCGCGGCTCCAATCGTGGCTGGCCATGCAACTCTCTGTGTCTGAGCTTGGGCACATAGCAACGACGCTGCCCCGTGCGATCGAGGTCGACCTGGTTAAGGCAAGATGCGCGGTGAGTTCGGCAACGGCAGCACGCGCCTGATGGCGTTGGTGGAGTTCGGTAAGAGACGGCAAAGCGATCGCTGCCACAACGGCGAGAACCGCTCCGGCAAGCATGCTTTCGATCAGGCTGAACCCAGCTTGGCTGCATCTCCGGCGCATGGTGTAGCTCCTAATCCAGGATCGTTCCAGGATCAGTAGACGGCCGTTGCGATGGGATCAGTCCACCCCTGATCGAGGGGTAGGAATACTACAAACATCGCCGTCATCCCTCGTCGCTATACTCATTGGTCGTTTGAAGGTGCCGCTCCATGACCGACCGTTTTCAGCTCGTATCTCCATACTCGCCAGCGGGCGACCAGCCTGCCGCCATCGACAAGTTGGTTGCCAACTTCGAGGCTGGGCTGGCCAAACAGACGCTGCTGGGTGTGACCGGTTCGGGCAAGACCTACACGATTGCCAATGTGGTCCAGCATGTGCAGAAGCCGACCCTGGTGATGGCGCCGAACAAGACGCTAGCAGCGCAGTTGTATGGCGAGTTCAAGTCGTTTTTTCCGCACAACGCGGTGGAGTACTTCGTCAGCTACTACGACTACTACCAGCCGGAGGCTTACGTGCCGTCGTCGGACACCTTCATCGAGAAGGACAGTTCGATCAACGAACACATCGAGCAGATGCGCTTGTCGGCGACGAAGACCCTGCTGTCGCGGCGCGATTCGCTGGTGGTGGCAACGGTGTCGGCAATCTATGGGCTCGGCGCGCCGGAAGACTATCTTTCGCTGCGCTTGATCCTGTCGGTTGGTGAGCACATCGATCAGCGCCAGCTGATCCGCCATCTCACCGATCTGCAGTACACCCGCAACGAATTCGAACTCACGCGTGGCGCCTTTCGCGTGCGCGGCGAGGTGCTGGATGTGTTTCCGGCCGAGTCGGATACCGAGGCCCTGCGCATCGAGTTGTTTGATGGCGATATCGAACAATTGACGCTGTTCGATCCGTTGACCGGCGAGACCTTGCGCAAGCTGCAGCGCTACACCGTGTACCCGAAAACGCATTACGCCACAACGCGCGAGCGCACCCTGAGTGCAGTGGATACCATTAAAGAAGAGTTGAAAGAGCGCCTGGAACAGCTCTACTCGCAGAACAAGTTGGTCGAGGCGCAGCGTCTGGCGCAGCGCACGCAATTCGATCTGGAAATGATGGCCGAAGTGGGTTTCTGCAACGGCATCGAAAACTACTCGCGGCATCTCACAGGCAAGGCGCCCGGCGAGCCGCCGCCGACCTTGTTCGACTACCTGCCGCCGGACGCGCTTCTGGTCATCGACGAATCGCATGTGACCATTCCGCAGATCGGCGCGATGTACAAGGGCGACCGCTCGCGCAAGGAAACGCTGGTGGAGTTCGGCTTCCGCTTACCGTCTGCACTGGATAACCGGCCTTTGCGCTTCGAGGAGTGGGAAGCGCGTTCGCCGCGTAGCATCTATGTCTCGGCGACGCCCGGTCCTTACGAGTTGCGCGAGTCGGCAGGCGAGGTCACAGAGTTGGTGGTACGCCCGACTGGCTTGATCGACCCGGTAGTGGAGATCCGCCCGGTCGGCACGCAGGTCGACGACCTCATGTCCGAGATTCACGAACGCATCAAGCTCGGCGACCGCGTATTGGTGACCACGCTGACCAAGCGCATGTCCGAGAACCTCACCGAGTACCTGGGCGAGCACGGCATTCGGGTGCGCTATCTGCACTCGGATATCGACACCGTTGAGCGCGTGGAAATCATTCGCGATCTGCGCTTGGGCAAGTTCGATGTTCTGGTCGGCATCAATCTGCTGCGCGAAGGCTTGGACATGCCGGAAGTTTCACTGGTGGCGATCCTGGATGCCGACAAGGAAGGCTTCCTGCGGTCGACCGGTTCGCTAATCCAGACCATCGGCCGTGCCGCGCGTAATCTGCGCGGCAAGGCCATTCTGTATGCCGACAAGATGACGCGTTCGATGCAGGCGGCAATCGACGAGACCGATCGTCGCCGCGAGAAGCAGGTCGAGTACAACCTGGAGCATGGCATCACACCGAAGTCCGTCGAGCGGCCGATCTCCGACATCATGGAAGGTGCGCGCGAAGATGCAGCCGAGAAGAAGTCGGGCAAGGGACGTTCGAAGTCGCGCCAGGTTGCCGAAGAGACACCCGATTACCGCGCCATGAAGCCCGCGGAAATCGCCGGCAAGCTCAAGAGCCTGGAGCAGAAGATGTATCAGCATGCAAAGGATCTGGAGTTCGAGGCCGCAGCTCAAATTCGCGACCAGATCCAGAAGCTGAAAGCGGCAAGCCTGGGCTAGGGCAGGGGTATCCGAGTGCGCGTAGGGCTTGTGGTCCATGAATCCCTGCGCTAGAATGCGCGCCCTGCACAGCGCAATGCTGACGCAGGATTCGGGCGGTTAGCTCAGCGGTAGAGCACTACCTTGACATGGTAGGGGTCACAGGTTCGAACCCTGTACCGCCCACCACTCCAAGTCCAGATGGCGCAAGGTCTTGAGTGGTTTCAACATCGGCAGCGACGTTTACCACTGACCCCAAAATGATCCCACGCATAAGCTGTTGCAGCTTTGGCATCCGTTAGATCACGTTTCTCCACTCCAATTCCCAGCTTGCTGCGCTTACGTATGCTTCATTGCGCTGCGGGCAGCGTATTGACTAGTGGTGCTGCGCGAAGTGGCGCTTGAGCATGGAGTTTGGCTTGCCGCGGTTTGAGCGCCCCCACTCGGGTGACCGGGGATGACCGAACGATCTTGATTGTGCTCCGGCATATTTTTCAGAAAAGCCGGTCGCGGCTGATACGGCATGCTAGCGGGGCCATACCCATGCATCGGATGGATGAACTGCCGTCTCCGTCTCTTGCAAAGGTGTTTGATCGATGGCCATGGGATGCCACTCAAGCACCATGACTGATCCGTGCTGTATGTGCGACGGGGTACTTCGTACCGGATCCATGCAGCTACCAGGCAGTGGCGCTGCCTCCCCACACAAAGGTCCACGTTTCCCGCAGCCCACGCGTGTCTTCGAAAGCGCGCCAAAAGTGCCTGGGGGATGCAAAATAAGCTCTCAGTGCGGCTGTTCTACGAGCCAGCGCGGCCCACCTCAGCCCAGTGCGCCGAAAAACCGCTTTCACCGTCACACGTCTTGCTTTAGCATCGCCATCGCGCTGACGGAAAGGAAGCTGGCGATGGATGAATATCAGCACACCGTGCTGACCAGGGGAGGGTATCGCGTCGTGGCCATTACGCGCGATGAGGTGTATGCGCCCGACGCAATCGTGGCATACGCGGTTGTGACCGATGCGGGCACGCGAATCACACCGGACCTGTCTCTGGATCAGGCCAAGGTCTGGATCGATTCGCTAGTGGAAAGCGAGAGTGGCGGGCGCACGTCCGATTTTGTCGACCATAAGCCCGTCGTCCGTCGCTAGACCGCCATCGTGATGCAAGCCTAAGGAGAAGGGCTCATGTCCAAACCCAAGATCATCGCAATCGCCACGCTGGTGGCGGTGCTCGTTGGATACTTCCTGTCCGGTTTTCTGACGCTGCTGTTGTTGCGGCTCGACACCGGCCTGTACGCGTGGGACACCTACTACCGCTATTTCAGCGCGCTTGGGTTGTCCCAGGTTGCGCCTTACGCGACCAAGATCAAGATTGCAGGCATGCTTGGATTCGGCCTGCCGGCATTGGTCTGGGCGATTACTGTCGTGCTCGTTGTGAAGCCGAAGGCGCGCGCCCTGCACGGCGACGCGCGCTTTGCCGGCGCCGCCGACCTCTCCAAGCATGGGCTGTTCAAGCCCAGCGGAAATGGCATTGTCGTCGGCAAGTTCAACGGCAAGCTGGTGCGACTGAGTGGCCAGCAATTCGTGATTCTTGCTGCGCCAACCCGTTCGGGTAAGGGTGTTGGCGTCGTCATTCCTAACCTGCTGGAGTATCAAGAGTCGGTCGTCGTCCTGGACATCAAGCAGGAGAACTTCGACCTGACCAGTGGGTGGCGTGCCAGCCAGGGCCACGAGGTCTTCCTGTTTAACCCGTTTACCGAAGACCGTCGCACCCACCGCTGGAATCCGCTGACCTATGTGTCGAACGACCCCGCGTTCCGCGTTTCGGATCTGATGAGCATTGCGGCGATGCTGTATCCGGATGGGTCGGACGACCAGAAATTCTGGGTGAGCCAGGCACGCAACGCGTTCATGGCGTTTGCTCTGTATCTGTTTGAAAACTGGGACGAGGAGCTGTCGCTTGGCTTCCCTGGTGGAGCCGGGGCGCCGACGCTGGGCGGGATTTATCGCCTGTCCTCGGGCGACGGTACCGATCTCAAGAAATATCTGAAGTCGCTGTCCGAGCGACGGTTCCTTAGCAGCAATGCCAAGTCGGCCTTTGCTAACCTGCTGTCCCAGGCGGATGAGACCTTCGCCTCGATCATGGGCACGTTGAAAGAGCCGCTCAATGCATGGATCAATCCGGTGCTGGACGCCGCCACCAGTGCGGACGACTTCCTGCTCACGGATCTTCGCAAGAAAAAGATGACCATCTACATCGGCATCCAGCCGAACAAGCTGGCCGAAAGTCGCCTGATCATCAATCTGCTCTTCAGTCAGATCATCAACCTCAACACCCGCGAACTGCCCAAGTCCAACCCCGAGCTCAAATACCAGTGCCTGTTGCTGATGGACGAATTCACCTCGATCGGCAAGGTGGACATCATCGCAACCGCGGTAGCCTATATGGCTGGCTACAACATCCGCCTGCTGCCCATTATTCAGAGCATGGCGCAGCTGGACGCTACCTACGGCAAGGACCTGTCGCGCACCATCATCACCAACCACGCCCTGCAGATCCTCTATGCACCACGCGAGCAGCAGGATGCCAACGACTACTCCGAGATGCTGGGCTATACCACTATCAAAAAGAAGAATATCACCCGAGGGCGAGAGACCACGCACAGCGTGTCAGAGGAGCGTCGGGCGCTGATGTTGCCGCAGGAGCTCAAGGCCATGGGCAACGAGAAGGAAGTGTTCTTGTACGAGGGGATCCCGCACCCTGTGAAGTGCGACAAGATCCGCTACTACGAAGACCGCTACTTCACTGCCCGCGTGTTGCAGAAGACCGAAGTGAAAACGCTTACGATCAAATTGTGATTCGAGTCACATTTGGTGTGCGGACTGGGGGCGTAATTCTTGACGTATCTGCTTGTTAAGGGCAAAGTTATCAAGAATCAGGGTAGATGGATTTGTACAGGGAAGCGGCGCTGGACGGGGCCGTACTGGAGTAGAGCTATGGATGGTGTGTCAGCGTCTTCTTTTTCTTCAGCAGCAGGCATTGCCCACTGGGGTGACTCAGCGGCTTGCGTGACTGCGAGTGAGTCATCAACAAAAACAATTTTCCTCCGGTGCCTGATGGTGCGCGGAGGCCTAATGCTGTCCGGTGTAAGCCCAGAATTTCATGAGTTGGAGAAGTCAGAGTGAATCCGATGTATGTGCCCAAGCTGTCGTTGGTGCTAATAGCTGCGGTATTGGTAGGCGCTTGCGCGACCAAGCCTGCTCCTGACTTTGGTGGTCGTTGGAAGCACGTCAACCATTTTGACGAGGCACCAACCGAGATCCCGCTCTATACCTCGTACACGTATCAGGCCACCCCGATGGACGGCACGCTGAAGACCATGCTGGAACGCTGGGCCGCGGATTCCAACATGCAGCTGTCCTATAACTTGCCGTCGGACTACACCTTGATCGGGCCGGTTTCTGCAATCAGCACGACCAGCGTCCAGCAGGCTGCCACCGAGTTGAGCGCCGTGTACGCAGCTCAAGGAGTTTCGGTGTCGGTTTCTGCCAACAAGTTGTTGGTCCAGCCGGTGCCGGTATCGTCTGGCGCAAAGCTTTAAAGGACTGCCTTTTGATCCATGCCGTTTAGGCATGGATCTTTGGCCTTTCTGCCTTCTCAAGTCCCCGCGACACGTTGCGGCGATAGTTTCAGGCCTGACAAGGCCCCACGGTGACGGATCAAGACATGTTGCGTAAGAAGGTCAGTGAAAAGGACGGTTCCGCCCAAGTGGGTGCGGCCATTCAAAAGGCGGTGAATTACGAGGTAAGCATTGCCGACCTCGCGCGCCGCAGTGAAAAGCGTGCCTGGATCGTGGCGACCCTATCGATGCTGGTCACCGTCCTGACGGCGGGCGGCTACTACTACATGCTGCCGCTGAAGGAGAAGGTGCCGTATCTGGTCATGGCGGACGCGTATTCCGGTACTAGCACCATAGCCAAGCTTGAGCCCAATTTCGGTGGCCGGACAATCAGCACCAGCGAAGCGCTGGCGCGCAGCAATATTGCGCGTTTCATTATCGCGCGTGAGTCGTTTGACCTTTCCATCATTGGTCAGCGCGATTGGAACACGGTCTCGGCAATGGGGTCGACAAATGTCGTGGGCGAATATCGTGCGCTGCATTCTGCCAATAACCCGTCGAGGCCGCTGAATACGTACGGCAAACTCCGTGCGATTCGCGTTAATATTTTGAGCATTACCTTGATTGGCGGTAACGGGAAAGCATATACCGGGGCAACCGTGCGCTTCCAGCGAACCGTTTATGACAAGAATTCCACGGTTTCCACGCTACTGGATAACAAGATCGCCACGATGGGCTTTGTTTATCAGGATAATCTTGAGATGAGCGATAGCTTGAGGGTGGAAAATCCTCTAGGTTTTCGCGTCACTGATTACCGCGTAGATAATGACTACTCGGCGCTGCCCGTCGCTCCAGCGGCTGGTGCGGTCATCAACGCCCAGCCTCAGGCAGCAGTGCCGCAGCAGGCCATGCAGCAGCCGATGACTGGGATGGCCGGTCCAAACGCAGCAGGTGCGGGCATTGCACCTCAAGCGGGCGTTCCGATGCAGCAGCAAGGTGGCGTGCCGCAGCAACAGGCGCAGCCAGCATTTCCTGATCAAATGCAGACGGCCGGTCAGCTGCAAGCGCAGCCTGCAATGCAACCCCAAGGGACGCCCAAGAATGTCAATGGAGCAAGTGGTCGATGAAACTTTTTAACCGATATAGGGTTGCGTTGTTGTCAGCGCTACCGCTTGCGCTGTGCGCTTTGTCAGCAGCCGCTCAAGTTGTTCAGGAATATGAATATGCACCCGACCGTATCTATCAGGTGCGCACAGGTCTTGGTATTACCACTCAGGTGGAGCTGAGTCCGAACGAAAAAATTCTGGATTACAGCACCGGTTTCACTGGTGGGTGGGAGCTCACGCGGCGAGAGAATGTTTTTTATCTCAAGCCTAAAAATGTCGATGTCGATACGAACATGATGATTCGTACAGCGACGCATTCTTATATTCTTGAGCTCAAGGTAGTGGCAACGGATTGGCAGCGTCTGGAGCAGGCAAAGCAGGCGGGCGTTCAATACAAGGTTGTGTTTACCTACCCGAAGGACACAAGCTTCAATAACGTCGAGGATGCGGATACCTCGAAGAACGGCCCGTTGCTGAATGCCAAGATCCTGAAGGATCGCCGCTACTACTACGATTACGATTATGCAACACGCACCAAGAAGTCCTGGTTGATTCCAAGTCGTGTCTATGACGATGGTAAATTCACTTACATAAATATGGATTTGACGCGTTTTCCGACAGGGAATTTTCCTGCGGTTTTCGCTCGCGAGAAAGAACATGCCGAAGATTTTCTCGTTAATACGACGGTAGAGGGAAATACTCTGATCGTGCACGGAACCTATCCTTTCCTGGTGGTTCGTCATGGCGATAACGTCGTCGGTCTGCGAAGGAACAAGCAAAAGTGAATTCGAATATTCCAAACAGCCCTGATGAGCGCTCCCAGAACCATGGCGGGGATGAGCAGCGCAACGGCGACTATAACGAGCGCAACAATCCGTACTTCGCGCGTCAGCAGGCTGGCGCCGAGCCGGACTTGGATGCCAATGAGCCGGTCTTAAGATCGAGCGACATCAAGCGACTTAATCGTAAGGCGCTAGTGTTTCTTGCGGCTATTGCGGCCCTCTTGATTCTTGCCATCTTCTGGCTTGCGACGCAAAGCGGGGAAGATTCTGCGCCCCCGAAGCCGCGTACCGAGACGGTAGTTGCACCTGCGTTGCCGCAGAGCATGACTGCGCCAGTCGAAGAAGCACCGGTTCCGTTAGCTCAGCAGCCCAGTCTGCCGCCACTGCCACCGATGCCGACCGACAATAGCGATGAGGTTAGTTCCGCACCGGAACGTCAGCGTGGGCCAACGCTGCTGGAGCGTCGCATCCTTGCTGAGTCTGCTGCAAACAACGGCGGCGTTCCCGGTCAACTGGGTGCGCAGCCTGCACCTGCTCAGGAAGATGGTCCGGTCACGCTGGCCAAGCCGATCAGCAACCCGGACGGTCTACTGGTACGCGGTACCTATATTCGCTGCATCCTGGAGACGCGCATCATCTCCGATTTTGGCGGTTACACCTCGTGCATCGTCACCGAGCCCGTCTACTCCATCAATGGACACAACCTGCTTCTTCCGAAGGGGTCCAAGATGCTGGGGCAGTACAGTGCCGGTGAGCCGACCTCTCATCGTCTACAAGTCGTTTGGGACCGCGTCACTACGCCTACCGGTTTGGATGTCACGCTCATGGGGCCCGGCATCGATACGCTCGGCAGCTCCGGTCATCCGGGGAATTACAACGCGCATTGGGGTAACAAGATTGCTTCAGCCTTGTTCATTAGTCTGCTGAGCGACGCATTCAAATATGCAGCGGCGGAATATGGCCCCGAGACCACAACAATCGGCGTTGGCTCCGGCATCGTTACCCAGCAGCCGTTCGAGAGTAATACTGCACGTAGCATGCAGCAGCTTGCGGAGCAGGCGGTTGAAAAATCAGGGCGTCGTCCTGCCACCCTGACGATCAACCAAGGAACGGTGCTGAACGTTTATGTTGCCAAGGACGTCGATTTCTCGGCTGTCCTGCCGAAGTGAATGAAATGGTTGCCATGACGATCGATGACTCCCCGACAGCGCGTATTTCGAATGACTTTCTGGACTACCAGTACTCCGTGCTGGGAATCCTGGACTATCTTAATTCGCCTGACGTGACCGAAATTTGCATCAATCGTCCTGGTGAGTTGTACCTGGAAACGATCCATGGATGGCAGCGAGTCGACGTGCCATCCCTCACGTACGACCGTGCTCGGCAGTTCTGTACGGCGGTCGTCAATGAGAGCAACACCGGGCAACGCATTACCGATGCTGACCCTGTCGTGTCGCTGACGTTTCCGACCGGGCAACGCGCCCAGTTTGTTATGCCGCCGGCCTGTGATGCGGGCAAGGTGTCCATCACCATCCGGCTTCCTTCCAAGCACACTAAGTCGCTGGAGCAATACAAGCACGACGGTTTCTTCGACGAAGTGCTTGAGCAATCGGCAGATGTCAGCGATCACGACCAAGAACTGCTAGAGCTGCGCCGCAAGCGCGATTACGCAGAGTTCTTCAAGAAGTGCGTGCTTTACAAGAAAAACGTCGTTGTTGCTGGTGCGACGGGTAGCGGCAAGACGACCTTCATGAAGGCGCTCGTCAATCACATACCGAGCGAAGAGCGCTTGGTGACCATTGAGGACGCCCGAGAGCTCTTCATCAGTCAGCCGAACTCCGTGCACTTGCTCTATTCCAAGGGGGGGCAAAGCGCCAGCAACGTGACGGCCAAGAGTTGCATGGAAGCCTGCCTGCGTATGAAGCCGGACCGTATAATTCTTGCCGAGTTGCGCGGCGATGAGTCGTTTTACTTTATTCGTAACTGCGCATCTGGCCATCCAGGCTCAATTACCAGTTGTCACGCTGGAAGCGTCGAGCAGACGTGGGACCAGCTTGCATTGATGGTGAAGGCCTCGAATGAGGGCTCCGGACTGGAGTTCGAAGTGATCAAGCGCTTGCTCAGAATGACCATTGACGTTGTGGTTCACATCAAGGCGCACGCTGGACGGCGCTTCATCACGGGCATCGATTTCGATCCGCTGCGCACGCTGCGCGGCGGTTAGGGGTTGACGTTGTAGTTGAGTTTGATCTGGTTTAGAAGGAGTACTGAGATGTTGCCTGGCATGGAACTAATGGGATGCACTGGACTGGCCGTCCCCGGCGAGGTAATGCAGCACGTTGTCCGTGTCGAATCGTCGCGTAATCCCTACGCGATTGGTGTCGTTGGTGGACGCCTGGTACGTGAGCCGCGCGGTCTGGCTGAGGCAGTCGCCACGGCGAAGATGTTGGAACAGAAGGGGTACAACTTCTCGCTTGGTCTAGGTCAGGTCAATCGGTACAACCTGCAGAAGTACGGTCTGGCTACCTATGAGATGGCATTCGACAAATGCCCTAATTTGGTCGCCGCCTCAAAGATTTTGGCTGAATGCCATTCGCGTTCTGGTGCCAACTGGGGGAAGTCGTTTAGCTGCTACTACTCTGGAAATTTTGAAACCGGCTTCAAGCATGGCTACGTGCAGAAAATTTATGCCTCCATTCGTCAGTCGGTAGCGTCTTCCGGCGCCGAGCCTATCGCTGTCGTGCCAACCCGCCAGGTGCAACTGAAGCCCGTGAGTCCCCTGCGACAGGCTGCAGCCGAATTGGCAGACGCGATCGTGTCTCGTCGCATTCAGGATTTTTCCGGGGCGGGCCACACAGCGGCTTCACCGCCGGGGCCTATGCTATCCCAGCCTGCAACAGCGTATTCCTTACCGAGCCGGGTCGCGCCTGCGGTTAATGCACCTCATTCAGCCGAAAATGAGTTGTATGTGGTGAAAGCAACGGGGCAGGGGCGTGGTGTGGCAGTACCAGCCTCTGCGCCTCAGGCTTCGACGCCGATCGAGCAATCTGCACCCGTTTCTATGCAGCGAGCACCACAAACAGTTCCGCAAGTAGATAGTGCATTCGTTTTTTAGGATGGAAATTGCCAAGGATATGGCTGCTGGACCCCCTCTGTTCCCAAGGAGTTAGACATGAAGTTTGAAATCGACAACAAAACGATCGCCGATGCCAAGATGGTTGGCACGCAGGCAATGAAGGCACTGGTGTTTACCGCATTGTTGGTAGTGGCGGGTGGTGCCGGCGCCCAAGGCACCCCTAGTGGTAATGGCCTAGGTGGTACAGACACACAGGTCTGTGGCTTTCTTAACAACGTGAAGAAGCTGCTGAATATGGGTTCCATCGCGGTCGTCACCATTGCCGTCATCGTGGCGGGTTATCAGATTGCTTTCGCGCATAAGCGCATTTCTGAGGTATCTCCAATCCTGATCGGTGGTGTTTTGATTGGCGCAGCTGGTCAGATCGCTAACATGATTCTTCAGAACAAAGATGGTGCTGCTGGGAACGACTGCTCGGGAATCGGCGCTTCGCTAATGCAGATCGCTCAATACTATGCATAAAGACGTACTCTTCCGCGGATGCACCCGCCCCGCGATGTTTTTGGGGGTGCCTTACATTCCCTTCTTCATTGGTGCGGGCGGTGGCTTGCTGTTGGGGATGTACATCAATCTTTGGTACCTGTTGACCATCCCGGTCATCATCTTTGCCATGCAGCAGATGGCAAAGCGTGATGAGATGATCTTCAGGTTGCTGGGATTACGTTGGCTGTTCCGAATGCGTGCGCGAAACCTTCAGCGTTATTCGGGAATGTGGGTCTTCAGCCCAAATGAATATCGCAAGAATCCCCCGGGAAAATCGCGATGAACACGTAGCCGTTTTACCAACCCCACGCATGCAACCCGCGTGGGGTTGGTGTTTGCGATGGTCGCTTGGTGTGATGCTTCCTCTCTAAATTTGGTAAGACCATGTTCAGCCCAGACAGTCCGATCAGCGAGTTTGTTTCCATCTCGACGCACGTTGCGCCGTCCGTCGTCAAGACGACCGCCGGCGACTACCTGTTGATCTGGCATCTGGGCGGCTTGCCGTTCGTGGGGCGAGACGAGTTCGAGCTCGAACAGCGGCATAACACGTTTAATCGTCTCCTGCAGACCCTGCGCGCCCCGGATTTCGCCAACGTTGCATTCTGGGTCCACGATGTGCGGCGTCGGCGCAGAATCGGTGCAGGCGGGCGTTTCAAGCAGGCATTCAATCAAAATCTGTCTGACGAATATTACAGAGCACTTTCATCGCAAAAGATCATGCAGAACGAGCTGTATTTCAGCATGATTTATAGGCCGGTAGTTACGGGGCGTCGCTTGGTGGAGAAATCCGCCAACCCGGACAAGATTCGCGCCGAGGAAGAACAGGCTGTCGCAAAAGTTGTCGAACTGGCTACCAATGTCGAAGCCGTGCTCAAGGATTATGCGCCGTACCGTCTCGGTATGTACGAGGCAAAGAACGGCGTGGTTTTCTCCGAGACCTTGGAGTTTTTGGGCTACCTGTTGAACCGAATCGATGAGCCAGTGCCGGTTCTGCCGGCGCCAGTGCCCGCGTATTTGCCCGTCAGTAAGCATATGTTCGCCAACAAGACTGGCGATTTCGTCATTCGTACTCCAGACGGAATCAATCACTTCGGCGCCATCTTGAATATCAAAGAATATGCCGATGGAACCTATCCGGGCATTCTCAATGGCCTGAAGTATCTGGACTTCGAATACGTCATGACGCATTCGTTTAGCCCGGTTGGCCGACACGATGCGCTCAAGGTGCTCGAACGCACCAAGGGGATGATGATTTCCTCTGGGGACAAGTCGTCGACCCAGATCCGCGATCTCGATGTCGCGATGGACGATGTTGCCTCGGGAAACTTCGTGCTTGGCGAATACCATTTCACGTTGGCGGTCTATGCCGAGAGCCAGGAGAAGCTGGCTAGGCAGATCGCAACCACCCGCGCCGAGCTGTCCAATGCCGGCTTCGTCTCGGCCAAGGAAGATCTTGCGATCGCCTCGTCGTTCTATTCGCAGCTGCCAGGTAACTGGCGCTTCCGTACGCGCATTGCCAACCTGAGCTCGCTCAATTTCCTCGGCTTGTCGCCGCTGCACAATTTCGCCCAAGGCAAGCAGCACAACAATCCATGGGGCGACTGCGTCACCACCCTGCAGACAACCAATGGGCAGCCGTACTACTTCAATTTCCATGCGACGCACCCGTCGGAAAACTCTCTGGGAGAGAAGGCCATCGGCAACACGATGGTGATCGGTAAGTCGGGTACCGGTAAGACAGCGCTGATCAACTTCTTGTTGAGTCAGGTGCAGAAGTTCGACCCGATTCCAACCATCTTCTTTTTCGACAAGGACCGCGGCGCGGAGATCTTTGTGCGCGCGTGCGGCGGCAACTACCTGGCGCTGGAAAATGGTTCGCCGACCGGCTTCAATCCCTTCCAGTGCGAGCGCAATGAAGCCAATACGCAGTTTCTGGCCGAGTTGATCAAGGTGCTTGGCGGCAAAGCCGAATATAGCGCCCGTGAGGAAGAAGATATTTATCGTGCGGTGGAAGGCATGCTGGACACGCCGATGCACCTGCGCAGCATGAGCAATTTCCGCAAGAGTCTGCCCAACATGGGCGACGACGGTCTGTATGCGCGTCTGCGCCGCTGGACCGCTGGCAATTCGCTCGGTTGGGTGTTCGACAATCCGGTGGACACGATCGACCTGACGCGGGCGTCGATCATCGGGTTCGACTATACCGACGTGATCGACAACGCCGAAGTGCGCGTGCCGGTGATCAACTACCTGCTGCACCGCCTGGAAGCGCTGATCGACGGCCGCCCGCTGATCTACGTGATGGACGAATTCTGGAAGATCCTGGACGGCAAGGGTGGCCTGAAGGAATTCGCCAAGAACAAGCAGAAGACCATCCGTAAGCAGAATGGCTTAGGGATTTTCGCCACGCAGAGTCCCGAAGACGCGCTGGCCAGCGACATTGCCGCCGCGTTGATCGAGCAGACGGCCACCATGATCCTGCTGCCGAACCCGAATGCCAGCCGCGACGATTACATGGAAGGGCTCAAGCTCACCGACGCCGAATACCAGGTGGTGGTGTCGCTGGATGAGCGTTCGCGTTGTTTCCTGGTCAAGCAGGGTCATGCCTCGGCGGTGTGCCAGCTCAACCTGCGCGGCATGGATGATGCGCTGTCGGTGATTTCCTCGTCCACCGACAATATCGAAATCATGCACCAAATTCTGGCAGGCAAGGCCGGCAAGCTGGGCGTCACCGTGGATCAACTGACGCCGGAGCAGTGGTTGGCCGATTTCTATGCCAACCGCAAGGGCTCCGGTAAGCGCAAGTCGGCCAAGGACAAGGAGGTCGAAGATGCATAGTCAGTCCAGGCACGCGAAGCAGTTTCACACCGCACCATCTTCATTTGTGTCACAGGAGGCGAAGAACACCATGGCAACCAAGTTCAGACATTTTTCCCAAGCCTTCATGGGACTGGTGCTGCTCAGCATGGCGGGAGCAGCCAGTGCGCAATGGGAAGTTATCGACAACAAGCTCAATGGAACGACCGAGAAAATCCTTAACAATCAGACGGTGGGCAAGGGCGAGGGCAAGGAATCCAGCGGCAAGGAGGTCGAGAAGCCCAAAGAGACCTTGAAGAAGGTGGCAGATGATGAGGGTGTGGCCGCCTGTTCGGCGTCCACGTCTGGAACACCTGTCTCTGATTCGCAGAGGGAATCCTGTGAGCTGATCCAACGCACGCGCAATTCCCAGTTCAACTACATGGTAGCGATGTACGAGATCACCACCAAGCGCCTGGAGCGTCTGCGCACGATCGAGGAAGAGCGCAAGAAGATCGGCGACCAGAAGATTGGCGAGCTGGAAAGCAACACCAATAAGCTTCTGGCGCTGAAGGCGATGATGGATATCGATCGCCAGCAGATGGAGTCGGCAATGTTTGCCTACGAAAAGCGCCTAGCGGCCTTGACCGAACTGCAAACCGGCGCTGCGAAAGCCGCGATGGCGGGGAAGGAGCCGCCGAAGGGAGATGGAAGCGGATCGTGGTTGCCATCTTGGATTCCCGCTGATCTGTTGAGCATCGGTAAGACGCTTGTCGCCGGGGCGGTGATGAAAGGTGCGTTCGAAGCCATTAAATCAGACACGCCAGCCGGTATGGAAAGATTAGAGATCGACAAAGACTGATGGAGCTGGTTTACCTGTTTAGGCAACATACTCAAACCCGGGGCAGCGACTGCCCCAAGGCGCAGCCGTCCAGTGGATGTGGTGACATATGGATTTTTTGACGAACATCGCCAACTACGAATTTTTTCGTCTGATCAACGACTACCTGCGCGATGAGATCGCGATTTTCCAGTGGGATTTGTTGCAGCGAACGACGGCTTGGGTGGGGATGGTGTCCCTGACGGTGTTGACGCTTTGGATTTTTATCCAAGGTTACCGCATCGTCACCGGCCAATCGCGCGAGGCGGCGATGGGCTTGGTCGTCACGGCGCTGCGCGCGGCGCTAATCATCGGGGTGGCGACCAGCATGGCGCAAGGTTCGGCCCGCTTGTATTGGACGCTGACGGATGGAGTCAGCCAAGCGATTACCAAGACAGTGACGGGCAGTTCAAAAAGCCCATATGAAGCGATCGACAAGAACTTGATGTTGATGCAAGTGGCGATGTCGGCTCTGGATCAGATCAAGACGGGCGGTGACGAGGAAAGCAAGGACGAAAAAGACCGCGCCCGGTGGTTCACCGGTCTCGGTATGGCCGGTCCAGGCGTCGTTGCAGGCTCGATGTTGCTCCTCAACAAGCTGGCAATGGCGTTAGTTGTAGGATTTGGGCCTCTGTTCATCCTGTGTCTGCTGTTTCAGGCGACGAAGTCATTGTTCAGCAAATGGCTGCTATACGGACTGGGCACTGTGTTTTCGTTGTCGGTTTTGACCTTCACGGTCAGCCTGGCGACCAAGGTGGTTGGCGCAGTGGGCGCTGCCTTCGTCGCAAAGTGGGCAATGAACGGGTTTACGGGCGAAGGTATCAGCAGCATGGCGCTGCAGCAGGGAGGACTAGGACTGGTGTTAACGACATTGATCATCACCGCACCGCCGATGGCCGCCGCCTTCTTCCAGGGCACGTTGGGCCAGTTCACGGCGTACTCGGCGCTGGGGCAGTTGGATCGGGCAGGCCAGTCGCCGGCTGCTGGGCGGCCTTATGAGCCGGGGGCGCCGGCTAGAGAGACGCAGGATACTTCTCCTCAAAGGGCGCGTGGAATAAATACCGTTAATTCTTCTGACGTTTCATCCCAAGAGCCTAGTGCAGGTAATCGTGGGCTTGCACAAAAGTAACTTGGTGCCTTTTCAGCTGATGTGGTGAAAAATGATTATTATCCGCTTGGCTTCAATTATTGTTCTTGTAAGTTTGACTGCCCCTGCTTTCGCCCAAACGGCTTGTCCGGTAGGTGTGGCCCCTGGGAGCCCGCAATGTGGGCCTGACTCTGGTACCTCAAGAGATAATATTCCCATGCCTCCGCCGAGGCCAACGGGTGAGTGGATTAAGACCTGGGGGGCAATCGCTGGCTCCGATTCCACCGGTGAGGCTGGAACTGCGGCGGGGGAGTTGTCGGAAGATAAGGCGAAAGATATTGCTATTCGTCGATGTTCTGTAAACGGAGCAAGCGATTGCAAGATAAACTTGGTTTATCGTAATCAGTGTGCAGCTTTGGTTTCCACGCAGTCGGATAGTTTTTATCAGGGATCTGCGACCAAGGAGCGCGCTATTGATTTAGCGATCGGAAACTGTAAAAAAAGCAGATCTGGTGAATGTAAGGTGCTGTATTCGGGCTGTTCTGATCCAATATTCAAGAAATATTGATTTGAGTTAGGAGGATTTTCTATGTTGACGCGCGAATTAGCAAGAGCCGTAGTCGGGGTGATTTATTTGATTTGCGTCGTCTCGATCACAGCTTGCAGTCCTAGTAATGCTCCATCCGCAGAGGCTGACGGAGCAATATCACCTGCTAAAAATCAAGCTAGCAAAAAACCTGAATACGAGTTGCAAAAGGATTTGAAAATGCCATCTACTGCTAATGCAAAACTCAACGAGCAGGGCGAGATAAGCGCAGATATCGATGGAATTGCTGTTTCAGTTCATGCGCAGAGCTGCACCGAAGATAGTCCAGGGATCATGTTGTGTAACCGCTCGCCGGTCGTGGAGGTAGCGTTTCCCGGAACCAAGTCGATTGCACTGGAGCCTGAGGCATTGTACGTGGATAGTAATTCCACGTTCTATCATGGTCCGCTAGATGAAAATTACAAGAAAAACCGCCACTCAATCATTCTGACCGATATCAATGGCGATGGGCACGAGGATGTAGTGCTTTGGTCTGGGAAAGAGGGTAATTACGGTGGTCCCTCCTACAGCGTCTATATCTTTGATCCTGTCCAACAACGTCTCGTTTTCAACCAGTCGCTGTCCGATATCACGGTGATGGCCAATGGCCTTTTCTCCGTGAAAGGGAATTTGCTGACTTCCACTTCGGGGGATGGATGCTGTATCCACGTATTCGATACCTACGAACTCAAGAAGAACGAGCCGGTGTTGACAGAGCGGGTAACCGAAGACACGAATGATCCCGCTAATCCGAAGAAAAAAATCGAGCGTCTCCAAAACGGTGAAATGAAGGAGGTGGCTAACTAGGCGGTGATGGTTTGTAGTGAGTACATGCAACGCATCTCTGGATCTGTAATGCCGATGATGCAACAACAAATTCCAATGACATGCACGTACGGAGCATACTATGAGTGATGGGCTTGGTCGAAGCACCGAAGGTTTCGGTGTGGATCGGGAATCTTCCGTTAGGTTGATCGTCAAAACCGCTCTTGAGAACGGTGTGACCGATCCAAAGCAGATATCGTACATGTTGGCGACGGCTCAACATGAGACGCGTAACTTTCAGGCGCCTGAAGAAGATTTCGGACGCAGCCAAGCGCGCAAGCTTGGATACAGCGGCGGTGAAGAATTTTATGGTCGTGGCTACGTGCATCTTACCCACGACTACAACTATGCGAAGTTCGATAAGTTGCTGGGCCTTAATGGTGAGATGGTCCGCAACCCGGACATGGCCAAGCAACCGGAAATCGCTGCGAAGGTCTTAGTTGTCGGTATGCGTGACGGCTTATTCACAGGCAAGCCCCTTGATCGCTACATCGATAATGATAGCCACGACGTCTACAACGCGCGACGCGTGGTCAACGGAGTTACTCCTAGCAAACCCTGGAGCGTAAAGGCAGCCAAGGAATGCGAGGAATATGGTGGGAATTGGGAGCGTCGCGTTCCCGATTTGATCGAAAGCGTCAAACGAGATGGTGTCAATTTCAAGCATAGCGTGACGCCCGGTTCGACTTCCCATCAGCCCTCAAATTCCCATGACGGCAAGCTCGAACAAGGCGAGCGCGGCGAGTCAGTGAAGCACCTGCAAAGCCAGCTTGCACAACTCGGCGCCACCGGCCGCGATGGCAGGTCGCTGCACGCCGATGGCGATTTCGGTGGCAATACCAAATATGCGGTCGAGCAATTCCAGCGGGAGCATGGCTTGCACGTGGATGGCGTGGTGGGCCGGCAGACGCAGGCGGCATTGGGTCAAGCGTTGTCGCAGCACACCGCCAAGCAGACCGAGCAGACAGTTGCTCCCGCTGCGCCGGCACAGTCCGCCAGCCCGCTACTGTCCGACCCGCGCCATCCAGACAACGCGATGTACAACGGCGCGTTGGGCAAGCTGGAAGCCTTGGGTGAACGTGGTGGTTTTTCCAACCGCAAGGAGCTTGAGCAAGCGGCTGGGCAGATCGTGTTCGAGGCCAAGGTCAGTGGTCTGCAGCGAATCGACCATGTAGTGCCTAACAAGAGTGGCGACGGCTTCTTCGCGGTACAAGGCGAGATGACCGACCCGGCAATGCGGCGTGTATTCGTGGATCGCGATCAGGCGCAGAGCCAGCCACTGGAACAGAGTAGCCGCCAGGCGGCTGAGGAAAGCCAGCGTCAGGTTCAGCAGAATGCATATCAGGCGCAGCAACACGCCCAGACGCGCAGTGGCCCCAGCCTGTAAAGGCAGATATTGTTCGATGGATGGCCCCGGCACTGACCGGGGCCATTTTTTTGCGTGCACTTGCGCAACGCATCCTCTTCTTCGACAAGGACTGTCGACTCCCCGCAATTCAGTGCCAGCCAAAATTAGAGGTCTGCGGTTGATGTTGATCACGGAACTCGGCGGGCGTTAGCCCGCCCAGGCTGTCGTGCGGGATCTGCTGGTTATAGTCGGCCAGCCAGTGTTCGGTCTGTTG
>NZ_JSBW02000019.1 GCF_000772705.2 Xanthomonas vasicola
CTGTGCCTGTAACCCAGGCAACACCCCGCAAACGGCCGAAACCGGCAAAAAATCGGCGATTTGAGCGCCCTCAGCGCGGCGGATGCGGTTGCTTCGTTTTCCGGTCGCGTTGATCAGACCATCCTTAGAAAAATTGCCACTCAAGTGCACGATCTTCGAGACACACTCAAAGTTGCCCTCATCAATGGCGACGCATTCGCAACTACGCCAGATCGCTTGACCAAGGCCGAGACCAACGCGCAAAACCGCAGCACCCTCTCCGAGATTGATCAATACCGCGCTGCCCACGCCGACCAAGTGAAGACGCTGCGCTCTATGAGCAATGTCGAATCCGAATGGGCCGCGATCACGCACTCCGAGCAGCGGATCGCAAAAGTAGTCGATGTCGCACGCACAACGGGGCACAATCTGGTCGGTGTCCCACGTGAACCCGATGTCCTCGCCCGCGAGATCGCCGGGCGTGAGGAATTTCGCATGGCCATCGCGCACGCCGAAGATGCCGGGCGTGTGAGGTTATCCGAGTCCAACGCGGCCTTGGTCCAGCAGGTATTGGACGACACGGCGACCACCATCGGCGATGCTGCGCGCAGCATTCGCCAAGGCGCAGCCGCTACACCGCATCCGCCGTATACACCAGTCTCGCAACGCGGCTTCGCCACCGCCGAGCTCCTCGCAGGCGATCTATCTGCAGCTCAGGCACTACGCAGCGCCGGCCTGATCGCCACCGCCGCCGACACGGTCATGACCGGCCAGCGCGCCACACAGCTTCTTGGCCAGGACAATCCACTGGCCGCGCAATCGGAGCTTGCGCACTTCGCCGGCCGCAACGTCGGCGGCTGGGCCGGCGGTACCGCCGCTGCCTACGCATTGGGCAGCTCGGGCGCCGGGCCGATGGTGCTGATCGCCGCCGATGCGTACTTCATGACCAAGGCCGGCCAGAAGGCCGCCGCGTTGCTCGACAACCGCGCCATCTACACCCAGACCGATCGCGATGGCACGCAGTGGTCGTTCAACGGCACCGCGTGGGCACGCGAGGGCAAGGCCGACACCACCAATGATGGCGTGGACAACCCCACCGCCATGCCCATCGTCGCCAGCTACGAGAAGGCGCGCGAGCTCAATTACCAGGCCACCAACGCCGCTGCAGCGCTCGCCCTCAAGGATGCGCCCGCTCCGCAGGATCCGTATCGCCAGCCGGCCAATGCCACCGACCGCCCCAGCCTGAGCAGCGCCGACTGGCGACGCGATGCAGCGGACGGTCAGTGGCATCGCCTGGTCAAGGCCGAGATCTCCGGCGCCAACGATCGCGGCAGCTATGTGCAGGACACCGCCTCGCCGGAACGCGCTGCCGAACTGGACGCGCAGGCGCAGGACACCATCGCCCGCAGCATCGCCAACAGTCCCGGCGCCATTGCCGCGCGTTATGAACTGGCTTACCACCGCAGCGGCTGGGCCGCCAATGGACTGCCAATGTCGCCGGCCGTGCAGCAGGCGCTGCCCGACCCGGATGCGTTGACCGCCTCGAACGGCCAGCGCTACTACCGCAACATCGAAGGCCAGTGGACCAGCAACGGCGCCCCACCCGATGGCAATCGCCTACTGGAACTGGAGACCACGCGCGCGATGCTGCAACCGGCACTGGCCGAGCAGGCGCAGGCGATTGCCGCCATCCGGCAGTCGCCGCCATCGCTGCAGGAGCAGCAGCGCGAGGAAACGCTCTACCGCTATCGCATCGTCGGCACCGAACTGAAACCCGAGTGGCGCGACGCGATCGAGCTGGCGACGCAGCGCACGCGTGCAGCGCATGGTCTCACCGCCGATGGCTCCGTGAAACTCCAACGCGGCCCAACCGGCACCTTCGGCGCCGATAGCCCGATCATGCATCTGCAACGCGGTGCTGACGGCGTCGATCGCATTGCCGCCGTGACCAGCAGCGAGGACATCCGTCAGGTCCTGCTGGAGGTGCAGGCGCGGCAGCAACCGGCTGCCCCCGCACAGCCACTGGCCTCCATGTCGCGCGCATCGGATGGATCGGCAGAGAGCGACACTTCTGGCACCAACGCATCCTCCAGCCCACACCTGGTGATGGATATGCAGGTTCGGATGCAGGCAGCCACTGCCGCGCGGGCGCGTCAAGAACGCGAGCAGCAGGAACGCCATGCGCAGGATCAGCAATTGGCGCAGGCACGCGCGCACGCGCTGCAGGAGCAGACCTCACGCGAGTATCGGGCGCAGGCCGCTCGGGCGCTGCAAGCGCATGCAGTGCAGGAACTTCGGCAGCAAGAATTGCAGCGACAGGAACACCAGGAAGGCCAGGCGCAGGACGTCCAGCAAAGCGAGCAGGCCCGGCAACAGGCGCAAGAGCGCCAACAGCGCGAGCAGATGCAGCAGCAGGCACACGACACCGAGCAGCGCGAACAAGCGCAGCGACAGACCGAGCAGACCCAGCAGCGCGAGCAGGAAACACGCCAGGCTCAGGATGCCCAGCAGAGCCAGCAGGAACGCCTCCAGGCGCAGACGGTGCAACATGCCGAGCAACAGCCGCTGCACGCCCAAGCGGCTCCACAACGCGAGCATCAGCAGCAGGTTGCGGACCCGCACAGCGGCCAACGTCAGATGACAGCGCAAGCCTCGGATGCGCGGCAAGATGCAGCTGCGCAACCGCCCGAGCAGCCGGCACACGTGCGCCTGGCCCAGGCGGCGGCGCCCCCGCCTTCCGCGCCGTCGCTCGACACCGCAATGGCCGCAGACCACCGCGATGAGCAACAGGCCCTCACTCCAAACGCTCAAGCACCGGAAGCACCAGATCCCCCAGCAGCGCTGCCAGGGTCCGCGCACCTCGCGCAAGCGGCAGGGCCATCGCTGGACGTACCGACCGCTGGCCGCTCCGCCGACTCACCCAAGGACGCGCCCGGTGTGCGCGAGCCGCTGTCCGCTTCCCTGGCCGATGCGCACGACCGCCCTGCCGCTGTGCCCGCCGATCCAAACTCCTGGGAGGAAATAGCGCGCTCCATGCGTGAGCTGCGCATCCAACTCGAACAGGATCTCGAAATAGAAAACCGCATCGCAGAAGCGCGGCAGGCGCGCGTGGACCGTGGCGAGCGGCCATTTACTGAGCTGGAATTGCGTGATGGCTACGATCCGAATGGCCCCTCTGGACTGAGACCACCACGCGCCCAGCCGGCAGACACCGCGCCACACCCTCTTGCCGCTGGCGAGCAGGAAGATCGGCCGCAGCCCCAGCGTAAAACCATCACCGGCGATCCGGATGTGGACGAGTTGCTGTACGCCATCGACTGCAAGGACGAACTGGCGATCGAACAGGCCTTGGAACGGGTCGCCAACAGCCCCTACAGCCAGGCGCTTGCCAAACGGGGCCATGAATTCCTGGATGCCCAGGCGATGCAGGAGGCGCAGGAACAGGCGAGCCTGCGCCAGGCACTGAACATGGACGTCTCGACAGAAGTGCAGACCAGTCGAGGGCCGGTGATGGTGATGACGCTGCCGCAGTTCGCGCACGGGCCTGCAATGCAGGGCGGCTCGCCAGGCGGAACTCCTGGTGGAGATGGTGGCGGTGGTGGAGGTGGCAGTGGCGGTGGCAGTGGCGGTGGCGGTGGTGGCGGCGGTGGTGGCGGCGGCGGTGGTGGCGGTTAGCGCAGCCCCGTGCGGCGAGTTGAATTATCAAAAGGCGACCAAGGACATGCAGAACACCTCACAGATGCGACACAGAGACGATGCGCAAGACGCAATGCGGGACTCGATCCAGGCGATGGCGGCATTGATCGGCCAGCTGCAGCAGCGAGAGCAGGCCCTGGAAGATCTGGTGCGCCAGCAGCTGCAGCTGCTACAGCAAGCGGCCAACCGCGCAGACCAACGCGTCACTCAGGTCGTGCAGGATGCACTGCCCCGGCTGACGCAATTGAGCAACCAGGCGTTGACGCAGTCGCTGGAACCGGCGGTCACACGGTTCAACAAGAAGATGGTCGATGCAGACCAGACGCTCGAGCATGCAACCTATCGGTATGCGCAAGCACAGCAATCCCTAGAAGCGATGGTCACGCGTCGCATGTGGATCGGCTTGAGCGTGATCATCATCGGGGCGCTGCTGTGCGTGGGTGTCGCCGCCTACGCGCTCAAGGCCGCACAGTCCGGGTTAGCCGAAGCCGCACAGCGTCGTGCCGAGATTGCGTATCTAGATCGCGTCGCCCGCGCCGACCTGGCGCCGTGTGATGCAGACAGGCTCTGCGCCGTTGTCGAAAAGAAGACGAAGCAATACGGCGATAAAGGGCAATATCGCGTGATTGCATTGCGTCCATCTCCTGCGCGGTAAAGACAGAGCCGCCACCATGGCGGCTCATTTCGGGGGATTACAGCACCGTCAGTCGATTGCGTGTCACGGCAGCGTACTTGTCGGTCATTTCGATGCCGAACGCCTCAAAGCCCTCCAGTTGCGCAGCGACCAGTGTCGTGTAATCCCAACTTCCTAACGAGATCAATCGGTTAGACCCTGTTTCAGGTCTCGGATTACCGATTACCTGATTCCGATGGTCACTTGCCGAAGTGCGCTGGAAAGCCGAGCGACGGGAACGCAGCCGCGCCGCCACGCAAAGCCCCCAGGCGCGCATGTATCTGCAGGGAAGAGAGACCCCCTTGAATCGCAGGGATCGGTAACAGCAGCGCGGCCCAGGCCACCCTGCGGGGGCGCAGCGAAAACCACGCAAGAAGACAGGCGTGGCAGGGCGACGATTGCGCGCGTAGAGCACAGTGACTCAACAGAAGCTGGCCCTATCCGCTATGGGGCGCGCTGTTCGCCTTGGCAGGTGACCATCTATGCGGTTGAGCCTGCCGACGCTGGCTAGAGTGGTGTGACGACTGGGCTGTTCCCGAACTGACGCGACGACGGCCTAGCGTGGATGCTAAGTTAGGCTCCTGGGCTAAAAGTCTTCAGATTGACGTCACAACCGACAAAGGTAGAAATGGATGTCTAACGTACAGTTCAGCTCGATACCCTTAGCTGACATTTTTCTCGACAATGAGAATCCGAGGCACGATCCAATTGATGCCGAGCCGGACATCATTGCGAAGCTTGTTGCAGACGAAAAGGTTTTAAGCCTTGCCAGCAGCATTGCTACACATGGCACAAGCCCACTGGAACGACTGGCTGTTGTAAGCCACACCACCCAGAAAAATAAGTTTATTGTTGTGGAAGGGAACAGGCGCCTGTGTGCCCTCAAACTTTTGATGGATCCACATCGTGCGCCCAGCGCGCAGACGCGGCGGGCTCTTGAAGGATATAAGGCAAGCGGAATACCTGTAGCTGTAAAAATTGAAGTCGCTATATTTCCAAGCAGAGCCGCGGCTAGGTATTGGCTATCCCTGCGACATGAGGGCGAGCTGGGTGGAGTTGGCACCCGACCCTGGAAGCCAAACGAGAAGGCGAGATTCAATGCGCAAGGCTCACCGACTAGCAATCCAAACACCCAAGCCCTAGCTCTTCTTGATTACGCTGAGCAATCTGGAATTATTAGCAGTCAGCAAAAGAAAGAAATCCCATTGACGACAGTAACACGCTATCTATCAAACCCTGTCGTCCGTTCAACGTTCGGTCTAACCAACAGTCGCGATCTCACAATCGATGTTGAGCAAACTGCATTTGATGGAGTAGTCGGGAAATTCCTGGAGGACGCGGCATCGGGAGATGCGAATTCGCGCACCAACAGCGCGGAGCGTAAGAAGTACGCACAGGAGCTTCAAAAGGCCGGGATCGCTCCTAAGGAGCGCATTTCCGCGCCAGTACTCGCGATACCGACCTCCACGGAAAATAAGGTAAAAGAACGCAGAACTACGAGGCATCCTGGAAAAAGGCCCTACATTATCCCCTCGGAGTTCAAACTTAAAATAAAAGACAATATCCTTCGCCGAGTCTACGAAGAACTTCGGAAGCTTGATCCCGACACTTACCCTTTCGCGGGCGGATACCTTCTTCGAGCATTTGTAGAGAAAGTTGCATTTGAATTCGCCAAGCAGCGCGGCAAGGGGACGAACGGCCAGAAGCTACATCAGGTCATTCAAACGTGCTGCGATGAGCTCCGCGCTGATGGTGCGACCAATCGGCAGCTGAAGCCTCTCTCCGTTATGTCTACCAATGTCCACAGTTCGACGTCACCAGACACACTGGGCGCCTCTGTCCACTTGACCCTTATCCCTACTGGCGACAGCCTCAGAGCTCAGTGGGAAGAGCTTGAAGGAGGCTTGCAACTGATGTTGGACAGGATGAAATAATCGGTGGCCAAGTGCCACCTCTCGCTCTACAATTACTTATCCACGCCCTAGGTTTGACCCAGTGCCCGTTACCGACTCCCCCCTTCGCTACCCAGGCGGAAAGACTCAGCTTTCCGGTTTTGTAACCGATCTGATGCGAGCAAACGATCTTTTTTACGGAACCTACGTTGAGCCGTTCGCTGGTGGAGCTGGCATTGCTTGGAAGCTTTTGCTTGAAAACTACATGTCTGAGATCATTATCAATGACATTGACCCATCTGTTTACGCGTTTTGGTCATCGGTCTTGCGCCACACCGATGATCTATGTGAATTGATAGAAAAAACAGACATCACCATTGAAGAATGGCAAAAACAGCGATTGATACAAAGCAAATCTAAACCCAAGGTCGTCGATCTTGGATTTTCCACCTTCTTCCTCAATCGCACGAACCGCTCAGGAATTATCAAAGCGGGAGTAATCGGTGGAATTAATCAAAATGGAAATTACTTATTAGACTGCCGATTCAACAAGGCGGACTTGATTAAAAAAATCAGACGCATAGCTTTATATAAAGATCAAGTTAAGCTGCACAGGGAAGATGCAAAGACTTTTCTTGAGAAGATAAGTAAGGTCGCAGGAAAAAGAAGCCTTATAAACATCGACCCCCCCTACTATAAAAGGGGCCCGGAACTATACTGCAGCTTCTACAAGCACGAAGATCATGTCCAGCTGGCCGGAGCAATAAAAAAAATTAAAAGCCCATGGATGCTGACTTATGACAATTCACCTGAAATCGCAAGCCTTTACAATGGCCTGCCGATCTACAGGAAAGAGCTAAATTATTCCGCACAGACAAAACGTATCGGGGTGGAATTGTTGGTCCTAGACCGACGTCTATCACCTCCAGCCTCTCTAAGTCATGGCGTGCGCACGGCTTGACACGCCGCAGGCAAACGTCGATGACCGCATGACCATGAGAAAGCCGCCCGGTGGGCGGCTTGTGTGATCCAATCAGAGAATCAGTCGTGATTGAGCCGCTGACGCGCCACAGAGGTGTACTGATCTGTCATCTCGATGCCTACCCACTCAAAACCCTCTAACTGAGCGGCGACCAACGTGGTGCCAGATCCAGCAAACGGATCGAGGACTCGCCCGCCAACTTCGCAAATCCGCACTAGCTGGCGCATCAGATCAGTCGGCTTCCCAGTCAGATGATGCTTATCAGCTTTGAGCACTGGAGTTCTTAAGACACCCGGTAGCACTGGGGCCTGTCGATCCAGCGGCATGCTGCCCTTGCTGCCCCACACGATGTATTCGGCCTGGTTCCGGAAGCGCCCCAACTGCGGACGCACGCCTTCGGTCTTGTCCCAGACGGTGATGCCGCGCCATGTGAAGCCGGCGATCTGCAGCGCGTCAGTGGTCAGCGGCAGCTGACGCCAGTCGGTGAACAGCAGCACCGGGGCGCCATCCTTGAGCACGCGCGCGCACTCGGATAGCCACAGGTGCATCCATTTCAGGTGTGAGCGCTGGTCGCGTTCGTCGCCAACAAAGTCGGCATGCAGTTGGACGCCGCCGCCCTGGACGTACTTTTGCGATGGCGGCTTGGCACGAGCAGCGGCGGTCAAGCCGCCACTTGCATACGGCGGGTCAGTGATCAGCGCGTCGAACGAATTGGCTTCGAGCGTGGGCAGGATGGTCAGGGCATCGCCCTGCAGGAGCTGGTTTTTCATGATGAGAGCCTTCTTGGATTCGCTCGCGGCGATCGGAGGTGAGGCTCTCGGCCTTCAGGTGATTGAGCGTGCCGCAACGCGGGCACTTGATCTGGATTTCATTGAAGGCGCCGGCCTTGCACAGCAGGCGGGCGCACTCGCCACAACGGAGGTTCTTGAGCATTGCGTGGTCTGCGGTGGGAAAGGATTACGCGGCCACTGGCGGCGCGTAGGGGGTGAAGGCGATGACCTCATCGCCCACCCAGTCGTTGATCTTCAGCATGCGCGCCTGCAGCGGCTCCAGTTCGTTGGCGGCCCACACAGCGGCTGCCTCGCGGATCGACCCAAAGCCGCCGGCGTTTTGCGGCACGATGCCCATGAGCTGCGGCGGGATCCGCAGCGCAGCCAGCATGTCGTCGCGGGTGATGCCCTTGATGCCGCTGAACTCGTCCTTGGCCGCGACCTCGCTGACCGGAATCAGCTTCAGCCCGTCCTTGTTGCCGCCCGGCGAGTACAGGAACAGGTTGCGGAAGTTGCCCGGCCCCTTGGCGCCCTTCATGGCGGTGCGCAGCGCGTCGACGTCTTCCTGACTCTGCTGCGGGTCGGTCAGGTACAGAATGAAGCCGGCATGCGAGCCGTTGTTGTAGTACTTGCGCCGGAACAGCGTGGCCGACTCGTTGAGCAAGGCGGATTGCATCGCCGGCATCCACTCGGCCAGGCCGTAGAGTTCTTGATCGACATCGGCTTCGCGCAGCTGGAACACGCTGCCCGGCTCGAACACGTGCTCGTCGTGCCAGGTGCGCACTTGGAAGTACTCACCCTCGGTGATGCCGCGCCGCATGTACTTGGACAGCGGCGCAGCCAGCGACAGCGCACCGCCCATGCGGTTGCGACGCCGCTCAAGGTAGCCATTGCCCAGCGTGATCCAGTCCAGCGACAGCTGCTCGAAGGCTTCGCGCGTCAGCAGCCGGTGGGGCTTGAAGGTGCGTGCGAGCATGTTGCGCTTGAAGATCAGCCCGGACTGCAGGAACGGATTGCTGCGCGTGGTCTTGGAGAGGCCATCCAGCGCCACCGGTGGCTCGTACCAGCGCCCGTTCTGCCAGCACTCCAGATAGTCCAGCACCCCGCGCCCATCGAGCACCGGCGTCGGATCGCCAAAGGTGAAGGCCTCGGCACGCGTGGGAGCTGCAGGCGCGGTGGCGGGCAACTGGTCAGTCGACATCAAGAGATCTCCATGAAGCCGGAGTTGCGCGCGGTGCGCCCTTCCAGCGGTTCGTTCTGCAGGGCGTGGAACAGTGCCCACGCTAGGTCCGCGTGGCCGGTCTCTTCCGAGCGGCCAGCGGTGAAGGTGGATTGCCGGCCGCTGGCCGTCATCGTCTTGCGGATGGCCATCAACGATTGCGCCACATCGGTCCAGCCGGCATCAAACTCCAGCCGCTCGTTGTGGATGACGTCGAAGGCCTTGAGCACCAGCCGCGTCTTGACCTCCGGGGAGTAGCTGAAAGTGACCAGATTTGGGAAGAACTGCTTCACCAGCTGCGCCACGCCACTGCCCATGCCGGTGGTGTCGATGCCGATGTAGGTCACCCAGTAGCGGCGCGTGATGCGCTCGATCTCGGCGGCCTGCTTGGCGAAGTCCATGCCCCGAAACTGGATCCGCTCCAGCAACCGGAACTTGCCGCCCGGCAGCTGCGGTGGCGCCACCACGACCAGGCCGGCGGTATCGCCGGTCTCGGCCGGGTCGTAGCCGATCCACACCGCGCGATCGCCATAAGGGCGCGCAGCGAAGGGTTTGTAGTCCTGCCCCCATTCGACCCAGCTGTCGACCATGCACGGCTGCAGCATCGCCAGCGGGAAGATGCTGGCGCCGTCGTCGACGAACTCGCACATCAACAGGTTGGCGAACGCGTCCGGGCTGTATTCCTCGCGCAGTTCCTCGATATCGAACAGGTCGCAGCCACGGCGCTGGGCGTCGAGGATGTTGACGATCTGTCGCCACGCGCGGTCCTGGCAGCGGCGACCGCCGGCCAGCGCGTCATGCGACACATCGATCTGGATCCGCTGCGCCGCCGGCTTGCCCTTGTTGCGGCGCTCGCCGGTCCAGAACGTGTAGGCCTCGTGGGCCATGCTCGATGGGGTGCTGAAGTAGGTCTTGCGCCACTTCTTGTGCATCGCCATGCCGCTGGCGACCTTGTTCAACTCGTTGAACCCGTAGGTCCAGAAGAACTCGTCGAAATAGAAATTGCCGTGGTAGCCCTGTGCAGTGCGCGCATTGGTGCCGAGGAAGAACAGCTCGGCGCCATTGGGGAATACGATGCTGTCGCCGCCGGAGAGCGTCTCGTCGATCGTCTCGCGCACGAACTGCTGCATGTAGCCGCGGAACAGGTGCGCCTGCGCCTTGGACGCACTGAGGAAGATCTGATTGCGCCCGGTGGTGAGCGCATCGATCAATGCCTCACGGGCGAAGTAGAACGTGGCGCCGATCTGGCGCGACTTGAGGATGATGCGGGTGCGCTCATTGCCGGCCCGGTACCAATCGCGCTGATAGTCGAAACAGCCATCAATGAAGGCCGTGGTCAGCTGTTCGACCTGCTCTTCGGTGAAGTCGTTACGCTTGGGCTTCTTCTTCGGCGCGGCGTTGCGATTCGCCACAGCCGGATTCAAGTCCGCTTCGTTGCCGCCGCCCTGGTAGCGCTGGATGCGCGCCTGGCGCTCCAGCTGCCGATGCAGCAGATCAACTTCTTTGAAGTCACCGCCGGACTTTTCCGGCTTCATGATCAGTACGACCAGGCGCGCTTCCAGTGCTCCACCGATGCGCTCAACGTTGTCTGCGCGATCCCACTCGTCACGCGACTTCCAGCTGTGTACAGTCTTCTCGTTCTCGCCGATGGCCTGCGCAATTTCGGTCACGCGCCAGCCCATCCAGTACAGGAACTTGGCCTGTCTGCGGGTGTCCATCGGGAGCTGGGTGGCAACGCTTTGCATGCCATCCACAGTGCGGCACACTTCTTAATCCCGACAGTTGAGCGACGCGTAATCACCTTGTTTACACGGTGATTTCGTTGCTGCGCTATGCGTCGCGTTTGACCATGGGTCATCGCAAACGCATCCAGCGCAGAGGACACCCATGTCGGGCAAGACCAAGAAGTTCCGTTCCAACTGGTTCCGCGTGGCCGTCGAAGGCGCCACCACCGATGGCCGCACGATCCAACGCAGCTGGATCGACGATATGGCCGCCACTTACAACCGCGAGACCTACAACGCCCGCATCTGGATCGAGCACATGCGCAGCCTGCTGCCTGACTCGCCCTTCCGTGCATATGGCGATGTCACCGCCGTCAAAGCCGAAGAGGTCGAGATCGACGGCAGCAAGCGTCTGGCACTGTTTGCCCAGATCGAGCCGACTGCCGACCTGATCACCATCAACAAGTCCAAGCAGAAGCTCTACACCAGCATCGAGGTGCAGGAGAAGTTCGCCAATACCGGCAAGGCGTATCTGGTTGGTCTGGCGGTGACCGACTCACCGGCCAGCCTGGGCACCTCGATGCTCAGCTTCGCCGGCCAGCACCCCGACGCCAACCCGCTGGCCGATCGCAAGCAATCGCCCGGCAACCTGTTCACCGTCGCCGAGGAAACCACGCTGGAATTCAGCGAAGTCAGCGAAGGGCCGGTCGCCAGTCTGCTCAGCCGGATCCGCACCGCGCTCAAGAGCGAGGACGCCACCAGCATCACCGCCGAGCAGTTCGCCGACCTCGGCCAGGGCGTCGAAGAGATCGCCGAGCACGTGCGCGGCCAGGACGAACGCTTCGACTGCCTGCAGGCCGAACACAACGAGCAGGCGACCAAGCACGCGCAGCTGGCGGACGACCTGGCGCAGCTGCGCGCCTCGCTCTCACAGCAGCCCGATCCGGCACAGCCCGCACGCCCGGTGGTCACCGGCGGCGGCGCGGCCGTGCTGACTGACTGCTGATCCCACACCACACACACACGCCGCTAGCGCCCCCTTCGGAGCCACCATGCAAAACGGCACCCGCCTGCAGTTCAACCAGTTCGCCGAGCAGATCGCCAAGCTCAATGGCATCACCTCCGCCTTCCATTCCTTCGCTGTCGATCCGACCGTGCAGCAGAAGCTGGAAACGCGCATGCAGGAATCGAGCGAGTTCCTGTCCAAGGTCAACATCATCCCGGTGGACGAACTGTCCGGCCAGAAGGTGGGCATCGGCGTCACCGGCAGCATTGCCAGCCGCACCGATACCGGTGCCGGCAAGACCCGCACCCCACGCAACGTGGCCGCGCTCGACAAGAACGAGTACCTCGCCAAGAAGACCGATTTCGACACCGCGATCCCTTATGCGCTGCTCGATACCTGGGCCAAGTTCCCAGACTTCCAGGCACGCCTGCGCGACGCCATCGTCAAGCGCCAGGCGCTGGACCGTCTGCAGATCGGCTTTAACGGCACGCATGCCGCTGCCGACACCGACCGTGCCGCATTCCCGCTGCTGGAAGACGTCAACATCGGCTGGCTGCAGCAGTACCGCACCAATGCCGCGCAGCGCGTGCTGGCGAGCGGCAAGACGGCCGGCAAGATGGTCATCGGCGCCGGCGATGGCGCGGACTACCGCAACCTCGACGCGCTGGTGTTCGATGTGGTGAGCAACTTGCTCGACCCGTGGCACCGCAAGGATCCGAGCCTGGTGGTGGTGCTCGGCCGCGACCTGATGCACGACAAGTATTTCCCGATGGTCAACAAGGACCAGCCGGCCAGCGAGAAGATCGCCACCGACCTGATCTTGAGCCAGCGCCGCGTCGGTGGCCTACAGGTGGCTGAGGTGCCGTACCTGCCGGACGGCGCGTTGATGGTCACCTCGCTGGCGAACCTGTCGATCTACTACCAGACCGGCGGCCGTCGTCGTTACATCCAGGAAGTGCCCGCACGTGATCGCATCGAGAACTACGAGTCCTCCAACGATGCCTACGTGGTCGAAGACTACGGCCTGGGCTGCGTGGTCGAGCACATCGAGATCGAGGCCTAAGCCATGGCCGACAGTCCCGCCAAGCGTCACCACAGCCGCGTGCTGGCCGAGTTGGAAGCAGCACAGCGTGCCCCGCACCAGCTCATGGCCGGTGCAACGGCCTATGAGCAGCACATGGCGCAGCTGCAGAGCGATCGCCTGCGGCTGAAGCAGATCCAGTCCACCCAGGGCAAGGCGGCGCTCAAAGTGCAGCTGCTGCCGGCCTACGTGCCATATCTGGCCGGCGTGCTGGCCGGCGGCCAGGGCGCGCAGGACGAGATCGTCATGACGTGCATGGTCTGGCGCATTGATGCCGGCGACTATGCCGGCGCGCTGGAGCTGGGCGCCTATGTGCTCAAGCACGGCCTGCAGATGCCCGACCGCTTCTCCCGCACCGTGGGCTGCGTACTGGCCGAGGAAGTCGCTGAGGCGGCGTTGTCGGCGCAGAAGACCGGCCAGCCGTTTGATGCGGCCGTCCTGGCCGACACCGCCACGCTGACCGCCGAGCAGGACATGCCCGACGAGGTGCGCGCCAAGCTGCACCTGGCGCTGGCTCGCGCATCGCTGGCTGGCATCACCGACGAGACGCCCGCCGACCAGGCGCAGCCGATCGCCGCTGCCGCTGTGGCCGACCTGCAGCGCGCCATCGCACTGCACGGCAGCTGCGGCGGCAAGAAGGATCTGGAGCGCGCCGAGCGCCTCTTGAAGAAGTTTAGCGCTGAGCCTGCGGGCACCAGCGCATAACCGAGCGTCCCCGCAACCCTCGCCGGCTCGGGGCCGATCCACAGCACGTCATCGCTGCGGTGACGCCCCGACCACCGGCGATCTCTTCCGAGCCATCCATGAGCGGATTCACTGCCACCGGCACCACCAGCGCCACGCCCGATGCGATCGCCAACGCGCCGTTCTGGCCAGCGATCGCACCGGCGAGTGTGCGGGCAAGCATGCGCCTGGATGGCACCGTCACCGATGCGCGTCTGCGCCACGCGATCGTGGCCGCCATGTTGGCCGTCAACGATGAGCTGCAGGCCTGGGCAGACACGCAGCAGACCGCCGGCTACGCATCGCTGGCCGATGTGCCCAGCACCACCGTCGATGGTGTCTCCCGCCGCCTGCAGCTTTACCTGCGTGCGGTGGCGTGTGCCACCGCCGTGGAAGTTGCAGAGCGTTACCGCAGCTTTGACGCGACCGACAGCGCGAACCAGCGCGCCGATGACCTGTCGCCGAGCATCACCGAGTTGCGCCGTGATCAGCGCTGGGCAGTGCGCGATCTGCAGGACAAGCCACGCAACACGGCGGAACTCATCTGATGCGCGTACACGCCATGCAAGGCGACACCGTCGACTTGCTGTGCTGGCGCCATCTGGGTAGCACGGCCGGCCTGGTCGAGCGCACCTATCTCCTCAATCCCGGCCTGGCCGAACTAGGCGCCGTGCTTCCGCACGGCACCCCGGTGGAGTTGCCCGAGGTAACCACCACCACGGCGGCGATGACGCCGCTTGTGCAGCTATGGGACTGACCTGATGACCGAACCCACCTCCGTATCGAGCGGCTTTTTGATCGCCACCGGTGTGGGTCTTGCCTCCGTGCTGCCTGGCATCGACGGCGACGCGCTGATCGGCGCCTTTGCCGGCGGCGCATTGTTCGTGGTGTCCGCCGCCAAGCAACCGCTGCTGGTACGGCTGATTTATTTCCCGGTGAGCGTGATAGCCGGCTACCAGCTGGCGCCAGAGATCCTGCTCTGGCTGCCAATCAAATCCAGTGGCGTGGCTGCCTTCGCCAGCGCGGCGTGCGCGATCACCGTCACGCTCGGCCTGATCGAAAAGAGCAAATCGTTCGACTTTTCCTTCCTACGTCGTGGAGGTCCGCCCAGTGCATAGCCTGGTCACCGTCCTGACGTTGATGGCCTCGCTTGCCATCTGCGTCCGCCTGCTTACCTACCGCCCAGTCGATGCGCGCCATCGACGCGGCGCGGGCTGGTGCGCGTGGTTGCTGATCGCCAGCACCGGCGGCCAGGCACTGCACATCCTGCTGGCCGGCGCCGGCTCGCAGGTCAGTCTCTGTCACCTGGGCACGCTGATCGTGCTGGCGGTGCTCACCTACCGCGCCCAGGGCAATGTGGCGCGCATCCTGAAGGTCGATTGATGTTCACCGATACCCAGCTCGCCTCGATCATGCAGTGCTCGCCGCAACGCGCACAGCGCTGGCATGGCCCACTGCTCGCCGCCGCCAACCGCTTCGGCATCACCACCAAGCGCCGCGCCGCGCACTGGCTCGGCCAGGTCGGCCACGAAAGTCTGAGCCTGTCGCGCATGGAGGAAGGGCTGACGTACACCACCAGCGCCCGGCTGCTGGAAGTGTTCGGCGCGCGCATCACGCCGGCGCAGGCGCCGCAATTCCTGCGCAATCCGGTCGGGCTGGCCAACTTCGTCTACGCCGACCGCCTGGGCAATGGCAACGCCGCCAGCGGCGATGGCTACCGCCACCGGGGCCGTGGCCCGATGCAACACACGTTCCGGGGCAACTACCGCCGCATCGGTGTGCTGATCGGCTTGCCAGTGGAAGAGCAGCCGGACCTGCTGCTGCAGATCGAACCCAGCGCCCTGGGTGCGGCAGCGTACTGGCACGACAACGGCCTCAACGTCCTGGCTGATGCGGGCGATGTGCTGGGCCTGGGCCGGAATGTCGACTCCCCGCAATTCAGTGCCAGCCAAAATTAGAGGTCTGCGGTTGATGTTGATCACGGAACTCGGCGGGCGTTAGCCCGCCCAGGCTGTCGTGCGGGATCTGCTGGTTATAGTCGGCCAGCC
>NZ_JSBW02000020.1 GCF_000772705.2 Xanthomonas vasicola
CGCTGGCTGCTGCGCTGGATCGCGTTTTTGCGTGCCTGGATGCGGGCGATGGAATGGCCATCCTTTAGCCACGTGCCGCTGTCACAGACGGCACGGGGCGCTTGAAGGGGATTTTTCAGGGACAACTAAGTAAGATTCCCGGCAAATCCAGCCCTTTTTCCTTCGCGCACTCGGTGGCGATGGCGTAACCGGCATCGGCGTGGCGCATCACGCCGGTGGCTGGGTCGTTCCAGAGCACACGTTCCAAGCGCTTGTCGGCGGCTTCGCTGCCGTCGCAGACGATGACCATGCCGGCGTGTTGCGAGAAGCCCATGCCGACGCCGCCGCCGTGGTGCAGCGAGACCCAGGTGGCCCCGCTCGCGGTGTTGAGCAGGGCGTTGAGCAGCGGCCAGTCGGAGACCGCGTCCGAGCCGTCGGCCATCGCTTCGGTTTCGCGATTGGGCGAGGCCACGCTGCCGGAATCCAGATGGTCGCGGCCGATCACCACCGGCGCCTTCAGCTCGCCGCTGCGCACCATTGCATTGAAGGCCAGACCCAGGCGGTGGCGGTCGCCCAGGCCCACCCAGCAGATGCGCGCGGGCAGGCCCTGGAAGGCGATCTTTTCGGCCGCCATGTCGAGCCAGCGATGCAGATGCGCATCGTCGGGCATGAGCTCCTTGACCTTGGCGTCGGTCTTGGCGATGTCGTCCGGGTCGCCGCTGAGCGCAACCCAGCGGAACGGGCCGATACCGCGACAAAACAGCGGGCGGATATAGGCAGGCACGAAGCCGGGGAAATCGAATGCGTTCTCGATGCCGGCTTCCAGCGCCATCTGACGCAGATTGTTGCCGTAGTCCACGGTGGGCACGCCCAGTGCGTGGAAAGTGAGCATGGCGCGGATGTGGTTGGCCATCGAATCGCGCGCAGCGGCTTCCACTTCCTTCGGCGCGCTCACCCGCTTTGCATCCCATTCTTCGACGCTCCAGCCCTGCGGCAGGTAACCGTTGACCGGGTCGTGTGCAGAGGTCTGGTCGGTCAACAGGTCTGGCTTGATCCCACGCAGCAGCAGTTCGTCCAGCACGTCGGCGACATTGCCGAGTAGGCCGACCGAGAGCGGTTTCTTGGCGGTGCATGACTCCTCGATCAAGCGCAGTGCTTCATCCAGCGAATCGGTCCAGGTATCGAGATAGCCGGTGCGCAGCCGCATGTCGATGCTGCTATTGCGGCACTCCACCGCCAGGCACGAGGCACCAGCCATCACCGCAGCTAGCGGCTGCGCGCCGCCCATGCCGCCAAGCCCGCCGGTGAACAACCACTTGCCGGCCAGATTGCCGGCGTAGTGCTGGCGGCCCATCTCGACGAAGGTTTCGTACGTGCCCTGCACGATGCCTTGCGCGCCGATGTAGATCCAGCTGCCGGCGGTCATCTGGCCGTACATGGCCAAGCCCTTTTGATCGAGCTCGTTGAAGTGGTCCCAGCTGGCCCAGCGCGGCACCAGATTGGAATTGGCGATCAGCACGCGAGGGGCATCGGCTTGGGTGCGGAACACGCCCACCGGTTTGCCAGATTGCACCAGCAGGGTCTGGTCGTCGTCCAGACGCGTGAGCGCAGCGACGATCGCGTCGAAGGATTCCCAATCGCGCGCAGCGCGGCCAATGCCGCCGTACACCACCAGTTCCTGCGGGCGCTCTGCCACGTCCGGGTCGAGGTTGTTCATCAACATGCGCAGCGGCGCTTCGGTGAGCCAGCTCCTGGCGGTGAGCGTGGTGCCGGTGGCGGCGCGGATGACGCGGGTTGCATCGTGACGGGTCATGCCGGGTTCCTTTCAATCAGCGGTTGGCCGCAGGCGGCGCGGCGTCGGAAGAGGGGGTGTTGGCGAACTGCAGGCAGGCCAGCAGCACGTGGCGCAATACCGCGCGCAATACGACGGCGTGCACCGGCTGCCACGGCATGGGCCAGTTCTCGGGAGCGAGGATGTCCGGTTCGCGCATGTAGCCGCGGCAGGCCAGTTCCATTTGTAATGTGTGCACGCCGTGCTCGGGTTGCGCGTAGTGGCGGGTGATCCAGCCGCCCTTGAAGCGCCCGTTGCGTACCGTGCTGGAGCCGCTGCTGCGGCACAGGCTCTCCACCGCATCGACCAGGCGTGGGTCGCAGCTGCGGTCGTCGTTGCTGCCGATATTGAATTGCGGCAATTCGCCATCGAACAGGTGCGGGATGAACGAGCGGATCGAGTGTGCGTCGTAGACCACGACCTTCGCGTGCTGTGCGCGCAGGCGTGCAATCTCGTCGGCAAGCGCCGCGTGGTACGGGTCGAACCAGCGCGTGCGACGCACCGCGATCTGCGCCTGATCCGGCGCTGCGCCATCGGCATACAGCGGCTGATTGTCGAAGGTGGTGAGCGGGCACAGACCGGTGGTGTTCTGGCCCGGATACAGCGATGCCCCACTGGGGTCGCGATTGACATCGATGACCGAGCGCGAGATCGCGGTACGCAGCGTGGTGGCGCCCAGCGACTGTGCGAAATCGTAGAGTTGATGCACCCACCAATCGGTATCGCGGCGGGCCAGCCATGGCGAAACGAACTGGTCGGCCACTTCCTCCGGCAACTCGGTGCCAGTGTGCGGAAAACTGATGATCAGCGGCGCATCGCCGCGGTGGAGTTCCAACCAGTCGGGCAGGGCGTTCATCGCTGCGCTCCATGCGTAAGTGCTGCGAGCGTGCGGCATGCGGTGCGCAGCTGGGCGTTGCGGATGCGTCGCGTGCATGGCGCCGCGTCATCTTCTGCGCGCGTGCATGCAGAGGTCGCAAAAGACTGCAAGTGCGACTGCGCCGATGCAGGTATCGACGCGCTGCATAAGAGTTGCCAACTCATGCGTCCTGCTCCACACCCGGCAACGTGATCGCCACTGCCTGCGCCAGCGCACCCGAGCGCACCAAGGCGCTGGCGGCCAGCATGTCGGGATGGAAATAGCGGTCGTCCTGCAGCGTCGGTACCTGCGCGCGCAGCAGGGCACGTGCGGCTTCCAGCGCGGTGCTGGATCGCAGCGGCGCATGGAAATCGCAGCCTTGCACCGCGGCCAGCAGCTCAATGCCGATGACGTGCGCGGCGTTCTCTGCCATCGCCAGTAGACGGCGCGCACCGTGCGCGGCCATCGAGACGTGATCTTCCTGATTGGCCGAGGTTGGAATCGAATCGACGCTGGCCGGATACGCGCGCTGTTTGTTTTCCGACACCAGCGCCGCAGCGGTCACCTGCGGAATCATGAAGCCGGAGTTCAAGCCCGGGCGCGGGGTCAGAAAGGCGGGCAGGCCAGACAAGGCGGGGTCGACCAGCATCGCAGTGCGGCGTTCGCTGATCGAGCCGATTTCGCACGCCGCCATGGCCAGCATGTCGGCGGCGAAGGCCACCGGTTCGGCGTGAAAGTTGCCGCCAGACAAGGCTTCGCCGGTATCGCTGAAAACCAGTGGGTTGTCGGAGACACCATTGGCTTCGATCTCCAGCGTGCGCGCGGCCTGACGCATGATGTCCAACGCCGCGCCCATCACCTGCGGCTGGCAGCGCAGACAGTACGGATCCTGCACGCGTACATCGCCAAGCCGATGCGATTCGCGAATGGCCGAATCCGCCATCAAGGCACGTAACGCCGCCGCAGTGGCGATCTGCCCAGGCTGCCCGCGCAGTGCGTGGATGCGCGCATCGAACGGCGTATCAGAGCCCTTGGCCGCTTCCACCGACAACGCACCGGTGACCAGCGCGGCCTGCAACACGGTTTCGATCTCAAACAGACCGGCCAAGGCGCAGGCGGTGGAAAATTGGGTGCCGTTGAGCAACGCCAAGCCTTCTTTCGCGCCCAGCACGCGCGGCTGCAGCTGCGCCTGTGCCAGCGCGTCGGCAGCAGATAAACGCTGCGCGCCGACAAAGGCTTCGCCAACGCCGATCATCACTGCGGCCAAATGCGACAGCGGCGCCAGATCGCCGGAGGCACCCACCGAGCCCTGGCACGGCACCACCGGGGTGATGCCAGCGCGCAGCATCGCTTCCAGCAATGTCAGCGTGTCCGGCTGCACGCCGGAAGCGCCCTGGGCCAGGCTGGTGAGCTTGAGCGCCATCATCAGCCGCACCACCGGCACCGGCGTGGGCTCGCCCACACCGGCTGCGTGCGAGAGCACGATATTGCGCTGCAAGGTCTGCAGATCCTCGCGCTCGATGCGCACGCTGGCCAGCTTGCCGAAGCCAGTGTTGACGCCATACACCGGCTCGCCACGCGCAACGATGGCCTCCACCGTTTGCGCGCTGCGCAGCACCGCAGCAGCGCATGCATCGTCCAATGCCACCTCGGCACCGCGATACAGCGCACGCCATTGCGCCAGCATGACCTGGCCTGGTTGCAAGACAACAGAAACAGACATGACGACTCCGGATTCAGCAGGGATGCCCGCGCCAGACGCGTGCATGAAGAGGATTGAAGCCCATGCGGTAGACCAGATCGGCCGGCGCATCGATGTCCCAGATCGCCAGATCGCAGTCCATGCCGGCGCGCAGCTGGCCCATGCGTGCGCTACGCCCAAGCGCGCGCGCGGCCTCGCGGGTGAACCCGGCGATGCATTCGTCTACGGTCATGCGAAACAACGTCGCTGCCATGTTCATGGCCAGCAACGGGCTGGTTAGCGGCGAGGTGCCTGGGTTGCAGTCGGTGGCCAAGGCCAGCGGCACGCCAGCCGCGCGCAACGCAGCAATCGGCGGCACCTGGGTGTCGCGTGTGAAATAAAACGCGCCCGGCAACAGCACTGCCACCGTGCCGGCGTCGGCCATCGCCGCGATGCCGGCCTGGTCCAGGTATTCGATGTGATCGGCCGATAACGCGCCGTAGCGTGCAGCCAGTTCTGCGCCGTGCTGATTGCTCAGCTGTTCGGCGTGGATCTTGATGTGCAAGCCATGCGCTTGTGCCGCGATGAACACCTGTTCGGCCTGCGCGTGCGAGAACGCCAGATGCTCGCAGAACACATCCACGGCCTCGGCAAGCCCTTGCGCGGCGATCGCCGGAATCATCTGCGTGCAGACTTCGTCGATGTAGTGCCGCGCATCGCCGCCAGGCGGCACTGCATGCGCGCCCAGGAAGGTCGGCACCACTTCCACCTTGCGCAGCGCGGCGAGTTGGCGCGCCACGCGCAACTGCTTGATTTCATCGTCCAGCGTGAGCCCGTAGCCGGATTTGATTTCCAGCGTAGTCACGCCTTCGGCGAGCATCGCCTCCAGGCGCGGCAGGCTGGCAGCCAGCAGTGCCGCATCGTCGGCGGCGCGAGTCGCGCGCACGGTCGCCACGATGCCGCCGCCGGCCGCGGCGATCTTGGCGTAGCTGGCACCGCGCAGGCGCTGCTCGAATTCGTTGGCGCGGTTGCCGGCATACACCAGGTGCGTGTGGCAATCGATCAAACCCGGGCTGATCCAGCGGCGCTGGCAGTCGTGGGTGCTGTCGGGTTGCAGCGCTGGTGCCTGTGCGGCCGGGCCGGCGTAGACGATGCGGCCTTGCTGGCAGGCGACGAGGCCGTCGTCCACGATGCCCAGGCCGCCATCGGCGGCATCCAGGGTCATCAGTTGCGCGTTGTGCCAGAGAACGTCGCAATGCATGGCGCAGGCTCGGGGTGTCTGATATGTATATACAATAGATTCGGCAATCGAGGGTGTCCAGTGGCAGATCAACAGATGCAGGTGTTCTGGGCCACCCGGGCCTTGTTGCCCGACGGATGGGCCAGCGGGGTGCGGATCTCAGTAGCGCAGGGTCGCATTGCCTCGGTGCAGGCCGATGCGCCTGCTGCCGTGACCGACACGCGCTGCGAGGTGTTGCTGCCTGGCCTGGGCAACGTGCATAGCCACGCCTTCCAGCGCGGCATGGCGGGGCTGACCGAGGTTGGCGGGCGCAGCGGCGACAGCTTCTGGAGCTGGCGCGAGCTGATGTACCGCTTCGTTGACCAGCTGGACCCGGACAGCCTGCAGGTGATCGCCGAACAGGCCTATGTGGAAATGCTCGAAAGCGGCTTCACGCGCGTCGGTGAATTCCATTACCTGCACCACACCGTCAGCGGCGCGCCGTACGCGCATGCCGGCGAAATGTCCGAGCGCATTGCCGCCGCGGCCGCCAATACCGGCATCGGGCTCAGCTTGTTGCCGGTGTTCTATGCGCATTCGGATTTCGGTGGTGCCGCCCCTAACCCTGCGCAGCGTCGTCTGATTCACGATATCGACGGCTTCGCACGCCTGCTGGACGACTGCAGGCACAGCCTGAAAGCGCTGCCAGACGCGGTGCTTGGGCTGGCGCCACACAGCCTGCGCGCGGTCACCCCGCAGCAACTGGCGGCGCTGGTGCCGCTCACCGACGGACCTATCCACATCCATATCGCCGAACAACAGCGCGAAGTGGACGCCTGCCTTGCCTGGTCCAATCAGCGCCCGGCGCAGTGGCTGCTGGCCAACGCGCCGGTGGATGCGCGTTGGTGCCTGGTGCATGCCACGCATGTGGATGCACGCGAAATGCAGGCGATTGTGGATAGCGGCGCGGTGGTCGGTCTGTGCCCGATCACCGAGGCGAATCTGGGCGACGGCCTCTTCCCTATGCAGGCATTTGCCGCTGCGGGCGGACGCTTCGGCGTGGGCTCGGATTCGAATGTGCTGATCGATGCGGCCGAAGAACTGCGCCTGCTCGAATACGGCCAGCGCCTGACGCTGCAAGCGCGCAATGTGTTAGCGCGGGGGGCAGTCTCCAGCGGGCGCTGGCTCTACGATCAGGCCGGCATTGGTGCCGCGCAGGCGCTGGGCGTCACGCAAACCGGCATCCGTGGGGGCGCAGCGGCCGATCTGATCGAGTTGGACACGGCACATCCGGCCCTGCTGGCGCGCAGCGACGACGCCTTGCTGGACAGTTGGCTGTTCGCCGCGCGCGGTACCGCGGTGCGCAATGTCTGGCGCGGCGGGCGCTGGGTGGTGCACGACGGGCAGCATGTCGACCGCGCGCGTGTTGCCACACGGTTTGCTGTGGTGTTGCGCAGCCTGCTGGGCAAATGACATCGGCTAGCAAAACTTGGCGAGCAGTTGTCAGGCTGATGCGAATAGCGCGCAGCAATCGGGGTGTACGCGGTGTACCTGCCGATTCCGAGCAGCGGCTGCACCGGCCAGACCTGCGCGTTAGTGTTCTTCGCTGCGATGAGCGGATGCGCGCACAATGCCGCCTCTGGAGCCACTGAAACATTGCAGCCGGCCGGGCAGATGCACGCAGTGCTCTTATTCATTGCAGCGTGTGCACGGTGTATGGCGCAACGTGCACATCGCGCACCCGCCCCACGGTGCGGCCTGCCGATTGGATAGCCGCTGTTCTCGGAGACCTGAGCTTGATCGCCCCCCCCCCCATCGCGCCCGGCACCTTGCATCAGCGCATTCGTCAGGATCTGGAACAACGCATCCATAGCGGCGACTGGCCGCCCGGGCACCGCGTGCCGCCCGAGCACGAGTTGATGGCGCAATACGGCTGCTCGCGCATGACCGTGAACAAAGTGCTCGGCTTGCTGGCCGATGCCGGCATGATCGAACGCCGCCGCCGCACCGGCTCGTTCGTGGCGCGGCCGCATCTGGAACAAGTAGCGCTCTCGATCCCGGACATCGAAGTGGAAATGACCACGCGCGGCCACGTCTATCGCTTCGCATTGTTGTCGCGGCAGCTGCGCAACGTGCGGCAGCGCGTGCCACAGGAATGTGCGTTGGGCAGCATCGGCAAAGTGCTGGCGTTGCAGAGCGTGCACCTGGCCGACGGACGCCCGTTTGCGCTGGAGCAGCGCGTGATCGATATCACTACCGTGCCCGAGGCATTGGACCAGCCATTCACTGAGGTGGCGCCGGGCAGCTGGTTACTGCGCAACGTGTCATGGACGCGCGCCGAGCACCGCATCAGCGCAATCGGCGCCGACGCGACGCAGGCCAAACGGCTGCAGGCGGACGCTGGCGCGGCCTGTCTGGTGATCGACCGTCACACCTGGCGCGGCGACCAGCCGGTCACCTACGTGCGCCAGATGTTTCTAGGCGGCTCGTACGATCTGGTGGCGCGGTTTGCGCCGGGAATGCGCTGAAGTTATGTCGGCAGGCTGGAGGTGCGGCAACGCAGTTTGCGTCGCCATCCATGCTCAGTGGTGTGTTGCGTGGGCGCACGCTGGTGCGGCTGCCGCTACGTCCGCGACGAATCCGGCTTGACTGAGAACGGCTACCAAAAGGTGGCAAACAGCGTCAGGTGGGCGCGGGTTGCGCGCACGCACCGGGAGATTCACGTGGTAATGCCAATTCCGAGATTGGTCGCGCCGGATTGGCGGCTGTGCAGTCGTTTAGTCGCAGCTTTGGCCCGTCCGCGCGATACAGCGCAAACGCGGCAGCCAACGCGTTACGATCAAACCGTAGTGCACTGACGCCAGCGCACCGGCTCCGCGACTCCCGGACGTGGGTTGAGCTGCACGCGCACCGTGCGAAGGTACGGGTAGCGTTCCAGCTCGCGGCAGATCAGTGGCCATGCCGCGCTGTCTTCCACCGTGCGATCCACCACCAGCGTTGCCTGAGTCAGCCAGATGCCGCGTACCAGGCCCGGCGTCTGCGCCAATGCCTTGGACACCTCACGCTGATAGCCCTGCATGGTGGCGGCATCCGGTTCTGCGCCGGCTGCCGGCGTTGCCGGCGCGGTTGGTGTCGATGCCGCAGCAGGCAGCGTCGGCTGCGCTGTCGGCGCTGCGGGCGTACTGGAAGCCACCACGCGTGCTGGTGCAGGAACCGGCGAGGACACCGCAGTGCGCGATGCGGCCGGCGCCGCAGCTGGCGGGCGCAGCGCCAGCACTGCCATGACCGCCAGCGTTGCCAGCGCGGCACCGGCGATGATGCTGTGTTGGATCGCGCGGCGGCGCGCCGTACCGACCACGCCGGCTTCCACATCGCCAGGCAGATACGGTTTAAGCAGCGGCCACAGGCGCGTCCCGTCCAGCACTTCGACCGATTGTTTTTCTGCGGCGGCAATACCTTCGCGCTCCATGCGGCCTTCGGTGACCATCACGCCGCCGTTGGCGCCGGCCAGGCGCGCCATCGCGCCCAGCTCGTTCACTGCTGCCACGCCGATGCGATAACCGCGCCCGTGCTTGCAGGCCACCAGGCGGGTGCCATGCTCGGTTTGCATCATGAAATCGGCGCTGGGCAGGCCGTCCTGCGGCAACTGGACCGGCTGCCATCCGCGTTGATCCTGCAGAACGCGCAGCACCACGGCGGAAAAATCGCGCCAGTGCATGGCGGACAACGCACGGACGCCTTCGTGCACTTCACTGGCGCGTCGCCGCACCAGCCAGAGATAAACACACACCGCCAGCCAGAGCAGCAGTGCAGCCAATGGCGCCAAAATCCAGGGAGGCGTGAGCATCAAGCTATGGCGCGTATAACGAATCGTGCGTCTAGAAGAATCCTTCGCGAAAGATTCGTCAATGGATCGCTATGAGCGATATCGCGAGCCGTGATCCAGATAGCGAAAGACCCGCCAGTCAGAAGCCGTGAGGGGAGGGGAGCAAACGGACTTCGTAACGCCGGACTGGCGGGTCGTTCCTGATTGTCCAAAAAAACATGTTGCTTTGCAACATTGGGCGTCGGAGTAGTGTTGGAGAGCTAAGGAACTGATTCCAAAGCCCATCTTTAGATGTCACTCGCATACGGACAGTGCCACGCCGACACCAATCCAACGCCACTGTGCCAACTGCTGCCTCAAAGCCGGCGCGGCTTAAGAACTCGGGTAAGGCCGGAGTGCCTGCAAGGGGTCAATGCCGCCAGTCGACGGTGAGGCATCGTGGGCGGGTCGGGTGGTTCTTCAGCCGAGCCCGCGCTCAGCGCCCGTGAGCGGCGCCGAAGCACCGCTCGTGCCTCAGGTGTCCTGCCCTTGCCGCGGGGAAAGCAACCGCCCACCGCACGGTGGCGCGGTTGCTCTTACCGTTGCTTATTCCGGGTCGAACGCACCCGTGTTGCCCGACGCGGAAGTCGCTCCGGCAACTGGGCCGCCGGCAGCAGTCGTCTCGCCGCTAGCGGCCTGTGCCGCTTGGTTGGCAGTGCGGTTGGCACGCTTGGTGGCTGCGGTGTTGGCACGGACCTGGGCCTTGAGCGATTCGACCTCGCGACGCAGGTTTTCCAGCTCTTCCTGCTCGGGGATGTTGAGTGTGCGCAGCACGCCTTTCACGCGCTCGTCGAAGGCCTTGCCCAGCTTGTCCCAGCCGCGCACCGCGGTGTCGCGCGCCTGTTCGAACTGGGTTTCCACCTCGTCGCGCAATTCGTCAACGCTCTCGGCCGCCTTGCGCTGGCCGGTGCGTTCGTAGGCAGCGCCTTCGCGCACCAGCGAGTCGAACAGCTTGCCGCCTTCGCTCTGCACGCGGCCAAGCGCGCCCAGGCCTGCCAGCCACACGGTCTGCGCCGATTCGCCGAGCCGGCGCGAGATCTGTTCCGCCTGCGCCTGGAAGCCGTGGGCCGCGTTGTCGCGGTTACCGTTCCGATCGTATCCGGTCGTCATGCGATGCTCCTGTAGGTTGCCAAAGTGACGTTGCCTTCACCCTAGTGCCGACCCTGCATCGGGCAGGTGAAGCGTTGCCCGATCAGGGGTGTGGTCAGCATCTACCGGTAAGCGCCAGGGCAGGTGACTTGGCGCTGAAGCAGCGCTGCGCCACAGGTGCGGTCAGGCCAGTTTTTCGGCCAGCAAGCGGCGGATTTCCGATTCCACCATCGGCTGCATCGCCGACAACAAAAAGCCGAGCTCGGCGGTGACGCGCACTTGCTGCGGTAGCAGCGCAATCGCCCCGTCCACGCCGGCACGTGCGATGCGCAAGGTGTCGCCTTCCCAATGCGAGGCGATGCCGTAGCGATCGGTGAGCTTGCGCGCTGCCTCGTCGATAGCCGCGCGGGCCTGGGTCGGCGTCAAGGAATGGTCGTGGCGGATATCGATGCTGGACATGGGGGCGATGGGTCATGCGAAAAGTGAGGCGCATTGTGCGCATGCGCGGGCCTAGCTCCAAGTGCGGCCGTGGACCACGGCGCTGACGATGTCAGGAATGCGGGTCTGCGCCGCGCCCCGCGCGCTGCCACTGCACACACTCGCCTAGCCTGCATCGCGTTCCGGAAGCGCGCGTGGCTGCACCCCGGCACGCCCCGATCACGCCAGATGGCCGCGCGCGGGAGCAAACCTGCTAGGCTGCGGCCGGTGCGAGACCTGCAAGTTCATTTCACCCACCGGCAGCAGCCGGATCATCCCCTCAAGCCCGGCGTCCACCGGATCGTGCGTCATGCCTCCGGCAGCGTGCGGGTGGTCAGCGATGCACAGGGGGCGTTGCTATTGGCGCAGTTCTGCCTTGACCAACGCGGCCTGTGGCTGCAAGTGGCCAACGGCATCCGCGGCATCCACGTCAATGGGCGCCCGGTGCGCCGCATGGCGTTGCTACGCCCAGGCGATGCGATCTATGCCGATGGCATGGAGATGCTGCTGCGCAGTGCGCCCTCCACTGCGCCGTCCAACGATATCCAGGAAGACACGGCCGGCTTGAGCGAGGTCTGCCTGTTGCTGCGTGGGGTGGGCGGTCGTCATCACGGGCGGAGTTTCACCCTGGATCGCTCGCGTCTGGTCGGCAGCGATGCCGCCGCCGATATCGTTATCGACGACCCTGCGTTCGCTGCGCAGCATGCGCGCTTAGAGCGTCATGGCGACCGTGTGCTGATCCGCGATCTGGGCTCGGAAGAAGGCAGCTGGATCAATGGCGTGCAGGTGCGCGACGGCTGGCTGCAGGCCGGCGATCAGGTGGTGTTCGATGCGCGCCACCGATTTGTGGTGGAAGTACCGCGTACCCACCACAGCACCACCTGGGACCTGCCCGACACCGAACCACTGCCGCCGCCGCGTGCCGTTGCAGAGCCGACGCGCGCACCGATGAAGGTGGCCCGTTGGCCCTGGTTGCTGCTTAGCGCGGTGTTGCTGGCGGCGGCGCTGAGCGCCTTGCTGTGGTTCGGCGCGCGCTGAGTTTTTTCCAGACGCGCCAGCCCAGCAACACCGCAAGAATGCCGGCATACAGCGCCGGCTCGCGGATATCGGATTTCACCAGCCACCAGAAATGCAGCACCGCCAGCAGCCCGATCGGGTAAATCAGCATGTGCAGGCGGCCCCAGTTGCGCTTGAGCCGACGCATCCAGCCCTGGGTGGAGGTGATTGCCAGTGGCATCAACAGCAGCCACGCTGCAAATCCCACCGTGATGTAGGGGCGCTTGAGGATCTCTTCAAAAATCTGCGTCCAGAACCCACGCAGATCCAATGTGAGATACGCTGCCAAGTGCACTGTGGCGTAGAAGAACGCGTACAGGCCCAGCATGCGGCGGAAGCGGATCAATGCTGACTGCCCGGTGAGTTGGCGCAACGGCGTGATTGCCAACGTGATCAGCAGGAAACGCAACGCCCATAGACCAGTGCGATGCTCGATCTCGGCCACTGGGTTGGCGCCCAGCGCGTCGCTACCGCTCTGCCACACCTGCCAGAACTGCCAGCCGAGCAGGGCGATCGGCGCCAGCGCGGCGACATGTACCAGCGTCTTGGCAGCGATCACGGAAGTGGAGGTCTTGGCCATGCGATCTCGTCGATGAAAGCGGTTTGCGAAGGAAGGTTGCGTGGCTGCGTGTCATGCACAGCAGCCTTGGAGAGCGGATGCGTGCGCAGCCCGGTGATGCGCGGCGATGCATTGCGAACAGAGGCAGGTCCTGCTCGATCACGCTCTGCAACTCCTCCCTCAGGATGCCGGTGCTGCCGTCACGTGTCATGCGTCGTAGGAGCGCGCTGGCGATGAAACGCTACCGAGAACGCCTGGTCGCGCGCCAGCGCGTTCCTACAGTGATTCAAGCTCACACCCTAGAACCACTTCTTCAGATCCATGCCCGCATACAGCGAAGCGACCTGATCCGCGTAACCGTTGAATGGCTTTGTCGCGATGCGCTCAGCGAACAGTTTGCTGGCGGTACCTGCGATGCGACGCTCGGTCTTTTGGCTCCAGCGCGGATGGTCCACGGCTGGATTGACGTTGGAAAAGAAGCCGTATTCGGAAGGTTGCAGATCGTGCCAAGCGGTCTCGGGCATTTTTTCGACGAAGCGGATTTCCACAATCGACTTGATGCTCTTGAAGCCATATTTCCACGGCACTACCAGCCGCAGTGGCGCGCCGTTCTGCTGCGGCAGCGGCTTACCGTACAGGCCAGTGGCCAGCAAGGTCAGCGGGTGCATCGCCTCGTCGATACGCAGGCCTTCGCGATACGGCCAGTTGATCGAGCGGTAGCGCACGCCCGGCATCTGTTGCGGGTCGGCCAGCGTGGTGAACGCCACATACTTGGCCTTGGAGGTCGGTGCGAAGCGCTTGAGCACCTCGGCCAATGGCACACCCGTCCACGGGATCACCATCGACCAGCCTTCCACGCAGCGCAGCCGGTAAATGCGCTCCTCCGGCGTGATGCCCTTGAGCAGTTCGTCCAGCGACAGGCTGCCGGGCTTCTCGCACTCGCCGCTCACCTTCACCGTCCACGGCGACAGCTTCAAGGTCTTCGCAGCCTTGGACGGATCGGTCTTGTCGGTGCCGAACTCGTAGAAATTGTTGTAGTTGGTGACGTCTTCCAGCCGGGTCAGTTCCTCGGCCGTGCGGAACCCGCTGCGCGCCTGCGCCGGTGTCACTACGGTCTTGGGCGGCGGCGGCGGATCAGCCTCGGCACACCCGGCCACACCCAGCGCCGGGGTCAACGCCAATAACTGCAGCAGCCGGCGACGGTCGCGATAAACGGCCTCATCGGTGATCTCGCTGGACGGCAATTTGAAAGCATCGCGAAACGGCATGGCAGGCTCCGGCAGTGGCTGCAGCGTGAGAGTAACGAATCAGGACAAAAGTTCGCTTGATGCACGCCTACGTTACGTCAGGCTCAGCCAAAAGGATGCAGCTGCAACTTTTTTGCCCGCTGCCAAGCCCGATGCGCTGCGGCATACTAGAAGGCTAGCTCGACAAGGTGTGCCATGACACGCGCGTTCAATTTCAGTGCCGGCCCTGCGACATTGCCGGAATCGGTCCTGCGGCAGGCGCAGGCGGAGATGGTCGAGTGGAACGGCGTTGGTGCCTCGATCGTGGAAATCAGCCATCGCAGCGCGGATTTCATGGCGGTAGCCGCCGCCGCCGAAGCCGATCTGCGCAGTTTGTTGTCGATTCCCGACGAGTATGCAGTGCTGTTTACCGCCGGTGGCGCCACCACCATCCAGGCGCTGCTGCCGCTCAACTTCGCGGCGCCCGGCCAGGCGGCCGACTACGTGATCACCGGGCATTGGGGCAAGACCGCGATCAAGCAGGCGGCTCCATATGTGGATGCGCGCATCGCCGCCGACGCGCAGGCCGATGGCTTTATCGACATCCCGCCGGCGGCCAGCTGGACCCTGTCGCCGCACTCGGCCTACGTGCACATCACCGCCAACGAAACCATCCACGGCGTCGAATTTCGCGAGATCCCGGACGTGGGCACGCTGCCGTTGTTTGCCGACTTCAGTTCGTCGATTGCCTCCGAGCCGCTGGATATCTCGCGCTACGGCCTGATCTACGCGGGCGCTCAGAAGAATCTAGGCCCGGTCGGCATTTCGGTGGTGATCGTGCGGCGCGATCTGCTGGAGCGCGCCGGGCAGCCCCGTGCGGACATCTTCAATTACGCCTCGCATGTTGCGCGCGATTCGATGCTCAACACGCCGCCGACCTGGAACTGGTATCTGCTCGGGCTCACCGTAAAGTGGATGCTGGAGCAGGGCGGGGTGCAGGAGTTCGCGCGCCGCAATGCCGAAAAGGCCGCGCTGGTGTATGGCGCCATTGATGGCTCCGGCGGCTTCTATCGCAACCTGATCAAGCCGGCGGTGCGCTCGCGCATGAACATCCCGTTTTTTCTGCCGGACGATCAGTTGGATGCGCTGTTCGTCAGCGAAACCAAGGCCGCCGGGCTGCTCGCGTTGAAGGGCCACAAGGCCGTCGGCGGCATTCGTGCCTCGCTATACAACGCGATGCCGGTAGCGGGCGCGCAAGCGCTGGCTGCCTTTATGCACGACTTCCAGCAGCGTCACGGCTGAATCTTTATTACCTGCGGCGTCTGCCGCGCAGGCGCATGCGCTCCCAGCGGACATGCGCCGCCATTTTAGGAATGCCCAGCGATGGCTCCCAAGTCCAACAAGCCCACGTCCGCCACTGGCGGCAAAAACAAGCCGGCGAAGAAATCCGCGGGCGCTTCAGGCCGCAATGCTGCAAACACGACTGCTGACACATCTGCGATCAAGACAGCGGCGCCGGTGCTGGCCGATGTGCGTGCCAAGATCGATGAGATCGACCGCAACATCCAGGCGCTGATTGCCGAGCGCGCCAACTTTGCGCATCAGGTCGGCAAGGCCAAGGGCAAGCTCGCGGCAGCAGTGGATTACTACCGCCCCGAGCGCGAAGCGCAGGTGCTGCGCATGGTGGTGGACCGTAACAAAGGCCCGCTCAGCGACGAAGTGCTGGTGCACGTCTACCGCGAAATCATGTCGGCCTGCCTTGCCCAGCAGGAGCCGTTGAAGATTGGTTACCTCGGCCCGGAAGGCACCTTCAGCCAGCAGGCGGTGCTCAAACATTTCGGTCGTTCGGCAGTCGGGTTGCCGATGGCCACTATCGAAGAAGTGTTCCAGGAAGTGGAAGCCGGCAACGCCGATTTCGGCGTGGTGCCGGTAGAAAATTCCGGGCAGGGCACCATCCAGGTCACCCTGGATATGTTCCTGACCTCCAACCTCAAGATCTGCGGCGAAGTCGAGCTGCGCGTGCATCAGTATCTGCTCTCGCGTAACGGCCGGCTGGAAGACATCGAACGCATCTACGCGCATTCGCAATCGTTCGCCCAGACCGCCGGTTGGCTGCGTTTGCACCTTCCCAAGGTGGAGAAGATCGCCGTCTCCAGCAATGCCGAAGGCGCACGCCGCGCACGCAATGCAGACGATGCAGCAGCGATTGGTGCCGAGAGCGCGGCGCACGTGTATGGCTTGAAGAAAGTCATCATGAAATCGATCGAAGACGACGACGACAACACCACGCGCTTTCTGGTGATCGGCCGGCAGATCTTTCCTTCGTCCGGGCACGACCGCACCTCGGTGCTGGTGTTTATCCACGACAAGCCGGGCGCATTGTTCGACGTGCTTAGCCCGTTCGCGCGCCACGGCATCAGCATGAACCGCATCGAATCGCGGCCCTCGCATCAGGCCAAGTGGGAATACGGCTTCTTTATCGATCTGGTCGGCCATGTCGAAGACGATGCGATGAAGCAGGCGCTGGCCGAATTGAAAGCGCACTCGGCACAGATCAAGGTGTTGGGGTCGTATCCGGTGGCCATTTCTTAAGCATCGACGCTCGATACGACTGTCAACGCTGGCACGCCACTATCTTGGTGGCGGCAGCGCCGCAATTTTCTTCAAGGCACATCGCCAGCGTTGGCGATGTCGCAGCCATCGGATTACATGCATGAGCAGCAGCACGCAGCATTGGATCGCCCGACGCGGCACCGCATTGCAGGGCAGCCTGGCCATTCCTGGCGATAAATCGGTCTCGCACCGCGCGGTGATGTTTGCTGCGCTTGCCGATGGCGTTTCGCAGATTGACGGTTTCCTCGAAGGCGAAGACACGCGCTCCACCGCCGCCATCTTCGCCAAGCTCGGTGTGCGCATCGAGACGCCGTCGGCGTCGCAGCGTATCGTGCACGGTGTGGGCGTGGATGGTCTGCAGCCGCCGACCGAATCGCTGGATTGTGGCAATGCCGGCACCGGCATGCGCCTGTTAGCCGGCTTGCTGGCCGCACAGCGCTTCGACAGCGTGCTGGTAGGCGATGAGTCGTTATCCAAGCGGCCAATGCGGCGCGTGACCGGCCCGCTGGCGCAGATGGGCGCGCGGATCGACACGCAGGACGATGGAACTCCGCCGTTGCGCGTGCACGGTGTGCAGGCGCTGCACGGCATCGATTTCGTCTCGCCGGTTGCCAGTGCGCAGGTCAAGTCTGCGGTGCTGCTGGCAGGTCTTTATGCGCAAGGTGAGACGTCGGTGACCGAGCCGCATCCCACCCGTGACTACACCGAGCGCATGCTGTCGGCATTCGGCGTGGACATCGATTTTTCGCCGGGTAAGGCACGTTTGCGCGGCGGGCAGCGGTTGCGCGCGACCGATATAGCGGTACCGGCAGATTTTTCGTCGGCTGCGTTCTTTATTGTTGCTGCCAGTATTGTTCCTGGCTCGGAAGTCGTGCTGCGTGCGGTCGGCTTGAACCCCCGTCGTACAGGACTGCTGGCCGCATTGCGCTTGATGGGTGCGGATATCGACGAAGAGAATCATGCCGAACATGGCGGCGAGCCGGTCGCCGATCTGCGCGTGCGTTACGCGCCGTTGCGCGGCGCGCAGATTCCAGAAGCGCTGGTGCCGGACATGATCGACGAGTTCCCGGCTCTGTTCGTGGCCGCGGCCGCGGCAAGCGGGCAGACCGTGGTGACCGGCGCTGCCGAATTGCGGGTTAAGGAATCCGATCGTTTGGCGGCGATGGCTACCGGCCTGCGCACGCTCGGCGTGCAGGTCGACGAAACGCCGGATGGTGCCACTATCCACGGCGGCAGCATCGGCAGCGGCGTGATCGAAAGTCATGGCGACCACCGAATTGCGATGGCGTTCGCTATCGCCGGCCAGCTGTCCACCGGCAGCGTGCAGGTGAACGATGTAGCGAATGTGGCGACTTCGTTCCCAGGCTTCAACACCCTGGCGCAGGGCGCCGGATTTGGGCTACAGGCTGCTGACCACCGGTAAGGCGCTCTCGCGGGCAAATGCTTAACGCTGCGCGGTGAACTCCACCGGCACCTGCACGCTGCTCACCACGGCGTGGCCATCGCGCGTTGCGGGTTCGAAGCGCCACTGACGCAGGCTCTCCACCACGGCTGCGTCCAGGCGAGGATCGTCGCTGCCGCTGCGGTCGACGATGGTGACGTTACTGACCTTGCCCTGCACATCCAGCTGCAGGCGTGCAGTGCGGCTGCCCTGGAGACCCGCACGCGCGATCGCGGGCGGGTAGCTCGGCATGGCATTGCCGGGCAGCGGCTTGGCTTCCACGCTGCTGATCGCCGCGCGCGCGGGTTGGTGCGCCACCATCGTCATAGCGCGGGGGCCGTCGGTGGTGGGAAGGATCTGACGGCTCGCCGCGGGCACCGCCTGCGTATCCGTAGCGAAAGATTCGTCGCTGTGTCGCGCCCACCACCAGCTGGGTACCACGATCAACAACGCAAGCAGCGTCGCCCACAGCCAAGGTGAAGCGCCTTCATTTTCTGTGACCTGTTGGCGATCCTGACGGTGAGTTTCGTGCCGTGACAGTGACGGGGCGTGGGCAGATGAAGGATTAGCGGGGAAGGACATGGCCGACCTCCTGGCGCATCTGTGTGATGACAGGGCCAGTCTGGTCGGCACTACCTGAGGGGCAGCTAAGGCATCGGGCGTGCGAAGCACCAAGGCTTCGTGGAGATTCAGCTTAGTCAAGCTAGCCAGGCGATCAGGTTAAAGCGGCATGGATATTTTGGTTGGACTGCGTTAGCAGAGGCCTGCACTGCACTGCGATGGCGTTCACATCGGCGCGAACACCGAGGCAAGTGGTTAGCCCGCTTACTGCGCAGGCTTGAATTCGAATGGGATGTCCGTGCTGCCGGCCACCGGCTGACCATTACGTTGTGCAGGATGGAAGCGCCAATGCCGCACTGCTTCCATGGCCGCGCGGTCCAGATCACGCGAGCCGCTGCGCTGCACCAGAGTCACGCCACCGGGATTGCCGGCAGCATCCACATCTACCCGCACGACCACATCGCCGGCATCGCCGCGGCGCAATGCGGCCGACGGGTAGCGGGGCGGCGGCATCTGGCCCTGGATCGGCACAGGACGATCGCCGCCGGCAACCGGCGCCTTCGACGGCGCCGCACTTCCAGGCGCACCCGGCGCTGCATCTTCCGGCAGCGGCGTCGGCGCGGGCGGGGCGGCTGGCGCGGTGTCTACCAGGGTTGGGGTGTCGGCCGGGGGCTTGGCCTGCGGCATGTCGCTGGCACCGTCCTGGGCCGGCAACGGCGCCGGCAGCGGTGCAATGGTGTCCTCGGTCTGCGCGCTTGCGGTTGGCTGTGCTGGCGAGGGTTTATAGAAGTCGTCCTTGCGGCCGGTGGCCCAGACCAGCAGGAACAGCAGCAGGCCGGCAGCGAAGGCGATGCCGGCAATTTTCAGCGTGTGGCGGGGCAGGCGCAGAACGATATGGCGATCGGACGCAGGACGGGGCGCGGGCATAGGACTCACCTGAAGAATCGTCGTAATTCTGGCATAGCCGCGGTGAATCGATCGCAGCAGGTGGCGGAACAGGCGATAATCTCGCGCTATCCCACTGACGCACATATTCCGATGCTAGATCCGGCCCTGCTTCGCCAACACCCCGCCGACCTTGCCGAGCGCCTGCGCAGCACGCGCAGTTTCTCCCTGGACACTGCGGAACTGGAGTCGCTGGAGAGCGAGCGCAAGCGTCTCCAGGTGCGCACGCAGGAACTGCAGAGTCAGCGCAATTCCAAATCCAAGGCGATCGGGCAGGCCAAGGCCAAGGGCGAAGATGTCGCCGCGCTGATGGCCGAAGTGGCCGGGTTCGGCGATGAGCTCAAGGCGTCCGAAGACGCGCTGGATGCGATCCGCGCCAAGCTCGAGATCATCGCGCTGGGCCTGCCCAATCTGCCGGCCGACGATGTGCCGCTTGGCAAGGACGAGAGCGAGAACGTCGAACAATCGCGTTGGGGCACGCCGCGCCAGTTCGATTTCGAGGTCAAGGACCACGTGGAGCTCGGTGCCCCGCACGGCTGGCTGGATGGCGAAACGGCAGCCAAATTGTCGGGCGCGCGTTTCACCGTGCTGCGCGGCCCGGTCGCCCGTCTGCATCGTGCGCTGGCGCAATTCATGCTGGACCTGCATGTGGGCGAGCACGGTTACGAAGAAACCAACGTGCCGCTGCTGGTCAATGCCGACTCGATGCGCGGCACCGGGCAGCTGCCGAAATTCGAAGACGATTTATTTCAGACAGAAGTGGGCGAATCGCGGCGTTATCTGATCCCCACCTCTGAAGTGCCGCTGACCAACATCGTGCGCGACGAGATCGTCGACGCCGAGCGTCTGCCGCTGCGCATGACCGCGCATTCAATGTGTTTCCGTGCCGAAGCCGGCAGCGGCGGCCGCGATACGCGCGGCATGATTCGCCAGCACCAATTCGAAAAAGTGGAGTTGGTCACTGCCTGCGCGCCGGAAGACAGCGACGCCGAGCATCAGCGCATGACGCGTTGCGCCGAATTGGTGCTGGAGCAACTTGGCCTGCCCTATCGCAAGGTGCTGCTGTGCACCGGCGACATGGGTTTTTCCGCGATCAAGACCTACGATCTGGAGGTCTGGTTGCCGTCCCAGAACACCTATCGCGAAATTTCGTCGTGCTCCAATTGCGGCGATTTTCAGGCGCGGCGCATGCAGGCGCGCTGGCGCAACCCGGTCAGCGGCAAGCCGGAATTGCTGCATACGCTCAACGGCTCCGGTACTGCTGTGGGCCGCGCGATGATCGCGGTGATGGAGAACTACCAGAACGCCGATGGCTCGATCGACGTGCCGCAGGTGCTGCGCCCGTACATGGGCGGCATCGAGCGGATCGGCTGAGCGCGACCAACGGCACGCCTGCGCTCCCTGCCGCTCGGGGTGCTTCAGGTGTTCAGTGCGGCACGTGCCATTCGGGCACTTCGGTTGCTGCACGGTGCACGCCTATCGAATAAGTGTTCGCTACGTTGTGGTCGCGGCTTCAAGTGGGGCGGGCCAGGCACAGCTCGCATCATCTGTCGCACATCGTTTGAGTGCCTCTGTTTGAGTGCGTCTGATCGCCAGTCACGGTGCTACTACCAGCCACGGTGCTACTAGATGTTGAGGCAAAAAAAACGGGACCAGCGATGGCCCCGTTTTTTGTTTATGGGCTATCGCATCGTGTCGAACCTTCGATGCATCAATGCGTCACGCCGCAGGCTTACGCGCTAACAGCAGCGGCTTCTTCCTCACGCAGCCCGGCCAGCGCCGAGGCCAATGCGTTGGCGCGATGCTGCGGCGAATACGCCACGCCTTCTGCGCGCACAACGCTGATGTCGTCGATGCCCAGGAAGCCGAACACCTGGCGCAGATACGGCTCCTGAAAATCATTGGTCGGCTCGGCATAAATGCCACCACGCGCGCTGGCGATGATGATGCGCTTGCCGCCGGCCAGCCCTTCGGGGCCATTGGCGGTGTACTGGAAGGTGCGCCCGGCCACTGCGATGCGATCGATCCACGCCTTGAGCGTGGTGGGGATGGCGAAGTTGTACATCGGCGCGCCAATCACGATGACATCGGCTTGCAGAAACTGCTGCATCACCGCTTCGGCGGCCGCAGCCTCTGCCGGATCGGTCTGCGCCAGCGTTTGCGAGGCCAGATGCGGAATAGGGTCGCGGTCGAGGTCGCGATAGGACACCTCCACTTCGGGATACAGCCGGCGCTGTTGCTCCACGATGGCGGCACTGAGCTCGCGGCTGATGGAATTGGCGCCGAGCACGCTGGAATCGAGGTGGAGCAGCTTCATGGCAGTGACCTGTGGCAAGCGGCAGCGCCGCGGAGGTGTGCAGACTAGGTCGTTGCTCTGTTGGGATAAAGGTGCTTAAATATCACGTATCGTTCTATCCATGGATGCATTTGCCATGCACGACCTGAATGACCTTTACTACTTTGCGATGGTGGTCGACCACGGCGGTTTTGCTGCCGCCGAACGGGCGCTTGGCATCCCCAAGTCGCGCTTGAGCCGGCGCATCAGCCAGCTCGAAACCGACTTGGGTGTGCGCCTGTTGCAGCGCTCGACGCGCCGCTTCGCGGTCACCGACGTCGGCACCAGCGTGCACCGGCACGCACAGACCATGCTGGCCGAGGCCCAGGCTGCGCGCGAGGTGGTGGATCGTCTCAGCGCCGAGCCGCGTGGTCTTGTACGTGTGAGCGTGCCCGTCTCGCTCGCGCAGATTCAGTTGCCCAAGTTATTGCCGCAATTTCTGGCCAAATATCCCAAGGTACGGCTGCAGCTCAACATCAGCAATCGCCGCGTCGATGTGATTAATGAGGGTTATGACATCGCGCTACGCGTGCGTTCGCGCCTGGACGACGATGGCAGCCTGGTGATGCGCAGCTTTGGCCAGGTGCAGGAATTGCTGGTCGCCAGCCCCAAATATCTGGACCGCACCGGGCGCCCCAAGGACCCGAGCGAGCTGGCCAACCACACCACCATGAGCACCAGCGAAGACGAAGCGCATCAGCGCTGGGAATTGCACGGCCCGAACGGCGAAATGCGCCGCGTCGACCTGCAGCCGCGCCTGGCCGGTTTCGACTTTCCGCTGCTGCAATCGATGGCGCGCGACGGCTTCGGCATCACCATGCTGCCGGAAACCGTGTGTGCCGAAGCAGTGCGCAGCGGCGAGCTGGAAGTTGTACTGCCGCATTGGTCGTTGCCGCAAGGTATCTGCCACGCCGTGTTCGCCTCGCGCCGCGGCCTGTTGCCGGCGGTGCGGGTGTTCATCGACTTCCTGGCCGAACACTTGCCGCAGGAAATCGAACGCTCGCGTCTGGATTGCGGTGGCAACTGCGCCGAACTTGCCGAAAAGCTCAAGCGTGCGGCCGGCACGGCGCCGCGCTTGATTGTTGCCGAAGCTGGCTGAGCACTGCGGGTAGCCATTAGAGCAGGTGATGCGTCATCGGCAGTCGCTTGCTTCTCGGCAGTGAGCGCGCTTCGAACATTGGGGCGCTGCGTGCGTGCTCGGGTGCGTCCAGGTGGCCCGCACCAGGCGGCGGCCTGGTCACGTGACGGCGCAGAACGTTGCGCCGGCCAAAAGTAGCGCGGCGTAACCAAGCAAAACGCGTCCGGGCATGCGAGAATGCGCGCCCGGGAGCAATCCTGGGAGTAGTGGACGCGCACAAGATCTCTGTGCGGTCACCGATAGGGCGTCACCCGCGTAATGCGGGCGCCAGCGTGATAACCGAAGCCTTCGGCGGTCACGTGCAGCAGCATCGGAGAGATGGCCGAGCGGTTTAAGGCACCGGTCTTGAAAACCGGCGAAGGGTCAAACCTTCCGTGGGTTCGAATCCCACTCTCTCCGCCAGTAACTTCCAACTCATTGATTTTTAACATAAAAATCTGAATTGGTCTGATTGGAAGGCAGGAAGCATGCAGAGGAAACACTCGCATGCGCATCCCTCATCATCTGAGCCGTTCTCCGACCGGTCGTTGGTCGTTTGTCCAACGTGTTCCCATCGATTTGCAAACCGTGATGGGCTGCCGGCTTATCAAACGCACCTTGCAAACGAAGGACTTGGCGCAAGCGCATGTGCGTGCGGTGGTGCTTGGGGCGGGCTATGCTCGGCTCTTCGCACAGTTGAAGGATCAACGCGTGGCCAAGCTGAGCAAGATGGACGCTGACCTGCTCATCGCTCGACTGACGAGCGCCGAGAACCTCCAGGAGCTGACGCTTAACCGCACCCGCCAGCCCGATGGGACGGTGACTGAGCAGTGGCACATCGATAGCCCAAAAGACCTGAAGTTGTATCGGCAGTTGATGGAGCTGGAAGCAAGGGGTGGGGCAACCGTCCAAGCATCGCGGCTCCCGATAGCGGCATTCAACGCATTCGGATCTACGCACCTGGCCAGCCCCGTTCGGCACTCATCTGCGCCGGCCATCGAGACGATGACGCTGGGCAAGGCGCGAGACGCATTCCTGGCCACCCTCAAGGGTTCGACGCTGCCCAAGACCTACACGATAAAAAAAACGGCCATTGAGGCTCTGGTGAGCTTCCTCGGCGAGAAGGCCAAGGTCCATGCCATTACGCGCTCGGACCTGGCTCGCTGGTATCAGGACATGCGCGAGAAAGGGGCATCTACGCCTACGCTCACCAACAAGCAGAGCTATATCGGTGGACGGGGAGGCTTTTTTGAGTGGGCCATGGCGTCGGGACACTACCCGCGAGGTGACAACCCGGCCAGTGGCCACGTGAGCTACTCGCAGCGCGAAAAGCGGGCCAGGAAGAAGCTCGGCTTCAAAGCCTACGATCGCTCCCAGATCCAGGCCCTTTTCTCCCCCGAGGCGCTGGCCAAGATGTCCGAATCGGCCCGCTGGGCTTCGCTCCTTGGACTTTACACGGGTGCCAGGGCGTCGGAGGTGGGCCAGCTCCTGATCAAAGACGTATTCGAAGAGGACGGCATCCCGTGCATCCGCATCTCGGACGAAGGCGAGCACCAGAAAGTGAAAACCGAGGTCAGCCTTAGGACGGTCCCGCTCCATCCTGAGCTTCTCAAGATGGGCTTCCTGGACTGGGTCGATGCGAAGCGCGAGGCAGGTCAGACGAGGTTGTTCCTGGCTGCCAAGGCCACGGCGGTGAACGGGCAGGGCAACTGGATCACCAAGGCGTTTAGTAGGCATCTGGCGGAGGTGGGGAAGGGATGGGAGCCAGCGAAGAGAGGCTTCCACTCGCTCAGGAAGACTTTTATCCAGGAGTTGCAGGGGGCTGGCGTGGTTTCCGAGCTCCGGGCTCAGATCGTGGGCCATGAACTCGATGACGAGCACCATGCCACTTACAGCCGCGATTTTACCGTTCTCGAAAAGCTGATGGGCTTAGGTCAACACTCCCCTGGGCTAATCGTTCTCAACTACAGTGTCTTCCTTGCCAAGGCCTAAACCTGTGGGTTGACATGTGTAGCACCTAGTGATACATTTGAGGTCGGAACATGGCACTATTCAATGTAAAAACGTTTGGCAGATTTGCTAGAAAGAACTCTGTGAGCGGTGGAGAGCTCCATGATGCCGCAGAGGATATTCAGGCTGGCAACTTCGATGCTGATTTGGGAGGGGGGCTGTTTAAGCAAAGGGTGGCCCGAGATGGAGGTGGTAAGTCTTCCGGTTACAGGGTAATCGTTTCTTGCGCTACTGATAGACATGTATTTTTCCTTCATGGATTTTCAAAAAATAAAAAAGACAATGTCAGTCCAAAAGAGCTAAAAGCTCTTCAGGCTCTGGGTAAGGTCCTAAGTGGTTTGGGTGAGCAAGAAATTCAGAAAGCGGTTGAGGATGGAGCTATAGAGGAGGTGCAAGATGATCGTGAGCAACGGCAAGAAAATTAAAAAGATCGACGTAATTGTTAAGAAAATGGATGGTGTCAAGGTTGGCGCCGAGTTGCGTGCCAAGAAGTCTGCTGCGGAAAGCGGAATTATGGCTTCTATTCACGAGACTGTCGCTGACCTGCATCGTGCTGGCGTGGTCAAGGTGGAAACGATGCGAGAGTTTGATGAGATGTGCCTTGCTCCCGTTGAGGAGTTGAGTCCGGCGCAGATTGTCAGCATCAGGAAAAAATCTCGAGTGTCGCAACCCGTGCTGGCAACCTATCTCAATGTGAGCAAAAGTAGTGTGTCCCAATGGGAGCGCGGCGACAAGAAGCCAGATGGCGCGGCGATGAAGCTGCTTAATCTTGTTAAGAGAAAAGGGCTTGAAGTTCTTGCATGAAATCAATTGGTGCTGTGCGTAAGATCAGAAGGGCCCGGGCTGGAGCTGACATCTTTCGGCGAAGTTAGCATTCGAATCTTGGCTCACCAACGTGCTAAATATTTCTGAAAGTTTCGGTGCTCAATGGTTCCCATGGCGCTGTATTGAGAGAGTTCATTAAGATAAAAAGCCCGGACATGCCGGGCTTTTTAAGGCGATATGCAAGGCATTCTCACTGCGTGAGCTGCGCATATATCACGAACAGAAACATCGGCAGCCCGCTCAGCACGGCGAAGGCCCCGGCAGCGCCCATTAGGGTCAGCAGTGTCATGACCCACCACTGCCACCAGGCGAAACTTTTGTCCCGCGCTTGGGCCACGCGGGCCTCTGCCGGGTAGAGGCGAGCCACCTTCCGGTTTCCGCGTTGGGCCATGACTGGCCCAGCGACGAACCCAAAAGGTCCCAGGAGAAGCAATGCTCCCGAATACCACCAAAAGAACCGGTCCCGTGGTGTCATGAGCTTGCGCCGGGCGTGCAACGGCGGGTCAAGCAGAGGAGGCGCGCTCATTTAGTTGTCCCTGAAAAATCCCCTTCAAGCGCCCCGTGCCGTCTGTGACAGCGGCACGTGGCTAAAGGATGGCCATTCCATCGCCCGCATCCAGGCACGCAAAAACGCGATCCAGCGCAGCAGCCAGCG
>NZ_JSBW02000021.1 GCF_000772705.2 Xanthomonas vasicola
TGTGCCTGTAACCCAGGCAACACCCCGCAAACGGCCGAAACCGGCAAAAAATCGGCGATTTGAGCGCCCTCAGCGCGGCGGATGCGGTTGCTTCGTTTTCCGGTCGCGTTGATCAGACCATCCTTAGTGTCCCCAAAGCCGGGATACAGGTGAGGCTGGACGTGCGGCGGCAGCACCCTGGCCACGTCGTCGCTGCGATAGCCAAGTATCACGTGGATGTCGTCGATGCCAAGCATTGAAAGCGCATCGATCTGATGCTGGATCAGATGCCTGTCTGCCAGTTTCAGCAGACACTTTGGCAGTTCGGTATGCGCTCTGAGTCGGCTGCCGGTGCCTGCGGCAAGGATGATCGCCCTCATGACAAGGCCTTCTCAGGGAGGCTGTCAAGCAAGCCCAGGCGCTCGCATTCGTCCTCAGGGAGGCTGTCAAGCAAGCCCAGACGCTCGCATTCGTCCTCAGGGAGGCGGTCAAGCAAGCCCAGACGCTCGCATTCGTCCTGAACATGCGCGCTGTCTAGGACACCGACCTTGCGTAGCGTGCCCATGCATGACCGTGACGCCTCGCGCAGGACCTGCGCGACTTGCTGCGGTGAATAGCAGTCGTTGATCACCTCATCGGCTTGCGCTTGGTCCAAGCCGATATCGTGCAACTGCCCCCGCACGGCCACCAGGTCGGTGTCGGTGAAGATTGCAATGAACGAGGGCAACAGCGGACCGATGCGTTGTTTGAGTCGCTCGCTCAACTGCGGCCAGGTCAGTGCAATGAAGCTCGTAAAGAAACGGTGGTGTCTACTTTCGTCCTCTGCATGGTCCTTCATGACTTGACGTACGGCATCGATCACCCGTGGGTCGCGCGGAATTTCGACCAGGTTCTTAGTGATCAGTGTTTCGGAAATCGAGCAGAAGAACAGAGGTAGCAACTCGGCTATGGACGAGTCGGCGCGCGCGAACTCACGTTGCAGGCGTTCATAGAAAGCAGGAGGCTTCGCCGATGTAGACGGGATTCCGGTCTGCGCCTGCACTAGGCGCGTAAGATCGGCGGTCAGTTTGCCGTGGTAGGAGTCGTCCACCAGAATGTTCCAGGCGTCGATGACCATGTCCGGCGGAAGTTCGAATCCGCTGTCGTTGCGCGCGATCCGATAGACCGCCGTGTTGACTACCTGATGCTCCAGCACCTGCGTGAACTCCAGGTTGCTGTACAGCGCCTGCGCCAACAACCAGTGCAAGGCGTCCGGACCCTGCGCCTGCACCAGGTGGTGGCGATGGCACGCCAGCAGTTCGGGTGTGAACAGCAAACCTTTTTGCCAGTCGTTGGCATCTGGTGCGTGCACCGGTAGCGGGCCGCGTACCTTCGCGTAGCGTGCCCATTCCTTGAATGGCATTGGATAGTTCATAACGCCGCCGATCTCTGGTTTGCGTTGGCGCGTGCGGCAGCTGGAAAGGCAGCTGCGTCGGAGGTGGGCACCCTGGGCTGCCGCAGATGTGCCGCAAATCGCCTGCAGACTTCGGAAGGCGAAACCGTGGGGCGCGCTAGCGGATGCATAGAGCCGGGGCGTGTACGCAGGTGGATGAAGTGCGGGCCGGCGCTGTGTAATGCGATATCCAACGCCTGTTTCAGCGCTATGTCGCCGTGGCAAGCGTACGTGGCCCGATAGCCGCAGGCTGCAGCGATGCTCGGGAAATCGATGTTTCCCGAATTGGTCGGCTGGCCTCCGGTACTGTCATGCACGCCATTGTCCAGCAGAACATGAATGAAGCTGGTCGGCTGATAGCGGCCGATGGTGGAAAGGTTGCCAAGCTTCATGAGCGCAGCGCCATCGCCATCGAGCACGACCACTGGATGATCGGTATTGAGGGCTGCTCCCAGGCCAAGCGCGCTGGCGCACCCCATCGACCCCACCAAGTAGAGATTGCGCGCATCGTCGCGTATACAAAAGAGTTCCCGCCCGGTCTTGCCCGTGGTCGCGATGATGGCGCTGTGATGCGGTGTCATGGAGGCCACGATGCGCAACGCGTCTTCCCTGCTTGGCAGCGGTGATTCGGGTCGTCCGAATTGGGACTGGGTCGCTGCCGGGAATCGGATCACTGCCTGCGCCAGCAACTTCTCGTCTTCGAGCACGTTGGGTTCCACGATCAGCGCGTATGGCAAACGCGTTTGCTGGATGCAGGCGTGGGCGGCCCGGAGCGTTGACTCGATCTGATCCGGCTCGGAGGGGAAACGTGCGTGCGGAATACGCAGCACATCGAGCATGCTTTGAGTGATCTCGCCCATCACAGCATGCTGAGGCTCGTCAGGAACACCGGGGGAGCCGCGCCAACTGCAGATCAACAAACAGGGGATCTGAAAGACATGGTTGAGCGAGGTCAATGGATTGACAGCGTTGCCCAAGCCCGAGTTCTGCAACATCACCACCGGTAGGCGCCCGGCAAGATAGGCCCCGGCCGCGATGCCGATTGCTTCGCCCTCGCTGGCTGCAGTGACGTGATGCACATTCGGGTCGCCCAAGACTCCATTGAGCAGCGGGGTCAGATAGGAGCAAGGCACGCTAGTATAGAAATCGAACCCCAGTCGCGATGCGGTCGCGACGAATTCTTTGCCGTTGATCATCGTGCAGCCCCTGCGTCGTAGCTGTTTTTAGCCAAGGCAACTTCCTTCTGCTTCTTCGGGAGATAGATGCTTTCGGCCTGTGTCAGTTCGTCCTGATCGACCAGGTCGAAGATCTCTTTTACCCGTGGAAGTTCCTTTTCGATTCCGCTGAGCGAACGCTCCCGGTGGATGGTCGCGCAGATCTTGCGCATGCTGGCCACTGATGCACGCAGGTTGTGGTTGGCCCAGATGATGCTGGCGATCTTTGCGTCGACGAAGGCTTGGGTCGGCACTGCGTAATACGTGGTCGGCACGATTACCAGGGGGCAACGGTCTTGCCAATGCTCGGCGAATTTGAGGATCTCCACCCCGTCGCTCTTCTTGGAGTGGATCAGAATCGCGTCGGCGCCAGCGGCGTGGTATTGCTCGGCTCTGCTCAATGCTTCAGTGAGTCCTCGGCCGGCAATTAGTGCCTCGACCCGCGCAACGACACAGAATGCGTCGTTGCTCTGGCTATCCTTGGCGGCCTTGATCTTGCCGGCGAACTCGGAAGGGTCCGCCAGTTCCTGATCATCGCCGATGAAGGAGTTTGTCTTGGGGAACATCTTGTCTTCTAGGCAGACTCCGGCAACGTTGCGTTGGCAGAGCTTTTGCACGAGCCTGCGCACGCTGTTGAAGTTGCCGTAGCCGGTATCTCCATCGAGCAAGATAGGCAGATCGGTGCTGTCGGTCATGAACTCGACCACTTCCAAGGTCTGCGTCCAGGAGGCTTCGTTGGCGTCGCGCACACCTAGGGAGGCCGAGATGGACAGGCCAGAGGCCCATATTCCCTCGAAGCCGGCCTCGGCGACGATGCGCGCAGACAGACCGTTATGGGCTTCCATCAGGAACGAGGTGTTCTGCCCGGTAAGCAGGCCGCGCAGCTTTGAAGCCAGGTATGCATCGCGATGACGCTCATCGATTTTTTGAGTAAAGGCGTTCAAGGGGTTCACTCCGTATATTTATTGGTTATCTTTGTTATACGCGGTCTGTGCATACGTGGCCGCGCCACTGAATGCAGTCGTGCTGTAAAGGAGTGCCGCTAAAATTATTTGGATATTTAAGGTGGCGCTGAATGATGGCGGTGCAATAGGTCATGCACATCCCGTTTATGAGTTCGATTACGATTTCTCGTAATGCTGAATTTTTGGTAAATAACTTAGTATTAAAAATGCATTGGCCTGGAAGTATTTCCGCGATTCATGCATTACATTTTGAGCGCGCACCGTTCGGCATGCACGATGCGAGCGCATCCATGTGGCGTGACTCATTCGCAGGCTCGTGAGCGCTATGCAGTGAGATGCATGAGGAGAGGCCCAGAGGCCTCGGGGCAACACAGGCTTGTCAGCGAAGCAGCGGCGTGAGGGGTGATTTCCTGCAGTGCCCGGCCACGCTCAAGCCTGCGATTGCCGAACTGCAAGACACACTAGGATGTGTGCCAGTGTCGAGCGTACATCGCGGTAGATGCAGCGAGACCGGGTTCTAGAAATATTTTCATGGGGATGATCCAAGCGCACCTGAAGTCGAGTGCATGTGGGGGGGGCTGACGTTAGCAGGGCTGATTGCACTTTCTAACTGCAGTTTTTTCGCAAGGCGGTCCATGCCGCTTTCAATCGCTCCGAGCACATTCAGATTATTGGTCATGGATGTGGTCGGTGAGTCATTGATAATCCTGCCGTCATGTAACTGTCAACAAAAAAAAAGCTGCATCAGGAAAGAATATCTCTATTGCTACGGTGGTCTTGTTTTTTTTTTGGGTACCTGGCTCAACTGAATTTCGACGCGCGTTGTTATTTGTCATTCGATGTCATGTTTTGCCGGTCAGTGTTACTGAAGTGTCATTGCCCTCCCCCGAGAAACCGGGTCAATGTAAAGGAGAGACTGCGCGCCGCACGGGCTCCGTGGATCACGAGGAATCAGGCGATGGCGCAGTCCCGTTTTACCGAGGAGCAGATTGCGTACGAGCGGCGTGCATTGCGGATCGCGGCAATGTCGCGGTCAGCGTTTTCGTACAAGACCGAGGCACGCGACTGCAGCGCCATTCGTCTGCGGATGCGAGAGATCACCCAAACGCGGATCCATTACGGCTGCGAGCGGGTGCTGGTGATGCTGCGACGGGAGCGCTGGCGCGACAAACACAAGCGCATGCATCGCATTTACAAGGAGGAAGGCTTGTCTTTAAGCATTGTCGGCCGCCGTCGCAGCAGCCGTCGAAGAAAGCCGATCAAAGTGGCGACAACGCCCAACACCCTGTAGGGATGGACTTTGTGAGTGACGCTTTGTTCGATGGTCGTCGCTTCCGCCTGCTGCCGGTACGGGGCCACTTTACGCATGAGTGCCTGGACATCGTCGTGGATCAATCCCTACGCTCTGACGATGTCGCCGCAGCCGTGGCACGCTTGGTTTTTCAACGAGGCAAGCCCGAAGCAATCAGGGTGGGATAACGGCAGTGAATTTGCCGGTAAGGTGATGGACCGCTGGGTATATGAGAACGGTGTGGAGCTGGACTTTTCCCCGCGTGGCACGCCGACGGACAACGCGGTGGTGGAAAGCTTCAACGGCCGGCTGCGGCACGAGTGTCTAAACGCGCATTGGTTCTTGTCGTTGGCCGATGCGCGGAACAAAATCGAGGCGTGGCGGAAGTTCTATAACGAGCAACGTCCCCACCGTGCACTGGCATGGAAAACCCCTGCGGAATTTGCCCGAGAACACGGGCCCCAAGCGAATCTGCAGGCGCCGAAGAAGGTCGAAATCTCTACTTGCTAATGGCCCTGCTATCGGGGGTGGGTCGCTGCCCAGCGGAGTCACGCTCTGCTCTTCGAGTACGCGCAGCAGTCGCGTCTGCAGCGGCGGCGGTATGTCGCCGATTTCGTCCAGGAACAAGGTGCCGCTGCTGGCCTGCAGCAGCTTGCCGTGGCGGCCTTCGCGCGCGGCATCGGTGAACGCGCCGCGTGCGTAGCCGAACAGTTCGCTCTCGATCAGCGCTTCGGGGATCGCCGCACAATTCACCGCCACGAACGGCCGTGCCGCCCATGGTGAACCGCGGTGCACTGCCTTGGCGAACTCCTCCTTGCCGGTGCCGGTGACGCCACACATCAGGATCGACACGCGATGCGCGACCAGCTTCAGCGCGTTGTCGAGGTTATGACGCATGCGCGGATCGGAGCCGACGTGTTCGCGTGGGTTGGCCTCGCCATTGTCGGCGTGGGTGGCAGGCGCGCCGCTAGTAACAACGCTGCGGCGCGGCGGCTGCGCCAGGGCGAAGAAGCGGCGTCCGTGGCAGGCACAGCGGATCGACCACAGCGTGCTGGCATCGTTGCGTGCACGCTGCTCCACGGTGTCGAAGTCCAGCTGCATGATCTGCGAGATGTCGCGACCGAGCAGCAGGCTGCGATCGCCCTTGCCGAGCTGTTCCAGCGCCGCTTCGTTGACGGCCAGCACGCAGTCGTCGGGGCCAATCGCCATCAGCGCCTCGTGCAGGCCGGCGAACTCCGGGCGGCTGTGGAAGCGCAGGATCCACCCATGCCGGTACTGCTACAGGAAATACGAACGCGCGATCTGCGCCGCCGACATGCGCACCAGCGCGCTGGTGTGGCGCTTGCGCAGCCCGCTGCCATCTGGACCATTGGCGAAGGGGGAGCATCCGGGTTCAGCCCATACTCGTCCAGGCAGCGCTGCCACGAGCGTGCCGACGCCGGCGGCAGCGGTTCGATCTGGCGGAAGCGGCGCATCCGCATCAGCAGCGCGGATTCCGCCTCGGCAGCGGAGGAGGGCCCAGCCGTGGCCTGCAGGAGGTTGGCGACAGTCACTTCCGACACGTGGCGCATCCTCGGTCCCCACCTGGGACCAGAGCGGCAGTGACGCATGAACCGGGGCGGGGCTCAAACCGCGGTGCAGCAAAAGCCGGGATTGGAGATTCGGGGTTGGGGATTGGGGATTGGCCAGAGCGGCTTGGCTGGGGTGGCTCCTTTTGCGCCTCGGCCAAACGAAAAAACCGCGCGATCGCGCGGTTCTGCGTGGCCTCAAAACGCCGGATTGCTGCTTTGCGACTCCCCAATCCCGACTCTCTAACCCAGGCTTACAGCGCGTAGCCGAACTGCTGCTTGAACTGGTCGTTGAACTCGGCGAAGTCGAAGCGCTGGTTCTGGGTGCCGGGGTGCTCCACCTTCAGTGCGCCCATCAGGTTGCCCATGCGGCCGATGGTGAGCCAGTCGTAGCCGCCCTGGATGCCGTAGATCAGGCCGGCGCGGAACGCGTCGCCGCAGCCGGTCGGGTCGACCACGCGGCGCTCGTGCGCCGGCGGAATGTCGTAGGTCTTTTCCGGCGTGTGCACCAGCGCGCCCTTCGGGCCCTGCGTGGTGATGTAGGCCTGCACACGCGAAACGATGTCCTTCTCGTCCCAGCTGGTGCGCTCCTGCAACAGGTTCGACTCGTAGTCGTTGACCACCACGTACTGGGCCTGTTCGATGAACTGGCGCAGCTCCGGGCCGTTGAACAGCGGCATTGCCTGGCCGGGGTCGAAGATGAAAGGGATGCCGGCGGCAGCGAACTCTTCCGCATTCTGGATCATGCCTTCGCGCCCGTCCGGGCCGACCAGGCCCAGGGTCACGCCCGGCACATCCTTCACGTGATTCTCGTAGCTGCGCATCATCGCGCCTGGATGGAAGGCGGTGATCTGGTTGTTGTCGTGGTCGGTGGTGATGAAGGCCTGCGGGGTGAACAGATCATCGATGATCTTTACCCGCGACAGATCAATGCCCAGCGTTTCGAAGTGTTCGCGATAGGGGCCGAAGTCCTGGCCCACGGTGCCCATCGGTATCGGCGCGCCACCCAGCAGATGCAGGTTGTAGGCGATGTTGCCGGCGCAACCGCCGAACTCGCGGCGCATGCGCGGCACCAGGAACGACACATTTAGAATGTGCACCTTGTCCGGCAGGATGTGGTTCTTGAACTGGTCCGGAAACACCATGATGGTGTCGTAGGCGAGGGAACCACAGATCAGTGCGGACATCGAGTCAGGCCTTTGCGTTAGGAAACCCGCCAATTGCCGGGCATGGCAGCGGGACGACGCGAGCGCCGCGGCGCAAAGGGTAACGGCTGCGACCGATCAGGGCCAGAACCGCATGCCATGCCCGGCGTGACCGGCACATGAAAACAGATGCGCATTCACCGTTTTTTCCTTGCCCGCACCGGGGGGGATTGCTAGGCTAGCCGACTTCGTTTTCTGCCCAAATTTTCGCCAGTCTGGCGATGGGCACGCGACTTACCCAGGAACGACTCCCTCGATGTTCAAGAAACTCCGCGGCATGTTCTCCAACGACCTGTCCATCGATTTGGGCACGGCCAATACGCTGATCTACGTGCGCGGACAGGGCATCGTGCTGAACGAGCCGTCGGTGGTTGCGGTGCGTCAGGACCGCGCAATCGGCGGCACACGCTCGGTGGCCGCAGTCGGCGCGGAGGCCAAGCAGATGCTCGGCCGTACCCCCGGCCACATCACCACGATTCGCCCGATGAAAGACGGCGTCATCGCCGACTTCACCTATACCGAGGCGATGCTGAAGCACTTCATCAAGAAGGTGCACAAGTCGCGCGTCCTGCGCCCCAGCCCGCGCGTGCTGGTGTGCGTTCCGGCAGGCTCCACGCAGGTCGAGCGCCGCGCCATCAAGGAATCTGCGGAAGAGGCCGGTGCGCGCGATGTGTATCTGATCGAAGAGCCGATGGCTGCTGCGATCGGCGCCGGCATGCCGGTGACCGAGGCGCGCGGCTCGATGGTCATCGACATCGGCGGTGGCACCACAGAAGTGGCGGTGATCTCGCTCAACGGCATCGTCTACTCGCAATCGGTGCGTGTGGGCGGCGACCGTTTCGACGAGTCGATCACCAACTACGTGCGCCGTAATCACGGCATGCTGATCGGCGAAGCTACGGCCGAGCGCATCAAGCTGCAGATCGGTTGCGCCTACCCGCAGGACGAGGTGCAGGAGATGGAAATCTCCGGCCGTAACCTTGCCGAGGGCGTGCCGAAGATGATCAAGATCAACTCCAACGAAGTGCTGGAAGCGTTGCACGAACCGTTGTCGGGCATTGTCTCGGCGGTGAAGCTGGCGCTGGAGCAGACCCCGCCGGAATTGTGTGCCGACGTCGCCGAGCGCGGCATCGTGCTCACCGGTGGCGGCGCGCTGCTGCGCGACCTGGACCGCCTGATCTCCGAAGAAACCGGCCTGCACGTGCAGGTGGCCGACGACCCGCTCACCTGCGTGGCCCGCGGCGGCGGCCGTGCGCTGGAACTGGTGGACATGCACGGCAATGAGTTCTTCGCGCCGGAGTAATGGAGCTGGGAATGGGGAATCGGGAATGGGGAATCATGAAAGCATTCCCCGCCTGCGGCCCTGAGCGGCTGCGACGCGATCCCGCCCCTGTGAGTTTTCGCCTCAATCGTCTCGGGGGCAGCCGACTGCTTCCCGATTCCCCATTCCCGATTCCCCATTCCCGGCCCTGAAAGTGCCCTCCTACGCCGGTCCCCCCGTCGCCTCCCGTCCGGGCGAAGTCACCTCCACGCTGCGCTTGCTGGTTTATCTGGTGCTGGCGGTTGTGCTGATCGCGCTCGATAGCCGCGGCAGTTGGCTGAGCCAGGTGCGCATGCAGGCCAATCTGCTGATCCAGCCGATCTGGGCCGTGGCCGGGCTACCGGGGCGGATCGGCTCGCAGGTGCGCGACAACGCTGCAACGCATGCGCAGTTGGTGGAAGAGACCCGGGATCTGCGCAATCAACTGCTGATCGCCAACGCGCGCCTGACCCGGTTGCAGACCGCTGCGCTGGACAATGCGCAGCTGCGCGAACTGCTCAACGTGGCCGAGCGCCGCGGCCTGGATGTGCAGCTGGCGCCGATCCTGAATATCGATCTGGACCCAACCAGGCAACGTTTGCTGCTGGATGCCGGCAGCCGCGACGGCGTGCTGCTGGGTCAGGCAGTGATCGATGCTGGCGGGCTGATGGGGCAGGTGATCGAAGTCACCCCGCTGCATTCCACCGTGCTGCTGCTCACCGACCCCGACCACGCCGTGCCGGTCAGCGTCGCGCGCAACGGCGTGCGGCTGATCGTCTACGGCCGCGGCGACCGCCTGGAACTACGCGACATCCCGCTGAGTGCCGGCGTACAGGTGGGCGACGAAATCGTCACCTCCGGCCTGGGCGGCCGCTTCCCGGCCGGCTTCCCGGTTGGCAAGGTCTCCGAGCTGCATCCCGACGACACCCACGCCTTTTTGGTCGGCGAACTGACCCCCGCCGCCAAGCTCGACCGCGGCCGCGATGTACTGCTGCTGCGCGCCGGCAAGCCATTACGGGTGGTGCCGGGAATGGGGAATGGGGAGTCGGGAATTGGCAACGGCAACGGCAATGTCGCGCCAGCCACCACTGCGCCAGCGAACATGCCGGTGACTGCAACCCCGCGCACGCCGGCGGGCGGCGCTTCTAATGCGGCGTTCGATCCGGCACGCCCGACGGCGGGCGCGGCATCGGGTGCCACAACCGCCACCAGTACCGGCGCCGCGCCGCGCGCCCAGTCCGCGCCGACACCAGCGACGCCTGGCGCACAGCCGGCGAGCGCACCAGCGTCCAGCGCACCAGCGTCCAGCCGCACCACCAGTCTGCCCGCTCGTCCGCCTGCATCGAACGAATCCAGCATCCAGCATCCCGATGCCCGCCCGGCGTCACCGCCGGGCACGCGGGCGGCGGTGAATGGGGAATCGAGAAACAGCAACGCCTCGCCAACGCAGAATACCGCTCCTAACCAATCCCAAATCCCGAATCCCAAATCCCGCCCGTCTTCGCAGGAGACGGACCAATGACCCGCATGCGCAACACCTGGATCCTGCCGGTGAGCATCTTCATTGCGCTGGTACTGGGTCTGCTGCCGTTGCCGATGGTGGTGCAGCCGCTGCGGCCGTACTGGCTGGCGCTGGTGCTGGCGTATTGGGTGATCGAGGAGCCGGATCGGGTCGGGCTGGGCCTGGCCTTCGTGGCTGGCGTGCTGGCCGACCTGCTGTATGGCGGGCTGCTCGGCGAGCAGGCGCTGCGGCTGGTGATCATGACCTTCATCCTGCAGCGCTTCCGCGCGCGCATGCGCTTTTTCCCGGTGTCGCAGCAGGCGCTGGCGATCGGCGGGCTGCTGCTCAACGACCGCATCGTGTCCTCGGCGGTGCATCTGGCCGTGGGCGAGCCAACCTTGCCGTGGAGCTACTGGTGGGCGCCGCTGCTGGGCATGGCGTTGTGGCCGCCGTTGTTTGTGGTGCTGGATGCGGTGCGGCTGGGCAAGCGGAGCAAGAAGTAAGCCATGCACGGGCGCCGTCATCCCAAGAATCCGCATGCGGAGGCCGAACAGTTCCGCCGCCGCGCGGTGCTGGGCTTTTTGATGGTGGTGATCTGCCTGGTCGGCCTGGGCGGTTGGTATTTCAGGCTGCAGGTGCTCGATCACGAGGTCTATGCCACGCGCTCGGAGGCCAACCGCATCAAGCCCAAGCCGGTGGTGCCCGGGCGCGGCATGATCTACGACCGCTCCGGCCGGCTGCTGGCCGAAAACGTGCCGGCCTTCCGTCTGGACGTGACCCCCGACAAGGTCACCGACATGAACGCGATGCTGGACGCGCTCGGCAAGGTGATCCCGATCTCGCCGGAGGATCTGGAGCGATTCAACCGCGAGCGGCGTGCACGGCGCAGCTTCCTGCCGGTGACGCTCAAGCTGCGCATGAGCGATGAAGAGATGGCGCGGTTTGCGGTGGAGCGCTGGCGTTTCCCCGGCGTGGAGCTGGAGCCGTATCTGACCCGGCGCTATCCGTATGGCCCATTGTTCGCGCACATCATTGGTTATGTCGGCCGGATCGACGAAAAAGACCTGGCGGTGTTGGGTGAGGGCAATGCCGCGCTCACCCACATGGGCAAATCCGGGCTGGAGCGCTACTACGAGCAGGATCTGCGCGGGCAGGTCGGTTACGAGCAGGTCGAAACCAATGTGCAGGGGCGGGCGATCCGCACCGTTGGCCGGGTCGCGCCGCAATCGGGTGCGGACCTGCGCCTGTCGGTAGACGCAGATCTACAGCGCGCCATGGTGGCCGCGTTCGGCGAGCACGAAGGCGCGGCAATCGCGATGGACCCGCGCACCGGCGAGATCCTGGGCATGGTCAGCCTGCCCAGCTACGACCCCAATCTGTTCGTCAACGGCATCTCGCATACCGATTTCAAGATGCTCAACGACAACCCGTCGCGGCCGCAGTTCAATCGCCTGGTATTGGGCGGTGTCGCGCCGGGCTCCACGCTCAAGCCGTTGATCGCGCTGGCCGGCCTGGACAGCGGCCTGCGCCGGCCCGAAGACCGGGTGCTGTCCACCGGCATGTTCTACCTGCCTGGCGTGAGCCGCGGTTGGGGCGATTCGCACCGTGGCGGGCATGGCTGGACCGATCTGCGCAAATCCATCGCCCAGTCGGTCAATACCTATTACTACCGCCTGGCGGTGGACATGGGTATCGAGCGCTTCGACCACTACCTGGGCGAATACGGCTTCGGCCAGCCCACCGGGGTGGATCTGCTGGGCGAAATCGGCGGCATCCTGCCATCACCGGCCTACAAGTACAAAACCCGCAAGGAGCGCTGGTATCCCGGCGACACGGTCAACATTGCGATTGGTCAGGGTGACTGGAAGGTGACACCGCTGCAGCTGGTGCGCGGCGTCTCGGCCATCGCCAGTGGCCTGCTGCTGCGCCCGCATCTGGTACTGGAAGAACGCACCGGCTTCGATCACCCGTGGGAGCCGATGATCCAGCCGCCGGGCAAGCCGATCAGCCCGAATCCGGCGCATTTGCAGGTGGTGCGCGAAGGCATGATGGACACCATGCGGCCCGGCGGCACCGGCTATGCCATCACCCCTGGTGCGCCGTACCAGATGGCCGGCAAGACCGGTACCGCGCAGGTGGTCAGCCGCAAGGGCGTGGCGGCGGTGGACCCACGCAGCCTGCCGTTGCACCTGCGCCACCGCGGCTTGTTCGTCGGCTTCGCGCCGGCCGATAACCCGGTCATCGCAGTGGCGGTGGCGGTGGAAGGCGGCGGCTTCGGCACCAGCTCGGCGGCGCCGATTGCACGCAAAATTTTCGATGCCTGGCTGCTGGGCAAGATGCCCGCCGGCCTGGAGCCATTGGACAGCGAGCTCGGCATGACCGCGGTGGGTGTCAATCAGTTTGAAGCCGGCGTCAGCGACGCGCGCGCTGCCGGCGACGCGGCCGCTGCCACCTTGGACGAGTTGCCGGTGGTGATCGGCCAGACCGCTGTTGCGCTGGACCCCAACACACCCGCGCAGCCGGTGGTGCCGGATGTGCCGGACGCGGTGCAGGAGACCGACCATTGAGCGACATTCTGCGTTGGCTGGTGGACATGGCTGCGCGCTTTACGCGCACCCTGGACTGGCTGCTGTGTCTGGCGCTTGGCGGGCTGATGGTCATCGGCCTGTCAGTGCTCAAGAGCGCGGGCGGCACTGCCAACGGCGAGCACCTGATGCTGGCGCAAGGCATCCGTTTCATCATCGGCATGGCGGCGATGTGGGGCATTTCGCGTATGTCGGTGCTGCGTCTGCGCGCCTGGACACCATGGGTGTATGGCTTATCGATGCTGCCGCTGCTGGCGGTGTTCGCGCTAGGCACCGGTAAATACGGCCGGCAGTGGCTGGATCTGAAAGTGTTCTACCTGCAGCCGGCCGAACTTCTCAAGATCAGCTTGCCGATGATGGCGGCCTGGTATCTGCACCGCATGCCGCTGCCGCCGCGCATTTCCACCGTGCTGGTGACCGGCGTGATTATCGGCGTGCCCACCGCACTGATCATGTTGCAGCCGGACTTCGGCACCGGTGTGTTGATTGCTGCCAGCGGCGTGTTCGTGCTGCTGCTGGCCGGCCTGCCGTGGTGGTGGGTGGCCGTCGGCGTGGGTGGCGTGTCTGCGGCTGCGCCGGTGGCATGGTTCTGGTTGCTGCGGCCGTACCAGAAGGACCGCATCATGATGTTCCTCAACCCCGAGAACGATGCGCTTGGCGCGGGCTGGAACATCATCCAGTCCAAGATCGCGATTGGCTCGGGCGGGTTGAACGGCAAGGGCTGGGGTCTGGGCTCGCAATCGCACCTAAACTTCATTCCCGAACAGACCACCGACTTTGCGTTTTCGGTGCTCAGCGAAGAATTCGGCTGGATCGGCGTCGCCACCGTGCTGACCCTGTACCTGATCGTCATCGGCCGCTGCCTGTGGATCGCCTCGCAGGCGCGCGACACCTATTCGCGCTTGATTGCCGGCGCCACCGGCCTGGCGTTCTTCGTCTACGTACTGGTCAACGGCGGCATGATTTCTGGCTTGCTACCGGTGGTGGGCGTGCCGATGCCGCTGATGAGTTACGGCGGCACCTCGGCGGTGTCGCTGCTGGCCGGCCTTGGATTGGTCATGGCAGTAAAGTCGCATCGCCCGGTGCACGGTTACTGAGCCGTCCCAGACGTATGCAGTTCAAGCACCGATGTGCGCTGCGACTGAAATAAGGCGCTCGAACATGTCCACGCGATCGCGCCGAGCCAGGCAATCAGACGCGCCACGACTTCGTCCATTCCCGCATTGTCCAGCAGCCACTTTCCGCCAGCGCCGGGATCGCACGGCAGGCCCGTCTTGCGCATTGTCCTTTTTGCTGGCAACGCGGCAGCCCGTGGCAGGAAGGGCTGCCGCGGGTGTCAGTGGCTGAGCGTTGCAGCCTTATTGGGTAACCTGGATGGTGCCGTTAACGTCGATAAAGACTTGATACCCGTTGCCGACTGTAAAAATCGGCTGATTCAGGGTTTTCAGCGCAGTGCCGAGTCTGCAGTCGGTCGTGCTGAATCCACCCACTTGAAATGTGGAGCCGGCAAGAACCGAGGCAAGGGTTGTGGACTTGCCATTCGAAGGTACCTGAGTGCAGATCCATCCGCTGCGAACGTTGACGTTCTGTACGAGAATTGCTTTCACGCCAGCGTTTTTATTTGTCGCAAAAATGGGAATGGGCCGCTGGGCGCTGGCCGTCGTGGCGACTCCGGCTGTCAATGCGAGCACGGCACAAAAAGCAGCTTTCCTGAAATTACGCGCGTTCGAATATATGGTCATTTAAATTTAATTTCGGTTGGAGGAGCGCGGCCTGTCGCAGGCTGCGGGGGGAGGTATTACGAATGGTGCTTTTAATTCTTGCCTGAGCGTAGCGCTTCTGTCCAGAGTGAAGTTAAGGGCTAAGACGGGATTGCGGAGAAACTCATGAAAGTGTATTGGTCGGATGGGGTTGTATATAAATGTGATTTTTATCTAATGTAATTTCTGATTATCTCTGAATCTCAGCCATGATAATTGCTCGCCATGCGCAGAACCGGCTCTGGACAGGGCTTGCAACGCATCATCGCTGTAACGCGTCGTGGCAGCATCTCGGGCAGGCGGAATCTGCGATTGAAACGGTAGGCCGCTTCGGCGAGACAACGTCTTGCATATTTGCCTTGTGCGATGACGTGATAGACGCCGCTGATGGCGCGTTTTAGGTTGCCCAGCACAACGTTGACCCAGCGGGCACCAGCAGCTTCTGTCGTAGCGCGCCCACCACCGGTGTCCAGCGGGTGTGCGCGTGGCCGGCCTCTTCCAGGCGGTGGAAGCAGGCCAACCCGTCGGTATACACCTCGCATTCGGGTGCCAGGCGGCGCACAGTCCAGTCCGTGAGCGAGGCATTGTCGAAGCTGCGCACCGGCTCGATCACCACAAAGCTCGGCGCGGTGAAAGTGGTATCGGTCTGCACTGCAATCAGCAACGGCGCCTGTTCTCCGATCCGCGCCCAGCCCTGCCGCCATTGGGCTCACCGCCAAGGGAGGCATCGTCGATCTGTACGAGCCCGGACAGTCGACGCGTAGCTTCTCGCTCGGCCATGACCTGCATGATCTTGTGCTTCATCCGCCAAGCACTCTTGTCGTTGATGTCCAGATGACGCATCAGCTCCAGCGCGGGCATGTGGTCTTGGTCGAGGTCAACAGGTGCAAGGCCAGCACCAGGTACGCAGTGGCAGCTTGGTGCCTTGGAACATCGTATCCGCGATCAGGCTGGTCTGATGCCGGCACGTGCTGCATTGATAGTAGCTGGCGCCAGCACGCTTGAAGCGCGAGCGCGCCGTCCAGCGCAGCAAGGGCAGCGAACTGCCTGCGGCCACCGCCAACGATGCAGAGCGCGGTAGCACTTGGCTTCGGTGCCGTAGGACGAAAAAACTCCGGCATCGACAATCCGGCCTGGAACTGCACGGCATCGATGTTCATCGGGCCACCTCGTCGGCTTCAGGTGAACAGCATCTCCCCAGCCCGGCGCAGATCTTGCGACTGCTGGCTGAGAGCCAGGCGAATCGGGATAAGGTTTAAGATGGCGGCCGCGAGGGCCGCCATCGTGGTTGCATCGATCATCCGGCGCCCGCAAGAAGGGAGAGCCGAATCGCCTACACCGCGAAGCAGAGAAGCGGTGGCTGTATCACCGATGCGGCGTCGCGCTCACAGTGATCGAGGCCGCACCTGTCCCCGAGGCATCGTCAGCCGTGACCTTGTAGTAATACGTAGTGCCGTTGGTGAGCGCCTGGTCAACATATGAAGGCGAGGTCAGGCCCGATGCGACGGTGATCGGAGCACCGCCTTCATTGGCTCGTTGCACGCTGTAGGTGGTGGCACCGGGAACGGACGACCAGCTGAGCCTGACCCTGCCATCTGCCCCAGTGGCGGTCAGCCCCTTTGTCGCCGCCGGTCGACCGGCGGTCGCCGTGCCTGTCGAGGCCGACTGCAGTGCAGTTTTGGTCTGGGTGCCGATGACAGGATAGGCATTGGTGACCAACTGAACGAACTGGGTGTGGAACCAACTACCAGCGATCGGCGCATTCGGCAAGGCACCTGTCAGCGTGCCATCCGGTGTCGTATACGTAGAGTCGCAGTATTTGTCGAAGCCCTTGTTCTGTTTGTTAGGGATGTACTTGCTGGATCCGTCGGATTCGCCCGGTCCTTTGCCCACCACATAGGCGTGGATATGCCCACCGGGGGCGGTGGTTGGCGGCATGCCGATGCCTGCGCCGGCCTGATTGCACCAATTGCCTTGATGGAGACGCTTGTCCACGCGTCCCGAGTCCACGTATGTATTGACGTCATTGCCGCTGGCAGAGGTGGGACGCCCCTTGCCGCCCCAGCCATTGCGACCGGTATCGATCAAGAAGCCGATCTTGCTGGGCCAGCCCGCGGCGACGAAGCCGTTGTACAGCGCTTCGGCGTACGTCGATTCGTCGAAGAACCTGTTCCACTGATAGAATTTGGCCGAGCGAATGGGTTGGCCGCCGACCGTCAGGTCCGGATTGGGGAGGTTGGGCTCAACCAGCGGCGTGTAGTTGGCGGTATTGGTTATGAAGCCGTCTGCGCTGGCGAGACCGGCAATCGTGCCCTGGACGACCCGGGTGTACAGCGAAATTGCCGGGCCACGGTTGCTGTCCCATCCCAGCCAGCCGGAATGGCCGATATCCATGTAGTTGTAGACATTGGGGATGGCATGGAGCTTGTCTAGTGCGTACTTGACGCCTTCCTCATAGATGCCGGTGGAAGCCGCTTGGCCGCAGGCGGGAGTACTCTGATTGGTGACAAGATTCGGCAGGCTGTCCGGCTCGATAATGTTGACGATCCGAAGATCCTTGTATTTCGGATTGGCCAGCGTCGCTGCGATCACGTCGATGTATTCCGTCTTGTAGCGCTGCAAGCCGGCTGGGGTCAGAGCCAGCTCGCCATTGGAGGCCAGCGCATGGCAGTCGCGTCCCGGCATGTCATAGATGACCAAGCCAACCGTAATCGGCGTATTTGCCTTCTTCTGCGCCAAGGCCGCATTTAGGTGCCCTTGCAGACTGAGACGGCCCGCATTTCGCGATCCGCCATAGATCGCATCGATCGAGTCGAGCCAGACCGAGGTCGGATAGGACTTGACGACTCGCATCTTGGCTTTCAAGTCGGCATCCTTGACTTTGGCGATCGAAGAGTCGACTTCCTTCGCATAATCAGGATTGGCATAACCGGTCGCACCGATAAACGGGTTGTCGACATGCGTTTGTGCGTATGCGGCGATGGGAATGAGCAGCGCGCTTGTCAGGAGCGAAACAGTGATCTTGTATGCGCCGCAGGGCCGGAGACTTTTCGGAAGTGACATTAAATTCTGCCTGGAAAGGGGGAAGTGAGGCTACCGAATAACGAGATGCAGAGATGTCGCGTGATTAGCTGTGCTGGTGGTTCCTTATAAAGCGATGCCTATGTCAGGCGGGTAATGCACGGGCGCAATCGACTTAACCTCAAACGCACTCGTGCATCGGCTAGCCCGCGCCGATGCAATCAGCGCAGGAGAGGGAGCGACATGCCGCAGTCAAGCGGATTGCCGGGTTCGTACATCGGTGTGCGCACTGCGCCAATTCCGCACGCCTGCGCGCACCCAATGCTGCAGGCAACGCGCAATTGGCAATCGCGCGCCGCGCAGTTGCGGCCAATAACCATAGCCCTCCAACAGCAAGCCGCACCCATCAATAGCCAGCACGTCGATCAACAACTCGGCAGGCTTTGCGGCAGTGTCCAGTGGAAAGGCGTGGATGATTGTCCACCGATGCAGTGGGCGTAGCAGACCATCATCGACAGATGCAAATCCGTGAACAGCCTCGAATATCGAGCTCTACCGCAACGCAAATTTCGGAACTGTGGACCATCGCACTCAACATTAGGGAGGTCTGAACAACGAGGCCTGGGATGGCGAGATGTCGCATCGTTCCGAAGAGTGGCGTCTGGATCTTCGGAATTTCACCATCTCTGGCGCTTTCCGCGGGAATTCCCCGGTTTACAGACGCACGCTCCCCATAGCCGGCAGCAACTGCTTTGGCTTCATCCACAGATTGGAGAGCGCACACAAGGTCAGCACGTTCGCCGTGTTTTTGGCCAAGCCGCGATAGCGGGCCGTGGTGTAACCGAACTGGCGCTTGATCACCCGGAAGGGATGCTCCACCTTCGCGCGCACGCTGGCCTTGAAGTGCTCCCAACGTTGTTCCCGGGCACGCTCGCGGTTGTTGCCGATGGCTTGGATCGTCGAGGGCCTGGCGGCGATGAAGAATGCAGCTTCGCAGTCCTTCAGTCTTCGCGTTTGTCTGCACCGGTGTCGCCGCTGTCGCCGAACACGCTGTCTTCTTTGCCATGCAGCAACGTGTGCATCACCATGACATCGGCGACATTGGCCGCTGTGCAATGGACGTGGTGCACCAGCCCGGAAGCTGCCATTGAACGATTCGATGAACGGGTTGTCGGTCGGTTTGCCGGGCCGGGAATAATCCATGGTCACGCCGTTGTCGTAGGCCCATCGATCCATCACCATCGAGATGAACTCGCTGCCATTGTCGGTCTGGATGCGCTGCGGCAGGATGCGTTGGTGGCGTAAGCGTTCCATCACTGCCACGACGTCTTCTCCTTTGAGGTTCTGATCCACTTCGATGGCCAGACATTCCTTGGTGACGTTGTCCAACTTCCATGGCTGAGGAATGGGGCTAATCAGTAAGAGTTTTGCGGCAAAGCGATGGTGGCCTGGACGCATGCGCGTGGCGTGCAGTTACGGCTGATCCAACCGGGCAAGCCAAATCAGAACACCCACGTCGAATCGTTCAATGGCCGGTTACGCGATGAATGCCTCAACGAGCACTGGTTCCCGACACTGCTGCATGCGCGTACCGAGAGCGCTGGCGACGCGAATACAACGATGTCAATCACACACAGCTCTGCGAACTGCATTGCAACGACGACATAGTGGCGCAACGCTGCTTCGTTCTTGCGGCGTCCGTTTCGCTCGCTTTGCACGCATGCGGGCAGTGCTTCGTAGAGTCGCCTCGGCGCTATCGCAACGGCGCTATCGCAACGGCGCTGTCGTTGCATCGCTCCAGCAGCATGCGCCATTCCTCTTCGGTGAGTTCTTTCATGAAACTGCTAACCGCCGCGATCGGCGGTGCTTGCCTCACGCTGGCTGCGCAGGCCAGTGCCGTGACGTTCGCCACCGGCGATGCGCGCGCTGTCGCGGAACCTGCGGTTCCCACCCTCTGTCAGCCCGCGTTGAAGGCCAGCCAGACGCCGGACGGGCGCTTGTTCGAGGCGGCGCTGGAAAGCGCGCCGCCCGATACCAGAACCATCCAGGCGGCGCTCACTGCGTGCAAGAACGGCGCAGTGTTGCTCACCAGCGGCAGCGGCAATGCCTTCCTGACCGGGCCGCTGACGATTCCCGCTGGCGTCACCCTGGTCGTCGATCAGGGCGTCACCGTGTACGGCTCGCGCAACCCGGCCGATTACGGCAGCGGCTGCGGCACCGCCGGTTCCAAGAGCGGCAGTTGCCTGCCGTTGATCGGCATCAAAGGTGCGAATGCGGGCGTGATGGGTATGCGCACCGGCGGGCGCCAGGGCACCATCAACGGGCGCGGCGACCTGGCCATGCTCGGCAAGAGCGCCACCTGGTGGGAATTCGGCGAAAACGCCAAGAACGCAGGCCAAGTGCAGAACAGCCCCGACCTGATCAAGGTGCAGAACGCCACGGCATTCACGCTCTACAACATCAACCTGATCAATGCGGCGTACTTCCATTTCTTCGCGCATATCGTCGACGGCCTGACCATTTGGGGCGTGCGTGTGAAGTCGCCGGCGACCAGTCCCAATACCGACGCTCTGGACCTGGACAGCGTGCTTAATGCCACCATCCAGGACAGCGACGTGATGAGCGGCGATGATGGCGTGGCAATCAAGACCATTGCTTCCAGGTCGGCCAACATCAGCGTGCTGAATTCGCGCTTCTATGGCACCCATGGCATCTCGATCGGTAGCGAATTGATGTTAGGTGTCAGCAACGTGCTGGTCGACAACAACCTCATCGTCTCCACCGATGACGACGGCAATCGCAGCACCGACAACAATGGCCTGCGCATCAAGACCAGCCTGGCCAAGGGAGGTGCGGTCGACCTGGTGACCTACCGCAACACCTGCCTTTACGGAGTGAGCAACCCGCTGGTGATCAATCCGTTCTACGGCAGCGCCCGCAGCGGCAGCGTCCCGACCTTCCGCAGGATCGTGGTCGATGGCTTGCGTAGCGTCGACGGGCGCGGCGGCAAGGGATGGGTCCTGCAGGGCGCCGATGCGAGCGCTCCACTCGATCTGGTGCTGGCGAACGTGGCGTCCGACAACCTTGGCAATACCACCAGCAATGCGGCGATCGGCCTGAGCAATAGCGCGTTGACGCCGAGCGGCAGCGGCGTGGTGACCACCGCAGTCCAGCTCGACGGTGCGGTGCCTGCCTGCCCGGGCGCTTCGCAGTTTCCCGCTCTATGAGCGGGGCGAGGCGACCTTTGCCGGTCGCCTCGCTGACGAAAGCGCATTGCGCAGCAGCACAGGCCGGCTGCCAGAACGCGGCCCGTGCCGCGCGAGACGGATGCCGACGCCGGGCTTGGCCCGGCCCGATCGGCAGAGCCATGCGACGATAGCGGGCTTCTGGATGCAAGAGGCCGCGTTGTGGCGACATCCGCCAGCCGCAGGCCTTGGTACGCGCTGTTCAGCTCCCGCCGCGGACTACGCGCGGGCTCGCCCTGGCGGGTTGGCATGCTGCGCATGGCCTTGACATCGGGCAAAGTTCTTCGTTTTCATGGCCTTATTGCCAGAAGTTCATCTGATGTCTGTTACCCTCGGCCAATGATTCGACGCACCCTGACCTGCCTGCTCACCCTCGGCCTTGTCGCTTGCGCGACCCAGCCCAGCCCTCCGTCCCCGCCCCCGGCTGCCAGCGCGCCGCCGGCCAAGCCGCCGCTTGCGCCATCGACGTCAGCGCCGCCGGCCAGCGCCGCCGCCGAGGCGCCTGCGCTTCCGCCAGTCGACCTGACCCCGGTGCCGTTCGAGATTGCCCGCGCCAACTTCGTGCGCGATACCTCGGCCAAGTACGGCATTGATGCCGAGCAGATCGAAGCGGTGCTGGCGCAGGCGCAATTCAAGGACGCCATCGTCACGGCAATGTCGCGCCCGGCCGAACGGGTCAAGCCGTGGAACGAATACCGGCCGATGTTCATCACCCAGGCGCGTATCGACGGCGGCCGCAAGTTCCTCGCCGAACATCGCGCCGAACTGAGCAAGGTCGAAGCCGCCACCGGTGTGCCGGCACAGGTCATCGTCGCCATCATTGGGGTGGAAACCAGCTACGGCAGCAACGCCGGCAAATATCGCGTGCTGGACGCGCTGTACACGTTGGCGTTCCGCTATCCGCGCAGCGGCGACCCGGCCAAGCTCGAACGCGAAGTGCGCCGCGAACTGTTTTTCCGTGATGAACTCGCCCAGTTGTTCGCGCTCGGCAAGGAAGAACAGCTCGACGTCACCACCCTCATCGGCAGCTATGCCGGCGCGATGGGCATGGGCCAGTTCATGCCGTCCAGCTATCGCCAGTTCGGCGTGGACGGCGATGCCGACGGCAAGCGCAATCTGTTCACCGACTACAACGACGTGTTCGCCTCGATCGCCAATTACTTCGTCAAGAAGGGCGGCTGGGTGCGCGGCGGGCAGGTCGCGGTACCGGCCACGCTGGCTGCCGGCCACGAAGAATTCAATCCTACCGACTGGTCGCCGGTGTACACGCTGGCCGACTTGTCGGCGCGCGGGTATCACCCGAGCGCACCGGTGGTGGCGGGCAGCACCGCCACCCCGATCGGCCTGGACGACGCTAACGGCAAGCAGTACTGGCTGGGCTTCCAGAACTTCTACGCAATTACCCGTTACAACATTTCCAAGATGTACGCGATGGCCGTGTTCCAGCTGTCCGAGGCCATCGCCGGCAAGGAGTTACCCCCGGCATGAACAGCATTGCAGGCCCCAAGTGGCTGATTCCGATGGCACTGATGCTCGGCCTGGCGGCCTGCAGCAGCGCACCGAAGAAGACTGCCGGTAGCAACGGCAGCGGCGCGATCAAGGGCGTCAAGGTCGAAGGCAAGGGACCGGCATATGTCGCCACCGGCTGCCCGTCCACGTCGCCCTACGCGCCTGCCAAAGAAGACCCGTCCACGCGCGGCGATTACACCGCGGGCGGCTTGTACAAGCCGGGCGTGAAAGACACCACGCCCGATCATGTCCCTAATGTGGCCTGCATTCCCGAACCGCTGGTCACCAACGAGCCGCGCTCGGCGGTGGGCAATCGCTCGCCCTACGAAGTGCTGGGCAAGCGCTATGTGGTGATGGATAACCCCGGCGACTATGTCGAACGCGGCACTGCCTCGTACTACGGCAACAAGTTCCATGGCCGGCTGACCTCCAACAAGGAGGTCTACGACATGTACGCCTTCACCGCCGCGCATAAGACCCTGCCGTTGCCCAGCTTCGCGCTGGTTACCAACACCGACACCGGCCAGTCGGTGGTGGTGCGCATCAACGACCGCGGCCCGTTCCACGACGGCCGCGTGATCGATCTGAGCTACGCCGCGGCGGTGAAGTTGGGTATCACCGGCAAGGGCACCGGCAATGTCGAAGTGCGTGGCCTGACCGAAGCCGACAACGGCAATCTGCTCGCCAAGCGCCGCAGTGGCCAGGCACCGGTGACGACCGCCGTTGCCACGACGCGGCCGGCCGCGGGCGCCAGTCAGATCGATGGCCTGGTGCAGCGTCTGCCCACCCGTACCGTGCCGCCGCGTGCAGCATCGACCGGTGCCGGCACCGCGGTTGCTACAACTGCCGCTGCAGCCACTGCGAGCGCGCCGGTCGTTCCGGCCGGCGAGCGTTGGCGCTACCGCGTCGCCGATTCGCGCCAACCTGGCAATGCCGACAATTTCGATGCCTGGATGAAGGCACAGGGCGTGCGTGTGGCCACCGGCAAGCCGACCGCTGCGGTCCCGCGCCCGACGTCGTCGGCGCCTGCCGCCGCACCTGTCGCGGCAACACCGGTCGCGGTTGCGGCGGTCAAGCCGTCTGAGAACACGTCTTCGCGCCCGCTGAAGCCCGAGCCAGCGCCCGCCAAGGCCCCCAGCGTGGCTGAAGCCGCACTCGGCGACATCCTGCTGCAGGTCGCCAGTTTCGCCAGCCGCGAAAACGCCAATCGCGCACTGTCGCAACTGGCCTCGGCGGGAATTGCGGGCGCCAGCGTCAGCGACATCGTCAGCGGCGGGCGCACCCTGTGGCGGCTGCGCGTGAACGCACGCGACCACGCCAATGCCTCGGAAATTGCCCAGCGCATCGCCGGCCTCGGTTTCGGTCGCCCGCAGATCGTGGCCAACTAGCCGCTGGCGAGACTGTTATTGCGGTAGCTAATGAAGCGCGAGCGCATTGGTCGCTCGCGCGCTGGCCGCCTATGCCATCTTGGTTAAGCGTAAGCGCGCCGGTGACTGCTTTAGCCAATTAGGCACCAGCACACTCGTCGCGCGCGCGCAGGCTGCATCGGCTGTAATGGCACGGCTGGGGCAACCCGATTGGTTGGCAGACAAAGCGCATCTGCAACGCAGATGCGGTCAAGGCCGGAATCGATACCCCTCTCGTGCACTTCGGTACTCGTTGCGCCGTTTGCGGCCAACTAATCACTGAGCACCAAAGTGCCTGTTCCAACGCGCTGTAAGCGACGTCCACGCTGCAGGTGGCGCCTCCGACAGCTCGCCTCGGGCGCGACCAGCGTGCCGCCATCGCTGAACTGCATAAGCGCGTGCACCCTGCGACGCGTCGCCCTGATCGCCGTGGCGCCTTACAATTTCGCATTGCCCAGCTTTCGGGCCCGTCAGGAGTCGTTCTTCAATGAAATTCCGCTTCGCCGCCGCTGCCGTGGCCACGTTCGCCTTCGGCCTGGTCTGCGCCCAGACACCTGCGCCGCAGCCGACTCCCGCCGTGGCTGCCGCCCCGGCCGCCTTGCCGGTGCCACCGGCGCCCGCCCCGGCCGTGTCCAAGTCCTGGATCCTGATGGACTACGCCACCGGGCAGGTGTTGGCCGGTGAGAACATCCACCAGCAACTGGCCCCTGCCAGTATCACCAAGGTAATGACCTCCTACGTGGTCGCCGCCGAGATCAAGAACGGCAAGGTCAAGCGCGACGACCAGGTCATGATGAGCGAGCGCGCCTGGCGCGAGGGTGGCGCCGGTACCGATGGCAGCTACAGCGGTTTCCCGGTCAACCAGACGGCGCGTCTGGAAGACATGGAAAAGGGCATGGCAATCCAGTCCGGCAACGACGCCGCCATCGCATTGGCCGAGCATGTCGCCGGCAGCGAAGAAGCCTTTGCCTCGCTGATGAACAGCTACGCCGCCAAGATCGGCATGAAGGATTCGTACTTCGTCAACGCGCACGGCCTGAGCGCCGAAGGGCATCACTCCACCGCGTACGATCTGGCCATGCTGGGCCGCGCGATGGTGCGCGATTACCCGGAGACCTATGCCTACAACAAGATCAAGGAATTCCAGGTCGGCAGCATCAAGCAGAGCAACCGTAACCGGCTGCTGTGGCGCGACCCGGCCGTGGACGGCATCAAGACCGGCCACACCTCGGAGGCTGGCTACTGCCTGCTGAGCTCGGCCAAGCGCGGCGACCAGCGCTTGATCGCCGTGGTCATGGGCGACAGCTCCGAAGAACAACGCGCCACCGATAGCCTGGCCCTGCTCAACTGGGGCTTCCGCTTCTTCGAAACCCACAGCTTGTATGCACCCGGTAAGGTCGTCACCAAGCAGAAGGTGTGGAAGGGCCAGCAGGACGAAGTGCAGCTTGGCGTGGCACAGCCGCTGTTGGTCAGCCTGCAGCGCGGCCGTTACAACGACCTCAAGCCCAGCATGGAAGTGCCCAAGAATCTGCAGGCACCGATCAAGCAGGGCCAGCAGGTCGGCACCGTGAAGGTCAGCCTGGACGGCAAGGTCATCGCACAGGCCCCGCTGGTCGCCATCAACGCGGTCGAAGAGGGCAGATTCTTCAAGCGCCTCTGGGATGCGTTCTGGATGTGGTGGGAATCGGAGTGATCCAAACAAAAAGCCGGCGAAAGCCGGCTTTTTGTTTGGAATCGAGAATTGAGAATCGGGAATGGTTAGAAGCCAGGGCACCGCCTTGGCTTTTGCGATTCCCCATTCCCGATTCTCGATTCCCAGCCTTCAAAGCATCCGACTAATCGTGAAACTCCCATACACCGGCGTCTCGCGCTGGGTGTCGAATTCGCGGGTGCGGTGGTAGCGGGCGAGGGCGAATTTCCAGCGGCCGTACATCACTGCCAGCCCGTAGCCCACATCGCCCACGAACGGGCGCTTGTCCACGCTATGGCTATTGCGGAAGGTATTTCCGTCTAGCGTGATGTCGCGGATCACCCAGCGTGCGTCGGTGGTCACGAACAGGTGGCCCGACCAACCGCTGGCGCGTCCGAGCCGGCTGGGAGCAGTATTTTCGCCCGCGGGTCGGGTCGGGGTGCTGCCGAAGTCGTCCGGCAGCTTCCAGCCGAAGCGGGCTTCGCCACCGGCATTCAGATGCGTGGCCATATTGCCGACCGCGCCACCCCAATGCGAAATGAAATCCCAGCCGAAGCCATCGGCATTGCCGCTCGCATCTGCTGGCCAGCGGCGCATGCGCTCGTGCACCAGGTTAATCAGCGGCTCGTTGTGCAGCTGGTTGTCCCAGCCCTGGAATTTCTCGTCCCCAAGTGCGTCGTGGATCGCATCCTGCGCCTCCTTCGCAAATGCCCAAGGGCCGACGACGCCGATCTGTAGCTGCGTGGTGCGCAGGTGCGCATCGTTGCGCGCGTTGTAGCCGAAGCTGGCCAGCAGGATGCCCGCATACGGGCGGTCGTCCGGTATGACATCGCGGCGGGTGGAGTCGGTTGGGGTGAAGATCCCTTGGCCGATCGAAAACACCATGTTCTGCTGGTCGAACTCGCCCGGATGCAGTCGCTCCAGGTAGCTGTTGACCCACCGCGCAGTGCGCGGCAGGCAGGGGTCGTCGGTGTAATCGACCAGATTGGGCGACACCAGCGTCAGCACCGCGCCGTTGGAATAGCCTTGGTCTTGATCTTCGCCACCGAACAAATCGTTATCGACCCGGAAATTCACCGCAGGCGGCGTGCGCCCAAGCCGGCTGGAATCGCACTGATCCGCCGCCAGGACCGGCAGCGACAGCCCGGAAAGAGAGAGCAGCAAGGCAGCTGACAACGCGCGCGGTCGAAGCATGGAAGGCCTGGGGAGGAGAGCTGGGATTCAGAAAGGTGCCTGCGTCTTCTGCTGCGCAATGTGAAGTGCGTGGCCGCAACTGCAGCTCTTCTGCTTCGGCTCGTTATTGCATCTCCACCACGTATAGCTGTGTTCGATCCACGGCTTTATCACGGTGTGGGAAGTTGCTGACTTACATGGTGGCAGTGCGGACGAGCTAGGCGGACTGATCGGTTGCAGAGGCTTGGGTTTGCCCATCGCCGGCCCGATAATGGGCGGATGGACATCAGCACCGACAACCCCGATCACGGCTTTCAGTTTCCCGGCACCTTCGAGCTCAGCGCCATGGGCGCGGCCGGGCGCGGGCTGGAAACCGAACTTCCGCGCCTGCTTGCCGCCACCGGCGTGGAGCTGCTGCAGGAAAGCGTTAGCTGGAAGCATTCGTCCAGCGGCAAATATGTCTCGGTCAAGATCGGCTTCCGCGCCGAGAGCCGCGAGCAGTTCGACGCCGCGCACCAGGCGCTGCGTGACCATCCGGAAGTGAAGTGGACGCTGTAGCGGCCGAGCCCGTGAGCAGTTCCTCTGTTGGCCTGGTTGCGCAGTTGCGTGACCTTGGCCTGCAGGACTACGCCCCGGTGTGGCGTGCAATGCAGCGTTTCACCGATGCGCGCGATGAGCACAGCGCCGATGAGGTGTGGGTCGTGGAGCATGCGCCGGTGTTTACGCTGGGCCAGGCAGGCAAACCCGAGCATGTGCTGGCGCCGGGCGATATTTCGGTGCTGCAGGTCGATCGCGGTGGGCAAGTCACCTATCACGGTCCCGGCCAATTGGTCGTTTACCCGCTGCTGGATCTGCGCCGGCTCAAGATCGGTGTGCGCGACTACGTGTGCAAGATCGAGCAGGCGCTGATCGACACGCTGGACGAGTGGAACATCGTGGCCGAGCGTCGCGACGGCGCCCCTGGTGTCTATGTCGGTGGGGCCAAGATCGCCGCGCTTGGCATCCGCGTGCGGCGTGGCTGCACCTTCCACGGGTTGTCGTTCAACGTGGACATGGACCTGGAGCCGTTCCACCGCATCAACCCCTGTGGCTATCAGGGCCTGCAGGTGACCTCGGTGCTAGACTTGGGCGGCCCCTCCGGGATGGATGCCGTCAAGGCGGTGCTGCTCGATCAGCTGGCGCGCCAGTTCGGCCTCGTGCTGCAGCCCACTTCCGCATTGCCCGACCTTTCGCTTCCGGCTTGAGCGCCCCGTATTGTCATGACCCAGCCTATCGCCCGTTCCATTCCCTTGCAGGTCGTCTCCGGCGACACCGCCGCGCCTGCGCCGCTGCAGACCGGCGTCAAGCAGATCGGTGGCGACAAGATCAATCGCTCGCCGGTGCAGTTCGTCGATGCGCCTGTGCTGCGTAAACCGTCGTGGATCCGGGTGCGGATTCCGTCCGGCAATGCGGTGCAGAACCTCAAGGCCAAGCTGCGTGAAAACCGACTGGTCACGGTGTGCGAAGAGGCGAGTTGCCCGAACATCCACGAGTGCTTCAGCCACGGCACCGCGACCTTCATGATTTTGGGTGAGGTGTGCACGCGGCGCTGCTCGTTCTGCGACGTGGCGCATGGCCGGCCAAAGCCGCCTGACGCGAGCGAGCCGGCCAGCCTGGCCACTACCGTGGCCGACATGGGCCTGAAGTACGTGGTGGTGACCAGCGTGGACCGCGATGATCTACGCGACGGCGGTGCACAGCATTTCGTCGACTGCATTTCGGCGATCCGGGCCAGTTCGCCCAATACCCGCATCGAAATCCTGACCCCGGATTTCCGTGGCAAGGGCCGCATGGATCGCGCGCTGGAAATCCTGGCGCTGAGCCCACCGGACGTGTTCAACCACAACATCGAAACCGTGCCGGATCTGTACCCGAACGTGCGCCCCGGCGCGGATTACCAGTGGTCGCTGACGCTGTTGCAGCGCTTCAAGGCACAGCATCCGTCGATCGCCACCAAGTCCGGCATCATGCTCGGCCTGGGCGAAACGATGGAGCAGGTGCACGCCACATTGCGCGATCTGCGCGCGCACGATGTGGACATGATTACCATCGGCCAGTATCTGCAGCCGACGCCGCACCATCACCCGGTGATGCGTTACTGGACGCCGGAGGAATACCAGGCGCTGGAAGACTACGGCAACGCGCTGGGCTTCAGTCACGTCGCTTCCGGCCCGATGGTGCGTTCGTCGTACCACGCCGACCGGCAGGCCGCTGGCGCTGGTGTCGCTGCCTGAGTCAGCTGCACGCCGTGGCATGGCCGCCACGGCAACTGTGTGATCGGTGTTCGAACCAGCTCCGCTTTGCGGGCTCTGTTCGTTAGCATGCCGGAGCAGCAGGTCCCGCGTGATGTCGGTAGACGCGTCGTGGATCAGTCGTGACTTTTCGGCGACACGAAAAAGGCCGCCGCCGGCACGGCGATCGGCACCACCGGTCGCGGTATCGGCCTCAATCACATCGCGATTCTGGTCGAACACCCCTTTCGGCCCCGTGCACTGCGCGGGGCCAAGTCGTCTCTGTCCCATGCGGGGCGCAGCGGCAGGGTACGGTCTCGTTCACAATCCGCTACAGGCCCGGCGCTAGGCTGATTCAGCCAGCGGATGACAACGCCAGCAACTTTCGGCACTGTCATGCTGTCTGATCCATTCACCGCCTTCCTTTCATCGGCCCCATGCCGAGAGCCATTCGATGACCTACAACGTTTCTGCGTCCATGAAGGCCGGCCTGCTGGCGCTGGTGTTGACCACTCCGATGGCATTGCTCGCGCGCGCCGATACCGCGCTGCCTGCCGCTGCCACGCCCGACCAGGCGACGGCCACCAAACTCGTCTATGGCCTGCTCTCCGACAGCCGCTATGCCTACCGGCCGCGCGTGTTGGACGAGGCGATGTCCAAGGACGTGTTCAAGCGCTATCTGGAAACGCTGGACGGCGGCAAGCAGTTCTTTACCCAGGCCGATATCGATAGCTTCGCGCCGTTGCAAGCCGGCGTTGGCGACGCGTTGCGCGGTGGCAATCTGGAGCCGGCCTTCCAGGTGTTTTCGGTCTACAAGAAGCGTGTCGATCAACGCGTCAAATACGCGCGCGACTTGCTCAAGCAGGACTTCGATTTCAGCGGTAACGACAAGTTCGAGTACGACCGCAAGGACGTGCCGTGGGCTGCAGACGACAAGCAGCTGGACGTGCTGTGGCGCAAGTCGGTAATGAACGATTGGCTGCGCCTGAAGCTGGCCGGCAAGAAGCCCGAAGACATCCGCAAAACGCTGGACAAGCGCTACGTGGCGCTGGCCGACTCGGTCAAGCAGCTCAAGGGCGAAGACGTGTTCCAGTTCTTCGTCAACGCCTATACGAATGCCGTCGACCCGCACACCGACTACTTCACCCCGCGCACTGCCGAGACGTTCAACCAGCAGATGTCGCTGTCGCTGGAAGGCATCGGCGCGCAGCTGCAGAAGCAGGACGACATGGTGGTGATCCGCGAGGTGATCCCCGGTGGTCCGGCAGCCGTGGATGGCACGCTCAAGCCCGGCGATCGCATCGTCGGCGTGGGTCAGGCCAAGACTGGCACGATCGAAGATGTAATCGGCTGGCGCATCGACGACGTCGTGGCCAAGATCCGCGGCAGCAAGGACACTCAGGTGCGCCTGGAGTACATCCCGGCCGAATCGGGCATCGATGGCAAGCACCATACCGTGACTCTGACACGTCAGAAGGTGCGTCTGGCCGAACAGGCTGCCAAGGGCGAAACCATTACCTTGCCGGCTACGGGTGCCGAGCCGCAGCGCCGCATCGGCATCATCAAGCTGCCCGGCTTCTACCAGGATTTCGAAGGCCGTCGTCGCAATGCGACCGACTATGCATCGGCGACCCGCGACGTCGCCAAGCTACTGGCCGGCTTCAAGTCCGACAAGGTCGACGGCGTGGTGCTGGACTTGCGCAACAACGGCGGCGGTTCGCTCGATGAGGCAATCGAACTCACCGGCCTGTTCATCGAGCAGGGCCCGGTGGTGCAGGTGCGCGAATCCGGCGGCCGCGTCACCGTCAATGGCGACAGCGACCCGAAGGTTGCCTGGGACGGCCCGCTGGGCGTGTTGATCAATCGCGGCTCGGCGTCGGCATCGGAGATCTTTGCTGGTGCGATCCAGGATTACGGGCGTGGTCTGGTGATCGGCGAAACCAGCTTCGGTAAGGGCACCGTGCAGAACATCGTCGACCTGGATCGCTGGCCGGCTGCCGAAGGTCAGCGCTATGGGCAGGTCAAGCTGACCATCGCGCAGTTCTTCCGCGTCAGCGGCTCCAGCACCCAGCACAAGGGTGTGGTGCCGGACATCGCCTTCCCGGCCAGCGTGGATGCCACCGAATTCGGCGAGAGCACTTACGACAATGCATTGCCGTGGACGCGCATTGCCGCTGCGCCGCATACGCAGTACGGCAACTTTGCGCCGCTGCTGCCGAAGCTGCAGACCCTGCACACTGCGCGTATCGCCACCGACAAGGAATTCCAGTGGTGGGAAGAAGACGTCAAGCAGTTCCGCGATGAAAAGGCCAAGAAGTACATTTCGTTGAACGAAGCCGAGCGCGTTGCCGAGCGTCAGAAGCAGGATCAGCAGCGCAAGGATCGCCAGCAGATTCGCAAGCAACTTGGGCTGCCGCTGGATCCGCTTGCCGAAGACAGCGATGACGGCTTGACCGGTAACGAGCGCGACATCGTCAAAGACACCGCACGCGAAAAGGCTGCCGAAAAGCGTCCGGATCCGTTGCTGCATGAGTCGGCTGCAATCCTGGCCGACGCGCTGGGCTTGCTGTCGCAGGACAAGCCGTTGTCGGCACAGGTGCTGCCGAAGTCGACCGCGCCGGGGCGTTGGGCGGACTGATTGCCGCAGTTCTTGAGATCTAAAAGCGTTTGGAACAAAAATGCCATCGCACTGCGGTGGCATTTTTGTTGGCGGCATGTATTTGTGAGAGTGAGATGCGGTGGGTAGTGATCGTAGCGTCATTGCAAATACAATCCGCGCTGGTAGAGCGTTAGCTCATGCTCGACCTGCGCGCACTACAGGCTGCTATCGCCGCCACATTGGCGCCGCATCAGGCGCCAGCAGCGCAATGGCGGCATCTGCCGCCAAGCATCTGCGCCGCAAACAACTGCATGCGTCGGTGGCTCACTGCGGCCACTCAAATTCGGCCAAGACCGGGTAATGATCGGAAGGCAAGATCCCGCCTGGGCGCATGTCCAGCGTGGAAAAACGGGTGGGTGTCAGCCCGCGGAATAAAATCCAATCGATGCGGCGTGTTGGCTGGGTGGTGAAATCCTGGAAGGTTTTTTCCGGGCCCTGCGGCTTTGCTACATGCGCGCGCGCATCGCCCAGAACGGCAGTCAGCGTGCGATAGGTGCCTTGATCGGGATCGCTATTGAAGTCGCCGGTGACGACCACCGGAATATCGCCAGGCAGCGTTGCGATGCGCGAGAGAATCACGCGGGCGCCCTGCTCGCGTGCTGCTTCATCCTGATCGCGATGCGGCAGGTGGGTGTTGAGCAGATAGAAACGGCGCTTGTCGCTGCGGCGTTCGAACAATGCCCAGGTAACCATGCGTGGCAGGTCGGTGTTCCAACTGCTGCTGCCGGGTACCTCGGGGGTTTCGGATAACCAGAAGTCGCCGGATTCAATCACGCTCAGTGCGTTGCTGTCGTAAAACACACCCATATGTTCTTCGCTACCATCGGCGCGCCGTCCCTTGCCGAACCAGCGATAGGCAGGCAGGTGCGAGGCCAGATACTGCGCCTGCTCCTGCACCAGTTCCTGGGTGCCGAACACATCGGGATGGGTCTGTTTAATCAACGCAACCATCGACGTCCGCCGCACCGCCCAGCGTTTGTCGCCATCGCGGTCCACTGGTACGCGCACGTTGAACGACATCACCCGCAACGGTGATGGCGCGGACGCGGCAAAGGCCGGCAACGTGATGCATAGCGCGAGGATGGCGGCGAAAAAATAACGTGACGCAACGCGTAGCGATGAGCGTGGCATGTAGAGGATCTCCAGAAGACAAGCGGCAAGTCTAGCCAGTACGCATGACCGCTGTGTCAGTGCATTGCGCAGGCGCTTGACGCCGCCGTGCATCGGCGTAGCATTTGCACCAGGCCGGCGGACAGACCGCCAGCTGACCACTCAACCGTGAGGGATTCTCATGGCAACACCGTACGACTATCTCGTGTTTATCGGGCGCTTCGAGCCCTTTCATAACGGCCACGCCGCCGTCGCCCGCCACGCGCTGGACAAGGCGAAAAAGCTCATCATCCTGATCGGCTCGGCCGACACGCCTCGCACCATTCGTAATCCGTGGACCGTCGCCGAACGTGCGGTGATGATCGAGTCTGCGCTGCCAGACGAAACTGCGCGGCTGATCGTGCGCCCGCTACGCGACCATCTCTACAACGAAACCCTGTGGATTGCCGACGTGCAGCGTCAGGTTGCCGAGGCAGTGCAAGCCGATGGCGGCACGCTGGATGCGAACATCGGCCTGATCGGCATGGACAAGGATGCCAGCAGCTATTACCTGCGTGAGTTTCCGCAGTGGCCGCTGGAGGATGTGCAACACACCGCCACGCTGTCGGCCACCGAATTGCGTCGCTACCTGTTCGAAGCCGGCGATATCGGGTTCCACGGTGGGCTGTTGATGCTGCGCGGCAATGTGCCGGCGCCGGTGTACGACATGCTGGAAGCATTCCGGCGTAATTCGCCCAGCTACGCGCAGCTGGTGGCCGAGTACCGGTTCATCGAGCAATACCGCGCCGCGTGGAAGGACGCGCCGTATCCGCCGACGTTTGTCACTACCGATGCAGTCGTGGTGCATTCGGGCCACGTGTTGCTGGTGCGGCGTCGCGCCGAGCCGGGCAAAGGTTTGTGGGCGTTGCCGGGCGGTTTTGTGGGCCAGGACGAAGGCCTGCTGGATTGCTGCCTGCGCGAGCTGCGCGAGGAAACCCGGCTCAAGCTGCCGGTGCCGGTGCTCAAGGGATCGTTGCGTGGCAAGCAGGTGTTCGATCACCCCGAGCGTAGCCACCGCGGACGCACGATTACCCATGCGTTTCATTTCGAATTTGCCGCCGGCGAATTGCCTGCGGTACGCGGTGGCGACGACGCCGATAAAGCGCGCTGGATCCCGATAGCCGAAGTGATGGCGATGGGCCCGCGCCTGTACGAAGACCACCTGCATATTCTTGAATTCTTCCTGGGTCGTGGCTGAGAGCGCAAACGACTGCGTGTTGCCGCGACGCAACGTAGGCGCACGCAGTGTGATCGCTTGAACCGTGACCTCCCGCCGGCGGACAGACCGCTGGTTCATTCGACGTGAAGGAGCTTCCGTCATGCATTATCTCGATAACCTGCTGCTCAATACCGATAGCTACAAGGCCAGCCACTGGCTGCAATATCCGCCCGGCACCGATGCCTCGTTTTTCTACGTCGAATCCCGCGGTGGCCTGTACGAGCAGACCGTCTTTTTCGGCCTGCAATCGCTCCTGAAAGAAGCGATCAACCGGCCGGTGACGCACGCCGACATCGACGATGCGAAGGAGTTGCTGGCCGCGCACGGCGAGCCGTTCAACGAAGCTGGCTGGCGCGATATCGTCGACCGGCTTGGCGGGCAGCTGCCGATCCGCATCCGCGCCGTGCCCGAAGGCGCGGTAGTGCCAACGCATAACGTGCTGATGACGATCGAATCCACCGACGCCAAGGCGTTCTGGGTGCCGTCGTATCTTGAAACCCTGTTATTGCGTGTGTGGTACCCGGTGACCGTGGCCACGGTGAGCTGGCAGGTGAAGCAGATCGTGCGCGACTACCTGGAGCGCACCAGCGACGATCCGGAAGGGCAGTTGCCTTTCAAACTGCACGATTTTGGCGCGCGCGGCGTGTCCAGTCTTGGCTCGGCCGCCTTGGGCGGTGCCGCGCATCTGGTGAATTTTCTTGGTACCGATACGTTGTCGGCGTTGCTGCTGGCGCGTGCGCATTACCACACGCCAGTAGCCGGGTATTCGATTCCCGCTGCCGAGCACAGCACTATCACCAGCTGGGGCCGCGAGCGCGAGGTGGATGCGTATCGCAACATGCTGACGCAGTTCGCGCGCCCGGGTTCGATCGTGGCGGTGGTGTCGGACAGCTACGACATCTACCGTGCCATTGCCGAGCATTGGGGCACCACCTTGCGCGAGGACGTGATCGCCTCCGGTGCAACGGTGGTGATCCGCCCGGACTCCGGCGACCCGGTCGATGTGGTCGAACAATGCTTGGTGCTGCTGGACGAGGCTTTCGGTCACCAGGTCAATGGCAAGGGCTATAAGGTGCTCAACCATGTGCGGGTAATCCAGGGCGATGGCATCAACCCAACCTCGCTGCGCGCGATTCTGGAACGCATCACCGCCGCCGGCTATGCCGCCGATAACGTCGCCTTCGGCATGGGCGGTGCGTTGCTGCAGAAGGTGGACCGCGACACGCAGAAGTTTGCGTTGAAGTGTTCGGCGGTACGCGTGGACGGGCAGTGGATCGATGTCTACAAAGACCCCATCACCGATCAAGACAAGCAGAGCAAGCGTGGTCGCCTGACCTTGCTGCGCAACCGCAGCGATGGCAGCTACCGCAGCGCCTTGCTCGATGAGGTGGGCACGCATGCCGACAGCGAAGATGCGCTGGTGACGGTGTGGGAAAACGGCGTGTCGCAACAGGAGTGGACGCTGGAGCAGGTGCGCGCGCGTGCCAACGCCGCACGTCGCTGACGCGGCGCGCAGGGTTCACCATGCATGCTTCCATCGACAACATCTCTTTGTTGCCTGTTTCACCGCTGTTGGCGCGTCTGCGCGCCGCAGTGCCCAGCCTGCAGCGGCGCGTGCCGCTGCAGGACGAGGCCAACCGCTGGCATCCAGTGCGCATCGGTGCGCGCACCTATCGGGCGGCGTTGCCGATCACCTTTACCCCGTATGCCTCGGTGCGGCCGTGTTCGGCGCGCTGCGGGTTCTGTTCGGAAAATCTGCGGCAGCATGGCGGTGGTCGTGCGGCAGCGACGTTGCGACCTGGGCCTGCGTATTTCCAGCAGTTGAGCGCTGCGTTGCAGCTGCTGCGGGGTGTGCCGCTGTCGTATTCCTTGTCCGGTCTGGAAATGACCGACGATGCGACGTGGTTACAGACCTTGCTGCACACCCTGGCAACCACACCGAACGGTCCGCGTGTCGAGCAACGCGTGCTGTACAGCAATGGCGCCGGGTTGGCGCGCACGCACGGTGCGCGGTTGATCGATGCGCTGGTCGCCTTCGGGCTGTCGTGGGTCGAGCTGTCGCGTCACCATCCGTTGCAGGAGCGCAACGACGCGATCATGCGTTTCCGCGCTGACGAGTCGATCGCCGATGCGGCGACCTTCGTGCAAACAGCGCAGCGGCTGGCAGCGCGTTTGCCGCTGCGCTTGGTCTGCATCGTGCAGCGCGGTGGCGTGGGCAACGCCGACGCCGTTGCGCAGTACATCGCATGGGCGCGCAGCTGTGGCGCCAGCCAGGTGATCTTTCGTGAATTGTCGCGGCTGGACGATGCGTACCGCAGTAACGGCACGCTGCGCTACATCAGCGAGCACCGCGTCGGCGTGGACACCTTGCTGGCCAAGTGCGTGCAGCAGCCCTGGTGGTCGCGCTGGCAACCCGACGGCCTGACCGAAGGCTATTACTTCTGGAATGTGCGGGTGCGCGACGAGACGGGCCTGCAGGTGGTTTTCGAAAGCGCCGACTACGCCGCGATGCATGCACGCCACGCCACTGGCGATCTATACAAGCTGGTGTTTTTCGCCAATGGCCGTCTGTGTGCGGGCTGGGACCCGGATGCTGATGTGTTGTGGGAACCCGACAATGGATGAGTTCGATCAACGCAGTTGGTGGACGCCGACGCCGGACGATGCCGCCTGGGCGCTGCCCGATGATCTGCGCGCGGCCGACCCGTTGAACGGGCACGACTGTGGCTGGGTCAACCAGATGCGCCCGTTCGTGCGCCATTTCAGTCAGCCGGGCGAACAGGTGTTCGACCCGTTTTGCGGCTTCGGCAGCACCTTGCTGGCAGCTGCGCTGGAAGGCCGCAACGCGCATGGCATGGAGATCGACCCAGCACGCGCGCAGTTGGCGCACACGCGCCTGCAGCGGCACGCGGTGGAAGCGCCGGTGGTAGTCGGCACACTGGTCAATAAGACGCCAGCTGCGCCAATCGACCTGTGCCTGACCAACGTGCCGTATTTCGGCTGCCACTGGCAGGGCGAAGCGTTAACCGGCCAGCTCTATGCCAGTGGCGATTACGCCAGCTATCTGACCGGCATGCGTGCAGTGTTCCATGCGCTGCGCAAGCAACTGCGGTCCGGTGGAATGGGCGTGGCGATGGTGCAGAACGTGGTGGTCGGCGGCCGTGTGATTCCGCAGGCGTGGGACGTGGGCCGGATCCTGGCCAGCTTGTTCACGCTGCGCGAGGAGCGGGTGCTGTGCTACCAGCGTCCGGCAGCAGCGTTGGCGCACGCAAGCGCCGCGAGCAACCGCAGCCACGAATATGCGCTGATCTTCCAGCACAGCCGTGCCCGGCTGGATCTACAGCAGGCCGCGCAGCTGCTGCAGGCGCTGCACGCGCAGGGCCTGCCGGTGCTGGTACATGGCAGCTACGCGCGCTGGCTGGCGTCGCCGACGCTGATGCCGGCGGGCCCGGCCGATCTGGACCTGATGCTGCACGCCGAACAAGCGCTGTGGGACCACCTCACCCACTGGCTGCAGCAGCAGGGCTTCGCGCTGAGCCTATGGGGCGAGCCGTGCCGTGCCCCGGTGGCGCTGGCGGCGGTGCGTGCGCACCACTACCTGCGCGCCGAGCGCATCGGCGCCGATGGTCGCCGCCTGCAGGTGGACCTGCAATTGCCAGCGGATGAACCGCCGTTGCCCTGACCCTGCAACGCGACGCCGCGCGCACATGGGTTGCCGCTATGCTCTGTGCCGGTTTTGGATGCCGGAATCTCCCAATGTCTTGTTCTTCACTGATCGCGCGCGGCGCACTGCTTGCCGCGCTGGCAACCCTGGCTGGCTGCGGTGGCAGCAAGGGCGACACGATGCTGATGCGCGAGTCGTTCAATTCCGATGACACCTATTCGCGCAGCGTCGCGGCCAGTTCGCCGCAGGCCTGCGAGGCGGCGCGGCGCGTGCTGTTGAGTCAGGGTTACGCCGTGACACGCGCGGATGCCGCCGCGGTGGAAGGCAGCAAGAACTTCCAGCTCGAGGAAGCCGACCAGAGCGAGCAGCTCAACTTGCGCATTTCTTGCGCCACGCAGGACGGCGGCAAGGCGCAGGTGTTCGTGAGCGCGCTGCAGGACCGTTACGCGTTGAAGAAGAGCTCTACCTCGGCCAGCGTGGGCGTTGGCGTGCTGGGCTCGTTGTCGTTGCCGGTCGGTAGCAGCGGCGATTCGCTGGTGCGCGTGTCCAGCACCACGGTGCAGGATGCGGCCTTCTACAAGCGCTTTTTCGAACGTTTGAACTCGTATCTGCCCAAGGTCACTGAAGCGGTGCCGGCTGCCGTGAGTGCAGCGCCTGTGCCCCCACATGCGGCCACACCGGCGCCAGCAGCTGCAGTGCCGGCAACGCCTACAGCGAACACTCCAACGCCAACATCGCCTGCGCCCGCTGCAGCGGCTCCCGCGACAGTTGCACAACCGCCGGTTGCGCCATTGCCGGTTGAAGCGCAGGACCCACCCCCAGCACCGGCGAAGGTGCCGCCAAAAGAGCCCGCCACGCAGCCGTGATGGGGTATTCACGCTCCGCTCCAAAGCCTGAATAGCCAGGTGCGCGCTTCACGTTCTGTTCTCGACCCAGCGGCCAGAGTGCGCCCATGACTCGCCGAGCGGGCGAGAAACGTGGAGAACAACGATGAAAATGCGCACCTCCCTGCTGGGTATTTCCCTGATTGGCCTGATGGCAACGAGCACCTTCGCCCAGGCTCAAAGCTATTCGCATCAGCAGCGCTATACGGAAGCAGACGAAGGCCGCAGGTTCAACGATGGCACCCGCGTCCGCTGCCGCAATGTCGAAGTGCAGAAGAACTCGACTGACCCCAACCGCATCGGCGGCACGCTGGCTGGTGCCGCGATTGGTGGCTTGCTAGGTCACCAGGTCGGCGGCGGCAATGGCAAGAAGCTGGCGACCGTGGCAGGCGCAGTGGCGGGCGGCGCAGCCGGTCGCACCATCCAGGGCAATCGTCAGCAAGCCAACGGCAATCGTCAGGTCGAGCGCGTCTGCGAACGTCGCTGAGCCTGGCGAAGTGATTCGTCTGAATTGATTGCGAGCCCCGGCCATGCCGGGGCTTTCTATGTCTGAGGGTGTGGCGCCGTGCCGACGATTGATGGTGCATGTCATCGATGAGTTCCGCCCATGTGCGAAGCGGCACATCGTTGCGGCGATCAATCTCTGCGCCGAGGTCGATGTCGATGTGGCATGCGGGCAGGCGCAGATGTGCTGCGGTGGTCTGTGCAAGCGCATTTCTCGCGGTGCAGCTGCTGCAGGTAGCGGCTGCTGCACCGAGCGAAACCGCAAACGCCGCGAGCGCAGATTGTGTGGAAGCACTGTTGCGCCGACTGGGCTGGAAAATCCATCGCGCCGCGGTGAGCGCGCCGGTACTACAGCGTGGCGAACCGTGTACGCGTGTCTCGCTTGCGCAAGCGCAAGCCGCGGGCGATCTGCAGCTAACGCTTCCGGCCGACTGGAACACGCACCAGCGCGGCGCAGCGCTCACCGCCGTGCTGGACGATGCGGCCACGCACTGCGCCTATGCGTTCGAACTCGGTGCAGCGACCCGCCGTGCGGTAACGCAATTACAGAACAACCCGCACTACCGTTTTTCAGCAGTGCAGCTGGGTTGGATCGGATTTGGCTGGCGTGGCGCAGCAGCGCAGGGCTGGAGTGGTTTTCGCAGTTTCGGTCGCGGGTATCAGCCGCGCGGCAGCAATGCGCAGGCGTTGGATGCGTTCTATCGCGGGCAGGTGCGCTCCGAATGCGGCGTGGGCCGGCAAGTAGCGCAGCTCGCCACACAGCGCGAGTTGTTTGGCGATGCTGGATTCGACCAGGCGTTTACGCCTGGCGAACTCTCGATTGGCACGTTTCTGACCTTGCACGACACCGACAGCATTCTGCTCGGTGCGCATGCTGGCGAATTTTTCGCCGACGGCAAGGCGGTGAAGAGCTCGCAACTCGGGCGGCAAGCGTTTGTCGGCGCGCCGGGGTTTATTGCGCATGTGTTCGACAAATCCTATCTGGATGACATCCACAATCAGGCCGAAAATTTCGTGGTGGTGGACGTCAGCGATGCAGCCGCGCAAGCGCTGGCACTGCACGGCGGGTTTGCGTATTACGACGCGCGCAGCCGGCAGATCTGGGAGCTGGCCAAACAGCTGCGTGGGCCTGGCAAGCGCCGCTTCGAGCGCCTGCTTTACGAGCGCGATGCAGCGTTGCGCGCCACGCTCGACCCGCAGCAGCAGACCCAGCTGCAGCAGTTGCAGACCCTGCTGGACGACCCGTTTTACCAGGGATTTTTAGTCTATGTGCATCCCAAGGGCACCAAGCCGATCGGCTATCACGTGGCGCGCCTGCTCGACCGTAACCCGCGCACGCCGTATGCCATCGACCTGACCTTGCACAATCTGCGCACCACCTTGTATTGGCGGTGGATCGACTGGCAGCTGCAGCAATGCAGCGCCGCCACCGCGGCGGAACAATCCATTGAGAATTCCGCCACGCCAGCGTACGCCGGGCGTGGCACCCTGCACTGATCAACGTATGAGGAGCGATTATGGAACTTGGTATGGTGGGACTGGGCCGCATGGGCGCCAACATGGCCGAGCGCCTGGTCAACGGCGGGCATCGCGTGCATGGCTACGACCCGGGCGCGAATGCGCGCACCAGCGCGCAAGCCAAGGGTATTGTCACGGCCGATGCGCTGGTAGCGCTGGTGTCCGCACTGCCGAGCCCGCGCGTGGTGTGGCTGATGGTGCCAGCGGGCAAGATCGTCGATGACACCCTGGCCCAGCTGTTGCCCCTGCTGCAGGCCGGCGACATCGTCATCGACGGCGGCAATTCGTACTACAAGGATTCGCAACGTCGCGCCGCGCTGCTGCAGGCCAGCGGCATTGCGTTTGTCGACTGCGGCACCAGCGGCGGCATCTGGGGGCTGCAGGAAGGCTACAGCCTGATGGTGGGTGGCGATGAAGCGGCCGTGACTGCGTTGCATCCGATCCTGGCAACGCTCGCGCCGGCGCCGGACAAGGGCTGGGGACGCGTCGGCCCGAGCGGTGCCGGCCACTTCACCAAGATGGTCCACAACGGAATCGAATACGGAATGATGCAGGCTTATGCGGAAGGCTTCGCGCTGATGCAGCACAAGACCGATTTCGCGCTGGACCTGCACCAGGTTGCCGAGATCTGGCGCGACGGCAGCGTGGTGCGCTCCTGGTTGCTGGATCTCACTGCCGATGCGTTGACGCATAACCCGACCATGGCCGGCATCGCGCCGTTTGTGGCCGACTCGGGCGAAGGCCGCTGGACGGTGGCCGAGGCGATCGATCTGGAAGTCTCGGCACCGGTCATCACCTTGTCGCTGATGGAACGACTGCGCTCGCGCGACAAGGATTCGTTCACCGACAAACTGCTCGCGGCGATGCGCAACCAGTTCGGTGGCCACGCCGTGATGACCACCACCTCTGCAGCGCCGACGATCGGCAGCAAGGACGCGTAAGCGGTCCGATGCACCAACGCTGCGCGCCTGGATTGCGGGGCGCAGCGTCGGTCTTGCAGAACATCAGCATTTCGAGCGAACACATCATTGCGTTCGCAACATTGCGCGGAATTAGCAACGTCGCCGCGTTGTTGCGGGCCTGATGCAACGAGGCAGCATTGCTGCCAAGCACCGCGCATCATGCTCCACGTACGGCACGCTTCGCGCTAAGCGACGGCCATCAAGTACAGCGCCCGCAACCATTACGCCTACCGCACACAGCGAGCAGGGTTGCTCACCTGCAGATGCGGGCACGCAAGCGCTGCTCATATACCTCGCCCTGTGCTGACTTTTCGGCGTTACAGCCCGCGTGCAGCATCCAACCACTGCACCTTGCCATCTGCAGCGCTGCGTTGCGCAAGTTCCACCAGCTGCATCAGCTGCACCGCGTCGCTGCCGCTGACCGGCGCCGGACCGGTGCCGGCCAGCGCGTCGCGAAAGGCGGTGTAGTACTGCCGATAGTCGCCCGGCAGGTTGTCGGGTTGATGCGTGTGGACACGGCCTTCGTCATCGACGCGGGTGAGCGTGCCCGCTAATGGATCGACGCCCCAGCCGACCGTGCCGGGGCGTCGCCCGGCCCGCAGCTGGTCTTCCTGCGTATCCATGCCGTGCTTGAGGTAACTGCCGCGCGTGCCATGCACGGCGAAGCGTAGGCTGCCATCGGCCACCAGCGACCCCGCATGCAGAATCACGCGCAGCCGCGGGTAGTGCAGGGTGACGTGGAAATAATCGACGCTGCGTGCCTGATCGCGCTGACGTTGCAGGTCCGCGCTGATGCCCTGCGGCACACCGAACAACTGCAGCGACTGATCAAGCACATGTGGTCCCAGGTCGTACCAGAGCCCGGCGCCGGGACTATCGCTCTCGCGCCAACGGTCGCGTACTTGCGGGCGATAGCGGTCGAAGTGGGAATGGAACTCCACCACCTCGCCGAGCTGGCCTTCTTCAATCAGCCGGCGCACGGTGAGAAAGTCCGCATCCCAGCGGCGATTCTGAAACACGCTGATGATGCGTCCCGCTGCATTGGCGGCATCGACCATCTGCTGCGCCTGCGCAACGTCCAGTGCGAATGGTTTATCCACCAGCACATGTTTTCCAGCGGCAAGCGCCTGCAGCGCGAACGGCGCATGGGTCTGGTTGGGGGTGGCCAAGACCACTGCGTCCAATGCGGGATCGGCCAATGCACTGTCGAGGTCGGCAAGTACGTTGATGCCGGGAAAATCGGCCTGTGCTTGCTGCGGCTTGGACGACACCACGCTGTGCAACTGCAGGCCTGGGGTGCTCGCGATCAGCGGTGCATGAAACGTGCGGCCGACATAGCCGTAGCCGACGACGGCCAGATTGAACGGTTTAGGCATTGAAAACGGTTCATCGCAACGACCAAGGGAATCCGCATGGTATTGCACCTGCCCGTGTGCGCAGGGTTCACAACCTCTGCATGTCACAGTCACGTCTGCTCGACGAGCGCCACCGCAAGCTGCGCCCACGTTCAACAGTGAGGTACCTGGTATGAAGAACATGATCAATGCACGCAAGTTGCTGGCTCTGTCGCTGTCGTTCGGTCTGACCCTTGGCGCGTCGCAGGCATTCGCGGCCCCGCAGGAACATGCCGACCACAAGGACCACGCTGCTGGCATGAATGAGTCCAAGAAGCCGGTCACCGACACCTGGATCACCACCAAGGTCAAGGCTGATCTGTTGGCTACCGATAACGTCGCTGGCACCGATGTGAAGGTCGAGACCAAGAACGGCATCGTGACCCTGACCGGCGCCGTCGCCACCCAGGCTGAGCACGACAAGGCCGTGGCCGTTGCAAAGGGCATCGAAGGCGTCAAGAGCGTCAAGTCGACCGGTCTGAAGGTCACCGCTGCGAAGAAGTAAACGCGGCCGCTGCGAATGCTGGGTCTGCCGAGGCGAGGCGGCGGACCCGAGCACAAGGCGCACTCCACGGAGTGCGCCTTTTTTCGTCCTGAAGAAACCGCCCGGCGAGCCGATAGACGGCAAGGTGCTCGCGCTGCTTTCACGTTTGCTGCACGTATGCTATGCCCATTCAGCTATGTCACGGGCGAGCGTGATTTCTCTGAATCATTAATCTGGAAAGTGCCATGATCGGAGACAATGCCGGTCTGTCCTTGGCCCCTGCAGCGAGCGGAAACCGATCTAGCAATGCACACAACGGTCCAAGCAGACAAATGGGATCGCTGGCGCCTGCCTTTGTTGGCGGTTGCCGTGTTCCTGATTGTGGTGGTGCCGTCGTTGCTACTGCAGCAGATGGCGCGCAACGCCAATCAGGCAGCGGTGTGGGTGTTGCATAGCCAGGAAGTGCAGGAAACCGCGCAGCGGCTGGAAGCGGCGATGCGCGATACCGAATCGGCGGCGCTGATGCGCTCGCACGGAGTGGAGCGCGAGGCGCTGCGTGAGCGCATGCGTCGCGGGCGACGCGAGTCGCTGGCTGCGGTGCAGCGCTTGATCGAACTGACCAGGGACAACCCGGCGCAGTTGGTGCGCATCGGGCGCATCCAGAGCACCATCGAGCGGCGTCTGCTGCTGGCCGATCGTATTGCAGTGACCACTGCGCCGGAGCAGATCCGCGCACTGATCAACGACATGACGGTAAACAACCCGATCCGTACGCTGATCGACGACCTGCAAAGCGCCGAAGGCCGTTTGTTGGCGCTACGCAATGCACGCGCCGAGACCGAGCGCATGCATTACGCGCTGCTGAGCTGGGCGACGCTGGCTGTGCAGCTGCTATTGCTGGGCACGGTGACCTGGCTGCTGCAGCGGCAGATCCGGCGCCGGCTGGCGGCCGAGCAGGAATACCTGCGCGCCAACGGCCGCGCAAGCTCGGTGCTGCAGACCGTGCGCGAGCCGATCGTGTTGCTGGATGCCAACCAACACATCGTGTTGCACAACCCCGCCTTCGCCGAACTCTACGGCCTGGAAGAGCGCGGCAACGAATCGATGGCGCTGGAGGATGTGGGCGAGGGCGTGTGGCGCGATAACCAGATCCATCAGCGGCTGGCCGACGTGTTGCTGCGTGGCCGCGAACTGTGGGATTACGAACATGAGCAGCGCGGCGCCGATGGCGTGCTGCGCACCATGTTGATCAACGCACGCCGCATGCCGCTGCCCGACACCACCGATGAAAACGTGGTGCTGATGACGGTGAGCGACATCAGCCTGCAAAAGAGCGCGCAGATGCGCATCCAGGAGCTCAACCGGCAGATGGAAGGCAAGGTAGAGCAAGTGTCTGAGGTCAACCGCGAGCTGGAAGCTTTCAGCTATTCGGTTTCGCACGATCTGCGTGCGCCGTTGCGGCACGTGGCCGGATTCTCCGACAAGCTGGCCCGCCATCTGGGCGATGCGGCCGACGAGAAATCGCGCCATTACATGGAAGTGATCAGTAGCTCGGCGCGACGCATGGCCTCGCTGATCGACGACCTGCTGGTGTATTCGCGCCTGGGCCGCAGTGCACTGCGTCTGCAGGCGGTGGACATGCAATCGCTGGTGGCCGAGACGCGCGCGATTTTGGATGCCAACGTGCAGAGCGAAAACACCGGCCACCGCGTGGATTGGCACATCGCGCCGCTGCCGGTGCTGGTGGCCGACGAAAACATGATGCGCCAGCTGTGGATGAACCTGCTCGGCAATGCGGTCAAGTACAGCGCCAAGCGCGAGGTGGCCAAGGTCGAGGTCACCTACACGCCGATGGCCGACGGCGGCCATCAGTTCAGCGTGCGCGACAACGGTGCCGGTTTCGATATGGAATACAGCGGCAAATTGTTCGGTGTGTTCCAACGGTTGCACAAGGCCAGCGAATACGCTGGTACCGGTATTGGTCTGGCCAGCGTGCGGCGCGTCTTGACGCGTCACGGCGGCCGGGTCTGGGCCGAAGGCGTCGTCGACGAAGGCGCCACGTTTTATTTCGTGTTACCCCCTGCGCTTGAAGCGCCCAACCAAGAGTTCAGTGTATGACCGCCATCCGTACCATTCTTTTGGCAGAGGACAGCCCGGCCGATGCGGAGATGGCGGTCGACGCCCTGCGCGAAGCCCGCCTTGCCAACCCCATCGTGCATGTCGAAGATGGTGTGGAAGCCATGGACTATCTGTTGCGCCGAGGCATGTTCGCCGACCGCGAGGAAGGCTTGCCGGCAGTGCTGCTGCTGGACATCAAGATGCCGCGTCTGGATGGGCTGGAAGTGCTCAAGCAGGTGCGCAGCGACGAGACACTCAAGCGCCTGCCGGTGGTGATCCTGTCGTCCTCGCGCGAAGAAAGCGATCTGGCCCGCAGCTGGGACCTGGGCGTGAATGCCTATGTGGTCAAGCCGGTGGATGTGGATCAGTTCTTCAACGCGGTCAAGACGCTTGGCACGTTCTGGGCGGTGATCAACCAGGCACCGGAGCTGGACTGAACCATGCCGCATGAGGGTGGCAATCTGGAGCAGCTGAAGATCCTTCTGGTGGAAGATTCACCGGAAGACGCGGAGCTATTGTCCGACCAGTTGCTGGATGCCGGGCTGGATGCGGCATTCGAGCGCGTGGACAGCGAGCCGTCGCTGCGCGCCGCGCTGGAGACCTTCCAGCCAGACATCGTGCTGTCGGACCTGAGCATGCCGGGTTTTTCCGGCCATCAGGCGCTGCGTCTGGTGCGCCAGAATGGTGCCACGCCTTTCATCTTCGTCTCCGGCACCATGGGTGAAGAGACCGCGGTCAAGGCGCTGCAGGATGGCGCCAACGACTACATCATCAAACACAACCCAACCCGTTTGCCGAGCGCGGTGATTCGCGCGATCCGCGAGGCGCGCGCCGATCTGGAACGCCAGCGCGTGGAAAGCGAGCTGATGCGCGCGCAACGGTTGGAAAGCCTGGCGATGTTGGCGGCCGGCCTGAGTCACGATCTGCGCAATATCCTGCAGCCGTTGTTGATCGTGCCCGACCTGCTGGCCGGGCGCACCGACGACCCGCAGCTGCGTCAGCTGGCCAATGTGGTGGCCGAATGCGGCCGGCGCGGGCATGAAATGGCCGAGTCGATGCTGTCGTTCGTGCGTGGTTCCAACAAGCCGCGCGAGCAGGTGTCCATCGCCAATCTGTTCCAGGCGGTGCAGATGCTGCTCAAGAGCAGCCTGCCCGACGGCGTGCGTCTGCAGATGGACACCATCGCTGCAGATCTGACCATCGAGGCCAATTACACCGAATTGCAGCAATGCCTGCTCAACCTGGGCTTGAACGCGATTCAGGCGATGCCGGCGGGCGGCACGCTGATCCTGACGGCCGATCGCTTTGACGACACGCGCGTGCGCATGAGCGTGGCCGACACCGGCGTGGGCATGAGCGATGAAACCCGTGCGCGCCTGTTCAGCCCGTTCTTCACCACCAAGGCCGATGGCACCGGGCTGGGGCTGATTTCGTGCAAGCGCATTATCGAGAGCTATGGCGGCAGCATCGTGGTCGATAGCCGGCTGGGTGAAGGCACGCGCTTCGACATGATCGTGCCAATGCGCGCGGTGTCGACGGCAGTGACAGAAACCGAACTGCCGCTCCCGCTTGGCCATGGGCAGCGTATTTTGTTGGTGGATGGCGAGGCCACGCGCCTATCCCTGCTGGGCAATGCACTTTCCAGCCAGGGCTATCAGCCGCAGTTGGCCAGCGATGGTGCCGCGGCGCTGCAGTTGGTGCAGCAGCACGCCATGCCGGACCTGGTGATCATCGACAGCGACATCATTCTGCTCTCGGCAGTGAGCGTGCTGCTGAGCATGCAGGAGCTGGGGTACCAGGGCCCGGCGATCGTGCTGGAAGATGTTGGCGCGCCGCTGCAGCGTTCACATTTTCCATCGGATCTGCCGGTGCATGTATTGCGCAAACCGCTGGAAATGCGCCGGGTCTTCCGCGCCGTTTCGCACGCGCTGGAAGTGGCCTGACACCAGGTTTCTGCGGACTCAGTGCGTGCGTGGATAGGTGCAATGCGATTGCAACAGTTGACGCCTATGCCGGCCGCATGCGCGAATAATGCATGACCAACGTGCTTCTCAGCCTCGGCAGCAATGTCCAGCCGACCCACTACCTGCGCTTGGCTGTCGCCGCCTTGCGCGCACGCTTTGGCCAGCTCGACGTCTCCCCCGCATACCGCACGCCGGCGGTGGGCTTCGATGGGCCGGATTTCGTCAACAACGCAGTGGCATTGCAGACCGATCTGGAGCTGGACGCGCTGGATCACTGGCTGCATGCGCTGGAAGATGCGCACGGGCGCGATCGCAGCGGCCCGCGTTTCAGCAACCGCACCCTGGATGTGGATGTAGTGTTCTTCGGCAATTGCATCGTCGAAGGCCCCGGGTATCTGCGTATCCCGCGGCCCGAGCTCAAACACGCATTCGTGCTCAAGCCAATGGCCGATATTGCGCCGGATTTTATCGACCCGCTGAGCGGCCAAACGTTGGCAGCATTGTGGCAGGCGCATCCGCAGTACGGCAGCGCGTTCACGACGGTGGAGCTGGATGCGACTGTGCCGGAGGTGAGTGCGGCGCAGTAGTACCGTTCTGGCGGCTTTGCTGAGCGTGGTTGAGCAAGCGTGCGGGCAGCGATATGGCGTGCGAAACCTGTATGGCAGTGGCGCCTGCGATGTCGCAGCTGAGCTGATGCGCGCTGCTTAGATATCAACTCTCAGCAGCGAAGCATGGTTAGCCGACAACGCTGCTCAACTGAGCTGGCGGCCACCATCGACGTGCAGGGTCTGGCCGGTGACAAAGCTGGCGTCGTCCAGCAACCAGCGCACCGCTTCGGCAATTTCTTTCGGCGTGCCGATGCGCGCCAGCGGTGTGCGCGCGAGCAGCGCCTGCTTGGCTTCGGAGGACTTGCCTTGTTCCGGCCATATGATCGCCCCGGGCGCGACCGCGTTGACGCGCACATGCGGCGCCAGTTCCAGCGCGAGCGAGCGGCTCAGCGTTTCCAACGCGCTTTTGGACGCGCCATACAGCGGGTGGTTACGCATCGGCTGCTGCGCGTGCAGATCGGTAAGGTTGACGATGGCGCCGCGATGCTGACGCAACTGTTCTGCGGCTGCCTGGGCGATGAAGAACGGCGCGCGTGCGTTGACCGCAAACAATTCGTCCCATTGCGCTGTGGTGGCCTCGCCGATGGCGGTGGGGTAGAACGCCGAGGCGTTGTTGACCACGCCATCCAGGCGGCCGAAGGAGGCAATGCAGTCGGCCACCAGTTGCGCAGGTGCTTCGGGCAGGCGTAGATCGGCATGCAACGCCTGCGCACTACCGGCACGCTGTGCGCATAACTCGGCCACGCGCGCGTCCAGCACCTCAGCGGAGCGGTGCGCATGCAGCGCAACGCGGTAGCCGGCGGCGTGCAACGTGGTAGCGATCTGCGCGCCGATGCGGCGGGCGGCACCGGTGATCAACACCACCTTGGAACTGTCTGTCATGGCGTACTCGCTCGGCGTTGCGGAGGGCTCGGCTATCCTGTGCATTGTCCCCGCAACCGGTGCCCGCATGCACGCCGACCTTCCCACACCCGATCCGGACGCACTGGCGCACAGCGACCGGCTGGCTGCTCACGTACGCGCCGAAATTCAGGCCGCCGGCGGTGCAATTCCGTTTTCGCGCTTCATGGAGCTGGCGCTGTATGCGCCCGGCCTGGGCTATTACAGCGCCGGCGCGAGCAAGTTCGGCGAGGCAGGCGATTTCGTCACCTCCCCGGAACTGGGGCCGTTGTTTGCGGCCACTGTCTCTGGTGCGTTGGCGCCGGTGTTGCAGCAGCTCGGGCCGCAGGCGCGGGTGCTGGAAGTGGGCGGCGGTAGCGGCGCATTTGCCGAAGTCACGCTAAAGCGCTTGCTGGAGCTGGACGCGCTGCCCGAGCGTTACGCGATCCTGGAACCCAGTGCCGACCTGCGCGAGCGTCAACGCGAGCGGTTGGGGCGCAGCCTGATTCCGCCGGTATTCGATCTGGTGGAATGGCTGGATGCGCTGTTCCCGGACGATTGGGATGGCGTGCTGTTTGCCAACGAAGTCATCGACGCCTTGCCCACGCCGCGTTTCGCACTGCGCGATGGGCAGGTGTATGAAGAAACCGTGGTGCTGGATGCCCAGCAGCACTTCGCGCGCGGCGAGCAACCGGCCGATGCGTTGCTGAGCGCGGCCGTGCGTCACCTGGAGCGTTATCTGGAGCAGCCGTTCGCCGATGGCTATCGCTCCGAGTTGCTGCCGCAGTTGCCGTACTGGATCCAGGCGGTAGCCGGCGGTTTGAAGCGTGGCGCGATGTTGTTCGTCGACTACGGTTACCCGCGCGGCGAGTTCTATCGTGCGCAGCGCGAGGACGGCACGTTGCGTGCGTTTTACCGGCATCGCATGCACGAAGATCTCTACCGTTGGCCGGGCCTGCAGGATCTGACCGCATCGGTGGACTTCACCGCGTTGGCCGAGGCAGGCACCGGCGCAGGTTTCGAGCTGGCCGGGTATTGCACGCAAGCAAGCTTCCTGCTCGGCAATGGGCTGGACGCATTGTTGGCGCAGGCCGATACGCGCACCGATGAAGTGGGGCGCATGCGTCTGCGCGAACAGATCAAGCGGCTGACGCTGCCCAGCGAGATGGGCGAGCGCTTCCAGGTGATGGGCTTCTCGCGCGATGTCGACTTTGCACCTGCGTTCCTCTCAGGTGATCTCACGTGGCGGTTGTGATCTGGGCGCTGCGGCCGTTTCAGCGGCCGCGCTTGTGGGTGGGCTTGTGGATCGCCGCAATCGTTGTGGTGATTGCCGTGTGTTTGGGGCCGCCGCCTGAGTTCCCGGAGTTGCCGTCCAACAGCGACAAGGCAGAGCACTTCATCACGTTCGCGTTGCTGTGTTGGGGAGCCGTGCAATTGTTCGCCACCCGTCGCGCGCTGGTGTTTGCCGCCTTCGGATTGGTGCTGCTGGGCATCGGCATCGAAATCGCACAAGGCGCGCTGACCACCAATCGCAGCGCCGACCCGTACGATGCATTGGCCGATACCTTGGGCATTCTCGCCGGGCTCTGTCTGGCATGGACGCCGTTGCGATGTGTGATGTTGCGGATTGATCGGCGCCTGTTTGGTCGGCGCTGATGATTAAGGAGCGTCATTAGCGGGATTAGCTAGCTGTCGGCAGCGGTGTGCATGTTCTCAATCTAGGAATGAAGGACATGCTGGCGTACCCATGTGTCCCGTGAGCTTCGCAATTCAAGCCAGGCAACTTGATAGCTTTAAAAAGCCACCGACTAACTATCTGGTGCGGTGCCCTTGCCGATTGCGGGCTCGTTGGCGGCATGGATGTCGCCAACCAGCCCCCATGGAGGCCCGGCCGCATTGGCCGAGATTATCGCCAGTGGCGCGCGCGATGCCGGCATGAGCATTACTTCTCGGCAACGTCGCGCGGCTGGCGGGGTAGACGTACAGATCGATGCGGTCAGCGCCGCCAACTTGTTCGGCTGGCTCGAGCGGTTGCGGCAAGCATATGGTGTAGTGCCGACACAGCTGAGCGTCGTGCGCGATCAGGGCCAACTCCGCGTACGCTGCAGCTTTGCGGAATCTGCGCCGTGACCCATTTGCGCTGGGCCTTGATCCTCCTGTTGATGCTGGGTGTCGCCTTGATCGCGTCGCTGCCCTTGCGCTTGGTGCTGCCACGCGAAGGGCTGCCGTTCTCGGTGCTGGACGTAGAGGGCTCCATCTGGGCCGGCACGTTGCGGCACGTGGAATGGCAGGGCATTGCGTTCGGCGATGTCGCAGTACGCCCGCGTCTCTTGGCGCTATTGCGTGACGAGTATCAGGTGCACCTACAGTCCCCGCAGCTGCAACTGCTGGTGGTGGATGGCGCGCAATACGGCATTCGCAACGCACAGGGCGAGCTGCTGTTGCACCAACCAGGTGGCGTGACGCTGATCGATCTGGTCCTGCAGCTGCAGCAGGTCGATCTGCTATTCGACGCCACCGGCTGCGTGCAGGCGCGCGGGCGGGTCAGCCTGCAACTGCTGGCGAGCGGCGAGGGCGAGCTTCCCGGTCTGCCGCCGTTGCGCTTGTCCGGGCAGCCGCAGTGCGTGGATGACACCGCCGTGTTGACCCTGCTGCCAGATGCGGCGCTGCCTGCCGGCGTGCAGGTCGAGGTACAGCTGCAACTCTGGCGCGATGGACGCTGGCAACTGCAGTCGCGTGTCGATCCAGCGCAGGACGCCGTGCTGCGTATCGGGCTGCAATTGCTCGGCTTCGCTGCTGCCCCGAAGCGCGAGTTTCTGCGCAACGACCAAGGACAATTGCGCTAGAAGCGCGATGACTGGCTGCGTGCCGCAGCATCGGCCTTCTGCACCATTGGCGTGCATGCCCCACGGTTGATGTGTTCGTCACGGACGCTTGGATGGCGTGCTGACTCATCCGTTGACAACGTTGTCGTGGTGCAACGACGCAGAGTCATTACGGCACATGTTCGCTTGCGCGAATAGACGCGACACACGCTTTGGAACACACATGAGCGCGCTGCAAAGGACTGTGACGCAGCCCCGGTGATCGCAATGCCGCGACCGCGGCGTGGACTGCACACAATTGGTCTGGTCACCGAGAATTGGTCAGTGACTGGTCCTGTGACAACGATGCCCGGTGCGCACCCGATATCCGTGCATGCACCGTTGAAGGTCAATAACGACGGGGAACGGGCGCCTTATCAGAGAGCTATCAAACACTTTCGAAAGTGACTGTTGACACGATCTTTTAGAGACCATAAGAATCAACTCCACTGGATTGGTACTTTCCATTCAGGGCCGTTGATCAGCAATGGCATGCGGTGCCGGTCCTGGGAGGGAGGCGGCATCGGCACCCACGGGGGGCCGTGGGTGCTCGCAGACAACAGATCGCAGGCGGTTCCGGACGTCCGGAACTGGTGACCTGTGCGCGCGTGGTGGGTTGCCAGCGCGGGATCTGTCATCGCTGATCGATCGGAATGCCAGTCGCGTTGTCGTCCAGCCATTCCACTCCAGGATCTCTCATGTCGCCTCTCCCGCGTGCCTCGCTGCGTTGTTGTTCGCCCTCGTCGCTGTCCCTTGCCATTGCGCTGTCGCTGCTTGCCTGCGGCGCCAACGCGCAGACACAGGACGCATCGTCGGCAGCATCGGCGCAGATCTCCCAGCTCGATACGGTCAAGGTCACCAGCTCGTACCAGAAGAGCCTGATCACCGCGATGGACAACAAGCGCGACGACGTGCGCATGACCGACGGCATCTCTGCGCAGGACATCGGCAAGTTTCCTGCCGAGAACATCGCCGAGGCGATCCAGCGCATTCCCGGCGTGCAGATCTCCACCATCAACGGGCGCGGTTCCACCATCAGTGTGCGCGGCCTGGGGCCGCAGTATTCGGCCACCACCATCAATGGTCAGGTGATCAAAAGCGCCGATTTCACCGATGGCTTCCGCTACGACATCATCCAGCCAGAAGTGGCCGCCGGGATCGAGGTGATCAAATCGCCGTCTGCGGACATGGATGCCGGTGGCTTGTCGGGCACGGTCAACATCAATACCACCAAACCCCTGGACTACCAGCAGACCAAGCTGTTGTTCTCGGCCAAGACCCAATACTCCGAATTTGCTGGCGGCTCGCCAACGCCCAAGGGCGTGCTGACCTATATCGACCAGTTCAAGTTCGGTGGCGGCGATCTGGGCGTGTTTCTCAGTGCGGGCTATCAGAAGCTAAAGGATCGCGCCGATTATCTGTGGATCGACCGTTGGTATACGCAAGCCACCGACGCGGGCACCTTGTATATCCCGCGCCGTCCGCGCTATCGCTCGATCGAGCGCGACACCACGCGCAAGATGTTCAACGGCGGCTTGCAGTGGAAGCCCAGCGACCAGCTGGAGATGAACCTTACTGCGCTGTATTCGCAGGACCGGACCGCCAACGACATGAACCAGCTGGTGTACTCGTTCGAGCGCAGTCCGCTGACGGTGCTGCAGACCAACGGGCTGACCGCCACACAGGTGTCGGCATCGGATTACTGGCTGGAAAACAATCACCAAATCGAACAGCACAATCTGTCCACCCAGTTGCTTACCTACGACTTCAAGTGGAAGGGCGATGCCTGGACGTTCAGTGGCGCGGCCAATTACACCCAGGGCAAGACCGACGAGAACGAGCGTGCCGCGATCCTGGGCCGGATTCCCTCGGCAACGCTGCTGGATACCTCCAATCCCGACGCAATCTCGCTGACCACCGATGCCGACGCCAACGACGCTAGCGCCTGGAACAAGGCCAATCTGGTGCGCAGCGAATATCCCAACGGTTCCATCCAGTCACTCAGCAACAAGGAATGGTCGCTCCAACTGGACGCCGAACGCTATCTGGACCTGGGTGCGTTGAACGCAGTGCGCTTCGGTGCCAAATACCGTCGCGAAACCTTCGATCGCGATGTGCGCCGGCGCGACTTTTTGTATCTGCTCAGGACCGGTGCGGTGTCGGGTTTCGACATGTTTCCGGAACTGTCGGCCGCCAGCAGCACGGTCAGCAACTTCCTCGACGGGCAACTGGCCTCGCAGGACAGCTGGGTCACCCCGGACATCGCCGCTTATGCGCGCTCGCTGGCGGCCGCGGGCATCACCGTGCCGGTGTTGTTTGCACCGCAGAGCAGCTACAGCATCGAGAACGACATTTCTTCGGCGTATGCGATGGCGCGCATCGACACTGACATCGGCAGCATGCGTTTGCGCGGCAACGTCGGCATGCGCTACGAAAATACCAAACGCACCACCGACACCTACCTGACGCAGGCGCAAGCCGCGAGCGACGACGCCAATATCGTGGTCGGCACCGCGCGCGCGCCGTACGAGTATTCCAACTGGTTGCCCAGCCTGAATCTGGTGTTGGATATGCGCGAAGACGTGCTGCTGCGCTTTGCGGCGGCCAAAGTCTTGGTGCGCCCGATTCTGGACAGCAATACCGCCATCGCCTCAACGATTTCAACCGGCACCAATACCGGCGGCACCACCACCTATGTCGTCACCCAGGGCCAGACCGATCTGAAGGCATTGACCGCCGACCAAGCCGACCTGAGCCTGGAGTGGTATTACGGCAACGGCGGTGCGCTGACCGTGGCCGGGTTCTGGAAAAACATCAAGAACGGAACCTTCAACAGCATCGTCTGCCCGGCCGCGTTCAACGGCACTGCGCTGTCCAGCAATGCAGCCGGCGACTGTGTGAGCAGTAACGGCGATATCTACGAGATCACCGCCACCACCAACGATCCGAGCAAGGTCAAGATTCGCGGTTACGAGCTGGGCTGGACGCAATCGCTGGATGCCTGGTTGCCGATCGATGGCTTCGGGTTCACCACCAATTTCACCCGGGTGATTCCGCAGCGCGATACCGATTTCAAGATCCGCAACCTGTCCGAACAGACCTGGAATGCCACCGCATATTGGGAAAGCGAGCATTACTCGGCACGCGTGTCGCTCAATCATCGCAGCGAGTACGAACAGGACAGCAGCGACAGCTTCTTCGCGCGCGAAGGCCACATCATGAAGGCGCGCACGCAGCTGGATGCGGTGCTTGGCTACCAGGTCAACGACAAGCTGAGTTTTCAACTGGGCGGCCTGAATCTCACCAACCAAAAGGAAGAGGCGTACAAGGACATCCCCAGCCGCTGGCAGATGACCGGCGTGACCGGTCGCAGCTACTACCTGTCGATGCAGTGGGACATGCGTTGATGCTGAGGCAGCGCGCTTCGGGCCGCCATGCACAGCTGCGCGCGGCGGCCAGCAGTGAAGGTAACGGTGCTGGTGCAGGGGACGCGTGCCGTGCCGTGCTGGCAGTGCGGGCACCACGTGGCGTGCATGCACCGCAATTGATCAGGCGTTGCCATGCGCAGGCGTGAGTTCCTTGCCGGCAGCGTCTGTGCCTCATCGCTGCTTGGCATGCCTGCGCTGGTGTCTGGCGCCGCCGCCGACACCCCACGTGTCGGCACCAGCGCCAAGCCGCCTCCCGGGCCGCAGACATCCGCCACAGGGGCCGGCGGCCAATGGCTGGATCTGGACGAGGGATGGCGCTTTCATGCCGGCGATGTGCCATTTCCGCGCCTGCTGGGGCAGGACGAAACGTACGCCAATGGCAAGGCGGGCCGGGCCTGGGGCGCGGCGGCGCCGGACTTCGACGATACCGGTTGGCGGCAGCTGCAATTGCCGCACGATTTTGTCGTGGAGCAGCCGGTGCGCGCCGACGCCAACGTCGCGCAAGGCTATCGCCCGCGCGGTCTTGCCTGGTACCGGCGCACGTTCCGGCTGGAAGAGGCGGTGCGCGGCCAGGCGGTGGAACTGCGTCTGGACGGTATCGCCAGCCATGCCACGGTGTGGGTCAACGGCATGCTGATGGCGCGCAGTTGGAGCGGCTACAACGGGCTGGTGATCGACATCACGCCGGTCGCACGCTACGGCAATGCATTGAACAGCATCGCCATCCGCGTCGATGCCGAGGCCATGGACGGGTGGTGGTACGAAGGCGGCGGCATCTACCGCCACACCTGGCTGGTGCTGCGTGCGCCCCTGCATATCGCCGGCGACGGCTTGGCAGCGGTTCCGCGCGAAGGCCCGGGCGATGTCTGGCAGGTGCCGGTGCAGTTGGACCTTGTCAACAGCGGCGAGCAGCCCGCTGATGCGTGGGTTGAGGTCGTCTTGCGCGATGCGCATGGCGCTGTCGTGGCGCATGGTCAGACGCAGTTGCGGCTTGCCGCCTTCGCCACTGCACAGGCCGCGATCAGCATCGCAGTGCCAAAGCCGCAGCGCTGGAGCGTGGAGACACCGGTGCTGTATCGCTTGCAAGCCGAGGTGCAGGGCGCAGACGGCCGCAGTGACCGTGGCGCGTGCGACGTCGGCTTTCGTAGCCTGCGCTTCGATGCCGACCACGGTTTTTTCCTCAACGGGCGTGCGCTCAAGATCAAGGGCGTCTGCCTGCATCAGGACCATGCCGGCGTTGGCGTGGCGCTACCCGATGCGCTGCATGTGTTTCGTCTGCAGCGGCTGAAATCGATGGGCTGCAATGCCATCCGTCTGCACCACGCAGTGGCGCCGGAACTGCTACAGGCCTGCGACCGTCTCGGTATGTTGGTGATGGCTGAGAACCGCCTGTTCAATCCTGCGCCCGACTATGTGGCGCTGCTGCGCAATATGGTGCGGCGCCAGCGCAATCATCCCAGCGTATTTTTGTGGTCGCTGCTCAATGAAGAGCCGCTGCAAGGCACCGCCACCGGGTACGCGATCATAGCGCACGCCGCCAGCGCGGTGCGTGCGCTCGATGACACGCGCCCGATCACCGCCGGCATGAATGACGGCATGTTCGCCACCCGCGGCGCGGCCGATGTGGTGGACGTGCTCGGTTTCAACTATCGCCAGTACAACTACGACCGCGTGCATGCGGCACGTCCGCGCACGCCGATGCTGTCCAGCGAAGACACCAGCGCGTTTCAGACGCGTGGTGCATGGTTCACCGATTTGGACGCGCACGTGGTGGCAGAAGACGACAGCCTGGCTGCGGACTGGGGCAATACCCATCGCCGTGCCTGGCAGCTGATTGCCGAACGCCCATTCGTCGCCGGCAGTTTCGTGTGGACTGGTTTCGATTATCGCGGCGAACCCACGCCGTTCGAATGGCCATCTGTCGGGTCGTTCTTTGGCATCATGGACCAATGCGGATTTGCCAAGGGCGCCTATTGGTTGCGCCGCGCTTTATGGATCGACGATGCGCTGGTGCTGCACCTGTTGCCGCACTGGAACTGGCCCGGACGCGAAGGTCAGCCGATCAAGGTGATGGCGTTCTGCAATGCCGAGCAGGTGGAGTTGTTGCTCAACGGTCGCTCGCTCGGGAAACAAGCGGTGGATCGTGCGCAATCGAATCAATGGCAGGTGGACTACGCGCCAGGTGTGCTCGAAGCGGTGGGCTGGCGTGATGGACGCGAAGTGGCGCGCACGCGTGTGGAAACCACCGGCGCGCCTATCGCGCTCAAACTCACCCCCGACCGCAGCGGACTGCGCGGCGATGGTCGCGATGCGCAACCGGTGACCTTGGAAGCGGTAGACGCGCAGGGGCGTCACGTGCCCGATTGCAATGCACAGCTGACGCTGCAGATCAGCGGCGGCCTGCTGCTCGGTGTCGGCAATGGCGACCCGAATGCGCATGCCGCCGATCAGAGCATGCAGGTGGCGTTGTTCAACGGGCTGGCGCAGGTAATTGTACAAGCCGGGCGCGGCGCAGGCGTGTTACGACTGCAGGCCCGTAGCCCCGGATTGCGCGATGCAGTGCTTGAGATCGGCTGCACCTCAGTGCCGCTACCGGCGTCGGTGCCGATCGCGGCGCCGGTGATGGTGGTCGAAAGCTGGCGCCACACCGCGGCATTCGCGCAGCCGCCCGCACCGGACCTCCCGCGCCGTCCCAACGACAACAACAGCTGGAGCAATACGCTGCCCGGCACCTTGGAAAGCGCACCCGAAGGTGCCGGCTATGTGTTGTACCGCACGCAATTCACGCCCTGGCAGGGCATGCAAAGCCGCGGCGGCATACTCGACCTGGGCCGCCTCAGCGGGCCGGCGCAGGTATTTCTGGATGGCCGCGCAGTCGCCCAGGCAGCGGCCGGTACACCCATCACCGTGGCGCTTGCACCCGCGGCAGGCGAGCGCACGCTGGCGGTGATTCTGCAGGTCGCTGCCGATCAACCATTTGGATTCCACGACGTCGTCTCCGTGCATTATCGGAACTCGCCATGACCGCCTCACTGTTTTCTCCATCGTCGCCTGCGCGCTTGTTCGCCGTTGTACTGGGTGCGTTGCTCGCCACTCCGTTAAGCGTGCTGGCAGCACCGCCGGCGCAGGCGGTAGTGCAACGCCTGATCGGTGCGCGTGCCGCCCAGTTCGAGATGACCGTGGCGCCCCGCGGCGATGGCGCGGACTGGTATCGCATCGACGCCGGCGGCGACACGGTGCGTATTGCCGGCTCCTCGCAAGTGGCCTTGGCGCGTGGCGCCTATGCGTATCTCGGCCAGGTCGGTGCGGCGTCGATGAGTTGGGAAGGCGACCGTGTGGCATTGCCAGCACAATGGCCGGCCTATAGCAGCGGCCAGGTGCGCACACCATTTGCCCACCGTGCCTACCTCAACACCTGCACCTATGGCTACACCACGCCGTTCTGGGATTGGCCGCGCTGGCAGCGCGAGATCGACTGGATGGCCTTGCATGGCATCGACATGCCGCTGGCGATGGAAGGCCAGGAAGCAATCTGGCAAGCGCTGTGGCGCGAGTTCGATGTCGGCGATGATGCGCTGGCGGAGTATTTCTCTGGCCCGGCGTTCACGCCCTGGCAGCGTATGGGCAATATCGAAGGCTATCGCGCGCCGTTGCCGCAACACTGGATCGACAGCAAACGCGTGCTGCAGCGGCAGATCCTGACGCGCATGCGCGAGTTGGGCATGCAGCCGGTGCTGCCGGCATTTGCCGGCTACGTGCCCAAAGCGTTCGCGCAGGCGCATCCGCATGCGCGCATCTACCGCATGCGCGCCTGGGAAGGCTTTCACGAAACCTATTGGCTGGATCCGCGCGATCCGTTGTTTGCCAAGGTCGCGCGGCGATTCCTGGAGCTGTACACCCAGGCCTACGGCGCAGGCGAGTTCTACCTGGCCGATGCCTTCAACGAAATGCTGCCACCCGTGGCCGACGACGGCAGCGATGTAGCCGCCGCCAAGTATGGCGACAGCATCGCCAATTCCGATGCCGCACGGGCAAAAGCGGTACCGCCAGCGCAACGGGATGTACGCCTGGCCGAGTACGGGCAGGCGTTGTATCGCTCCATCGCGCAAGTGAACCCGAAGGCGACATGGGTAATGCAGGGCTGGCTGTTCGGTGCAGACCGCGAGTTCTGGCAACCGCAGGCGATTGCTGCATTTCTCGGCAAGGTGCCCGACGCACGCTTGCTGGTGCTGGACATCGGCAACGACCGCTACCCCGGCACCTGGAAGGCTTCGCAGGCGTTCGACAACAAACAATGGATCTACGGCTACGTGCACAACTACGGCGCCAGCAATCCGCTGTATGGCGATTTCGCGTTCTATCGGCAAGATCTGCAAGCCCTGCTTGCAACTCCGGAAAAACGCAATTTGCGCGGCTTTGGCATCTTTCCGGAAGGGCTGCACAGCAACTCGGTGGTCTACGAATATCTCTACGCGCTGGCCTGGGAAGGCCCGCAACAGCCGTGGTCGCAGTGGCTCACGCAGTATCTGCGCGCGCGCTACGGCCGCAGCGATGCGGCCTTACTGAGCGCATGGTCCGATCTGGAAGCAGGCATCTACCAGACCCGCTACTGGTCGCCACGCTGGTGGAACAAGCGTGCCGGTGCCTACCTGCTGTTCAAGCGGCCGACTGCCGACATCGTTAAGTTCGACGATCGCCCCGGCGACCCGCAGCGTCTGCGCCGCGCGATCGATGCGTTGCTGCAGCAGGCCGAGCGTTATGCCGACGCACCGTTGTACCGATACGATCTGATCGAAGACGCGCGCCACTACCTGAGCCTGCAGGCCGACCGTCAATTGCAGGCAGTGGTGCAGGCCTACAACGCCGGCGACTTCGCACGCGGCGATGCACAGCTGGCGCGCATCACGCAACTGGTGCAGGGGCTGGATGCGCTGGTGGGCGGTCAACACGAAACCTTGGCCGACTGGACCGGCCAGGCCGCCGCTGCGGCAGGCAACGATGCTGGATTGCGGCGTGCCTATGTCGGCAATGCGCGTGCGCAGGTCAGTGTCTGGGGTGGCGACGGCAATCTTGCCGATTACGCGTCCAAGGCGTGGCAGGGCATGTACGCAGATTTCTATCTGCAGCGCTGGACGCGCTTCCTCAGCGCGTATCGTGCTGCACGCAAGGTCGGCACGCCGTTCGACGCGGCGGCCATGGATCAGCAGCTTGCCACATGGGAACGCCACTGGGCCGATAAGGAGCAAGTGCCGAAGCGTCAGCCTCCACGCGATCCACTGAGCTTGCTGCAGACTCTGCTGGTGCAAGTGGATGCGCCCGCTCCAAGGCAAAGCGCTTCGCAGGATCAGGGGCAAGGCGAGCGGCAGGACGGCGCATACGGCGCCGTTCAAGGCACCGCGCAAGGAGCCGCGCAATGAACGAATCTCTATTGCAGATGGTGCTCATGCATGAGCGCAGTTGTGTGGATGTGAGAGCCCAGGCCACGAGACGTGCGTTTGCATGCCGCATCCATCTCGACGCCATGGGCGAGGGCGGGCAATGAGCGCACACACGCCCGCGGCTGCCACCGCAACTGCCACAACCACTGCAACCGCACCACCAAAACGCGAACGCTTCCTCTCGCTGGATGTGTTCCGCGGCCTGACCATCTTCCTGATGATTCTGGTCAACACCGCCGGGCCGGGCGCGCAGGCGTACGCGCAGCTCACCCACGCGGCCTGGTTCGGCTTCACCCTGGCCGATCTGGTGTTTCCTTCGTTTCTGTTCGCCGTTGGTAGCGCGATGAGTTTTGCGCTGGCAACCAACACGCCACCTCTGCAGTTCCTTGGCCGCGTGAGCAAGCGTGCTGTGCTGATCGTGCTGTGTGGCGTGCTGATGTACTGGTTTCCTTTCTTCCATCTGCAGCCCGATGGTGTATGGGCGTTCACGACGGTCGATCAACTGCGCCTGACCGGCGTATTGCAGCGAATCGGCCTGTGTTACCTGGCGGCGGCATTACTGGTGCGCTATCTGCCACCACGCGGCATCGCGCCTGCCTGCGTCGCGCTGCTGTTGGGCTATTGGGCGTTGTTGTATGTCTTCGGCCAACCCGGCGTGGAGCTGAGCAAGACCGGCAATGCCGGCACTCGCCTGGATCTATGGCTATACGGGCGCGCGCATCTGTACCGCAAGGACGGCGGCTTCGATCCCGAGGGCCTGCTCGGCACGCTGTCGGCCACGGTCAACGTGCTGGCCGGTTATCTGTGTGGGCGCTTCCTGCAGCGGCACGGCAAGACCATTGCCAGCACGCGCAGCTTGTTGTTGGCGGGCGCAGGTCTGGTGCTGCTGGCGCTGCTCTGGGCGCCGGCCTGGCCGTTGTCGAAGAAGCTCTGGAGCGGGTCGTTCGTTGCCTGCACGGTGGGCCTGGATCTGCTGGCGCTGGGCGTGCTGGTGTACCTGCTGGAGTTGCGCGGCTGGATCGGCGGCAGCGGCTTCTTCACCGTGCTGGGACGTAACCCGCTGGCGATCTATCTGTTCTCCGAATTGTTCGTGGTGGTGTTGCGGCTAATCCCGGCCGGCAGCTCGGGGCTGGATTTGTACGCCTGGGCCGGCATCCGTGTGTTCCAGACCATTGCACCGGGTCCACTCGGGTCGCTGCTGTGCGCGCTGAGCTACACGCTGGTGTGCTGCGCCGTGGGTTGGTGGATGGATCGGCGGCGCTGGTATCTGCGGCTGTAATGGCGCCGGCCACCCCTACGATGCGCCAGGCTGCAAGGCACTGACCAGCTTTGGCCGCAACTGCCGGATGCCGACCAGCGTTGCGGTCCTTGGGTCGGGGCGGGGTAAGGCACGCTAGTGCGCACTTTGGAGTTATCCACGACCTGATGCGCGCGAGGCAAATTGGTACTATATTGGACCTAACAAATCCACGTCGGTCCGGAGGACAGGCAATGGTCAAACCGAGAACCAACGCCAGGATGGACGACGACCCCAGGATGGATGCGCTGGCGCTGGAGGTCTCTGCGCCTACCCCACTATATTTGCAATTGGCTGCCAAGCTCACCGACGCCATCCGTGGTGGTCAATGGAAGGCCGGCGAGGCGCTGCCGGCCGAGCGCCAGCTGTGCGAGCGGCTGCAGATCTCGCGCGTCACCCTGCGCCAGGCAGTAGATGTGCTGGTCGAACAAGGCCTGGTCTCGCGCCGGCAGGGCGCGGGCACCTTCGTCACCACCCAGATCCAGCACCAGCTCAGCGGCCTGACCAGTTTCAGCGAAACGCTGCGCATCAAGGGCTATGAGCCCGGCACGCGCTGGCTGGAGCGGCGGCTGCGCCCGGCACACGGCGAAGAGATCCTGCGGCTGGGCCTGTCGCCGGATGCGGCAGTGGCCTCGCTGACGCGTCTGCGCAGCGCCGACGACCGCGTCATGGCCTACGAGCACGCGGTGTTGCCGCAGCGCATCGTGGCCGACCCGCAGCAGATCGGCGATTCGCTCTACAGCTATCTGGATGCGCAGGGCACACCGGTGATGCGCGCACTGCAGTACTTCCGCGCCATCAATCTGCCCGCACGGTTGGCCGAACATTTGCGCATGAAGACCGGCGAGGCGATTTTGCACGTGGTGCGCGTGGGCTATGCCCGTGACGGCAGCGCGATCGAATTGACCGACACCTATTGCCACAACGATTTCTACGATTTCGTCGCCGAACTGCGACGCTGACCGCCGATCCACGCGCCCCCGGAGCACGCACGCCCATGACCAAAGTACGGCCCGCCAGTCCCTACGCCTCCATCGCCATCGTCGGCCTGTTGTTCTTCATCATGGGCTTTTTTACCTGGATCAACGGGCCGTTGATCCTATTCGCCAAGGTCGCCTTCAACGTCAGCGACGCGTTCGCGTTTCTCATCCCGAGCGCGTTCTACATCTCCTACTTCTGCCTGGCGCTGCCTTCTTCGCTGATCCTGAAACTGACAGGGATGAAGAAGGGGCTGGCCCTGAGCTTGCTGGCCATGGCGATCGGTGCCGCCATCTTCGGTCAGTTCACCAACGCCCGTTCCTATGTGGGAGCCGTGAGTGGCATCTTCATCATCGGTGGAGGATTGGCCTTGCTGCAGACCGCAATCAATCCGTACATCAGCATTCTCGGTCCGATCGATGGCGCGGCCCGTCGCATCGCGCTCATGGGCATTTGCAACAAGGTGGCTGGGGCACTGGCCACCTATGGGCTAGCGAAGGTGGTCCTTCACGGCATGGAGGATTTTTCGACCCAGGTGGAGAAGGTGCTGCCGGCGCAGAAAGAAATTCTGTTGCAGGAGTTCGCTGGCCGCATCTATGGACCTTATATGGCGATCGCGGGCGTGCTTGCGTTGCTTTCTGTCGCCATCCTGTATTCGCCCTTGCCCGAGATCAGTGCCGAGAAGGCGAACTCGTCGGCAAAATCGGACGAGCGCAGCCGTGACAGCATCTTTGCGTTTCCGCATGTGTGGTTGGGCGCGTTGTGCATCTTCGTGTACGTCGGTGCAGAAGTGATGGCGGGCGACGCGATCGGCATCTATGGCAACAGCCTTGGTCTCTCGCTGGACTACGCGAAATATTTCACGATCGGCACGCTCGCCTGCATGCTGGCAGGCTACGGGGTGGGCTTGGTGCTGATTCCCAAGTACATTTCCCAGGAAAGGTACCTGTTCATTTCGGCATGCCTCGGCATCGTTTTTTCGCTGTGTGCGATGTTGACTCACGGCTATATCTCGGTAGCGTTCGTGGCAGCGCTCGGATTCGCCAACGCCATTATGTGGCCGGCCATCTTCCCCTTGGCTATCAAGGGGCTAGGAAAATTCACTGAAAGGGGCGCGGCGCTGTTGATCATGGGCATCGTGGGCGGCGCAGCGGTTCCCCAGCTGTTTGCCCACCTAAAGGAGTTCTTTGATTTCCAGGTTGTCTTCGCCGGCTTGATGATTGCCTGCTACCTATACATCTTGTTCTTTGCGCTGCGCGGTCACCGCGTCGGCCAGGGCGCGGCGAGCTGACGCGCTTTTCTCCAACGCGGCAAACTCATCCCATGCGTAGACCTACCATCAAAGATGTCGCCGAACGCGCCAAGGTCTCGTTGAAGACCGTGTCGCGGGTGATCAATAACGAGCCGTCGGTGATGCAGGCCACGCGCGCGCGCGTGCTGCGCGCCATCGCCGATCTCGACTACGAACCCGATCCGTCCGCGCGCAATCTGCGCAGCGGTACGCCGTTCGTGATCGGCGTGGTTTACGACAATCCCAACCCGTACCACATCATCGGCATCCAAAACGGCGTGCTGGCCGCGTGCCGTGAAACCGGCTTTGGCTTGCAGATCCATCCCTGCGATTCCACCTCGCCGTTGCTGGCCGAAGAACTGGCCGAATGGGTCCAGCGTTCGCGTCTGGCCGGTGTGGTATTGACCGCACCGATGTCCGAACGCCCGGAGTTGCTGGCAGGTCTGGCGGCGCGCGGCATCAAGAGCGTGCGCATCATCGCTTCGACCGATGACCCGGGCGATGGCCCGTGCGTGTATATCGACGACCGCGATGCCGCGTATGAAATCACCGAGCATCTGATCCAGCTCGGCCATCAACGCATCGGTTTCCTGTGGGGTGGCCCGCAGCATCGCTCCAGCGGCGAACGCTATGCCGGCTATGAAGCGGCGTTGAAGGATTACGGCATCAACCTGGACAAGCACCTGGTGATTCCCGGCGATTACACCTTCGACGATGGCTTCCGTGGTGCGCGTCGGCTGTTGTCGTTGCGCGAGCCGCCCACCGCCATCTTCGGCAGCAATGACGAGATTGCTGCCGGCGTGCTGGCCGCAGCCAAATCCACCGGCATGAACGTGCCGTATGAATTGTCGATTGCCGGTTTCGAAGACAGCCCGTTTTCGCGCCAGTCATGGCCGGCATTGACCACCGCCAAGCAGGCCACCGAGGACATCGCGCGGCATGCCGCACGCCTGTTGATCAGCCAGCTACGCAGCGATGCCTACGACGACCAGCCCGCGCAATTGCAGAACCGTGGCTTCGTGCCGCAACTGGTGGTGCGCGGCTCCACCGCGCCGGCGCCTGCGTCCACCGGCAAACCTCTCCCCCCCGAATCCGCCTGAGCCACGATGAGCCTTCCCACCGAAACCGACACCTTGATGTTCCGCGAAGCGGCGCAGACTGCCGATGTGGTTGCTGCACAGTTCGCACGTAACGCCGACACCATCGCTGCGCTTGCGCAATCGCTGCGTGACAACCCGCCGCCGTTCGTGGTGACCTGCGCGCGCGGCAGTTCCGACCACGCCGCTACCTATGCCAAGTATCTGTTCGAAACCCAACTCGGCATCGTCACTGCGTCTGCATCGCCGTCGGTAGGCTCGGTGTATGCAGCGCCGCTGCACTTGCGTGGCGCGCTGTACATCGTGATTTCGCAATCGGGCAAAAGCCCCGACCTGCTGCGCAATGCCGAAGCCGCCAAGGCCGCCGGCGCGCGCGTCGTCGCGCTGGTCAACGTGGAAGATTCGCCGCTGGCGCAGCTGGCCGACGTGGTGATTCCGCTCGGCGCAGGCCCGGAAAAAAGCGTGGCCGCCACCAAGAGCTATCTCGCCTCGCTGGCAGCACTGCTGCAACTGGGCGCAGTGTGGAAGAACGCCCCGGCGTTGCTTGCCGCGCTCGATGCATTGCCGCAGCAGTTGCGCAGCGCCTGGCAGGCCGATTGGTCCGAACTCACCGCTGGCTTGGTGCCCGCACACAACCTGTTCGTGCTCGGCCGCGGCCTGGGCCTGGGTGCGGCGCAGGAAGCGGCATTGAAGTTCAAGGAAACCTGCGGCCTGCATGCCGAAGCCTACAGCTCGGCCGAGGTCAAGCACGGCCCGATGGCCCTGGTGGGACCAGGCTTCCCGGTGCTGGTATTCGAGCAACCTGACGAAACCGGTGCCGGCACCCGCGTACTGGCCGAAGAATTCCGCGCGCGTGGTGCGCAGGTGTGGCTGGCCGCGCCCGGTGGCGATTTGCCGCTGGCAGAGGCCGCGCACCCGGCCTGCGCGCCGCTGCTGACCGTGCAGAGCTTCTATCGTGCGATCAATGCACTGGCGCTGCAGCGTGGCAACAACCCCGATCTTCCGCCGCATCTGAACAAGATCACGGAAACCGTCTAATCATGCACGCTCTCACGACTCAGGCACTGTGCAACGCGCGCGTGCTCACCGACAACGGATTGCAGGACGGCCTGGTCGTGGTGCTGGCTGGCACGCAGATCCAGGCGATCGTACCGGCCGACGATGCGCGCGTTGCGCAGGCCGACATGCGCGTGGATCTGGGTGGCGCCACCTTGTTGCCTGGCTTTATCGACATCCAGGTCAACGGCGGCGGCGGGGTGTTGTTCAACAACGCACGCGACCCGCAGGCGCTGGCGGCCATCGCCGCTGCGCATCGTCGTTTCGGCACCACCGGCATGCTGCCGACCTTGATCAGCGACACCGCGCAGGTGATGGCCGAAGCGATCGACGCCACTCGCCAGGCCATCGCACAAGGCGTGCCCGGCGTGCTCGGCATCCATCTGGAAGGCCCTTACCTCAGCCCTGCGCGCAAGGGCACGCATGACGAACACAAGTTTCGGCTGCCGGACGCGCATGAGATTGCGGTCGACACCTCGCTGGACAACGGCGTCACCTTGATCACGCTCGCCCCCGAGCGCGTGCCGCTGGATGATATCCGTGCCTTCGTTGCCGGCGGCGCGATCGTGTTCGCCGGCCACACCGCGGCGACCTATGAGCAGGCACGCGACGGCATCGCTGCTGGCGTCAGTGGCTTCACGCACGTGTACAACGCGATGTCGCAGCTCGCTGGCCGCGAACCCAATGCAGTCGGCGCCGCGCTGGAAGACTCCAATGTGTGGTGCGGTGTGATCGTCGATGGCGTGCACGTGCACCCGGCCAGCCTGCGCGTGGCGCTCGCGGCCAAGCCACGCGGCAAGCTGCTGCTGGTGACCGACGCCATGCCGATGGTCGGCAGCGACAGCCCCAGCTTCGATCTCTACGGCGAAGCCATCACCGCTGTGGACGGCGTGGTGCGCAATGCAGACGGTGCGCTCGCCGGCTCCGCACTGGACATGGCCACCGCGGTGCGCAACAGCGTGCGCTGGCTCGGCGTGGACCTGGCCGAAGCCGCACGCATGGCCTCCACCTATCCCGCGCAATGCATCGGTCTGGGCGAACGCCTGGGGCGCATCGCACCCGGCTACCAGGCCGATCTCGTGCTGGTGGATGCCGACGTGCAGGTGCTGGGCACCTGGATCGCTGGGCAGCGCGACTAAGAGCGGCTAACAGCACGACTGCGCTCACCGCCAGGCGGGCGCGGCCGGTGCTCGGAATCGGCATGTACCACGCGTCCACTGCGGTTCTGAGCGCGCCGTCCGCGCCCACCTGACAGCTGCTCGCAACGTTGTGTTAGCCGCTCTAAATCCGAAGGACGGACAGCTGCGCGCGCTGGCAGGCGACGCAGCCGTCGCGTACGAGTTCGGCTGTCGCTCGCTCTGGTCAGTGTACTTAACACGTGGTCATCGGGCATGGACGTGCTCGGCGACGTGCTTGCTGGCGATCATGATGGTGCCGGATCAGGGAGCGGCGCGCGCGCATAGCCGCCGCTATGGTTCGGACTGCACCGAGGTCGATGCTGCTGCCGATACCGTCACTGCCACTGCTGAGGGGGTGGGCACTGGCGGCGCGCGTCGGCGGTGATGGTGCATGCCTGCTCGTGCTGCTCTGATGCCGGAGCGCTCGGCCTGGACAACGGAGAGAGGCATCCCGACTCCGCCCTTTGCACGTTACGGTCAGCTGGGTCTGGACTTCCTTGCTGCGGCGCGTCGCGTGCTGCGGCGCGATGGACTGGTGCGCCACTGAGACGGCAGGGCCGATCCGCTGCCGGTGCGGGGGTCGTGATGCGGTGGCGGGAGCGCCTGCATGGTCATGCCAACCGGTCGTGCATGTTCGTCCATATGCAGGGTCACCGCCTTGGCTGTGGCCAGTTGCTCGGCCAGCGCCTGGCTCGCGCCAAGGGAACGGGCGATCTCGCTGCGCTCCACATTCTTCAAGGCCGTACGGCGCTCTTCACCGCTGAAGCGGAGGCGGTTGTATTCGGCCCATCCGATCAGCAACGCGGGACAGCAGATCAGCAGGCCCGGTAGCGCCACGACCATGAACGGGTCCAGGGATCGATCCTGTCCGTGCGCTTGCGCCCAGGTCAGTCGTCCGTTCAGCAGTTCCCAGAGCGTGGACGCCAGCGGTGCCCACAGCGAGAGATAGATGCCCCAGCCGGCCAGGGTCAGAATGCTCCAGGCGACACGTTTCAGAAGCGACTGCTGATGCGGTTTCCGTATCAGGTGCGAATTGAAGCGCTCCGTTTCAGGCTTGGTCGCGTCCGTGTGTGGGGCTTTCATCGGATTCCCCGGTCTGGGCTGACCCAGATTGCGCGCTTGCCGCGGCGCGTGAGCAGGGTCTTGGGCAAGGCGACCACAGTCGTGCACAGGCTGAGCAACCAGTATGCGATTGGGTACCAGATCACCCAGAAATAGTTGCGGCCGATTCCTTTTTCGTAGCGACGGTCGATGATCAGGCTGCTGGCGAATTGCAACAGGCAGACCAGCACCATGGCCGCCCCGTGCCATTGCGGCAGCAGTCCGTGGATGCTTACCGCTGTCGGCAGCGCAAAGAATTGGCGTGGCGCCCACAAGACCGCGATCAACACGATGCTGTAAGCCCACAGGACGCTCAGGATGTATTCCAGCAGCACGCCCCACATGCGTCGTTTGCGCCAACTGAACAGAGAGCGGCCATGGCGCAGCAGCACCTCCACGCCTCCCTGGGCCCAGCGCAGGCGCTGCCGCCACAAGCCCTTGAGGGTTTCCGGCATCAGGATGAAGCACAGCGCATTGGGCTCGTAGCGGATGTCCCAGTGATCCAGCTGCAAGCGCCAGCTGATGTCGATGTCCTCGGTCATCATATCGTCGGCCCAGTAGCCGATGCGGTGCAGCGCGGTGCGACGGAATCCCGCGATCACGCCCGACACGGTGAAAATACGGCCGTAGACGCGTTGCGCGCGCTTGATCATGCCGATGATCGAGGAGAACTCGGCTACCTGCAGCCGGCCTAGCAGGGTCGAGCGATTGCGGATGCGTGGATTGCCGGTCACCGCGCCCACTCGTGGACTGCTGGACAGGTGCCAGATCATCCAGTGCATGGCGAATTCTTCCAGCATCGCATCGCCATCGATGCAGATCAGGTACTCCGAGCGCGCGGCCAGCGCACCCATGCGCAGCGCGTTGGCCTTGCCCAGATTGCGGTCCAGATGGATCACGCGCAGACGCGGATGCTGCGCCGCCAGTACATCCAGGCGCGCGCCAGTATCGTCGCGGCTGCCATCGTTGATGGCGATCACCTCGAAGTCCGGGTAGCGCTGGGCCAGGGCGCTGCCGATGGTCTCGTCCAGATTGTCCGATTCGTTATGGCAGGGAATCAGCAGGCTGGCGGACGGGTACTGGCCCATTGGTGGTGGGTCGTTGCGTGGCCGCGACTTCCGCTCGCGTCGGAAGAAGTAGTACAGGCCGCCGGAGATCCAGAAGAACGCCATCATGATCGGATAGAAGAAGGCGAACTGGAACAGGCCGTACAGCCATGCGGACGTGTCCATGTCACTTGTCCGGGTAAGGGAAGTTGCGTGCGGACATCGCCGCGCGTGCGTCCTCCGTCGACGGCCTGTTGCCGATGAAGTCATCCGGATACCACGCAAAATGGCGCACGCCCTGCGACTGCAGGCGGTGGATCTGCGCGATCAGGCGCTCGCCGCCGATCGGCGTCTGGGTGTGCCAGTCCACCGTCTGCAGTTCGAACAGGGTGTGTTTCATTTCCGGGTCTTGCGCGCGGACGGCCGCCACCAGAGTGTCCAGCCAGCGTTCCGGGTCGTGGCTGCCTTCCATCCACGGCATGGCCATCAGGGCGGTACGGTCATAGGCCCGGTTGAACAGATCCAGGCGTTGGGCGAACCAGGCGGCGCTCTGCGGTTGCAGAACCGGTTGTGCGTAAAGATTGCGCACCGTGCCCAGCTTCGGCCGCCAGCGTTGCGCGCTGTCGCGCAGTTCCATAGTGAAGTCGATCAGCGCCTGGGTGCGGAGACCGTCGTGGCCTTCCTGCGGTAACTGCGGTAATTCGGTGTCGCGCAGGTAGCCATCGTCATGGAACAAAATGCCTTCCATGTACGAGTTGATGGCCAGGTCTTCGTAGATGTCCTTGATGATCTGCCGCGCCTGCGGGTTGGTGAAATCCAGGCGGTACATGCCGTCGCGTTCGGTACTGTGGATGCGCAGTGCCTCACGTTGCTTCAGGTCGGGCAGTTCATAGCCCAGCACCGGCAGCCAGGCATAGACCTTCACTCCGGCACGGGTCTTCAACTGCCAGGCGACGCGATTGAACAGATCCTCGCGCATCGGCATGTGCCGGTTGGGGAAGTACAGGGCACTGGCGGTGTTGTTACCGTCCGGATCGGCGAAGGCCTGCAGATAGACGTGGGTCGGGCCGATGCGTTTGACCCTGTCGATCAGCGTGTCCAGGTTGCGGGCCTGCTGCGCCGGATCGCTGTCGTAGAGCGAATCGAGATCGATCTGCAACGCGCGGGTTCCATCCAGCGCAGGGTTGCGACGTAGTTCGAACGCCAGTCCTGTCACGGTCGGATTGTTGGTCACCAGCAGGCGCGCCAGGCCATGCAGGTCGTGAGTGACCGGCGTGCTACGGCCTTCCAGATCGAAGGAGACCGGCATGCCGAGTTGCTCGGCGATGTCGTTGCTCATCTGGTTGTAGGCCGCATAGGGCCACACGATTGCCCGTGGACGTACGCCCAGCTCATGCTCGATGCGTTGCACGCTGCGGCTGAGATCCTTGCGCAGGCGCTCGGCGTATTGCCCGACGTCCTCGTAACGTTGTGTCGTGGAGTCGTAGATCCGGGTATTCACCGCCGGGGCCTGGTTACCGTACGGATTGGACTGCACCCCGTGATGCAGGTTGTCGGTATGGCTGGCCACTTCGATCAGGCCGCTGGCCAGCATCTCGCGCAATTGGTCCCAGGTGAGGAAATCGTCGTGGCCGAACGGGCGGTACCCATAGTCGATGGTGCGATCAGGCGCCATGTCCACGTAGTCGGTGATCACCGCCACCAGCGCCGGATAGTGATAGGCGCGCAGTAGCGGATAGACGCGGGTGTACATGCTGCGCAGGCCGTCGTCGAAGGTGAGCAGCACCGCCCGCGGCGGCAGTGTGGCTTTGCCCTGCGAGGCCTTGATCAGTTGCGAGAGCGAAATGGGGTGGTAGTCGTGCGCCGACAGCCAGTCCAGGTGCGCGGCGAAGTTCTGGGTGCTGACTGCAAAGGCATCGGCATCGGCCTTCTCGCGCACATCGTCGCGGATGTCGTGGTAGCTCAGGACCAGCAGGCCATTGTCGACGGCATCCGGGTCGACCGGCGACTTGGCCTGCACGGGCAGGATCGACATCAGCAGACCCAACACAAGTACGCGCATCAGATTGCGAAGCATTATTTCCATCTCACTCTCCCCAGTGCATTGCGGCATCGACGCCGAGATGACGTTCGCGCCGGCCGTCATAGACCGGACGTGACCAACTCGCACCGTATTCAAATGTCCGGCCCTGGCCCAGCTGCCATTCGTGGCGATAGGCCACGCTGGGAATCAGCGAGCTGCCGTACCGCTGCTGCCAGTAGTCTCCCACCGAGACGGTCAGGCGCTGGCGGAAGCCGCGTTCGTAGTGGCGCCATAGCTGCTGGTTGAGGCGCAGACCGAGCTCCATCGAGCGGTCCTGCGAAGGGTTGAAATAGGGCGCATCATCGCGACTGCCGCGGCTGGCGTAGACGCTGCCCAGGCCATCGATGAGCAGGCGTGGCTGGCTCAGTAGCCGCTGCTCTATGGCGCTGCTGATGGTGTCGCGGCGGTTGCCGTCGTCGTAACGGAACTGACTGCCGCCCAGCCGCCAGTGCATGCGTTCGTCCCGGGTGTAGTCCAGGGCCATAGCCACACTGTCGGCGGTGATGCCCGAAATGCGCGCCTGCATGGAGGCTTCGGCATCGTTGCGTGCGGCGGCCATGCGGGCATGCCACTGGTCGTTGAACTGCCAGCCCACACTGGCGCGCAGGCCGGTCTGTCCGATGTTGTCGTCGGGATGCGCCATGGCGGCTTCGGCATCAATGTGACCGAAGCGATAGCGCACGCCGCCACTGAGCCACAAGGGAGCGATGTAGCGGTTCTGAAAGGTGACAGAGCGCCGATCGGCAGAGGCGAACAGACGCCAGCGGTCGTCCAGGATCGGCGAGTCCGCTTCCATGCTGTAGTGCTGGTCGTTATTGCCCAATGGCGCGTTCCCGCCGCCGCTCGAACTGTGGCTGCCTTCGGCGGCGGCCTGTAGTTGCCAGCCACCGTGGGCGCGCCAGTCGCGGTCCATGTGCAGCACGGAAGGCTGGTTGGGATAGCGGGCGAGCAGGCTGTCGTGCAGGGGGCGGGCCAGGTCGTCACGCTGCAATTGGATATAGGATTCGTACATGCCGACGCGTGGCGATACATCGCGCGGGTCCAGCGTGTAGGCCATCTGATGCCGTTCCAGCGCCCGGCGTGGCCAACCACGCATCTGATACACACTGCCCAGTGCGGTCTGCAGGCCGCCGTTGCCGGGGCCGACCGCCAGCAGGCCTTCCAGCGCCCGCTGCGCGGTGGGCAGGTCGCCGCTGTAGGCGTGGATCATGGCCATGTTCAGGTCGGCTTCGTAACGGGCCCAGTTGGCATAGCGGCTCTTGCCGCCGCCCCAGCGCCACGCTGGCTCGTCCTTCTGCCAGGATTGCAGGTAGTCGATTGCTTTTTCCGCCTGTTCGGTCTCCAGGTAGGCGTAGACAAGCTGCGAGCGTGACTGGGAGCGCCCCGGTTCGTTCTTCAGGACGGTTTTCAGCAGTGGGATCGCTTCGGCCGGTTGCCGGGTCGCCATCGTCGAATCGCTCACCGCCGGCAGCACATAGTCGGGGAGGGGATGGCCTTCCCGTTGCAGGGCGTTTGCTTCGTCACGCACTTGGGAATGCCTGCCCAGACGGTTGAGTAGGATCAGGCGATCCATGCGGATGCGCAGGGGTACCTGTGCCGGCGGGCGGGCCTCGCGCTGCACGTACTGCTCCATCTGCGCCAGTGCGTCTTCGGCCTCGGTCAGACGGGTGTCTTCGCTCTCGCCATAGGCCAGACTCCAGTTCACCAGCTTGGCCAGATAGTTCGACTCCAGGTGCGCTTTCTGGTCCTGGTCAAACAGGTCCGGGCGCGCCTTGCACAACTGCCAGGCGAGCCAGGCATTGCCGATGTCGCTCAGCGTCAGCGTCTGCAGCTTGTACAGCAGGGCGTCGTCGGATTGTTCCGATTGGGCTCGCTCGATCGCGGCGAGTGCGTCGATCCAGCGAGCCTGATCGCGGTAACGGCTGATCTCGGCAAGCCGGTCGGCACGCGACGCGCCGAGGCTTGAGTTGGCTGCGTGTCCCCCGGGCGTAACCGTGGCGCATGTCAGGCATACGCAGACAGCGAGGGGGAATTTTCTGACAGTCATGAAGATTCCGAGCGTCGCTATCTTGCGAATTGAAGGACGGGAGAGAAGCAACATATATGCCAGTTGCGACATTCCACTGTTCATCGCGCTTTTCGCCCGGTGTCGCATCGAATACGGCGGTGTTGCGCCATATTTTTGTCGTTCATGGCCTTCGATTCGAACTGGCGATGACCGTGGTGGGGCCTTGTGACCGTTTTCTGTCGCGGGTGGTGATTTCGGGGCGACGCATGCCGGGCATGAGGCGCGTCAGGTTCTGACCTGCTGTGTCATTCGTTGCCGGTTCTGTGGAGAGGCAGGCAACGCAGCATCATTTCGCGGATTGTGCGCAAGGGGGGCGAGCGTAGCGATGCGCGCACCCAGGTCCGGCTTGCAAGTATGGGCAAGCTGTGCGTTTCGCTTCGTCTGCATGCAGGCACCTGGCCGGATATCGCAACGCCACCGGCGGTTTGAGCACGTATCAGACATCGGTGCCCACCAACGCCGGCGATGCCAAGGTGCGCGGTGTCGCGCTCACTCTGCAGCACAATTTCGGCACTGGCTTCGGCGTGGTGGCCAACTACACCTATTCCGATTCCAAGACCGATGGCGACTACAGCCTGCCGTACAACTCGCGCAATGCGTACAACATCAGCCCGTACTACGAGCAAGGCAAGTGGAGCGCGCGGGTGAATCTGGGCTGGCGTTCCGAATACTTCACCGAGATCGGCCGGCTCAACGGGCAGCAGATGACCGATGCGTTTACGCAAGTGGATGCATCATTCGGTTACCAGGCCACCGAGCGCTTGCGGGTTGCGCTGGAAGCCACCAACCTGCTGGATGAAACCTACTTCAGCTACTTCAGCTACATCGGCAACAAGAACCAGCCGTACTACATCTACAAGAACGGTCGCTCTTTCATGCTGAGTCTGAATTTCAAGCTGTGATGAATGCTCGGGCGGCTGCGTGAGTGCAGCCGCCCTTTATTCAAAGTAGCAAATAAACCACCGCGTAGCCGACAGGCAGGTGCGGTCGTTCCAGCAAACGGCAGGTGGCACTCGTGCACGGCGGCACGACTACGCCGCCTGCACGCAGCTGGCAACGTATCGCTACGTTTTGCCGGCCGCACTTAATCGCGGACATGCCACGCCAGCCAAGATTCCTGATTTCGATCGGAGTGATTTCTCACCAGCGCAGCTTGCTGGAATAACGGTGTTCTTGGCGCTCTCGCATCAACGTCGTGTCACTGCATCGGATGCGCAATGCATCTGGCTATGTGCCGGTCTTTCGCGCTGCCGCAATTGCCGCGACACGTGCCTTCGTCAGCGCCTCGCCGATCTGTGGCCCTTGCAATCCCTCGGCTGCCAGATCACGCGCATTGATCGCCAGCGCGGCGGCGTGCAGTCGTTTGAGTTCTTCGCCTTGCGGGTACGCTGCCTCTTCACTGCCAAGGCGTCCACGTTTGTCGGCTTCGCACACCAATGCCAGCTGCGCGATACGCTCCGGCCGGCGGAACGCATCGCAGCGCACCAGCAACTCGTGCACGGTGCGGTCGCGTAGCTCGGGCAGGCGATGCACATTCAAGTGTTCACGGCAGGCGATGACGGCAAGTTGCCGATGGTCCTGAGGCACCTTGAGCCGCTCGCACAGCGCCTGCAATGGCGCGACGCCGCGTTGCTCATGCATGACATGGCGCGGCCATTCCTCTGGCGGCGTGAGTGCCTTGCCCAGGTCATGAGTCAGTGCGGCAAAGCCCACCAACGCATCCCCAGGCGCGATGCGCGCCGCCATGTCGCTGACCATTTCCTGGTGAATGCCGGTGTCCACTTCCGGATGGAATTCAGCGCGCTGCGGTACGCCGTACAGCGCATCGATTTCCGGCAGGATGACGCGCAGTGCAGCGGTGTCGTGCAGCGTGCGCAGCAACGCCGACGGCTGTGCGCAGGTCAATGCGCGCCGCAGCTCCTGCCAGACACGCTCCGGCACCAAACTATCCAATTCGCCGCTGGCAGCCATTTCCCGCATTAGCGCTGCAGTTTCCGGCGCGATGGTGAAGCCCAGCGGCGCGAGCCGTGCCATGAAGCGCGCTGCACGCAACACGCGCACGGGATCTTCGACAAACGCCGGGCCGACATGCCGCAATACGCGCGCCTGCAGATCGCGTATACCGTTGTACGGGTCGAACAACTCGCCCGTGTCTTCGTCACGCGCGATCGCGTTGATGGTGAAATCGCGGCGCAGCAGATCCTCTTCCAGCGTCACCGACGGATCGGCATCCACCACAAATCCACGATATCCGCGGCCGGACTTGCGCTCTGTGCGTGCCAGTGCGTACTCCTCGCCGCTGCGCGGGTGCAGAAACACCGGGAAATCCTTACCGACCGGTTTGAATCCCTGCGCTTCCATCTGCGCCTGATCGGCACCGACCACCACCCAGTCGCGGTCGCCAGCGGGCTGACCAAGCAATGCATCGCGGACTGCGCCGCCAACGAGATAGATCTTCATCAGCACATGATGCCCGATGCGGCATCCATACCGCGTAAGGTCCGGCGACGGTGGGTGGGCGAAGACCGGATGAATTGGTCGGTGTGCCTGTTTGCAGTCAGGGCATAACGGACAGTGTTGGTGTAGCTGCATGTCCTATGAGCCTGCCAAGTCAAGCAGAGCAACCGAAGAGATTTTAAGAAAACTGCCAACTCACTTTCTGGTGCGGTGTGCTTGCCGATTGCCGGACCGATGGCGGCATGCATGCCGCCATCGAGCCTACGGGGATGGATTTACGGCGTGTCCCGCGAGCGGCAAGGGCATCGCGCACTCGATCAAATCCAGCGGCCGTGCACGTTGCCTGACGTGGCTCAATCCTGCGCCGCATTATTCGCAGCCTGGCCGGGAGTGCACACCGGCTTGAGGCGCTTGTCCACCAGCTTACCCATCAGTCGGTCGCTCAGCGGCAGCATGTCGCCGTTGAGGCGCCAGTCGTAGATCACGCTGAAGGCCAACACGCGCGCGACATATTCGCGAGCTTCCTTGTAGCTGATGGTTTCGATCCAGAAATCCGGATCGAAATTTGGGCGTTGCGACTGCCAGCGCCCGGTGGGTCCGGGACCTGCGTTGTAGGCGGCGATGGTGAGATAGGGTAGCCCGTAGGTGTTGAGCAACTGGCGCAGATACGCCGTGCCAATGGCGATGTTGGTGTCTGGCTCGTACAGGCTGGTAGCGCCGGCATAGCCGGGCAGGGCGATGCCCTTGGCGACGGCCGCGCCGGTACCAGGCAACACCTGCATCAGGCCCATTGCGTTGGCCGGTGAGCGCGCGCGCGGATTGAAAATGCTTTCGGCACGAATCTCTCCGGCCAGCCAGGCCGGGTCGATTGCGTTCTTGGCGGCTTCGCGGCGAATGGTGTCGTCGTGGTGCAGTGGGAAGCGCAGCGAATAGAGACGTTGTTCGTCCGGCTGCTTGCCGAGCGCGAACACCGCGCGGTCGAACCAACCGTTGTCACTGGCCACTTCCACTGCCAGACGGCGTTGGGTGTCGTCGAAGCGGGTGGCGGCATCGTTCCACTCGGCCACGGCCCAGCCGGGACGGTCGATCTGGAACAAGGCAATTGCACGGATCAAGGCCGGGTCGCGTGCAACGGCCGCTTTCGCTTGCGGGCTGTCGTTGGGCTCCCACGGGCACAACCGGTACGGCTGCTGCAGGCGGTCGGCAGCCAGGAAGCCGTAGAAGGTCGGCGATTGCGCAGCGGCGCGGTACAGCGGCTGTGCGGCCGCGGCAGCGCCGGTCTTTTCGGCGAGGCGCGCTTCGAAATACTGCCAACGCGAATCGCTGCGCTGACTTGCCGGCATCTTGCGAATCGCAGCCAACGCTGCTGGCCAGTCGCCGCGCGACATCGCCTCGCGTGCGCGCCATTCGTGCAGGCGCTCGTCGTAGGACCCATCTGGCACGGCGTTGAGCCGACGTGCCGAATCCGGCAGATACGAGGCGACGGTCCACAACGCGATCTGATACAGCACCTGCCCGCGCTGCGCCTCACTGAAACCCAGCGCACTGGCGAGCTGCGGCAACTGCTGTTCGGCAGCATCCGGATCGCTCTTGGCCAGCTTGGCCAGACCATCGACCGCGATGCGGCGGCTGCGTTCGGTCTTCGGCCAGCTCAGTGCACGCGGGTGCACCTTGTCCAGAAACGCAGCGTAATCGGTGGCCAGCGCCAGATCGGTGGCGGGCAGGCCGCGAGCAGCCGTGCGCATGACCGCAGGCAGCTGCGCATCGGCAGCAGCCTCCACCCGCTCCCAGCGCAGCGCGGGAGTGAGGTCGCCACGCGATTCCAGCCCGGCAACCACCGCGTCGCAGGCATCGGGCAGCGCCTTGCCGTTGCGCCACAGCGTCAGCGCATCGCGGCTCCACTGCGCATCGGCCTTGCCAGTGGCCAGGCGCGCGGTCAGCTGTGCACAGCGCAGGCCGAGGTTGTCGGTGGACTTCCAATAGGCCAGCAGTGTGTTCCAGTCCTGCCGACGCGCCACTGCCGGCAACCAGGTGCTGCGGAAGCTCTCGGCCACCGGTTGGCCGGCATAGCGCTGTAGAAACCCCTGCGCCTGCGCATTGGAGACGGTGTCGATGTTGCGCTTGAGCGTCGCAAATTCCAGCCATTCATACAGCGGGTGGCGGCTCAATGCAGCGAGCTGAACGGCATCGCTCTGGCCGCGCTCTGCGGCCGCGATGGCATCGCGCATGGCAGTCAGTTGCGGGTCGAGCGTTTGCGCACGCAGCGCAGTGCTGCCAAAGCACAGCAGGCAGATGAAAACAGTGGCAAGGCGGGGGGCGTAAGTCATGGTGCAATGATAGCGAAGCACGCCTGAGCCCCCGAGTGAATACGCATCGCGGGCCTGATGGCGACGCTGCACTCGTTTACATGCGCGGTAAGTCAAACACGCACGTGCATGCAGAGGGCACGCCGTGGTCACTATTGCGACACGAGCGCGCTGCTGCATCGCTAGTTGCAGCACGTTAATGTTTCGTTTAAGAATTGGCGCGGACCGCCGGCACGGGGGCGTGCGGACACTCGAAATCCTTCTGGAGAGAGAAAGGATGAAGCGTCTGATTGGCCCTTATCGGTCATGCTTGGCTGTGCAGTTGTCATTGTGTCTGATTCCCGCACTCGCCTGGGCGCAACCGCCTGAGGCCGCACCGAGCACGCGCACGCTCGACAGCGTGCAGGTCACCGGCACGCGCATCAAAACCGCCGAATTGCAGGGCCAGGTACCGATCCAGACGCTCAACCGCGCCGATATCGAACGCACCGGCCTGACCTCCATCGGCGAAGTGCTGCAGGAGCTCACCGCGTCCGGTTCGGCGCTCAACGCCAAATTCAATTCGTCCGGCAACTTCGGTTTTCCACCCGATGGCGGCGGTGTGGGCGCCGGCTCGGCGCAGGTGGATCTGCGCCATCTCGGTTCCAAGCGCGTGCTGGTCTTGGTCGATGGCATTCGCTGGGTCAATGAATCCTCCGCGTCCGGTGTGGGTTCGTCGACCGATCTCAGCACCATTCCGCTGGCGATCGTGGAGCGCATCGAAGTGCTCGAAGACGGCGCTTCGTCGTTGTACGGCTCCGATGCGATTGCCGGTGTGGTCAACATCATCACCCGTCGCAGCTTCGACGGTGCGCAAGTCACGCTCAACTACGGGCAATACGGCAAGGGCGATGGCGCCAATCAGGGCATGGATCTGGCCTGGGGCAAAAGTGGAGAGAATTTCAGCCTGTTTTTGGGCGCAAGCTATGTCAAACAGGATCCGATCTATGCGCGCGATCGTGCGCAGGCCCGCTTCCCGATTCCTGGTACCGGGCTGACCTTCGCCAGCTCGGCAACGCCGGATGGCCGCTTCCAGTTCGTCGATCCCAACACCGGCGTGCGCCAGAACCTCACGCCCAATGCCGGGGTGGGCACACCGCAATACGATGGCAGCGGCGGTTGCACGCGCAGCGACGACTATCACTGCTTCGGCACCGCAGACCGCTACAACTTCGCCGAGCAGAATCTGTTGCTGACACCGTCCGAGCGCAAGGGCGTGTTCGCGCAGTTCCGCTACTATTTCAATGACGACGTGCAGTGGTACGTCAAGGCGTTGGGCAACCGGCGCGAATCGACCAACCAGGCCGCACCGGAGCCCATCTTCCTCGGGCCCGATGCCGGCACCGGCAACCCGCTGGCCGACAACATCGTGATCTCCGCGCTCAACCCGTTCAACCCGTTCGGATTCGATCTGGATTCGGCCACCAATCTGATCCAGATCGGTCGCAGGCCGGTGGAAGGCGGGCCGCGGCGTTACGAGCAACAGGTCGATACGCAGTATTTCGGCACCGGCCTGGTCGGCACGTTCGAAGGCGCAGGGCGAACCTGGTTCTGGGACGTCAACGGCATGTACAGCAAGAACAAGGCCGAGCAGACCAACTACGGCAGCTACCACCTCTACAACATCAACCTGGCGCTCGGCGACCCGGCTGGCTGCGCGGCCGTGGCCGGCTGCGTGCCGTTGGATATTTTCAGCGGCGCCGGCAGCATCACGCCGGAGATGTTGCGCTGGATCCAGCCGGTGGTGCGCGACCGCAGCCAGAACGAATTGAGCCTGTTTACCGCCAACCTCAGCAGCGAGTTTTCCAGTTGCCGGGCGGTGCGGTGTCGTTTGCCAGCGGGTACGAATACCGCAAGTACGAAGGTTCTTATCAACCCGATCCGCTCACCGTGGCCGGGCGTTACAACGGCGTGCCATCGTTGCCCACCTCGGGCAGCTACGACGTTAACGAGGCGTATCTCGAGCTCAATATTCCGATCTTTGCCAACGCGTCATTGGGCGACAAGCTGGATTTGAATATTGCCGGGCGCTATTCGGACTATTCGACATTCGGCGGCGAGTTCACGCCGAAGTATGGTCTGCGTTGGCAGGTCACCGATGAGTTGGTGTTGCGCACCAGTTATGCAGAAGGGTTCCGTGCGCCGACCATCGGCGAGTTGTTCGGTTCGGCGGCGCGTGCGGACTTGCAGCTGTCGGATCCCTGCTCGATCGGTCTGGGCGGCACCGCGCCGCGTGGCAGTGCGGCCAACTGTGCGGCGCTCGGCGTGCCTGCTGGCTATCAGCAGGCCAATCAGCAGATCTCGGTTACCACGGGCGGTAACGAGCAACTGGATCCGGAGCGTTCGCGCAGTTTCAGTGCGGGTTTGGTCTTCAGCCCTGGCTTTGCAAGCAATGCCAGTTGGTCCGATCGCCTCGATCTGGAGGTGACGTTCTATCGCCATCATGTGGATGGTGCGATCCAGGCGATCAATGCGCAGACCCAGCTGGATCTGTGCGTGGATACGCTGGATAGCTTGTACTGCAATGGCATCGGGCGGGCATCCACCGGTGGCATCAATGCCTTCAACAATCGGCTGACCAATCTGGGCTCGATCAAGACCGACGGTTGGGACGTGGATCTGTTCTGGACCCTGCCGGAAACCGCGTTCGGGCGCTTCAAGCTGTCGTGGCAGAACACTTTGGTGGGCCGTTACGAGGCGCTAGGCGCAGCAGGTCAGCGGCAGCCGCAAGGGCCGGGTATCGAGGTGGTCGACAGCGCAATTCCGGAATGGACCAGCAACGCGGTCCTGGATTGGTCGCTGGGCAACTGGACGGCATCGTGGACCGCGCGGCACATCTCCAAGCTCACCGAGCAATGCGGCGACGCGGCGGAGTTTGTGGTGTGTTCTGATCCGTCGGTGGGCACCAACCGGTTGGATGCGATTACCTATCACGATGCGCAAGTGGGCTATCGCGTCGATTGGCTCAAAGGTCTGCAACTCACTGCCGGCTTGAACAACGTGTTCGATAACGATCCGCCGATTTGCCTGTCGTGCTCTCTCAATGGCTACGACGCATCCACCTACGACATCCCCGGTGGACGGTTCTGGTATGCGCGTGTGGATTTGAAGTTCTAGCCCAATAGCGCTTACATAGCGGACAGATGCGATGAATTGGGCAAAGGGCATTGGCGCTGCGACTTTACGGCGAGGCCCTTGCCCGCCCACCACCGCAGGACACGCCGCAAGTACGTCCTTTAGGCTCCTTGGCGGCATCCATGCCGCCAAGGGTCCCGCGACGGTGAGCGGGCAAGGACCAGTGGAGATAGTCGGTGTTTATGCGGCAAGCACTGCATTACGTGCTTCTGACTCGCTAGCACGCATGTCGTTCTGTGATACGAACCATTATCCCCTGAGAGACGCTAAGGAAGGTCTGATCAACGCACCACAGATACGCGACACTACCCGCCTCATGTTGAGGATTCATCCATGCAACTGACGTTCGGTGATGCTGAGGGCCTGGGCAAGCGCAAGCAGACCCGGCGGGAGATCTTCCTGGCCGAGATGGTGCAGGTCGTTCCGTGGCAGCAACTGCTCGGGCTGATCGCGCCGCACTATCCGGTGTCGGGGGCGGCCAGGGCGGCAGCCATACGCCCTGGCGACGATGTTGCGGATTCATCTGCTGCAGCAGTGGTATGCGTTGAGCGATCCGGCGATGGAAGAAGCGCTGCACGAGATTCCGACCTTACGGCGATTTGCCCAGCTCGGCGGGTTGGACGACATTCCCGACGCGACCACGATTCTCAACTTTCGGCGCCTGCTGGAGACCCATGGCCTTGCCGCGCGGATGCTGGAAGCGGTCAACGCGCATCTGGCGCGCAAGGGCCAGAGCCTGCGGTCGGGCACGATCGTCGATGCGACGCTGATCGCTGCACCCAGTTCGACCAAGAACGCCGATCACG
>NZ_JSBW02000022.1 GCF_000772705.2 Xanthomonas vasicola
ACGGCAAGCAGATCGTCTGCGCCGCCATGCGCAAGCTGCTGCATCTGGCCTACGGCGTGCTCAAATCCGGCACTGCATTTGACCCGCACAACGCTCTTGCCAGATAAGGGGCAAGACGGTATCTACGTTGTGCTGTCGCCTGCGGACGTCATGCATCACTGTCTGCAGCCGGATCACGCCTGCTCGTCGCTGCCGTCATCTTCGCTGCTGGTTCCGGTGTCGTCGCTGCCATCGTCCAGCAGCGCCTGCGATTGCTCGCCGGCCAGGGTTTCCACCCCGCGCAGGCGGCGTTCGATGGTGCGGGTCTTGCGACTGGCTTCGCCCAGGCTCTTGCCCACGGTGCTGATCTGCCGCTCGGCCTTTTCGAGAATGCCGGCAAACTTGCCAAACTCGCTCTTCACCGCACCCAGCACCTGCCAGACCTCGCTGGAGCGCTTCTCGATGGCCAGCGTGCGGAAGCCCATCTGCAGGCTGTTGAGCAAGGCGGTGAAGGTGGTGGGACCAGCCAGCACCACGCGATGCTCGCGCTGCAGCAGGTCTACCAGACCGGCGCGGCGGATCACTTCGGCATACAGGCCTTCGGTGGGCAGGAACATCACCGCGAAGTCGGTGGTGTGCGGCGGGCAGACATACTTGTCGCTGATCGATTTGGCCTGGATGCGGATGGCGCGTTCCAGCTGCGCAGTCGAATGCTTGATTGCCTCGAGGTCGCCCTTTTCCTGCGCGTCGATCAGGCGTTCGTAATCCTCGCGCGGGAACTTGGCATCGACCGGCAGCCACACCACCGTGTCGTCGCCGCGCCCGGGCAGGCGGATCGCGAAATCCACCGCCTCGGCGCTGTCGGGCTTCACCCGCACGCCGCGTGCGTACTGCTCCATCGTCAGCGTCTGCTCGAGGATGTTGTCCAGCTGCACTTCACCCCAGCCGCCACGGTCCTTGACGTTGGTGAGCACACGCTTGAGGTCGCCCACGCCGGTGGCCAGCTGCTGCATTTCGCCCAGGCCGCGCTGCACCTGTTCCAACCGTTCGGAGACCAGCTTGAACGAGGCATCCAGACGCGTGTTGAGCGTGGTCTGCAGTTTTTCATCGACGGTGGCGCGCATCAGTTCGAGCTTGCTGGCGTTGTCGTTTTGCAGGCTGGCCAGCTGCTGCTCCAGTGTGGCGCGCAGTTCGCCGATGCGCAGTTCGTTGCGCTGTGTGAGTTCGTTCAAGCGCTGGCCCAGCGCTTCGGTAAAGCGCTGTTGCGATTCGCCGGCTTCCTGGCGGCCCTTGCGGGAGTCTTCGGCCAGCGCTTCGCGCAGCGCGGCCATGTGCGTGTCGGTGCGCGCAATCAGTTCGGTCAGTTGCTGGCCGAACACGTGGATGCGGGTTTCCTGTTGCTGGCCGAAGCCTTCGAGCTGGGTACGCAGTTCGCTCAGCCGCAGGGTCAGCAGTTCGCCGGTGCGTTGTTGCGCAAGGCCGCTTTCTTCGCGCGCCTTGCGGGCGTCTTCGCCGAGCGCGTCGCGCAGCAGGTCCAGGCGTTGGTCGGTGCGCGTGGACAGCTCGGTGAGGTTGCGCGCGAAGGTTTCCAGGCGGGCATCCTGCTGGCGGGCCAAGCCTTCGAGTTGCTCGCGCAGTTCGCCGCGGCCGTCGCGTTGCTCGGCGCGCAGCGCATGCTCCAGCGCGGTGGTGGACGGACGTCGCAGCAGCGCGAGCAGCTGCAACACGAGGACTACGACAAGCAGCCCAAGAAGGATCAGGGATTCGGATGACATGCGCGCAGTGTAGCGGTGCCTGTCGCAACAGCTGCGTCGCGGATCTTGACCAGTAGTGATCGCGCGGCAGCGCTGCGGGGTGCGGCGGCACGACAGCGGCCATGCCGGGCCGCTGTCGTGCGCGAGGCGCCTCGCTCAGAAGCCTTCCAGCACCAGCTTGCCGCGAGTGCGGTGCGATTGCAGCGCGGCGTGGGCGCGGCGCAGGTTGTCGGCGCTGATGCGGCCGTAGTGCTCGCCCAGGGTGGTGCGCAGCACGCCGGTATCCACCAGCTCGGCGACGCGATTGAGCAGATGGTGCTGCGCGATCATGTCGTCGGTCTCGAACAGCGAGCGGGTGAACATCAGCTCCCAGTGCAGCGACAGGCTCTTGCGCTTGAGCGGCACGGCGTCCAGCGTGGCCGGGTCGTCGATCAAGGCCAGCTGGCCCTGTGGGGCGAGTACCTCGACCAGCTGGGCGAAGTGCTGGTCGGTGTGGGTGAGGCTGGCGACGTGCTGCACCTGCGCGATGCCGATCCGCTGCAGGCCTTCGCTCAGCGACTGGCTGTGGTCGATCACGTGATGCGCGCCGAGTGCGTGTACCCAATCCTGGGTTTCCGGGCGCGAGGCGGTACCGATCACGGTCAGCTTGGTCAGCGTGCGCGCCAGCTGCACCAGCATCGAGCCGACGCCACCGGCCGCACCCACGACCAGCAGCGCCTGGCCTTCGCCGCCGCCTTCGGCAATGCCGAGCCGGTCGAACAACAGTTCCCAGGCGGTGATGGCAGTCAGCGGCAACGCGGCGGCCGCGGCGTCATCAAGCGTGGACGGCTTGCGCCCGACCAGGCGCTCGTCGACCAGGTGGTATTCGGCATTGGTGCCCGGGCGGGTCAGCGCGCCGGCGTAGTACACCGCATCGCCGGGGCGGAACAGGCTGACCTGCGTACCGACCGCATCGACCACACCGCTGGCGTCCCAGCCGAGCACGCGCGGGGCGTCCACCGCGGCGTTGTTGCGCACCTTGGTGTCGACCGGATTGACCGAGACGGCGTGGATGCGCACGCGCAAATCGCGCGGGCCGGGGGTGGGCAGGGGCAGCTCGAGTTCGACCAGTGCGCGCGGGTCGTCGATGGGCAGGCCGTGTTGCGGATAGGCAATGGCTTTCATGGCGGGGCGTCGTGCGGGAGGGAGCTGCATGGTCGGCCACCTGAATTCACAGAAAAACCGGCAAACTGCGCAAGCACTTTCACGATGGAGTGAAGATGGTCCGCTTCGACGACCTGGCGCTGTTCGTGCGGACCGCAGCGCTGGGCAGTTTTTCCAGTGCCGCGCGCGAGGCGGACCTGTTGCCTGGTCAGGCCAGCGCGGCGGTGGCGCGGCTGGAGCGCGCGCTGGATCTGCGCCTGTTCGCCCGTTCCACACGCAGCCTGCGGCTGACCGCCGAGGGCGAGCAGTACCTGCCGTACGCGCGCCAGGTACTGGAGCTGCTGCGCGACGGGCGCGAGCATGTGCGTGACCACGACAGTGCGCTGCAGGGCTTGCTGCAGGTGACGGCGCCGTCGGACCTGGGCCGCAACGTGCTGCTGCCGTGGCTGACCGAATTCCGCGCCGCGCACCCGAAGCTGACCTTGCGCCTGCACCTGTCCGATCAGGTGGCCGACCTGTATCGCGCGCCGGTGGATGTGGCGTTCCGGCTCGGCCGCATCGACGATGCCGAACATGTGGCGTTGCCGCTGGCACCGGACAACCGCCGCGTGCTGGTGGCCGCGCCCGCGTACCTGCAGCGCCATGGGCGGCCCGCCACGTTGGATGCGCTGCGCGAGCACGCCTGCCTGCTGTACGTGCTGGCCGGGCGTGCCTACGACCGCTGGCAGTTCGAACTGGAGGGCCGCCGCCACGTGGTGCCGGTGCGCGGCACAATGCTGTGCGACGACGCCGATGTGGTGCGGCGCTGGGCGGTGGCGGGCGAAGGCATTGCCTACAAATCGTGGCTGGATGTGTGCGGCGACGTGCAGGCCGGACGGCTGGAGGTGCTGTTTCCCGAGTGTGGCGACCGCCTGCCGCTGCATCTGGTGTGCCCGCACCGCAAGCAGTTTTCGCCGGCGATCCGGCAACTGCATGCGTTGTTTGCGCAACGCTGCCAGGCGCTGACGGCGTTGTATCCGGTGCAGGCCGGTGTGGAGTGATGTCGTTGATGAGAAGCAGTGGTCAGGTGGCACGACTTCTTTCACCAGTGGTCCGGCAACTGCATGTGCTGCTTTGCGAAACGCAGCGAGGGCTGACGGCGTTATAGCCGGTGCGGGCGAGTGGGGTTGGTGTGGAGTGATGCGGTTGACGAGAAGCACTGCTCAGGCGGCACGACTTCTTTGGTCGGCCGCGTTGCTTGGTCGATGTGTTGAGCAGATGCATGTCATCAACACGCCATATCCACTGAGCGTTACGCGGTGTGCCGTGTTCACGTCGCACCCACCGGCGGTTCTCTTGTTCCCTGCGTTGCAATGCATTCCGTGTGGCTGCACCGCTACGCCAACAATATGCAGCCCGCATGCGTCGCTGCCCATGGATTGCTCTGTCGTTGCTGCGCGGGCCATTGCCGCGTTCGTTGAAGCGCCCATCACTGCGGCGGATCTAGCCTGCCGGCATGACATCATCCAGTTCCGGTCGCATGCAGCGCTATGGCAACCACGACGGCCACTCTGGCGTGGTGGCGTACGCGCTGGCCGATGACGCCATCGCGGTGCGCTTTCGCAACGGCGAGACCTATGTGTATACCGCCGACAGCGCGGGTGCCGAGGTGGTGGCGACCATGCAGCGGCTTGCCACGGCGGGGCGAGGTTTGAGCACCTACATCAGCCAGACCGTGCGCGATGCGTACGCGGGCAAGATCGAACTGTAGCGGCGCACGATTGCAGCGGTGAGAATGCAATGCGCGCTCGGCTGCTCACCGCAGCGGGCATCAACACGCACGGCTGCGCTAGCCGCATCACGCGTCTGGCGTTGCATGCAGTACGTGCCACCATCGCCAATTGCTTCCCATCACGCGTAGCAAGGAAGAACACATGCTGGAGATCTACGGAAAGCCAACTTCGATCAACGTGCGTAAGGTGCTGTGGTTGTGCGATGAGCTGGCGCTGGACTACACGCTGCATGCGTACGGCAGCGGCTTTGCATCGGTGCAGACGCCGGAATTTCGCGCGCTCAATCCCAATGCGCTGGTGCCGGTGATCCGCGACGGCGCGCTGGTGCTGTGGGAATCGAACGCGATTTGCCGGTAGCTGGCTGCACGCAGCCAACGCCACGATCTGCTGCCAGCCGCGCCCGCCGCGCGTGCAATGGTCGTGCATGGATGGATTGGCAGGCCACCGAGCTCAACACCGCCTGGCGCTACGCATTCATGGCCGCCATGGCGGCGCGGCGGATACCGATCCGCAGGCGATTGCCGCAAGCGTGGCGCAGTGGAACCAGCACATGGCGATTCTCGACGCACAACTGCAACGCGGCGGTCCATTCGTTTTCGGGGCAGACTTCACCTTGGCCGATATCTGGGCCTGTCGACGCAACGCTGGATGGCCAGCCCAATCGCACATACGACGTTGCCTGCGGTAACGGCGTACTACGCACACCTGCAACTACGCGCCGGAATTCAGCGCCACGGTTGTACCGCGCCGTAAGGCTGCGCACAGCACCAGTGCGACGCGAGCCAGACAACGCAGCAACTGCATGCAGCACGCTCGCACTGCATTGACCTCAGCGTGACTTGCGCATGGGTAGGGTGAGGTTCTGCTTTTGTGAGGCTTGCCGATGACTACTGCCACCAACCGAACCCGCCTGCTGGCCTTGGGCCTGTTTGCTTTTCTGGGCACCTTCGCGGCGATCGTCTGGTACCTGATGCGGCCCTACGGCTCGGTGTATTTCTTTCCGGTGCATTTTTTGATCGGTACGGCGTTGCCGTTTTTGATCTATGCGATCGGCGGAACCCGGCGTTGGTTCTGGATCGGCATGGGCATCACAGCGCTGGTGCTGCTGTGGTTCAACCTGTGGGGCCATGAGGCCAATGGCGCAGCGCCGCGGGTGCTCGACTGGAGCCACTTTGCTGCCGGCGTGGTCGGGCTTGCCGGTGCATGGGCGGTGCAGCTGATCTATCGCAACGCGCGCCCGCCGCATCGCCCGTCGGTTGAATGAGTGCAGATTCGGGATTGGCGATGTGGGACTTGCACAAGCAGTGACATGGCGTCGGCGGGTGTACTCGGTGATTGAGTTGCAGGGCGCGCGGCGTGAGGGTAACGCCATGGACGTGTGTGCCCTGCCCGACCGCGGCAGTCGCATGCGCTTGGACCGGATAGCTTTGCTGCGCTGCGTTGGGCGACACTCGCGCATTCTTTGATTCCTGCGAGGTCCGCATGTCGTCTTGGCTCAGGCGCAAATCCATCGATCAGGTCACCGTGCACGAGGCCGGCCGGCAACTGGTCCGCAGCCTGAGTTGGCCGCATCTGATCGCACTCGGCATCGGGGCCATTGTCGGCACCGGTATCTATACGTTGATTGGCGTCGGCGCCGACAAGGCCGGCCCTGCAGTGCTGCTGTCGTTCGTAGCGGCCGGCATCGTCTGCGCCTGCGCGGCGCTGGCGTATGCGGAAATGGCCACGATGATGCCGGCCGCCGGCAGCGCTTACACCTACAGCTACACCGCGTTGGGCGAATGCATCGCCTGGGTGGTGGGCTGGAGCCTGGTGCTGGAATATTCGCTGGTGGTGAGCACGGTGGCGGTGGGCTGGTCGGGTTACTTCGTCGGCTTCCTGCAGTGGTTGGGGGTGAGCTTGCCGCACGAACTGATCGCCGGGCCACATGCCGGCGGCATCGTGAACCTGCCGGCGGTGGTGATCACCTTCCTGGTGGCCGGCATGCTGATGGCCGGCACCAAGGAAAGCGCCACGCTCAATGCGGTGCTGGTGGTGCTGAAGATCATCGCGCTGGGTGTGTTCGTGGCCATTGCGTTGCCAACCTTCAACAGCGCCAACCTGCAGCCGTTCATGCCGTATGGCTTCTCCAAGGCGATGGGCCCGGACGGCGTGGAGCGCGGCGTGATGGCCGCGGCGGCGATCATCTTCTTCGCGTTCTATGGCTTCGATGCGATTTCCACTGCGGCCGAAGAAACCAAGAACCCGGGGCGCGATCTGTCGATCGGCATCGTCGGCTCGATGATCGGCTGCACGCTGATCTACGTGCTGGTGGCGCTGGCGGCGGTGGGTGCGATGAGCTTCACCGTGTTCGGCAAAAGCCCGGAACCGTTGGCGCTGATCCTGCGTGAACTCGGCCACGGCAAGGCGGCGTTGGTGATCGGAGCGGTGGCGATCATTGCGTTGCCGACCGTGCTGCTGGCATTTTTGTACGGGCAGAGCCGCATCTTCTTTGTGATGTCGCGCGATGGCTTGTTGCCGCGCAGCTTGTCCAAGGTCAATGCACGCACCGGCACGCCGGTGGCGATCACGCTGTTCACCGCGGTGCTGGTGGCGGCACTGGCGGGCGTGGCACGGCTCGACGAGATCGCCGCATTAGCCAATGCCGGCACGCTGGCGGCATTCACCGCAGTGGCTGCCTGCCTGCTGGTGCTGCGCGTGCGCGAGCCCGGCCGCGCACGTGCCTTCCGCACGCCGCTGGCATGGGTAGTGGGGCCGGTCGCGATCCTGGGCTGCCTGTACCTGTTCTGGAGTTTGCCGAGCAAGACGCAGGTCTGGTTCCTGCTGTGGAATGCGCTGGGCGTGGTGGTGTACTTGGCGTATGGGCGACGGAATAGCCGATTGAATGCGGCTGGCTGAGAGCGCGACATCCTTCTCCCGTCGGGAGAAGGTGACCCGCAGGGGCAGATAAGGGTACGTGCGAAGCCACGTGCTCTCGAAAGAACACCGGGGCTTCGCTCCGCATCCCGACCCCGAAGCCCCACACGGCGCAGGCGCTCCAAGGCACGCGCCAGTGGCTTGCAGGCTGTGACTTCTCGCCCGGCGGAGAAAGGCTTTCAGCTCTGCCAAGAGATCTGAAACTGCATGCACTGCTTTCCCTTCTCCCGTCGGGGCATTGTCCCCTTCATAGGGAAGAGGTGGCGCGTAGCGCCGGATGAGGGTGCGAGCGTAGCTTCGTGCAGCGGGATAACACGAGGGCTTTGCCCCGTACCCTCACCCCACGCCCCGCTCCGCGCCCCAGCCCGCGCTTGCGGCGCGGGCGCTCCAAGGCACGCGCGCCAGTGGCGCGCAAGCTGTGCCTTTTCGCCCCGATGGGAGAGTGGCTTTAACATTGCCGCTCTTTTAGCGCCAAGCGCTGTTGCCCCTTCTTGCCCCGCAGGGAGAGGGGCTAATCCGCCGCGGTGTACTGCGCCTGTGGCGTGGCACAAAACGATGTCGGCAATGCATCCGCTTGCGTACCCCAGCCTTGCGTGGGCGCCTGCTTGGTGAGCGCAAACGCCAACGTGCCGCCCTGTTGCAGTTGCGCCCACTCCAGGAATACCTGCGGCTGCGGCTTGCCGTTCCACCGCACGCTGTCCACGTATTGCAGCGCGCGGCCATCGGCGCCGGGGGCGTCGATGCGCAGGCGCTTGCCGTTGCCCAACTTCAGCGTGACCCGCTTGAAACGCGGCGCATGCAACAGGAATTCGCCGCTGCCCGGCACCGCCGGATACAAGCCCAACCCACTAAACAGATACCAGGCCGACATGGTGCCGAGGTCGTCGTTGCCGGTCACGCCGTTGGGTGCGTTGGTAAACAGCTGTTGCGCGGCGCGCAGCACGGTGGCGGTCTTCCACGGTTGCCCGATCAGCGTGTACATCCACGGTGCGTGCAGATCCGGTTCGTTGTTGGGGTTGTAGCGATACTGGTTGTAATAGCTGTACGGGCCGACCACCCAGTGCGTACGTGCCGCAGTGAGCGGATCTTTCAGCAGATCGTCGTAGGCGAAAAAGGCGTCCAGCCGCTTCCCGGCCTGCTCGCGGCCATGCATGGCCTGCAGCATGCCGGGGATGTCCTGCTGCACCAGCCACTGGTACTGCCAGGCCGTGCCTTCGTGGAAGCCATGCGCCGAGCGTGGGCTGTAGTGGTCGTCGGACGGCGCATACCAGCTGCCGTCTTCCAGGCGCGGGCGCGGGAAGCCGGCAAAACCGGTCTCGGCATCGCGCACATCCGCGTCCCAGACGCGGTGCCAGTTGCCGCCGCGTTTGCGCAGCTGCGCGCTGTCGTCGCTATGGCCTAGCGCCTGCGCCATCTGTGCGAGCGCGCAATCGGCCAAAGCGTATTCCAGCGTGGCCGAGCCGCCGTGGTGCGGGTCCACGTCCATGCCCTTGGAGGGAAAGGCGCGGTCGTAGTGCACGAAGCCGTTGGCCAGATAACTGGCATTGCCAGAGCGCCCGGCGTGGCGCGAATTGATCGGCGGCTGGCCGAACGCATTCTGGCGCAGCGCTGCATACGCCTCCGCCTCATTGCCCTGCAGCGCGCCGAAGCGCCACAGATCCACCAGGAACGGGGTGACCGGGTCGCCGGTCATGATGTTGGTGTCGAAGTTGGCGTAACCCCAGCGCGGCAACCAGCCACCCTGCTGATGGATCGCCAGCAACGAGCGGCCGATATCGCGTGCGCGCGCCGGTTGCAGCAAGGCCAGCAACTGGTTTTGCGTGCGGTAGGTGTCCCACAGCGAAAAATACGCGTAGTAGGTCCAGCCATCAGCACGATGGATCGTATCGTCGTAGCCGCGATAGCGACCATCGGCATCGCTGCCGGTGAGCGGCTGCAGCAAGGCGTGATACAGCGCGGTGTAGGCCACGCTGCGGTCGTCGTTGCTGGCGCCTTCCAGTTGCATGCTGGCCAATTCGTTGCGCCAGAGGTGCTGCGCGCGCTTGCGCATCTGCTCCAGGCTCAGCAGTTTGCCGCCCTGCATGCCATCGGTACGCAGGTTGCTGCGGGCGCCTTCGGCATCCACATGCGAGATGGCGCTGACCACGGTCACCGCACGCGCGTTCTTGTTCTTGCCCAGCGGGAAGCTGAGCCAGGCGCCGTTGGGCTTAAGTTCGCCGCCCATGCTGTGGCGCGCGCCGGGCACGCCGCCCTCTTCGCCCCACACGCCATGCGCGGTAAAGGGGCGGTCGAATTCCAGCCGGAACCAGGTGGTGTATTCGTGGCCGCCGCAGAAGCTCTGCGTGGTGAGTTTGCCCTCGACCACGCGGTCGCCAAAGATCTGCACCTGGCTGCCGATCACCACATGGCGGTCGTTGGCCTGGGCCACGTTGACCAACACATGGCCGGTGCCGGCACCCGGCGCGAAGGTGTAGCGCTCGGTGGCGGCGCGGGTGAGCGCGCTGGCTTCGGCGTCGATGCCGCCGTAATCGGTGAGCCGCACCTTGTAGTAGCCGGCCTGGCCCACTTCGCCGTCATGGGTGTAGCGCGCGGCATAGCGCTTCTGGTCGAATGCCTTGGCATCTTTGGTGTCGAAGTCGCCACCGGGGCCGATGCGCCCGGTAACCGGCAGCACCGACACCTGCCCGCCCTGCTCCCAGCAACCGGCGCCGGACAGGAACGAATGCCCGAAGCCACGAATGCTGGGGTCGTCGTAACGCCAGCCGGCGTAGTGCGCGCCGATCGGGCTGACCTGGATCAGGCCGAACGGCGCCGATGCGCCCGGGTAGGTATTGCCGTCGTCCTTGCTGCCGATGAAGGTGTTGACCTGCGCCGGGTCCTGCGCGGCCAGCGGGCCGGCGAGAGTGACGCCTAGCAGGCACAGGCTGGCGGCGCGGCGCCACAGCGGCGTTGATGATGCGGGCAAAAGAGAACGATCAGATACAACGTCAGGGAACATGCACGGCATCTCACATGGGGCGACAGGACTCAGCTGAAATGGCGCACATATGTGCGCCGCACGGAGCTGCGGCTGTCCTGACAGGCGAGCTCTAAGACGGCTCTCTTGCGCCGCAGCGGCTGGAGAAACGCCTGCGATGATTGTGCACTGAATCCGGGCGCACGTGCCCTGGGCGGCCGTATCGTGCGCGTCGCGCAAAGAAGATGATGCGCGTGCTTGGCAGACTTCAAGGAACTGCAGCAATCTGCTGGCAAACCGGGCGCGACGGATGGACATCCTCAAATCCGGCGGTACGCCGCCCCAGCTCCCCAATCCTGGCCGCATCAGGCGCGCGCCGATGCAGGCGTTTGCTGGTTCAGCACTTCAAACAACTCTGCGTAATGCGCACTGAAACGTTCCCGGTCAGCCACCAAGGCTTCCAGATCTGGCACCTTGCGGCGGCGCTAGCGTGGTGATCATGTGGTCCAGTCCCTGCATACCGGGCGCAAGCGCAGCGAGTGTCGCCGCTCTCAGCAATGAGTGAGGCCCGTGCGTGGCGATTGTTTGAAATCCTGGCGTGTGAAAGCGACTGCTTTCGATCTGGAACTTCAACGTCGTGCGTGCGCCTTTCTCCTCGGCGCAGCGCAGGCTCAGCTGCACATCGGAACTATCCGTTGTTCTGGCACACACGTCTGGTCAGGACGGCGGTGCTGAAGGTCCACGGTCACTTTTTCGCCCGGCATGGACAGGGCCATATCGATAGCCACCAAGGCCTGGTTTGCCGCCTAGATCGTCAGTGCGGGGTGCTCACAGTGCCCCCAACAGCGGCCGCCTTGGTCGAGCCCGGACAAAGCGTGCCGGGAAACGCTCTTCTCACCCGCCGCTTCAGACCGCTCAGGGGACCTGCGGTGTCAGCCGTCTAAAGCCCGGCCATCGGACCGGGCTTGGCGGCAAGGCGTCGGTGGGAGGGTCCGCGCCTGGGTGCCCGTGACTTACCAGCGCATGCCTTCGAACGGATTGAAGCTGGTGCTGCCCTTCACCTTGTCCAGGTAGTAGGCGTAGTTGGCGCTCATGCCGGCCAGCAGGGCCAGTGGAATGCTCAGCGCGTTGCCGATCGCTGCGGGCAGGAACGAGGCCACGATGCCGACCACCAGGCCGATGCCGATCAGGCCCAACGCCTTGCGCCACAAGCCGAGGATGAAAAAGTAGATGAAGCCGAAGAACAGCGCGTAGAAGTTCATGCCCACCTTGAGCTTCTCGCCGAAGGGCAGCGTTTTGAGCGCTTCCTTGTGGGCGGGATCCTTGGGGCCGCCGTGACGATCAAAGAAAGCGAAGCGGAACTGCCACTTGGGGCTGAGCTGGGTGCGATCGAAGGTATCCATTCCAATCCATATAGTTGTAAACGGTTACATGATAGGCGATCGGGTATTCATCGGCACGTTCTCCGCAGCCGGTCACACGGGTTCGGTGCAGCTTTGCGGGCGCGGTGCCAGCGCGAATGGTCAGCGCTGGTCGCTCATGCCGGTGCCGCGACGGGCACGGCGCAGCGAGTACAGCGAGTGGTCGGCGCGATCAACCACCGCCGCCAGCGCTTCGCCTTCCTGGCGCAAGGCGGTGCCGAGGGTGAAGCGGATCGGCGCGTCGTCGATGGCGCCCATGTAGTCGCGCATCAAGATGTCCAGCTGTGCCTGGGTGGCCTGGTGCAGCAACACCAGGAATTCGTCGCCGCCCAGGCGCACCAGGCGGTCCTGGGTGCGCAGCGGCTGGTTGAGGAACCAGGCCATCTGCACCAACACCTCGTCGCCACGCTGGTGGCCATGGGTGTCGTTGACCAGTTTGAACTTGTCCAGATCCACCACGATGCAGCCCCAGCGCACGCTGGGGTCGCGCTTGTCCAATTCGTCCAGGAAGCGGCGGTTGTAGCAGTTGGTGAGCGGGTCGGTGAACGACCATTCCAGCAGCTGCTTTTCCTGCCGGTACTGGTTGGTGATGTCCTGGGCGTGAGCCAGTACCACGGTGGCGTCGGACTCCACATCCAGCACGTTGTGATACTGCCAATGGCGCAGGCTGCCGTCGCCGGCCACCAGTTCGATCACGCCCGAATCCTGGCCATCGAGCACCATGCGCGAGAGATAGCCCTGCAAGGCGGCATGGTGCTCGGGGCGCACGAATTCCACCAGCGAGCGGCCTTCCATCTGCTCGACGCTGCGGCCCAGCGAGCGCGCCGCGGCCGGGTTGATGCTGACCAGCCGGCCGTGCATGTCGTGGGTGCAGATCAGGCCCAGGCTGTACTGGAACATCTTGCGGAACTTGCGCTCGCTGGCGGCCAGCGCATCTACCGCCCGGTGCCGGTCGGTGACGTCCTGGATTGCGCCGATCAGGCGCTTGCGCCCATCCACATGTTCCACCGAGCCGGTGCTGTGCACCCACAGACGCCGCCCGGTGGCGCTGGTCAGCGGCAGTTCCAGATCCCAGGGAGTGCCGTCGCGCACGCACGCTTCAAACGCTTGGGTGATGATCGCGCGCGCTTCCAGCGGGTAGAAGCCGATCGCCTCGGTCAGGCTGGGCCGATAACCAGGTGGTAGGTCGTGCAGGCGGCAGGTCTGGTCGGACCAGGTCAGCGTGCCGCTGGTCACATCCACTTCCCAGCCACCCACCCCAGCCACGCGGCCGGTGCGCTCGAGAAACGCTTCGCTCTCGCGCAGGCGTTGCTGCAGCTGGGCGTTGGCCGCCTCACGCTCGAGCATCACGCGGCGTTGCTCCAGGCCTTCGGCGGCCACCTTGGCCAGTTGCTGCAAGGCCTGCAATTGCGCCGGCTCCAGCGCGCGCGCGCGCTGGTCGATCACGCACACGGTGCCCATGCGTAAGCCATCCGGCAGCACGATGGGGGCGCCGGCGTAATAGCGGATACCGGGCGCATCGGTGACCAGGGCGTTGTCGTGGAAGCGTGGGTCGGCCGGCGCGTCGCGCACTTCCATCACCGCATCGCCCTGGATGGTGTAGGCGCAGAACGCCAGCTCGCGTGGGGTTTCCGAAACCCCCGGCAGGCCGATGTTGGCCTTCCACCACTGCCGCCGTTCGTCCACCAGCGAGACCAGTGCGATGGGGGTACCGGCGATCGCCTGCGCGGCAGCGGCCAGCGCGTCGAAGAACGGCTCGGCGGCGGTGTCGACCACCTGCAATAACGCCAGACGTGCCAGGCGCTGGGCCTCGCTGGACGCAGATGACACGACGGTATCGCACTGGTTCAACGGAGCGCTCGTGGCCGGGCAATCTGCGCAGTTTAGCGGACTGCGCACCCCAGCCAAGGCGGCGTTGCGTGCGCTACTGCACAGCGCCGCATTGCGCGCGTGCTGCGGGTGTCGCGTCACTCAGTCGGTGGTGGTCGTGTCCGTGTTCGCCACGGTTGCGGGGCTGTCGTCGCGCATCTGCAGCGCCAGGTACAGGCGCATGCAGTCGTCGGTGTTGCTCAGGTCCACCGCGCACAGTTCCTGGATGCGCTGCATGCGGTAATCCAGGGTGTTGCGATGGATGCCCAGCACCTTGGCAGTGGGGGCCATGCGCATGCCGGCGGCAAACCAGACCGACAAGGTCTTCAACAACTGGCCGCGACGTTCCTGCGCCAGCAGTGCCTGCAGCGGCTTGCGCAATTCCTCGGCCTGCCAGGCCTGACGCAGGTCGTCCACCAGCACCGGCAGGCGGTAATCGTCGTAGAAAAATGCGTCGGCCTGCGGGGTGCGCGCCTTGCCGATGCGCATGGTGGTGCGCGCAATCTGGTGCGACAACGCCAGCCCGTTGGACTGCGGAAAATACTGGCCCAGGGCCAGCCGGATCCGCAGCCGGCTGCTGGCGCGCATGCGCTCGAGCAGACTGTGCGCGCGGCGGCGTTGCTCCTCCACGTCCCAGTGACCACGGCGGTCCAGTGCCGGCTTGAGCACCACCAGCTCGTTGAGCGCGGTGGCGGCGATCAGGTTGCCGCGCTCGGGCGTGAACAGCAGGGTGTGCAGGCGCTGCAGTTCCACCAGCATGGCGTCCAGGTCCAGGCTGTCGCTTTCCACTTCGATCACCGCGGCCACGCGCGGCAGGTCCAGCGCGATGCCGAGCCGCTCGGCCCAGCCGGCCAGCGCCGGGGTCGGGCCATCGGGACGGATCAGGCCCAGCGTGACTTCTTCGCGCAGGCGCGCGTCGCGGGCCAGCAGGTGCAGCAGTCCGGCCTGTTCCAGCATCGCTTCGGCGGCCATGCGCACCAGCTCGGCCTGTTGCCCAATGCGCTGCGGGTCGCCGGTCAGCCCGACGCAGCCGACGATGCGGCCATCGGCGATCAGCGGCAGGTTGACGCCGGGGCGCACCGCATCCAGCTGCTGCGCCAGGGCGGCGTCGATCTCCACCCGGCCCTGCCTCGACAGCACCAGCAACGCACCTTCGTGCACCTGGCCGATACGCGCCGGCTCGCCGCTGGCGATGATGACGCCGGAGTGGTCCATCACATTGACGTTGCCGTCGATGATGGTCATCGCGCGGTCGACGATGGACTGCGCCAGGGTGCGGTCGAGCGTGAGCATGGGCCGGGGTCTGTTGACGCGATCGAGAGAGGTCACGGTGGCATGTTCGGTGCGCACATGTTCGCCACGTGTGTGATTCGGCGTGCGCTGTGCTGCAGGTCTATGTCCCAGCGTGTCTGCGAACGGTGCTGACCTCCGTTGGCGTGGTGCGATTCGGCGTGCAGCGGGCACGCGCGCTGTCCAACAGGCTGCATCAGAACCGAGCGCATGCCCTCGCCGCTGATGCCACCGGCGCGCGGCCATCAGCACCCATCCACACCCGGCGGCAGCTGTGCCAACACCTGACCCACCTGCAACGTTGCCGCAACGTTGCGCGCGGCGATGCGCACGTTGCTGGCGGCGTCGGCCAATGCCTGTTCCAGCGTGCAGGCGCGATGCACCACCGCGAACATGGCATCGATGCCGTGGCCGTGCAGCAGCGCGGCGCCGTTGCCCAGGCAGCCGGCAATGGCGATCACCGGTTTGGCGTGCCGTTGCGCCACCCGCGCCACGCCGACCGGGGTCTTGCCGTGCAGGCTCTGGCTATCCAGACGGCCTTCGCCGGTGATGATCAGATCGGCCTGGGCGACCAGTGCATCCAGCCCAAGCGCCTGCGCGACGATCTCCACGCCGGGCCGTAACTGCGCGCCCAGATACGCCACCAAGGCCGCGCCCAGCCCGCCGGCCGCACCGCCACCTGGCAGCGCGTGCAACCGCACGCCCAGGTCGCGCTCCAGCAGGTCGGCGTAGTGCTGCAGGTTGCTATCGAGCTGGCGCACCATGCTGGGGGTGGCGCCTTTCTGCGGGCCGAAGATCGCCGAGGCGCCGGTAGGACCGATCAGCGGGTTGTCCACATCGCAGGCCACTTCGAACTGGCAGTCCTGCAGCCGCACATCCATGCCCTCGGTGTCGATGCGCGCCAGCGCAGCCAGCGCGCCACCGCCCGGGCCGATCGCCTCGCCTTGCGCATCCAGCAGCCGCACGCCCAAGGCTTGCGCCATGCCGGCGCCGCCGTCGTTGGTGGCGCTGCCGCCGATGCCGATGATGAAGCGGCATGCGCCGGCGTCCAATGCGGCCAGGATCAACTCACCTACGCCTGCGGTGCTGGTGTGCAGCGGCGCGCGCTCGGCCGGCGGCAGCAGCGCCAACCCGCTGGCGGCGGCCATTTCGATCACCGCGGTGCGGCCGTCGCCGGTCAGGCCGAAGAACGCCTGCACCGCGGTGCCGAGCGGACCGCTGACGGTGCAGGCGATCACCCGCCCGCCGGTGGCGGCAACCAGGGCATCGACCGTGCCTTCGCCGCCGTCGGCAACCGGCACCTTGCTGTAGTGCCAGTCAGGGAACACCTCGCGAAAGCCCGCCTCGATCTGCGTCGCCACTTCCAGCGCAGACAGGCTCTCCTTGTACGAATCGGGGGCAATGACGACCTTCATGGGGACACTCGCTTGGACGGGCGCATCACTGGTTCACCGCGCGCGCCGGCACCCGCAGCACCAGCGCGGTGCCCAGCAGCATGGCGCTGGCCAGCACGTACAGCGCCAGCTCGGTGCTGTGGGTGGTGTCCTTGATCCAGCCCACCAGATAGGGGCTGACGAAGCCAGCGACCTGGCCGGTGGAATTGATCAGCGCCAGCCCACCGGCCGCGGCAGCGGCGGTGAGAAAGCCGTTGGTCAGCGGCCAGAACAGCGGCAAGCCGCTGACCGCCCCCATCGTGGCCAGGGTCATACCGAACAAGGCCAAGCCCAGGTTGTCGGGGACGCTGGCGGCGATGCACAGGCCGGCCGCGCCCATCAGCAACGGAATCACCAGATGCCAGCGACGCTCGCCGCGTCGGTCGGCCGAGCGGCCCATCAGCACCATGAACACTGCCGCCGCCAAGTACGGGATCGCGCTCATCAGACCGATGCGGACCGGGTCGGTGACGCCGCTGTCCTGGATGATCGAAGGTAGCCAGAAGTTGATCGCATACACCCCGCTCTGGATGCAGAAGTACACCGTGCCCAGCAGCCACACCGCCGGGTTGCGCAGCACCGCGCGCAGCGAGGTGGACGCACCGGCCGGCTTGCCTGCTTCGTCGTCGGCCAGTACGCGGGCCAAGGCCTGTTTTTCCTGCGGGTCCAGCCAGCTCGCCTGTTGCACGCCGTCGCTGAGCAGGAACCACACCCCGATGCCCAGCAGCACGGTCGGCAAACCTTGCAGCAGGAACATCCATTGCCAGCCGGCCAGCCCGCCCTGCCCGGCCGAGAAATAGCCCAGGATCCAGCCCGACAGCGGCCCCCCCAGCACCCCGGAGATCGGGATCGCCGACATGAAGACGGTCATGACCCGGCCATGCCGGTCACGCGGAAACCAGCGCGTCAGGTACAGCAAGATGCCGGGGAAGAAGCCCGCCTCGGCCGCACCGGTGAGCAGGCGCAGGGTGTAGAACCCGGCCGGGGTGCGCACGAACAGCAGGCAGGTGGACAGCAGGCCCCAGCTGACCATCATGATCGCCACCCAGCGCCGGGCGCCAATGCGCTGCAGGATCAGATTACTGGGCACCCCGCAAGCGAGGTAACCGATGAAGAAGATCCCCGCGCCCAGCCCGTACACGGTCTGGCTCATGCCCAGATCGCGCAGCATCTGCAGCTTGGCGAAGCCGACGTTGACCCGGTCCAGGTAATTGAACAGATTGCAGACGAACAGGAACGGGATCAGCCGCCACAGGATCTTGCGGTAGGTCGCGCCCATACCTTCGGAGGGCGGCAGGGGCCGGGTGGCTTGGGTCATCGCACGCTCCAGCAGTCGGTGGGCCAGCCGGCGCACAGTGCCTTGGCACCAGCACCACACAGGGTTCGGCGCATTCTAGATTGAGCGTTTTTACGGAATCTTCGTTAGGGTGCCGCCCGTCCGTGGGCAAGCACGCGCCACTTTTTGTGCAAACGCCCAATGGCAGCGATCAGGCGGACGCGGACGGTGCTCGGTGCGGCGTGTACCACGCGTCCGCTCCGGTCCCGGCGCCGTCCGCACTCACCTGGTCGACTGCTCGCAGCGTGTTGGTAGTCGCTCTACATTTCGGACCAGGCACGCGCGGCATCTGCTGAACCGAAACACGCCCCAGTGATCGGCAGTTGGTGCACGGCTGGCGGATCGTGCGACGCAGACGCCCGCACCGCAACGCGCGGACATCCTCCATACCGTCGGGTCCGATACAGCATCCGGCAACACACCGGCGCACTGACCGCCGTGCGCTTTGCGAATCTCGAACCACCACTGCCAAATCCCGGCACTAGTGCCGACTCTCCACTCACGATTCCCTATTCCCCGCCGCATACGCCTGCGCCTGGCCCATCACGCGCAGCAGATTGCCGCCCCAGATGCCGGCGATCTGCTGCTCGGTGTAGCCCTTGCGCAGCAACCACGCGGTGATGCGCGGCAGGTCGGAGACATCTTCCAGGCCCACCACCCCGCCACCGCCATCCCAATCCATGCCGATGCCCACGTGCTCGGGCCCGACCACGGCCAATAGGTGCTCAAGATGCGCGAAGAAATCCTCTTCGGTGGCGCGCTTAATCGGGTAGCGCGCATCCAGTTCCTTGAGCGCGGCGCTGAGCTTGGTGCCGTCGGCAATCTTGACGTGCTCCCAGCCGCCATGCTGGTCGGTGAGCGCTTTCTCGGCAGCCTTGCGCTCGGGGCTGACGCCGCTGTCCACCAGATAGCCGCCGTAGGAATTGACCTGAATCACCCCGCCGTGCGCGGCCAGCACCTTCAAGCGTGCATCATCGATATTGCGCGGGTGGTTGTAGACCGCATGCGCGCCGCTGTGCGAGAGCACGATCGGCACCGGCGACAGCGCAATCAACTGGTCGAACACCGCATCGGAGGCGTGCGATTGATCGATCACGATGCCCAGCGCCTGCGCCTGTTGCACCAGCTGTTTGCCGGCCGGGCTCAGGCCGTTCCACTCCGGCCCCTTGGGGTCGGTGGCCGAGTCGGCGAACTCGTTGTTGAGAAAATGCACGGTGCTCATCAAGCGCAGCCCCTGCGCGTAATAGAAGCGCAGCAACGTGGGGTCAGCCACCAGCGGGCTGGCGTTTTCCATGCTGATGTACACCACGCGCTTGCCCGCGGCCTTGATGCGCGCGGCATCGGCCGGCGTTGTCGCCAACGCAAAGCGCTGCGGTTGCGCGGCCGCCAGCGTGTGGATCTTCAGCAAGCGCTGCAGACCGGCGTCGCGGTCGTCCAGATGCGCGGCCGCAGTGCGATTGCCCTGCCCGGTGTAGACCGCCCAGAACCCGCCATCCAGCGCGCCTTCGACCATGCGCGGGTGATCCACCTGCGACAGGCGGTTGCCGGCATGCGCCTGCAACACATCGAAGTCGGCGCGCTCCAGATTGGCCGGTGTGTCCAGATGCGAATCCAGCGTGACCAGACGGTGTTGCAGCGCGGTGGCGCGTGCCAGTTCGGCCTTGGAAAATTCCAGCGCGTGCGCGGGCAGCGCGGCCGCCAGCAACAACCCGACAGATAGCGAAAGCGAGCGCAGGTGCATGCGACCTCCCAGGCAGTGGGATGAGCCGATCATAGCGGCTGGCTGCACGCGCACTGCGGCCATACGTAGAACGCTGCAGCGCTGCGTTCGATCCGCACGGCGTGGCGTGCGATACGCGCACTGCAAGAGCAGTTCTGCGGCGATGCCGATGGCACAAGCATGCGCAATGCTGTCGAGCCACGCCGCAGCCGGCAACCACGGCGCGGGCAACCGCCGGTCATCACGCATCGGTTTGGTCCGCCTGGCAGCCCAGCGCGCGAAGACCGCCACGCGCGCGTATCGCTCAGTCGTCCAGTTCAGCCAGCCGCGCGCGCACGCTGTCTACATCGATGTGTTCGCGCACATGCGGCCACTGCCGCGCCCACACCGAGCGGAACACGATCCACGCACCGAACACGCCCAGACAGGTCGACCCCAGCGCCAGCAGCAACGGGTGCAGTGGCGAGCCGTCGCCGGTCTGGAACAAATACATGAAGGCGCCGGAAAACAGCAGCCACACCCCAAACACCGGCCAATTGCTGGCCAGCAGGCTGGCATTGGGCCGTTCGATCTCGCGCAGCAACCGGCGCAAGGCCTTGCGCTCGTCTTCGTCGCTGGAGGTCATCGGCTGCCGGCTCCTGGTTGGGTGTCTGCATTGAATCGACGCTTGCCGACGATGGCATCGCGCCGCGAAAGACGCTGCCTGCACTGCGGCAGACCGCGTCCTCCGCCGCGCAACACGGTTACACCACGCGGCAGAAAACGGCCTTCAAATAACGCGATTCCTGCACGTGGGCCATGAACGGGTGGTCCGGGCCGGCACCGGCCACTTTCAGGATCTGGATGGTGCGCCCGGAGAAATACGACGCGCGCCGCAGCATGTCCAGGAACTCCTGCTCGGCGACCAGCCCGGTGCACGAGAAAGTGGCGAACAGGCCGCCCGGCTTGACCACGCCCAGCGCCAGCTTGTTCATGTCCAGGTACTTCTTCAGCGCCGGAATCACCTGATCGCGGTCGCGGGTCATCTTGGCCGGGTCCAGGATCACCACATCGAACTGCTCGCCGCGGTTGGCCGCATCGCGCAGCCACGGAAAGATGTCGGCCTGCACGAACTTGGGCCGCACGTTATTGAGCTTGGCGTTGCCCTTGGCAATGGCAATCACGTCTTCGTCGATGTCCACGCCCAGCACTTCGGCCGCACCGCGCGCGGCCGCATACACCGCAAACCCGCCGGTGTTGCAGCACAGGTCCAGCACGGTCTTGCCTTCGACCTGCTCGCTCAGCCACTGCCGGTTGTCGCGCTGGTCGGCGAAAAAACCGGTCTTGTGCGCACCGGCCGGGTCGGCGCGGAACTTGATGCCGTGCTCGGTGATCACCGCCGCTTCGGTGGTGGTGTTGCCGTGGAAATCGAAGCTTTCCTGCTTCTGCACGTGTTCGTCGGCAAAGCTGTGGAAGCGGCAGCCGGGGAACTGTTCGCGCAGCGCCTCGTAGATCCAGTCGCGGTGGCGGAACATGCCGGCGGCGAAGAACTCCACCACCACCAGGTCGCCGTAGCGGTCCACCACCAGGCCGGACAGGCCGTCGCCCTCGCTGTGCACCACGCGCCAGGCATCGGACACGCCATCGAGCTTGAGCCAGTCGCGGCGCAGGCTCACTGCCGCGGCAATCTTGCGCGAGAACCAGCCCGCATCCACCGGTACCGACTGGTCGGTTTCCAGGATGCGCACGGCAATGCGCGAATGGCCGTTGTAGAAGCCGCGGCCAATCCATTCCCCATCCACGCCGACCACATCGACGATGGTGCCGGGCTTGGGCTTGGCGGCGGGCTTTTCCACCAGCTTCTGGAAGATCCACGGGTGGCTGGAGCGCCAGGCATTCTTGAGACGGACGACGGGGACTGGAATATTCATCGGCCCATTGTATCCGGCTGGATTGACGTGCCTGCGCCGTGCACGCAGAATCGGGCGCAGAAGGGGAGTAGCTCCCAGCGTTGTCGCCGTCATTACGAGCCCGCCATGTGCAGCGCTCCGGTGCAACGGCAACCGGCCCGGCCGGTTGCGAGCGAGACCTTCGCCGCGCAGGCGAAGGTCCGTCACCCGGAATCCACGATTTCCGTGTCACAAGGCCTCAGCCCGCCGGCTGTCCAGGCCGCTTTCACTTTTTTCGGGATTCTTATGCAAACCATTGGCAACGTCTGGTTATGGGGTGGCTTCGCGGTGGTGGTGATCGCCGCGCTGCTGATCGATCTGGTGCTGATGCGCCACGGCGGTGCCCACAAGGTCACCTTCAAGGAGGCCACCTGGTGGAGCATCGGTTGGGTGCTGCTGGCGCTGGCCTTCAATGCCGGGCTGTGGTGGTACCTGCAGGGCACCGCGGGCGACGCGCAGGCCGACCAGATCGGGCTGCAGTTCCTCACCGGCTACCTGGTGGAAAAGTCTCTGGCGGTCGACAACATCTTCGTGTTCCTGATGGTGATGACCTACTTCGGCGTGCCCGAAGAACAGCGCCAGCGCGTACTGATCATCGGTGTGCTGGGTGCGATTGTGCTGCGCGCGATCATGATCTTTGCCGGCTCGATGCTGCTGGCCAAGTTCCATTGGCTGCTCTACGTGTTCGGCGCGTTCCTGCTGCTGACCGGGATCAAGATGTGGTTCTCGGCCGGCAAGGAGCCAGACCTGGAGAGCAACCCGGTGCTGCGCTGGATGCGCAGCCACCTGCGCCTGAGCCCGCAGTACCACGGCAACCTGCTCAGCGTGATCAAGGACAGCAAGCGCTGGTTTACCCCGCTGTTCGTGGTGCTGATCCTGATTGCGGTGATCGATGTGATCTTCGCGGTGGACAGCATCCCGGCGATCTTCGCGATCACCACCGACCCGTTCATCGTGCTCACCTCCAACGTGTTCGCGGTGCTGGGCCTGCGCGCGATGTTCTTCCTGCTGGCCGGCATGGCCGACCGCTTCCACCTGTTGCCGTACGGCCTGGCGGTGATTCTGGTGTTCATCGGCACCAAGATGATGATCATCGATCTGTACAAGATTCCGGTCCTGGTGTCGCTGGCCGTCGTGGTGACGATCCTGGTCGCCACCATCGTGCTGAGCCTGCTGCGCCCGCCCAAGTCCGCCGGGCACTGAGGGGCTGGGATTGGTGGTTCCGGATTCGTGGTTGGTCGCGGCGGGTAGATGGGGGGCTTGCCGCAATCTCCGGATGAAACACAGGGCTCACTGCTGTCTTGTGTGGCAGCCGTGGGCGCCTTCTGCGTTGCGTGTTGATTGCTGGCTTCGGTCGCTCCGCCCACTTCCGCGGAGCATTTGGCATTGGCGACTGACGCGGCCAGGGGCACGCGTCGCTAACTGCACGGTGCGGCGCAGGTGAGTGCACGGATGATCCACGGATTGTCCCGCCGCCGGATCCGGTTATCCCACGCAAACGGGGCTTGCAAAGGCAAAACCAAGCCGCCATCCGTTATGCATGACAACGCATTCTCTCGCTCCCGATATCGCCACGCAGAACCGCCTGGATCGTTCTCGGGTGCTGCGTGCCTTCAACGTCAGCCTGGCCGCCGTGCTGCTACTGGTGGCGGTGTTCACCGCCCAGGGCATGTTCGACTGGCGGGCCTGGGCGGTGGCGCCGCTGCAGGCGGACGGCCTGCTCGGCATCCTCACCGCACCGCTGCTGCATGGCTCGCTTGCGCACCTGGGTGCCAACGCCGCCGCGTTGTTGATCCTGGGCACGCTGGCCGGCAGCGTGTACCCACGCGCCACGGTCATGGCACTGCCGCTGTTGTGGCTGGGCTCGGGCCTGGGCGCATGGCTGCTGGGTGAGCCAGGCAGCCGGCATCTGGGCGCCAGCGGCGTGACCCACGGCTTGATGTTTTTGGTGTTCGTGCTCGGTCTGCTACGCCGCGACCGCCCGGCGATCGCCACCAGCATGATCGCCTTCCTGTTCTACGGCGGCATGTTGATGACCATCCTGCCGCACGAAGCCGGGGTGTCCTGGCAATCGCATCTGGGCGGTGCGGTGGCCGGGCTGATCGCCGCGCTGCTGCTGCGCCTGCGCGACCCGCAACAGGCAAAGCCGCGCTACAGCTGGGAAGACGAGGATGAAGACGCCGCCTGGGAAGTGAGCAACGCCGAGCATGCAATGCTGGAACCACCGCCGCCGCGTCAGGTACCGGTGCTGTGGCAACGCCAGGACGACGGCTCGCAGAGCGTGGTGCTGCATTTCCCGCCGCGTGAGCGACCCCCTGGGACGTAGGAGCGCGCTAGCGCGCGATGAGGCGTTATCGGTACGCTTCATCGCGCGCTAGCACGCTCTTATCAGACCGCATGTGCGTTTAACGCGTTGCATGCTCGTTCAATGCACGCCGCGCAAGGCCCGGGTCGTCGGCGAAGAACGCATCGATGCCGGCATCCAGATACGCCTTCAGCTCGGCCAGTGCGCCAGCGTCGTTGCGCTCGGTCACCGCACCGCTGCTGCGGTTGTCGGCGGACAGAAAATAATTTTCCGGACGGAAGGTATAGGGCTGCACCTGCAGCCCGGCCGCATGTGCGTCGCGCACCAGGCTGGTGGGCGTGCCCAGGCGCTGCTGCGCATCCAGCGGAATGATGCTGCGGATGTCGGGGCCGATCGCATCGGCATATGTGGCGACCTGCTTCAGGCCGTCGGGCGTGATCATCTGACCGTAGGTCTTCGGCGCATTGGCTGTGCCGGCATCGGGCAGCGCCATCTGTGCGCTACCGAGCAACTGCAGCAGACGGATGTTGCTGCTGCGCCCGATCTTGCTACGTAGATAGCGCAGATTGTTGGTCTCGAACGATTGGATGATCACCGGCGCAGTCTGTGTGTAGGCATGCGCATGCAAGCTGGCCAACACCTTGTCTTCCATCGGCAGGCCAAGCGCCTTGAAGTAAGTCGGGTGCTTGATTTCCGGAATCAGACCGATGCTGCGCCCGGTCGCCGCCGATTCCGCGGCGACGAAATCGATGATCTCATCGAAGGTGACGATCTGAAACTTCCCATCCCAGCGCGTGCCGCGCAGCTGCGGCAGCCGTTCGCGCGCACGTAGCGTCTTCAACTCGGCCAGGCTGAAATCTTCGGTAAACCAGCCTTCCATCGCCTGACCGTCGATGGTCTTGCGCGTCCTGCGCGCAGCGAACTCCGGGTGGCTCGCCACATCGGTGGTGCCGCCGATCTCGTTCTCATGCCGCGCGATGGGTACGCCATCTTTAGTCGACACCAAATCCGGCTCGACGAAATCGGCGCCATCGACAATGGCTTTGGCGTACGAGGCCAAGGTGTGTTCGGGGCGCAGCGCACTGGCACCACGGTGCGCAAAGATCTGCACTGTCTTCGCCAGCGGTGCTTCGGCAGCTGCCGGGCCGCTCATGCCAACCATCATCGCTCCCACCAGCCAGATACGACCGAACTGCATCATGCATCTCTCCAACGAAAAACAGTTACCGAATCGACGCATGACCGCCAGGCGAGTCTGGTTGATAAGCGGCGCGGAAGTACGACTGTACATCCCGGTTCCACTGCATCGCCCGCACCCCTCGGAAAAATCACTCGCGACGTCTTGCTTAGCCAGCCTAAAACTGTCTACGTCCATCGAAACCGGAAATCGGTAAGCAACCGCAAGACCGGCTCTTACGATTCCCCAATCCCGAATCCCGATTCCCGTCCTCAGAACTTGGCATCCAACGTCAAAAACACCTGACGCGGCGCACTGGCATGGAACGCCAGCTGACGCCCGTTCGGGTCGGTGTTGGCGAACGCGGTGAGGTTGGAGGCGTAACGCTTGTTGGTGAGGTTGGTGACGTTGAGCGAGAGCTTGAGCGCCTGCAGCACGCCGACCTGGCCAAACGCGTACCCGGCGCCGGCATCAAACGCGGTGTAGCCGCCAAAGCCCTGATCGTTGGTGTAGGTGTAATAGCGCTGGCCGGTGTACTTGCCACGCAGGTTGACGTTCCAGTTCGCGTAGTTGAAGGCGATTTCGCTGGCGAACATACGCTTGGGTGTATCCACCGTGTACTTGCCGGCGGTGGCAATGGTCACGCCATTCTGCACGTAGTTGTCGTCATAGGTCGAACGGTTGATCGATGCCGAGTTGTACCACTGCAGGTAGCTGGTCGGCTTCCAGATCACCGTCAGTTCGCCGCCGCGGCTGCTCACCGAACCCACGTTGAAGAAACGCGTGGTGCACGCCGGCGTGGTGCCCTGCTGGATGCTGGCGCACGGGTTGAGCGAGAGCAGCCGGTTGTCGAAAGTGACGTCGTAACCGACCAGCGAGGCTTCGAAGCGATCGCGGACGAAGCGATAGCCTGCTTCCAGCGTGCGCGATTTTTCCGGCTCCAATGCACCGACGCTGGCATCGAACGACGCCTGGGTCACAAGCAACGGACCACCGGCGCCGCCACCCTGGAACGCGGCGATGTTTTCCGCATAGGACGCGAACACTTCCTGGCCTTTGGCGAGGCGATAGCCCAAGCCGATCTGCGGCAACACCGATTCGCTGGCCTTGAGCGAGCCGGTTGCTACCGGCGCTTCCACCGCCACGCCCGGCGTTTCGCGCGCGGTCATTTCAGTGCTCGGGCTCTTGATGCCCAGATCCAGGCTCAGGCGCTCATCGAGAAACTTGAAGTTGCCCTGCACATAGAACTGGCGCGTGGTGATGACGTAGTTTTGCGAGAACAAGCGACGGTTGGGATTCTGCAGGAACTTGTCGTCGCTGACCGGGCCGGTAATCCAGTAGAAGTTGCGCTCCACATCATGGTGATTGCGCTCGTACCACAGGCCGGCTTCCAGATGATGCGGGCCCAACTGCCAACCGAGCGAGGCGATGCCGCCGGTGCGGTTGATCCAGTAATTGGTGCTGCGGATCGAGATCGGCAATGCCTCCGGCGTTCCCGGATTGGACGCCTGTCCCGGCGACCACCAGTGGCCCTGGCCCTTGTTTTCATGGTGATAGACCTGGGTATGCAGGCTGATCGCATCGTTGGGCTGGAAGTCGCCAGCCACATAGAACAGGTCGTCGTCTCGCAACGCGCGGCTCTGGTAATACGCATCGTCAACGTTGTCGACGCCGCCGCTGAAACCGCAACGCGCGGCATTGCGCGTGGCCGGCGCGCAATACGCTGCGGCCAGGGCACGGTTCCAATCCGGCGCGTACAGATTCCAGTCCCAACCCAGGCCACGCGCCATGCCGCTCTTGGACAGGTACGCGTAGTCGGCCTGCGATGTGCGCGAAGTATCGGCAAACGCAGTCAGCTTGCCGCCATCGAACTGGTACACGCCTTTGGCGTTGAACTGCCGCGTGGTGGTCGGCGATTCCGGGCGTGCCCACATATCGGCTTGGGCGTTGATGCCCGACAGATACGCGGAAAACCCGTTGTAATCGCCGGTATCCACACGCAGGAAGGTGCGGCGATTGGCATCGGAGCCCACCGTCTGCGACACCTGCCCGCCAAACACGCTGGACGGATCAGCCGAGTAATACTGGATGGTGCCGCCCAGGTTGCTGGTGGAGGCAGTGCCCAGCGCACCAATGCCCGAGGCCAACTCCACGCCGCCGAAATTTTCCGCGATCAATGCGCGGCTGATGTTGAGGCCGTTGTAATTGCCGTAGGCGTTGTCGCCCAGTGGCAGGCCATCCAGCGTATAGCCCAGGCGCGTGCCGTTGAAGCCGCGCAGGCTGATCGTCTGCGACTCTTCGTTGGCACCGAACGCATCATTGGATTGCACGTTTACGCCCGGCATGCGGTTGAGCAGCTTCTGGATGCTGGTGCCCGGCGGCAACACCGGAATGTCTTGCTGGGTGATGCGCTGCACCTGACGCGTTTCGCCCTGGCCGATCACCGACACCGTATCGAGTTGCTGGACGACCGCACCGGTATCGGCAGACACGTCGAGGTCGGCAGCGTAGGCGGCAGGCGCGAGCACGAGCACAGCGAGAACGGCGGCGCTTAACTGATGGGTCTTGGGCATGAGCGGCGCTGGCGACGAGTCAAAAGATGGCGGCAAGCGTGCGACAGTTGTCTTGCGTCGATGCGACCGCGAAATGACAGTGCGACGACACCGGGTTTGCATCCCTCGCCATTGCTGCGTTGCGCTGGCATGCAGGTGTCATCTATGCGTCGTAATCTGCGAGCTCTTCCATTCGTTGTCTGAGGTTGCTATGTCGCAGCGCATTGCGTGCCACTCTCATCGGACGCTGGTCAGCGTTGCCATCGCCGCACTGTTGATCGGCAGCGGCATCGCGAGTGCACGCGACAAGGCAGCCTCGAAAGATTCGGTGCTCGCCACCGACGCGCGTGGGTACCTAGAGAAACACCAACTGCCCGACAGCCTGCAGCTGGTGCCACCGCCACCGCAGGACGGTAGCGCCGCGCTTGCCAACGACGAGGCAATTTCCAAGGCCATGCTCGCCCTGCGCGGCACACCGCGCTGGGAGCTGGCCGCACAGGACGCAGTGCTGAGCTTTCCGGCCGCTGCCACGCATTTCAGCTGCGCACTCGGCGTACAAATCGACCAGACCGGCACCCCACATCTGATGCAGTTGCTCGAACGCAGCATGCGCGATGCCAGCACCGCCACCAGCGCCGCCAAGGCACGCTACCAACGCCCGCGTCCGTTCATGCGCAACGAGCAACCGACGTGCAGCCCGGACGATGACGCCGCCCTGCGCAAGAACGGCTCCTACCCCTCGGGCCATACCGCCATCGGCTGGACCTGGGGCCTGATCCTGTCGGAAATCGCCCCCGCCCACCGCGACGCCCTGCTCGCCCGCGGCCGTGCCTTCGGCGACAGCCGCCTGGTCTGCAACGTCCACTGGCAGAGCGATGTCACCCAGGGCCGCATGGTGGGCGCCGCCACCGTCGCCGCCTTGCACGGCAACCCTGCATTCGAAAAAGACCTAGCCACCGCACGCGCCGAGATTGAGAAAGCACAGGCAAAGCCGCCAACGGCATCTGCGGCGGCTGCATGTAATGCGGAAAGCGAAGCGCTGAAGACGGTGTTGCCTGGTGTGATGTAGCTCAGAATAGGCGAGCGTCTGTGCGCACTCAGACGATAAGCACCAGATGCCGCCAGCAGCGCTAACGACGCGGGTGGTATACCAAGCGAATGCACACTTGTGCGCGGGCTAACTCTGAGAACCTCAGCGCGTACCAACGCGCTGGGCACCGCCGCATCACTTACCGATACAAAAACTCGAAAAGATCTTGCCGAGCAAATCATCGGCGCTGATTTTGCCGGTGATCTCGCCAAGCGCCTCGTGTGCCAGGCGCAGTTCTTCGGCTGCCAGTTCGAGTTGTTCGAAGCCTAGTTCCAGATCGGCGATGTCCACGTGTTGTTCGGCGCGACGCAGCGCTTCGACGTGGCGCGTGCGGGCGGAGAATTCGCCATCGACGCTTTCCACGCCATCGCCGAGCGCAAGCTCACGCAGGCGGATGTGCAATTGCTCAAGTCCTTGCCCAGTCACCGCCGAGACGACGATCGCATTGGCATCGAGCGGCACGCCATCGCTGAGCAGATCGCATTTGTTATGGATCCACAGCTGACGCGGTACGGCATCGATGGCATCACCAATTGCCTCGCGTGCCGCCTGTGGGTCGCGTGCATCGAGCACCACCAACGCCAGATCGGCCCGCTCCAATTCGGCGCGGGCGCGACGCATACCTTCGCGTTCGATCGCATCGCCGCCCTCGCGCAGGCCGGCGGTATCGACCAGGGTCAGCTCGAAGCCGTCGAGCTGGATGGCTTCGTGCAAGGTGTCGCGGGTGGTGCCGGCGACATCGGTGACGATTGCGCGATCGCTACCGGCGAGCGCATTGAGCAACGAACTCTTGCCGGCGTTGGGCGGGCCGATCAACACCGCATGCAGGCCGTCGCGTAACTTGCGTCCGCGTTCGGCATCGCGCAGCAACTGGGCAAGCAAAGTGCGCGCCTGCGTCAAGCCGTCGCGTACCTGGTTGCCGCCCAAGGTGTCCAGCGGCTCGTCGGCAAAATCGATGGCCGCTTCCACATGGATACGCAGTCGGGTCAGGGTGTCCGCCACCGCATCGACACGTCGCGAAAACACCCCGGCCAATGCGCGCCGTGCAGCACGTGCTGCACGCAGATCGCCGGCTGCGATCAGGTCGGCGATCGCTTCGGCCTGCGCAAGATCGAGCTTGCCGTTGAGAAATGCGCGTTCGCTGAATTCACCGGCACGTGCCTGACGTGCACCCAGTTCGATGCAACGGGCAACCAGTTGCCGCAACAGCACCGGGCTGCCATGGCCTTGCAACTCGACGACGTCTTCGCCGGTAAAGCTATGCGGCGCGTTGAACCACAGCGCGATGCCGTCATCGACCACCGCGCCCTGCGCATCGCGGAAGCGCGCGTAGTGTGCATGCCGCGGTTGCAGACGCGCGATGCCCAGTTGCGCTGCAATCTGCACCGACTGCGGCCCGGACAAACGCACGATGCCCACGCCACCGATTCCGGCAGCACTGGCGATGGCAACAATGGTCGAACTGGAAGACGACATGGGCACGGCTCTAACGTGGATTGAAGAAGGACACCTGGATTGTAAACGGCGCCGCCCGCCGCGCCGAACGACTTGTCTGCCGGTCTTTGGGATCGCCTACCTGTTCCGGCAATCGCGGTGTCCTGGCGTCTGCATGCAACATCTTGTCGGCCAGCTTGCATCACAGCGATTGCAACTGCGCACGCGCCTGCGCCGCGCCACTGCCTTGCGGCTGCAATTCCAGATACGTCGACTAGGCCTTACGTGCCTTGTCGGGATCGCCGGCTTTTGCATATGCATCGCCAAGATTGAGATAAGCCGCCGCGCGCGATGGATCGATCTTCAAGGTGTTCTCCAGCCAGCGCGCAGCTTCGGCGAAGCACTCCTGGCGGTAATACACACAGCCCAGGTTATTGGCTGCCAGCGCGAAATCCGGGCGCAACTTCAGCGCTTCGGCAAATTGCTCGGCCGCATCGGCGTAGCGCTTTTCCTTGTACAACTGCAGGCCGCGTTCGTTGGCCAATTGTGCGCGTTGGCGGTCGCTGCTCTTCACTGCGGTGGGTAACGCCAGCGTGGCTTCGCCACCTTGCAGGGTTTTTACCGTGACCGGCGCTGTAGCCGCTGTCGCACCGGCTACGGCCGGCGCAGGACGCGCGGCATCTATGCGTCCGTTAAGCGCAATCGCATCAGCCGACAACTACGCGGTATCTGTAGTGAGAAATTCTTCTCCGCTTGAAACCTGGAACACGAACTCGCCGCCTTGCGAGCTCGGCAGGCTGGCCGGTATCTGCGCCGAGACTGCCGACACCGCAGGCCACCACACCGTGATCGCGCAGGATGTTTTCGCGCGTGTACAGCGTACGCAGATGGGTCACATCGTCGTCCTACTTCTCGCGCTTGGGCACGATGGCGCGGCTGCAATCGAAGCGGCTGAAGATCTGCGTCAGCTCCTTGTTGTAGCTGCGCTCGATCTCGTCCAGTGCCTCCAGATCCTCACCGATACGCTGGTGGAGTTTCACCGCCGGCAATGCGGAGTCGCGGCCGATGCGCGCATGCAGATCGCGTAACACTTCGGCAAACGCCAGGCGGTCGGCATCGAACAGATCCGGTGCCGATTCCACCTCGTCCAGCACTGCAGCAATCGTCGCGAACCGGCTTGCCTCCTTGGAAGCCAGAACGGTGTCGAACGACGCGGCGCTGCGTTCGCGCTGCTCGAGATTTTCGTGGAACAGCTGCTATTCCAGGCTGCTGGAAGTGGCACGATTGCGTGGGGTCTGTTTGTCCTCATCGGCCAGCAGCACGATGATGCGGCGGTGCCGATCCAGCTATTCGTGCAGTTGCGCGATCAACGCCTGCTCAGCGTCGCCGGTCTTGTCGGCCTGCGTGCCTGCGGTCGTTGCAGCAGGGGATTTCGCAGTTGATGCGGCATCGCTCGCGTCATGCTTTCCACAGCCGGCAAGCGCCAGCACTCCCATGCAACTTGCGCACAGCAACAGGCGATGCAACGGCGATGTGGTCACGACGGCGTCCTTGGCGAAAGAGACAACAGAGACAGGCTGACATGCAGAAAGCCCGCCTTGCGGCGGGCCTTCTTCAACTTACTTGGCGTTGGCCTGGATGATCTTGCTCGGCTTCTCGCCGTGCTGGCGGATCATCCACCACTGGATCAACAAGCCCAGCCCGCCGTTGACCACCCAGTACAGCACCAGACCGGCCGGCATGAAAGCCATCATGACGCCGAACACCAGCGGCATGAACTGCATCATCTTGGCCTGCATCGGGTCCATGCCCGGGGTTGGGGTCAGCTTCTGCGTGGCCCACATGATCGAAATGTTCAAAAGCGGCAGGATGAAGTAAGGGTCGCGCGCGGTCAGGTCCTGAATCCAGCCCAGCCACGGCGCCTGACGCAGTTCTACCGACTCCACCAGCACCCAGTACAGCGCAAAGAAGATCGGCATCTGGATCAACAGCGGCAGGCAGCCGCCCATCGGGTTGATCTTTTCCTTCTTGAACAGCTCCATCGTCGCCTGCTGATACTTGACGCGATCGTCGCCGTAGCGCTCCTTGAGCTGCGCCAGACGCGGCTGGAAGCGGCGCATCTTGGCACCGGACTTGTACTGCGCCGCCGACAGCGGATACAGCGCCAGACGCAGCAGCACCACCAGGCCGATGATGGCCCAGCCCCAGTTGTGCAGGAAGCTGTGCAGATGGCTCAGTACCCAGAATAGGCCCTGGCCGATGATGGCCATGATCGAGAAGCGGCTGTAATCGACCACACGGTCCAGACCCTTCACGTCTTCCTTGGCGATCAGGCCGACCAGCTTCGGGCCCACCCACAGGCGCGCTTCGGTGCTGGCAGTCTGGCCCGGCGCCACGGTGAAGGCCGGGCCGCGCAGTTCGGCCACGTCACGCGGGCCGTCCTGGTTCAGCACGTAGAGCGAGGCTTGATCTTTCTGCGGAATCCATGCGGTGAAGAAATGGTGCTGCAGCAGCGCCATCCAGCCACCGGTGATCTGGCGATTCAGGCCACCGTCGTTCATGTAGTCCTTGAACGCACGGCGCTCATAGCCTTCCTGCGGGCTATACCAGGTCGCACCGTTAAAGCTGAAGGAGTCCGGATTGGTCATGCCACGGCTGAGAATGGTTGGCACCCGGCTCAGCTTGCGGAAGACGTAGCCGTTCCACGGCGCGCCGCTCTTGTTGATCACTTCATCCTTGATCGAAATCGCATAGCGGCCACGCTCCAGGGTAAAGGTGCGGCGGATCGATACGCCGTTGGGGCCATTCCACACGAACGGCACCACCAGCGTGTCCTGGCCCTTGGCCAGTTCGAACGCGGTACCCGGCTGCTCGGCGCGGAAGCCGCCCACGCCCGGCACCGGCGAATGCTCGCTGGCCCAGCCACTGGTCGCGTTGTACGGGTGCGCAGCGTCTTCGGTCAGCAGGCTGACCGGCGCGGTGCCGTCCTTGGTCTGCGGAAACTGCAGCAGTTCGGCGTCGAGCACGCTGCGGCCATCCAGCTTCAGGCGCAGCACGTCCGAGGTCAGGGTCACCACCGGTGCGGCGCCTGCAGCAGCCGGTGTCGCACCGGTGGTGCTGGTCGCCGGGACGGTACCCGGCGCGCCGGCCTGCGGAATCGCCTGAGCAGCGGGTACATTGGCCGCGCTCGGCGTTGCCGCATCCAGATCACGTGCCGCCGGCACCGACTGCGTCGCCGCCGCAACGGGCGCATTGGCAGCCGCTTTTTCTTTGCCCCATTCCATCCACAGCAGCGCCGCGACCATCAGCCAGGCAAAAATCAGGAAAACACGGGTCTGGTTCATCGGGCAGCAACTCGCTCAGTCGGAACTACAGTTCCGGCTCTGTCGGGGAAAGGGAGGATGGGTGCATCGTCCTGGCGGGCGGCATTGTGCCGGGCGCAGCAGGCAGGGGCAATGCGCCGGCACGGCGCAGCAGACGCACGAAGGCGTCGCGAATCTGCGGATTGGTCGCTTTTGCAGCTGCCGAGCGCGCCACGATGACGTAATCGCCACCGGCCAACTCAGGCAACAGATGCCGCATGGCATCGCGCAACACACGTTTGATGCGGTTACGTCCCACCGCGCGCGTATCGACCTTGCGCGACACCGCCATGCCCAGGCGCGGCGGCGTATCGCCAATGCGCCAGTGCAGGCTCAGGAGCGGATCCGAGGTGCGGCGTGCGTTATCGAAAACAACCGTATATTGCGCACGCGTACGAACCCGCGCAGAGCGAGGAAATCGCCTGCACGGGTTCGATACGTTCACGGTAAGGACTGCCTCGGCCGCAGGGAGCGGCGCGGCAATCAAGCGCTCAGGCGCTTGCGGCCCTTGGCGCGGCGGCGAGCCAGGATCTTGCGGCCGTCGGCGGTTGCCATACGTGCGCGGAAACCATGGTCGCGTGCTCGCTTGAGATTGCTGGGTTGGAAAGTACGCTTGGTGGCCATGGGGCCCTCTGCATGAATGGAGACGAATAGAACCGGTAATTCTATAGGTCCACTACAGCCCGGGTCAACACCCCGCAGGCGTTACCGCGAGTGGGAATAACCACCGCCTGTGGATGGACCTGTGAATAACTCTGGGAAAACCGCGTCTCCGGTGCTAGTCTGCCCCATCCTCTTTTCACTACCGGGCTGCGTGCACGGCGCTTTTCTGCGCGCCGCAGCCAGCAACAGATGATCATACTTTGATGGATGCTTGGCCCCGCTGTCTGGAACGTCTCGAAGCTGAATTCCCGCCCGAAGATGTCCACACATGGTTGAAACCCTTGCAAGCCGAAGACCGCGGCGACAGCATCGTGCTGTACGCCCCGAACGCCTTCATTGTCGACCAGGTCCGCGAACGCTACCTGCCGCGCATCCGCGAGTTGCTGGCGTATTTCTGTGGCAATGGCGAAGTGGCGCTAGCCGTGGGTTCGCGCCCACGCGCGCCCGAGCCGGCTCCTGCCCCCGTCGCGGCGGCCGTTGCACCGCAAGCGGCGCCGATCGTGCCGTTCGCCGGCAACCTGGATTCGCATTACACCTTCGCCAATTTCGTGGAAGGCCGCAGTAACCAACTGGGTCTGGCCGCCGCGATCCAGGCTGCGCAGAAGCCCGGCGACCGTGCGCATAACCCGTTGCTGTTGTACGGCAGCACCGGCCTGGGCAAGACCCACCTGATGTTCGCGGCCGGCAATGCGCTGCGGCAGGCCAATCCGGCCGCCAAGGTGATGTACCTGCGTTCGGAACAATTCTTCAGCGCGATGATCCGGGCGTTGCAGGACAAGGCGATGGACCAGTTCAAGCGCCAGTTCCAGCAGATCGATGCGTTGCTGATCGACGACATTCAGTTCTTCGCAGGCAAGGACCGCACGCAGGAAGAGTTCTTTCACACCTTCAACGCGCTGTTCGACGGCCGCCAGCAGATCATCCTGACCTGCGACCGCTATCCACGCGAAGTGGAAGGCCTAGAGCCGCGGCTGAAGTCGCGCCTGGCCTGGGGCCTGTCGGTGGCGATCGATCCGCCGGATTTCGAAACCCGCGCAGCCATCGTGCTGGCCAAGGCGCGCGAGCGTGGCGCCGAGATTCCCGACGACGTGGCATTTTTGATCGCCAAGAAGATGCGCTCCAATGTGCGCGATCTGGAAGGCGCGCTCAACACGCTGGTGGCGCGCGCCAATTTCACCGGGCGCTCGATCACGGTGGAATTTGCGCAGGAGACGCTGCGCGACTTGTTGCGCGCCCAGCAACAGGTGATCGGCATCCCCAACATCCAGAAGACCGTGGCGGACTACTACGGACTGCAGATGAAGGATCTGCTTTCAAAGCGGCGTACGCGTTCGCTGGCGCGTCCGCGCCAGGTGGCGATGGCGCTGGCCAAGGAGCTCACCGAGCACAGTCTGCCGGAGATCGGCGACGCCTTCGCCGGCCGCGATCACACCACCGTGCTGCATGCCTGCCGGCAGATCCGCACGCTGATGGAGGCCGACGGCAAGCTGCGCGAGGACTGGGAAAAGCTGATTCGCAAGCTCAGCGAGTAGCCCGTTGACCGCAATCGTGTGCCCGCTGGAGAAAAGCGTGGAAACGTTGGGGTCAAATGCGGGAGAATCTGTGGATAACGTTGCGCCGCGGTTCGATGGAAAAACTATCCACAGGGTTTCCCACCAGCTCAGGCGCACTAGTCCCAAGCGTTTCAGGCGCTGAAATGTCTTTGGAAACAAACAGTTATGGTGGTTATCCGCTGAAAACGGCCCTACCATCACCACCAAGCTTTTGATTTATTCCATTATCTTTTAAAGCATAGGGGCACGGAACCACATGCGTTTTACACTGCAGCGCGAAGCCTTCCTCAAACCATTGGCCCAAGTGGTCAATGTGGTCGAACGCCGTCAAACCCTGCCTGTTCTGGCTAACTTGCTGGTGCAGGTCAAGGACGGACAGGTGTCCTTGACCGGTACCGACCTGGAAGTGGAAATGATCTCGCGCACAATGGTGGAGGACGCGCAGGACGGCGAAACCACGATTCCTGCACGCAAGTTGTTCGACATCCTGCGCGCCCTGCCCGACGGCAGCCGCGTCACCATTTCGCAGACCGGCGACAAGGTCACCGTGCAGGCCGGGCGTAGCCGCTTCACGCTGGCGACGCTGCCGGCGAACGACTTCCCGTCCGTGGACGAAGTTGAAGCGACCGAGCGCGTGGTGGTGCCAGAGGCCGGGCTGAAAGAGCTGATCGAACGCACCGCGTTTGCGATGGCACAGCAAGACGTCCGGTATTACCTCAACGGTCTGTTGTTCGACTTGCGCGACGGTTTGCTGCGCTGTGTGGCGACCGACGGCCACCGTTTGGCCTTATGCGAGATGGAGTTGGAGAAGGCTGGCGGCGCCAAGCGTCAGATCATCGTGCCGCGTAAGGGCGTGACCGAGCTGCAACGTTTGCTGGAAGGCGCGGATCGGGAGGTCGAGCTGGAAGTTGGTCGTAGCCATATCCGCGTCAAGCGTGGCGATGTGACCTTCACCTCCAAGCTGATCGACGGCCGCTTCCCGGACTACGAGGCAGTGATTCCGATTGGTGCCGATCGTGAGGTCAAGGTGGATCGCGAGGCGCTGCGTGCGTCTTTGCAGCGTGCGGCCATTCTGTCCAACGAAAAATACCGCGGTGTGCGTGTAGAAGTCTCGCCGGGTCAGCTGAAGATCAGCGCGCATAACCCCGAGCAGGAAGAAGCGCAGGAGGAGATTGAAGCCGATACTAAGGTCGACGACCTAGCGATTGGCTTCAACGTTAATTACCTGCTCGACGCGCTATCGGCTTTGCGCGATGAGCACGTGGTCATCCAGCTGCGCGACGCGAATTCGTCTGCGTTGGTGCGTGAGGCAAGCAGCGAGAAGTCCCGTCACGTGGTGATGCCGCTGCGTCTGTAGCGCCTCGTTCCACGTGGAACACGAGAAGCCTGGCGAAAGCCGGGCTTTTTTGTTTGCCTGTTCTGCAGCTTGTTGGGCCTAGTTTGCCTAACTTGGTTGGGCGTCATCGCCATAACGCGGAAAGGCGGGCTGCTGGGACCGTAGTGCTAGCAGAACAGGCAAGGCATGTTGCTCAATCGCCGGAGGGAGAATCTTCATCGCGATATTTCGGATCACCAGGCGCTGACACTGTTGGCTTCGTTGCTGACGAGATACATCAGGCAAGTGCTTAAAATACATTCCCACACGCCCTGATTGGCTGCCCTTTTTCGATGACGGTAGACCCAAGTTTCGGATTACTCGCGATGCAGGATGGAAATGGGGTGCGACCGGTGTCGTGGGTGAGGTTATGCAGAAGTCCGAGATATCTCGAATACACACAGCGTTGGCCGCTGGCCTGGACAGATTCCCCGTGACAGTCGGGCTCCGGGACTAACAAGCGATTTTCAACGTACCCGCAATCTGGGTGGAGCTCCGTTCAGATTACGAGTTCTTACCCACGCTCGAACGACGAAGCCGTACTCGGCTCTGGATTGCCCTAGGTGTTCGCTTTTGTGAGACCAAGTGTTTGTTGGAAGTGGTCGCGGGGAAAGTACATTCCAGAGGTCTGGCACTGAACGGGTTCAGCCCGAGAGCAGAGCGACAACCCATCGCCATCGTGCCGACCCACCAGGTGACAAAGATCGCTGGCTTGGAAATCCTGGTTTTGACTTATGCACATCTAGCTTTGCTTTTAAAAGTAGAAATAACTTAAGAGCTTGGCGGTGATGGTAGGGACAGATTTCGCCGAAAAGTGGATCAAGTTATTGTTTTTCAAGCTATTTATGGCCTCGAAACCCTGTGATTATCGGCCTATTTGCCGGCCTAAAAGCTGTGGATAAGGCAAAAACGGCTTCGGGCATCTTTTTTTATCCACAAGTTATCCCCTATCTGTCCAACACCGCCTGTTGGCGCGTCTGCACGGGTTTCATGCCGATCACGTATCCTTCGACCCGACCGGCATGCCGGATTACATCCCGGAGCACACCGATCGATGCATGTAGTGCGGTTGTCCATTCATCGGCTTCGTCGGTTTCAGACCGTCGAGCTCCATCCCGCCAGTGCATTGAATTTGCTGACTGGCAATAACGGCGCGGGTAAAACCAGCGTGCTCGAGGCGCTGCACCTGATGGCATATGGCCGCAGCTTCCGTGGCCGCGTCCGTGACGGCCTGATACAACAAGGCGCGAATGACCTTGAAGTCTTCGTGGAATGGAAAGAAGGCAGCGGCGTTGCAGGAGAGCGGACGCGTCGTGCCGGCTTACGTCATAGCGGCCAGGAATGGACGGGACGTCTGGATGGCGAAGACGTAGCGCAGTTGGGATCTCTGTGCGCCGCGCTGGCGGTGGTGACCTTCGAGCCGGGTAGCCACGTGTTGATCAGCGGTGGTGGTGAACCTCGCCGTCGCTTCCTGGATTGGGGTTTGTTCCACGTGGAACCCGACTTCCTGGCCCTGTGGCGGCGCTATGCCCGAGCGCTCAAGCAGCGCAATGCGCTGCTCAAGCAAGGCGCGCAGCCGCGTATGCTGGATGCTTGGGATCACGAACTCGCCGAATCCGGTGAAACGCTGACGTCTCGGCGCATGCGCTACCTGGAACGCTTGCAGGACCGGCTCATTCCGGTGGCGGACGCAATCGCGCCATCGCTTGGGCTGTCCGCACTCACATTTGCCCCAGGCTGGAAGCGCCACGAGGTCTCGCTCGCCGACGCCCTCTTGCTTGCCCGCGAGCGTGACCGCCAGAACGGTTACACCTCACAAGGCCCGCACCGTGCGGACTGGATGCCCCGTTTCGACGTGCTTCCTGGTAAAGATGCGCTTTCTCGCGGCCAAGCCAAGCTCACCGCCCTCGCCTGCCTCCTCGCCCAGGCCGAGGATTTTGCCTTCGAGCGCGGCGAATGGCCGGTGATCGCGTTGGATGACCTGGGGTCGGAACTAGACCGGCATCACCAAGCGCGCGTCCTGCAACGGCTTGTCTCAGCGCCAGCGCAGGTGCTGATCACCGCGACCGAGACCCCGCCCGGGCTCGTAGACGCTGGCGCGCTATTGCAACGGTTCCACGTGGAACACGGCCAGCTCGCGCCGCAAGCCGCCTCTGACTGACCCCAACGGCCGGGGCGAGCCGACTGGTATAATTTGCCCGCTATCCCCCTTTTCCCACGGTGCGAAGCGGCTGCCGCCGTCAGCGCCCGTGTTGTGGAGCCAACGGCACGCGCATGACCGACGAACAAAACACCCCGCCAACACCCAACGGCACTTACGACTCCAGCAAGATCACCGTGCTGCGTGGCCTGGAAGCCGTCCGCAAGCGCCCCGGCATGTACATCGGCGACGTCCATGACGGCACCGGCTTGCATCACATGGTGTTCGAGGTGGTCGACAACTCTGTCGATGAAGCCCTGGCCGGCCATGCCGACGACATCGTGGTGAAGATCCTGGTCGACGGCTCGGTGGCGGTGTCCGACAACGGGCGCGGCGTGCCGGTCGACATCCACAAGGAAGAAGGCGTGTCTGCGGCCGAGGTCATCCTCACCGTGCTGCATGCCGGCGGCAAGTTCGACGACAACAGCTACAAGGTCTCCGGCGGCCTGCACGGCGTGGGCGTCTCGGTGGTCAACGCGCTGTCCGAGCACCTGTGGCTGGACATCTGGCGCGACGGCTTTCACTACCAGCAGGAATACGCGCTGGGCGAGCCGCAATACCCGCTCAAGCAGCTGGAAGCCTCGACCAAGCGCGGCACCACGTTGCGCTTCAAGCCGTCCGTGGCCATCTTCAGCGACGTCGAGTTCCATTACGACATCCTGGCGCGCCGCCTGCGCGAGCTGTCGTTTCTCAATTCCGGCGTCAAGATCACCCTGATCGACGAGCGTGGCGAGGGCCGTCGCGACGATTTCCATTACGAAGGCGGCATCCGCAGCTTCGTGGAGCATCTGGCGCAGCTGAAGTCGCCGCTGCACCCGAACGTGATCTCGGTCACCGGTGAGCACAACGGCATCGTGGTGGACGTGGCCCTGCAATGGACCGATGCCTACCAGGAAACCATGTATTGCTTCACCAACAACATCCCGCAGAAGGATGGCGGCACCCATTTGGCCGGTTTCCGCGCCGCGTTGACGCGTGTGTTGAGCACCTACATCGAACAGAACGGCATCGCCAAGCAGGCCAAGGTTGCGCTGACCGGCGACGACATGCGCGAAGGCATGATCGCGGTGCTGTCGGTCAAGGTGCCCGACCCCAGCTTCTCCTCGCAGACCAAGGAAAAGCTGGTCAGCTCGGACGTGCGCCCGGCAGTGGAAAACGCCTTCGGTGCGCGCCTGCAGGAGTTCCTGCAAGAGAACCCGAACGAAGCCAAGGCGATCACCGGCAAGATCGTCGATGCCGCACGTGCCCGTGAAGCCGCGCGTAAGGCGCGCGATCTCACCCGCCGCAAGGGCGCGCTGGACATCGCCGGCCTGCCCGGCAAGCTGGCCGACTGCCAGGAAAAAGACCCGGCGCTGTCCGAACTGTTCATCGTCGAGGGTGACTCGGCAGGTGGCTCGGCCAAGCAGGGACGCAATCGCAAGAACCAAGCAGTGCTGCCGTTGCGCGGCAAGATCCTCAATGTCGAACGTGCGCGCTTCGACCGCATGCTGGCGTCCGATCAGGTCGGCACACTGATCACCGCGCTCGGCACCGGCATCGGCCGTGACGAGTACAACCCGGACAAGCTGCGTTACCACCGCATCATCCTGATGACCGACGCCGACGTTGACGGCTCGCACATCCGTACCCTTCTGCTGACGTTCTTCTACCGGCAGATGCCGGAGCTGATCGAGCGCGGCTACATCTACATTGGCCTGCCGCCGCTGTACAAGCTCAAGCAGGGCAAGAGCGAGTTGTATCTGAAGGACGACGCCGCGCTCAACGCCTACCTGGCCAGCAATGCGGTCGAAGGTGCGGCGCTGATTCCGGCCACCGACGAGCCGCCGATCACCGGCGAAGCGCTGGAAAAACTGTTGATGCTGTTTACCAGCGCCAACGAAGCGATTGCGCGCAACGCGCACCGCTACGACCCGGCGCTGCTCACCGCCTTGATCGACCTGCCGCCGCTGGATGTGGAAAAACTGCAGGCCGAAGGCGACCACCATCCGACCCTGGATGCGCTGCAGGCAGTGCTCAATCGCGGCACCCTGGGCACCGCACGCTACCAGCTGCGCTTCGACCCGGCCACCGAGAACGCGCCTGCAACGCTGGTGGCGATCCGCCGCCATATGGGCGAAGAGTTCACCCAGGTGCTGCCGATGGGTGCATTCGAAAGCGGCGAACTGCGTCCACTGCGTGAGGTGTCGCTGGCCCTGCACGACCTGGTGCGTGAAGGCGCGCAGATCGTGCGCGGCAACAAGAGCCACCCGATCACCAACTTCGCGCAGGCGCACGCCTGGTTGCTGGATGAGGCCAAGAAGGGCCGCCAGGTGCAGCGCTTCAAGGGCCTGGGCGAAATGAACGCCGAACAGCTGTGGGAAACCACGGTCAACCCCGACACCCGTCGCCTGTTGCAGGTGCGGATCGAGGACGCGGTGGCCGCCGACCAGATCTTCAGCACCCTGATGGGCGATGTGGTCGAACCACGCCGCGACTTCATCGAGGACAACGCGCTGAAGGTGTCCAACCTGGATATCTGAGCTGCCACCCCCGGCGCGCACGTCGCACTCGCGGCGTGCTGCTCGGGGCGGTGTTCGCAGAACGACGATGAGCACAGATCTTCCACCTCCCCCGGCACCTCGCGCAGTTGCCGGCAAGCCGCCGCTGCTGCCTGTGCTCGTGGGGTTTTGGGTCGACGTGCTCATCGCCGCCGGCCTGTTGCTAACCCTCAGCGTGGCCGGCTTTGCGTTGTGGGGCGCGGTGCGTGGCTTCAGCCATGTACAGGCGGCCAAGGCGCAGGGCCTGACGCCGTCCTCCACCGAGGTGATGGCCGCCATCGGCCAACCCGGTGTGCTGGTGCAGCTGGTCACCGCGCTGGTCAGCACGGCCACGCCAGCGTTGCTGTTGTACTACTGGCGTCGTCGTGCCACTGCCGCCGAACAGGCCGCCTCGCGGACTGCCGCGCGCCGCCCCTCCACCTGGGGCTGGACCGCCTTGATCGCCGCCGCCGTCTTCCTGCTCAGCAATCTGGTCAGCGTGGCGGCTTCGGCCCTGGGCATTAAACCGGTGCCCACCAACCTGCCGTTGATGGAAGAAGCGCTCCAGCAATGGCCGCTGGCATTGACCTTGTTTGCGGTGGTCATCGCGCCGACCTACGAAGAGCTGCTGTTCCGCCGCGTGCTGTTTGGTCGCTTGCTCAGTGCCGGCCGCCCATGGCTGGGTATCGTCCTGAGCGGCGCGATTTTCGCCCTGGTGCATGAAGTTCCCGGTATCAGCGGTAATGGCCCTGCCGCCATCGCCCAGCTGTGGCTGGTGTACGGCAGTATGGGCGCGGCGTTCGCGTGGCTGTATTGGCGCACCGGCACGCTGTGGGCCCCGATCGCTGCGCATGGCATCAATAACGCCACCGCGCTGGCGGCGTTGTACTTTTTCGGGCTCGGCTGAGCGCGAATAGCGGCGACCTGCGACTGCCCTGCCGTCGCAACGCGACGGTACCTGATTACGGAATGACCCCGCACGCTCTGGCCCAATCGCTACCGGGCAAGCACGCCCCGGTAGCCGCACGCAGCCGCTTGACGAAATGTTAAGACGAGCCTGCCAAAATGGCCGGATGGTTCTAGGGGGATCCGAATGAAAGCTAGGCTGTTGACCGTTGTTGCCGTGCTTGCACTGACGGCGTGTGCCACCACAACTTCGCCAACCGGCCGCCGACAGGTGGTCGGTGGCGTGTCGCAACAGCAATTAGACCAGTTGGGCGCGCAATCTTTCGCGCAGACCAAGGCCAAGGAAAAAGTCAGTACCGACGGCAAGCAGAATGCCTACGTGCAGTGCGTGGTCAACGCACTGGTGGCACAGCTGCCACCGCAATGGCGCGAAACCAAGTGGGAAACCGCGCTGTTCGTGGATAACGAAGCAAACGCGTTCGCCCTGCCCGGTGGCAAGGTCGGGGTGAACACCGGCATCTTCACCGTGGCCAAGACCCAGGATCAGCTCGCGGCTGTGCTCGGACACGAGATCGGCCACGTCATCTCGCGCCATCACGAAGAGCGCATCACCCGTCAGCTTGGCGCGCAAGCCGGTCTGGGCATCATCGGCGCGCTTGCCGGCGCCGCCTATGGCGACGGCGCGGCCAGCGCGGTCAAACAGGTTGGCGGTATGACCGCCCAGACAGTGTTTCTGCTGCCTGGCTCGCGTACCCAGGAAAGCGAAGCCGATGTGGTCGGTCAGCGACTGATGGCCCAGGCCGGTTTCGATCCGGCGCAGGCGGTAACGCTATGGCAGAACATGATGGCCGCCAGCGGCAATCGCCAACCGCAGTGGCTGTCGACCCACCCCGATCCTGCCAACCGCATCCGCGAACTGCAGGCCGACGTTGGTCAGCTTGAACCGGTGTACCAGCAGGCCAAGCAAGCCGGGCGCGTGCCACGTTGTGGCTAGAGCCGCTAACAGCATCCACGCGGCTTCTGTTGTTCCGTGCGGGTACTGACCTGAATTCAACGCCTGCCTCGTTACACTGCGGGCGCAGGTGTTGCGACCGGTCACTGAATGTTAGCTGTGCTAAGACTTGTTTACCCCGTTGCCGTTTGTCACACCACAACATGGAAACCGTTTTCGAGAACTGAGACTTTCTGCTAAGTTTGCCGGCCCAGATTTTTCGTACAGCGCCCATTCCGCTTTTCGTACCGCCCGACGGCGGATCGTCCGAGGTGAAACATGAAACTGCTCAACCGCAAGCAAGCCCTGTTGTCCTTGTTCATTGCCGCGTCGCTGGGTGGGGCTGTCATTACCGATGCGGTCGCGCAGTCGGACCGTTCTTCCGAACGCGCCAGCCGTAAATCCAAAAGCGGCAAGGCCGAGGAGCTGTACCCACAGTCGACCCGTCAGGCACCGACGATCAAGCCGTCCTCCAAGTTGAGCAGCAAGCTGCAGAAGCTGATCGAAACCTTCAACAAGGGCGAAGACTATCCGGGCGTGCGCAGCCAGGCCGATGAGATCCTGGCCAACAGCGCTGCCAACGAAGCCGACAAGGCGTTGGCCGCACAGCTGGCTGCCCAGGCCGCTTACAACCTGGACGACACCGCCGCTGCCAAGAAGTATCTGCAGCAGGCCATCGGCCTGAACGCGCTGGACAACAACGGCCAGTTCCAGTCAATGCTGATGCTGGCCCAGTTGCAGCTGCAGGACGACCAGAAGGCCGAAGGTCTGGCCACGCTGGACAAGTACCTGGAAGAGAGCAAGTCGCAGCGTCCGGAAGATCTGATCCTCAAGGGTCAGGCGCTGTACCAGGCCGAGCGCTACAAGGAAGCGATTCCGGTGCTGAAGCAGGCTATTGCCGCTTCGCCCGAGCCGAAGGACACCTGGAACCAGCTGCTGATGGCGTCCTATGCCGAAGCTGGCCAGACCGGCGAGGCCGTCGCTGCCGCCGAAGCGCTTGCCGCCAAGACGCCCAACGACAAGAAGGCCCAGCTCAACCTGGCCAGCATGTACATGCAGGCCGACCAGATGGAAAAGGCCGCAGCCGTGATGGACAAGCTGCGTGCCGCCGGGCAGTTGACCGAAGAAAAGGAATACAAGCAGTTGTATTCCATCTACGCCAACACCGAGAACAAAGAAAAGGACGTCATCGCGGTTATCAATGAAGGTATGCAAAAAGGCATCCTCAAGCCTGATTATCAGACATACCTCGCATTGGCACAGTCGTATTACTACAGCGACGATGTGCCGAAGGCGATCGAAAACTGGCAGAAGGCCGCACCGCTTTCCAAGGATGGCGAGACGTATTTAAATCTGGCCAAGGTGCTGCACTCGGAAGGTCGCATCCCGGAGGCCAAGCAGGCCGCACAGCAGGCGATCGCCAAGGGTGTTAAAAAACCAGAAGACGCCAAGAAGATCATCAACCTGAAGTAAAAAAAGAAAATAAACCCCCGAAATCCCTGTGTTTTTAGTGGTTACAGGACTCGGGATTGGTATAAGCTTGGGAGTTCCTGCGGTGTCAAAACCGTCCGAAAACCTGGGGATCATCACAGTGATCCGGGCCCCCACTGAAAGAGCCATTGGCGCATGACGGAACAACTCGTTATCCACAGGCATGACTATGATGCCGGGAACCAGGGTCTGAGCTGGGCCCGCATTATCGGCATTGCTTTTGTAATTGCTTTGCACCTCACTGCACTGATGATGTTGCTGATCCCTGCAGTGGCGCCGAAGGTTCCGGCAGAGAAGGAGCGCACCACCATGGTTACCTTGGTGGATGCACCGCCTCCTCCTCCCCCGCCGCCGCCGCCGCCGCCGCCGGAAGACAAGCCGCCACCGCCGGTCAAGAATCTGTCGCCGCCGAAGCCGTCACCGGTTCCGCCGCCGCCGGAAGCTCCGGTGGTCGACGTTCCCGACCCGCGTCCGAGCGATATCGTCACGCCGCCCAGCCCGCCGAGCCCTCCGGCTCCGCCGAGCGACATTGGCGCCAGCGTCGATATCTCGTCCAAGAACATGAACCCACCGAAGTACCCGCCGGCGGCATTCCGTGCCGGTGTCCAAGGTGAGGTCATCCTGATCGTGGATGTGGATGCCAGCGGCAACGTGACCAATGTGTCGGTCGAAAAGTCCAGCCGCAACCGCGACCTTGACCGTGCCGCGATGGACGCAGCACGCAAGTGGAAGTTCAACGCTTCCACTGTCAACGGGCAGAAAGCCGCCGGACGTGTCCGCGTCCCGGTCAACTTTGCTCTGAACTGATCCACGGGCCGGCTACGGTCGGCCCAGGATCCTGTCTTCCTTTCGCTCCACCCTTCATCACCACACACAACAAAGGTAAGCGTCATGCTGCAGGAATTCTTTATCGCCGCCGCTGCAGGGGGCTCCAATCCGTCGGCCGCTCTGTCGCAGATGGGCTTCGAGCACTTGATCACCGAAATGACCTCCAGCCCCGGCGATTTCGCCGTGTCTTGGGTCGTGTTGATCACCCTGATCGCCATGTCCGCTGCCTCCTGGTACTGGACTGTCATCAACATCTTCCGTGCCACACGTCTGAAGAGCGCGGCTGACCGCGTCACCACCGCGTTCTGGGATGCCCCGAATGCACAGGACGCCATCCGCGCGATGGAAGAACAGCCGGCTTCCGAGCCGTTCTCCAAGATCGCACTAGACGCAGCCCAGGCTGCTGCTCACCACCAGCGCGCCGAAGGCAGCACCGGTGGCCTGGGCGAGAGCCTGAGCCGTTCGGAGTTCGTCGACCGCGCCCTGCGTCAGGCCGTGACCCGCGAAAGCACCAAGCTGCAGTCGGGCATGACCCTGCTGGCCACCGTCGGTGCGACCGCACCGTTCGTCGGTCTGCTCGGTACCGTGTGGGGCATCTACGGCGCGCTGATCAAAATCGGTGCAACCGGTTCGGCCTCCATCGACGCCGTTGCCGGCCCGGTGGGTGAAGCGCTGATCATGACCGCGATCGGTCTGTTCGTCGCCATCCCCGCCGTGTTCGCGTTCAACTTCTTCTCCAAGGTCAACAGCTCGGTGATCGCCAAGTTCGACACCTTCGCCCACGACCTGCACGACTTCTTCGCCACCGGTTCGCGCGTTCGCTAATCCGGTTGTAAAGAACGACTTCGCAACGATTTAGACGGAGCCCGTTATGGCCTTCAGTAGTGGAAACAGCGGTGGCCCGATGGCCGACATCAATGTGACGCCCCTGGTGGACGTCATGCTGGTGCTGCTGATCATCTTCATCATTACGGCGCCGCTGATGTCCCATAAGGTCAAGGTGGAGCTGCCACAGGCCAACTTGATCCAGAAGGAAGATGCGGAGAAACGCGCCGCGCCGATCACTCTGGCCGTCAAGGAAGATGGGTCGCTGTACTGGAACGACGAGCCGATTTCCAAGGAAGCCTTGGAGTCGCGCCTGTCCACCGCAGCACAGCAGACCCCGCAGCCGCCGCTCAATTTGCGTGGCGACCGCACGACCAAGATGCGTACGATCAACGAGATCACCAAGATCGCGCAGGGTCAGGGCATGCTGGACGTCGGTTTCGTTGCAACCAAAGTGAAGGGGCAGTAAGCCATGGCATTTAGTACTGGTGGAAGCCGTGGGCCGATGGCCGACATCAACGTCACGCCCCTCGTGGACGTGATGCTGGTGCTGCTGATCATCTTCATCGTCACCGCGCCGATCATGACCTATCCGATCGCCGTGGACCTGCCGCAGCGGGTGCTCAACCCGCCACCGCAGACGACCGAACCGCCGCCGCCGATCGAGTTGCGTATCGACGCCAGCAACCAGGTGTTCTGGAACAACAGTCCGACTCCGGTCGATGTGTTGCAACAGAAGATGGAAGAAGTGGTGCAGGCCGATCCGACCAATCAGCCGGAACTACGCATCGATGCAAATCCGGATGCGGAGTACGAAGTGATGGCGAAGGTGCTGGCCGCTGCGAAGAACTCGCAGATGAAGAAAATCGGCTTCATGCAGCAGTAAACGTCTCTGCAAGACCGCAACACAACAGTCATGACGCGACTGCAACGCCACCGGAAACGGTGGCGTTTTTTTCTGCTGTGTGGGTAGTGGTAGTTGTAAACATGGCTGTGGCGCAGCGATCTCGATCACATTGCTCCTGGCGGCTGAGCAGCCAGTGCATTAGAACGTTGCCGGCTTATCTGGTTGGCGCGGTGCCAGATGGCACGCGACAAAGTGGCCACGTGCTGATTCGATGCGCGCGGCCATCGTCCATTCCCTGTGGATTACCTTGCATCGCCTGCGGCGAGCTGCTGTCTGCCTACTACCCCAATAACAGGCGTGTCCTTCGCCGCTGCATCAAACGACACCGCCACTGCGTCGCCATGCCAACCAGCGTTCGCGCACGATCGACTGTCGGCATTGCGCCAAATCAGGCGGTAAAGCGACCGCCGCGCAAAATCTCGACGTACGCGCGCACGCTCGCATCCAACCCTTGATATAAGGCTTCGCTGATCAAGGCGTGGCCGATGGATACTTCCAGCACGCCCGGAACTGTGGCGAGAAAATCGCCGAGATTGGCTTGCGATAAATCGTGTCCGGCATTGATGCCCAGGCCGGCGGCACTGGCACGCTGCGCGGCATCGGCGAACAGTGCCAATGCGGTATCTGCCTGCCCGCTGGCATGCGCGTACGCATATGGGCCGGTGTACAACTCGATGCGGTCTGCGCCCAATGCGGCTGCGCGGGCGATGTCCGGGTTACCGGCATCGACGAACAGGCTGACACGGCTACCGACCGCCTTGAACGCGGCGATCAGCGCGGCAAGTTGCCTGGTGTCCTGCGCAAAATCGAAGCCATGGTCGGAGGTCAGTTGCCCGTCGCCATCCGGCACCAGCGTGATCTGCTCCGGGCGCGTGGCGCGGCACAACTCCAGCAACCCCGGATAGCCCGCGCGCGGCGGCGCGAACGGGTTGCCTTCGATATTGAATTCCACCGCATGCGCACGCGTCAGCGCGCTCAGTGCGAAGACGTCGTCGGCGCGGATATGGCGCTGGTTCGGGCGCGGGTGCACGGTGATGCCGTGCGCACCGGCGGCGATGCAGGTGCGTGCAGCTTGCACCACGTCCGGGTCGGTGCCGCCGCGCGAATTGCGTAGCACCGCGATCTTGTTGACGTTAACGCTGAGCCGAGTGGTCATACGGCGGTCATCAGGCCTGCGGCTCGTTGTCGCGTGCAGCGGCCAGTGCAGCCGACTTGCGTGCTTCTGCCAGCTCGCGCAGGCGGCGCAGCTCGGCCGGGTCGATCATGCTGCTGGTGTCGCGTTGGGTGTCGTCCATGCGCGAGGCGAACCAGCCGCGTGTCCACAGCAGCAGTAGCAGCAATGCCACCAGCAGCGAAACCACCAGCAACCACACGTGCGGCGTGCTGAAGGCCAGCACCAGCGCACCCAGTGCCATAAGCAGAAACAGCCAGTGCATGACGAGCTCCCCGTTGAGTGGCGGCAGTGTAACGCCGTGCCCGGCGTGGTTCCACGTGGGCACCGCGCCGTTGGTCAGAGCAGCGGCGATAACAGCCGCGCGAAGGCTTCCGGCAGGCGTGAACGCCATAACGGCCGATGCCGCACGAAACGCACTTCCTGCGCCTGTTCCATGTCGGCGCCGATCAGCCCTGCCATCTCTGCCGCCACTGCCTGGTCGCGGAACAGCATCGACAATTCGAAATTGAGCCGGAAGCTGCGACTGTCGAAATTGGCGCTGCCGACGATGCAGACATCGTCGTCGGCCAGCAGCGCCTTGGTGTGCAACATGCGCGGGCCGTACTCGTAGATGCGCACGCCGGCTTCCAGCAGCTCGTCGAAATACGAGCGTGCCGCGTAGGTGACCAGGCGCGAATCGCTCAGCCGCGGCACCAGCAGGCGCACGTCCAGCCCGCCAAGCGCGGCCGAGGTCAGCGCCATGCGCGCGGCTTCGCCGGGGACGAAATACGGGGTGACCAGCCACACGCGGTGCTTGGCCTCATGGATGGCTGCGACCATCAGGCGGTGGATCGCTTCCCAGGACGAATCCGGGCCAGACACCAGCACCTGCGCATCCACCGTGCCTTGCGCACGGGTGGGCACATCGTCCGGCCAGAGCTGCTGGCCATGGAATGCGGCGCGGCCCTGGCCGGTGGCATAGAGCCAGTCTTCCAGGAAAACCAGCTGCAGGCTGCGCACCACATGGCCCTGCAGGCGCACGTGCAGGTCGCGATAGGCATCTTTGCGCACCTGCTCGTTTTCATCGTCGGTGACGTTGATGCCGCCGGTGAAGCCGACTCGGCCATCGATGACGATCACCTTGCGGTGGGTGCGCAGGTTCAACCACGGGCGCTTGAACGGCTTGAGCAGCTGCGAGGGATGAAACCAGGCGGTTTCCACTCCGGCCTCGCGCAGCGTGCGCAACACGCGCCGGGTCATCGCCGATGAGCCGATCGCATCCATCAGCAGCCGCACCCTGACTCCGGCGCGGGCACGTTCCATCAGCGCAGCGCAGATCGCGGTGCCGCTGCGGTCGGGCTGGAAGATGTAGTACTCCAGATGGATGTGGTCGCGCGCATCACGGATCGCTTCGATGATGGCGGCGTACGTGGCAGCGCCATCCACCAGCCAGTGCACTTCTGTGGCGCTGCTGGGCGCCAGCCCGGTGGTGGATTGGGCGATCTTGGCCAGCTCTGTGCAGTCGGCATCCGGCGGGCAGACGCTGCTGTAGCTCTCCATGCCCGAGCGCGAGCGCCCGCGCCGCAGCCGCTGGCGTTTGACCTTTTGCGGGCCCAGCCAGTAGTAGATCAACAGCCCCAGATACGGCAGCGCCGCCAGCGACAGCACCCAACTCAGCGTGGCCACCGGCTCGCGCTTTTGCAGCACGATCCAGGCGGCGATCCACAGCAGGTACAGCACATAGGCGGCGAGAAGGAGCGCTTCGAGGTGGGGAGTGTTGGCCAGCCAATCCCACGCGCCCTGTGCAAATGCGAGCATGCGCGGATTCTAAGAGCCGCTGCAGCGGTCTGACGGGCGCCTGGACTGCCGCAGTGCTGCTCGAGCTCCGATGATCGCGCGTGATTGTTCGCAGGATGCTCGGACATCACAACGATCTAATGTGATCAAGCTCGACCTTCGCAAATGACGCCTGGATTGAGGTTTGACGGTAGCCATGAAGGCAGTGACACTCGTGCAGCAGGGGATCGAAACGGAGCTTTTGATGATGAAGATGATCGCAATGTTCAGCAGCTTGGTGCTCTTAGGATTTGTCGGAAAAGCCACTGCAAATGACATTCACTTCTGCGATTCGTGCACGCAGACGCAGCGAGGAGTACTAGCAACTCAGCTGACTTCCGGTCTTGGCCAAGTCTACATCGGTGATCGCACCACAGGCGTTCCATACCTCTACACAGTCAATACTGTAAACGGCCCCGTCTCGGTGGCACCACCCGGGATTCAGGAGCAGCCCGTGTCTCAAGCGGATGCCGACCAATTCGCCATCTACTCGTCGGTGTATCGGAGCTATGGAAATATTGGCACGCTCAACGTAAAGATCGACTTGGCGAATGGAACTGTTGCACCGAGTTCGGTCAGCCGAATGGTTGAGGTGGCGTCCGACGAGTCGTCTGCCTTCGCCAGCGCCTTCGACGTACGCCGGGAAGGTGCGACCCGTCAACAAGTCATCCAGTGGCTTGAAAAAAACGACTGGCAAGTGCCCAATACTGGCGAGAATTTCATCTTTTTCATCCAACAGGTTCTCTCCAACGCCTATAAATGGAGGAGTTCGGAGGACTACAGCATCCGCATCGATACCACGTTCAACGACAAGAGCAGAGCGATCTTCGCCTATGATTCCGCAAAGCGCGCCATTGTTTACGTTGAAGCCTACGATTCGGCGGGCAATCTCATTGGGACGTCCAGCAGTGAGCCGATCAATGTCGATTACAGCTCCTACGAAAGCCCGGGCGCAGCATCTCGGCCCGACTACCAGCGCGGCATAGACTGGCTCACGTCAAGTGGTGCAGCCACCATCTCTGGAGGCACAGTCACGGTAGGTAGTGGCACTGTCCTTGTCGGTGATGTGGTCCAAGTCAAATAATGAGGACCATCCGCATCAGGGAGCGCAGGTTAAGCCTGCGCTTTCGCGAAACAGTTCTGCTCGCGGGAACGTTGGCTTGCTCTGTGCTCTTTGTGGCGACTCAACGCCAGATCGGACTGCTGTGCTATGCAGTAGCTCCCATTCTGCTTTTAGCTTTTTTTCTGCTGCAAGCAGATTTGGTGTGGCGTGGACATAAGACCGCTGGGGCGGCCTTCATCATGGCTGTTGCTGCTTGGCTGACGTTTTCAGCCCTCGCGACCTATGCCTTCTCTGGCTTGGTACACGTCCACATTTTTTTGGTCACCTGGCTTAAATCGCTTCTGGGAGCAGGCTTCTTTGCCGCTCTCTTTTCTCTTTCAGTGCTGCTTGCTAGGAAACGATCGATGAGCCTCTATTGGTATTTGGCTGGAAGCTTAGCGGTCGTGATCGCAGCGGCAGCAGTGCATCCGGGAAACTCCGACGACATCACTGTTCACTGCGAAAGAGGCAGCTGTGCTGCTGGAATTATCGCTTTTTGGCCCGGTGCTTTCCAAGCTGCGGACGGAAAGCGCCCTATCTCCGTTGTCCTTCCTCAATCCGGCGGTGATTGACAGTAAGCAATCCTGGTCGATCGGTCCAACATTGCAAATAAACATAGCCTAACGATTGGATGTGCACTGCTATTTCGGATCCGGGGCTTCAACGTGGCGGGGTGCAATTAACCCCGACCTCGGAATACCCGCCTATCTCCCCATAACGATAGGAGGCACTGCGATTAGCCGGCGTCGAACTAGCCTGGGCAATCGCCCGAACCCAAGGCGCCGATACGCGATGGAGAACCGCTGCGCGATCAGTTCCGCAAACGGACCCTCGCCGACCATGCGCTTGCCGAACCGGCTGTCGTAGTCCTTGCCGCCGCGCATCTGCTGGATCAGGCTCATGACATGCTTGGCGCGATCCGGATAGTGCAGCTCAAGCCACTCGCGCCATAACTGGGTGAGTTCGTGCGGCAAGCGCAACAACGTAACCGGCCGAACGTGCGCCGTGGGCTGCGGCCGCGTCCAGGATGCGCTCCAGTTCCTGGTCGTTGATCATCGGGATGACCGGAGCGACCAGCACGCCCACCGGTACGCCGGCAGCGTGTAGCGCCTGCATGGCGCGCAGTCGCGCATGCGGCGCGGCGGCGCGCGGCTCCATCTTCGCCGCGAGCCGATTGTCGAGCGTGGTGATCGAGAAATACACCGACACCAGGTTGTGCTGCGCCATCTCGGCCAGCACATCGATGTCGCGTTCGATCAACGCCGCCTTGGTCACGAAGCTGACCGGGTGGCGGGCCTCTGCAAGCACTTCCAGGCATTGGCGGGAAATGTGCAGGCGCCGCTCGGCGGGCTGGTAGGCGTCGGTATTGATCCCCAACGCGATCGGCGAGCACTGGTAGGACGGGCGTGCGATCTCCGCGCGCAGCAGCGCGGCCGCATTCGGCTTGGCGAAGATGCGCGTTTCGAAATCCAGCCCCGGCGACAGATCCAGATAGGCGTGCGAGGGCCTGGCAAAGCAGTACACGCAGCCGTGCTCACATCCGCGGTATGGGTTCACCGACTGCGAGAACCCGATGTCGGGCGAGTTGTTGCGGCTGATGATGTTGCGCGCGATTTCCTCGGCCACCACGGTCTTGGGACGCATGGCAGTCTCGCCGTCGGCATCGAGCGCGCCCCAGCCATCGTCTATCTCGACGGCGGTGGTGACCGAGAAACGACCGGGCACGTAGGCGGTGGTGCCGCGCCCCTTGATGACCGTGCGCGAGCTGCGGACATCGCGCTCAGCTGCCGCGCTCGCGCCGGGGAAAGAGTTCTTCTGCATGCCGTTAGTATTCTTACTAACGACGCCCGGTGCAAGCGACGTGTACCGGTCCAGGGAGCGAGCACAACTGCTACGACGCAGTGCAGGGCGCAGTCGCAGCGGGGGAATGGAGAATCGGGAAACGGAAATCGGCAACAGCAACAGCAACAGCAACAGCAACAGCAACAGCAACAGCAACAGCAACAGCAACAGCAACAGCAGAAAGCGCCGCCGTTGCGATTCCCCATTCCCTATTCCCGATTCCCTATTCCCCGCCGTAAAGCGCCTGCGCCGACTGAAACAAAATCCAGCTCGTCGCAATGAACTTGTCACCGCCGACCGGGCGGTTGCCGCGGTGGGTGTGGGTGAAGGCGGTGGGGGCAATCAGCAGGCTGCCGGTGCGTGGGCGGGCCTTGCGTTGCTGGAACAGGAATTCGGTTTCGCCTTGCGCGAAGTCGTCGTTGAGATACAGCGTCCACAGCAGATGCCGATGCAGCGTGTCGGCGCTGGCATCGCGCGGATACAGCTCGCAATGCCAATACGGGTAGCCGCCCTGATCGGCGGTATACCACTGCAGATTGATCGCGCCCGGGCGCAGGCAGGTGCGCGTCAGATCGCCCAACGCCTGGTCGCTCATCTGCACGATGTCCTCGGCCACCAGGCGATGCGGTGTGCCATCGGCGGTGGTCACCTGCAGCATCAGCGGTGAGATCAGGGCCTGCGGATACTGCCGCAGATAGCTGAGCACGCCGTCGAACACGGCCTGCTGCAGGCGGCTTTCCACTTCCGCCCATTCGGCCATGCCACTGATGCGCAGGTCACGACTATGTTTGAGGTCGGGGAACACACCGCCACCGATGCGGCCTGGATGCAGTTGCTGGCTCTGGCGCATGCGTTGCACGATGGCCGCGCAATCTTCGCGCGAGACGGCGTTGTCGGTGATCTGGATGAAGTCGGGTTGGCTCATGCGCCTGACCATAGCAATCTGGCGCGCCGGCTGCAGCGTTCGCCATGCATGGCGCACAAGCGGGATCCGCACGCGACGTTGTCGACATCACCAATGCGTGGCCACGTGGCGATACCGCGCAAGGTGGTGAAGCGCGGTGCCTTGCCCGCTTCGCTGGTTGCTGGTTGCGCGTGTTGGGCGTGCAACGCAGCAAAGAAAAACCCCGCCGAAGCGGGGTTTTTCGTCAAACAACGCAGGCTGCGACGATCAGAACTTGTAGTTGATCGAAGCGGCAAGCACGTCGCCCTTCACGTCGTAGCTGCCAGCCAGACGGTCGCCGGTGGCGCTGCGGGTGTCGCTGGTCGGGTCGCTGGTGAACAGGTGGGTGTAACCGAAGTTGTACTCGGTCTGCGCCGACGGACGCCAGCTCATGCCCAGCGAAACCCACTTGCGGCTCGCGTCCGGCACGCGCACGTCGCGGTGTTCGGCGGTGGTCGGGGTCTGGTCGTATGCCAGGCCGCCGCGCAGGGTCACCGTATCGCTCATGCGGTAGTCGGCACCGATCGAGGCGAAGGTGGTGTCGCGGTAGGAGAAGTCCAGCACGCTGTCGGGCTGGTTGGAGGCGAAGTCCACGGTCACCTGGTCGAACTTGCTCCAGGCGGTGCGGGTGACATCGGCCATGATCGACCACTGCTCGTTCACGTTATGCGTGAAGCTGGCGGTGGCGCTGGCCGGCAGCTTGACGGTGGCGCGGCCCTTGGTGTCGACGAAGGTGCCCGGTGCGGCAACCGCGAGCACGGCAGCAGCGTTACCCGGTGTGGTGAAGTCGGCGGTGCCGTCGGTGATCTTGTGGTCCACCTGCGAGCGGTAGCTGAAGCCGATGTGGGTGTTCTCATCGATGCTGAACAAGCCACCCAGGGTGAAGCCCACTTCGGTGCTGTCGCCCTTGATGCGCGAGTAGCCATCGGCACTGCCCGGCGCGAAGCCCGGCACGCGGCGCGCGGCCAGCACGCTGCCGAAATCGACGGCGTTGGCCAGGTCGATATCCAGACGCTCGGCGAACACAGAGGCACCGAAGGACACGTACGGGTTCACGTCATAGGAGAACGCGACGTTGAAGTCGATCGCCTGCAGCTCGGTCTTGGTGCCGTGGTAGCGGCCGACCCAGTCGCGGTCGTATTCGGTCTTGAAGCCGAACGGCGCGGTCAGCGAGGTACCCAGGTGCATGTTGTCGTTCTCGCCGAACGGCACGTGGAAGTACATCGCCGGGACCGGTGCGATCATGCCGGCATCGCCGCCGTTGCCGCCGGAGACCGGAGCGCCGTTGGCATAGTTGGCTGACTCAGGCTGGAACTTGGCCGAGAAGCTGATGGCGCTGACGTCGGCCTGGAACAGGCGACCGTCCAGCTGGCGCATACCGGCCGGGTTGTTGACGATGATCGAGGCATCGTCCGGGGCGCTGCCCGAACCTGCGAATGCGCGGCCGAGACCCTTGGCGCTGTTTTCCTTCAGCTGGAATGCGGCGCCGTGCGCCTGACCAACGGCCAGCACGCCAGCGATACCGACGGCCAACAGGGTGGCGCGGCTGAGAGTGGAAGCAGTAGACATAAGTTGTAGCTCTCCGGATAAGGACTGCAATGGTCGATTCAGCGCCCGCGTCCAGCACCAATCCAGTGCCCGGAGCGCGCCGGAGACCCCCCCCCGACATACGACGCCGTACGCAGTATACCTATGGCGATTAACCGAACAATAACGAATCGCACGCTGAACGTGGCATCAGGTTAGGGTTGGGTTCAGCGGCGCGGACCGGCTATTGTCCCCGTCCGATGTTCGTCTCTCTTCCTTCCCGCAAAAAACCCACGCCGCGCTGGGCGGTGCCGCTGCTGTTCGCGACCGTGTGGCTGGCGTATCTGTGGTCGATCAGTCGGCCGGGCGAGGCGCGCAATACGCTGTGGCTGGACTGGGGCGCACTTTCCAGTGGCGTCTCCAATCTGGGCGACTGGTGGGCCACCTTGCGCGACGGCAGCGTGCTGCGCCTGTTCACTGCGCTGTTCCTGCACGCCGATTGGTCGCATCTGCTCGGCAACCTGGTGTTCTTGCTGATCTTCGGGCTGCCGGCCGAGCGCATCCTTGGCCCATGGCGGTTATTGCTGCTGTTTCTGGTCGGCGGCGCGGCCTCCAACCTGGCGGCGATCTTTGCCATCGGCACCCCAGACCGCGTGATCATCGGTGCATCGGGCGCGGTGTCGGCGTTGATCGGCACCTATCTGGCGCTGTTTCCGGGCGCCAAGCTGGGCGTGGTGCTGCCGCTGGGCGTGTTTCTGGAATTCATCCGGGTGCCGGCGCCGCTGTTGATCGGCGCCTGGGCAATGCTGCAGGTGGTGTTCGCCTACATCGGCCCGGCCTTCGGCATGGTGGCGTGGTCGGCGCATATCGCCGGCTTTGTATTCGGCATCGTGTACGGCTTGTCGGTGCGCGCGGCGATCGCGCGGCGGCTGCGCAAGCGCCACGGCTTCTGAGGCGCGCAGCGCACCGGGCGTTGGGCTGAGCAGGCTCTGAGCGCTGCGCTGCGGAGCCAGTAACGCGCGATGCCGCGCACTTCGGCGGCCAGGCGGGCGCGCCTATAATCGCGGCATGTCCAAGTCTCTGTACAAAGTCACCTTCCTCAATCACGGCAAGGTGTACGAGCTCTACGCGCGTGAGGTCACCGGCAGCCATCTGTGGGGCTTCAACCAGATCGGCGAGCTGGTGTTCGACGTGCACGATGGGCTGGTGGTGGACCCCACCGAAGAACGCCTGCGCGAAGAATTCGGCAACACCAAGACCTTGCACCTGCCGATGCAGAGCATCGTGCGGATCGAAGAGGTCGAGAAAAAAGGCCAGTCGGTGATTCGCGATGCCACCACCGGCGACAAGGTGGTCACTCCGTTCCCCTCGCCGATCAAGCCACGCTGATGCGCATCCTGGTGCCCGACGACTATCAGGGTGCTGTGGCTCAGCTGCCCTTTGTGCAGCGCATGCAAGGTCACCAGGTGCAGGTAATAGGCGCACTGGACGAGCATCTCGATGCGCGTGTTGCGTGGCTGGCCGACGCCGATGCGGTGGTGCTGATCCGCGAGCGCACGCGGGTGGATGCGGCGCTGCTGCAACGGCTGCCACGGCTGAAACTGATCAGCCAAACCGGGCGGGTGGGCGCGCATGTGGATGTGGCGGCGTGTACCGCGCTGGGTGTGGCAGTCGCTGAAGGCGTGGGTTCGCCGGTGGCACCGGCCGAGCTGACCTGGGCATTGATCCTGTCGGTCAGTCGTCGGCTGACCGAGTACCAGCATGCCTTGCAGCAAGGCCGATGGCAGGCACTGGGCGATCCCGGCTTGGGCCGCGTGCTGCACGGGCGCACGTTGGGGATCTGGAGTTACGGACGGATTGGCCAACGCGTGGCCGGCTTCGGGCGCGCCTTCGGCATGCAGGTGTTGGTGTGGGGCGGCGAGGCGTCTTGTGCGCAGGCAGCGCGCGACGGCTTCGCGATTGCGGGCAGCCGCGAAGAACTGTTCGAACGCAGCGATGTGCTGTCGCTGCATCGGCGGCTGACTGCGCAGACGCGGCATGACATCACCGCACAGGATCTGGCGCGCATGCGTGGCGATGCGTTGCTGGTCAACACCAGCCGTGCCGAATTGATTGCGCCTGGCGCATTGCTCGCTGCGTTGGATGCTGGCCGGCCCGGGTACGCCGCGCTGGATGTGTTCGAACACGAGCCGGTGCTGGACCCACACGATCCGCTGCTGCTGCACCCGCGCGTGTTGGCAACGCCGCATCTGGGCTATGTGGAACGCGACAGCTACGCGCTGTATTTCGACGCGGCGTTCGACAACGTGCTGGCGTTTGCCGCGGGCACGCCGCGCAATCTGGTCAATCCCGAGGTATTGGCGACAACGCAGCGGGTGTGATCCCCGCTGGATTAGCGCGGCCTTGAAGCAACCGACAAGACGCGTGCGCTGCTGCCACGTAAGCGGCGGCCAGTGTTGGGCGCGGCACGTACTCGCCCACCGATTCCTGCGCGCCGAGCAGACCTACGTCACGACAAGGCGCGCAGGTCTGTTGCCCATTCTTAGTTGACCGGCTCGGTGGTCTTCTCTGCTGGCGTCGGCGTCGGCGTCGGCGTCGGCGTCGGCGTCGGCGGTTCGGCTGGCGCAGCGGGTGCAGCCGCAGGCTTGGCTTTGCCTGCCGGTTCGGCCGATTTGGGCTTGTCTGTGGTTGCCGGGCGCGCTGCGGCAGGCTTGGCCTCGGCACCGGCCTTGACTGCCTTCGCCTTCTGCGCGGCCTGCGCCTTGGCCTTGCGTGCAGCTTGCGCCTTGGCAGCGGAGCCGGGTTGCTTGAGTTCGGCCAGGGCTTCGCTGATCGGGCCGTCGCCCGGCAGTACGTCGCCGGCGCTGTAGCCCTCTTCGCCTTCGTCGTCGCCGCGCAGGTGGCCTGGCAAGGTGGCCTCGCTGTAGTCGGTCAGGCTGGCCGGCACATCGGCATCGCCCGGCTGCGGCTCGGGGGTGAGCATCACGTCCGGCACGATGCCGCTGGCCTGGATCGACTTTCCACTGGGCGTGTAATAGCGCGCGGTGGTGAGCTTGACCGAGTCGCCGTTGTCCAGCGGCAGCACGGTCTGCACCGAGCCCTTGCCGAAGGTGCGGCTGCCGATGATGCGTGCGCGTTTGTTATCGCGCAGCGCGCCAGCCAGCACTTCGGAGGCACTGGCCGAGCCGGCGTCCACCAGCACCACGACCGGTGCGCCATTGAGCAGGTCGCCCGGGGTGGCGTCGAACTTGGCATCGCTGATCGAGATGCGCCCGCGCGTGCTGACGATATTGCCTTTGTCGAGCAGATCGTCGGCCACCTGCACCGCCGAGGTCAGCAGACCGCCGGGGTTGCTGCGCAGATCCAGCACCAGGCCGCGCAACTTGCCGCCGGCCTGCAGCTGCTTGAGGTTCTTCTGGAAGTCGGCACCTGTATCAGCCTGGAAGGTGCTGATGCGGATATAGCCGTATCCCTGCTCCAGCATCTTGCTACGCACGCTGGCCACGCGGATGGTTTCGCGCTGCAGGGTCACATCGAACGGCTTGGGCGTCTTGTCGCGCACGATGGTCAGGACCACCTTGCTGCCGGATTCGCCGCGCAGCGGTTCCATTGCTTTGCTGGCATCGATCGGCTTGCCGTCGATGGCCACGATCACATCGCCGGCGCGGATGCCGGCGCGCGCGGCCGGGGTGTCGTCGATCGGCGCGATCACCTTCAGCGTGTTGTCCTGTTGCTGCAGCAATTCCACGCCGATGCCGTCGTAAGCGCCGGTGGCCTGTTCGTCGAAGGCTTCGGCGTCTTCCTTGTCGAAATAGGTGCTGTGCGGGTCCAGATCAGAAAGCAGGCCGCGCACCGCGGCGTGCATCAGCTTCTTGTCTTCGACCGGGTCGACGTAGGCCTGCTTGACCGCGTTGTACACCGCCACGAAGCGGCGGATCTCGTCCAGCGGCACCTTGGAAACAGCAGCTTCATTGGCTTCCGGATCGTCCGCGGTGGCCCGGGCGGCGGGGCCGGCCTTCTGCGCCCAACCGGGCGACGCGAACAGGGCCAGCGACAGGGCAACGGACAGGACGGCTACGCGCATGAAGCACTCCGACAAGAGATAAAGGCGCCCCGCAGCGCGGAGCTGACCGGATTATGCGCGAAGCCGCGGTAAATCCGCGTTGAATTGCGGGCGGTGCGCGGCGCTCAGCGGCGTTGCAGCCAGCTCGATGGATCCACCGGTTGGCCGTTGCGACGCAATTCGAAGTACAGCGCCGGCACGCCCTGCCCGCCCGAACTGCCGACCTTGGCCACCGCTTCGCCGCGTTTGATCGACGCACCGGCATCGCGCAGCAAGGTGTCGTTATGCGCGTACAGGCTCATGTAGCCGTTGCCGTGGTCCACGATCAGGATCATGCCGTAGCCGGTCATCCAGTCGGAAAACACCACCGTGCCATCGGCCACTGCGGTGACCGTGGTGCCCTTGGGCGCGCCGATCAGCACGCCCTTGCTGGTATGGCCATCGGGCAATGTGGCATTGAAGCGCGCCAGCAGATTGCCCGACACCGGCCAGCTGAGCCCACCGACCTTGGGGGCCGGTGCACTGGCGACGACCTTTGGTGGCGTCTTGCCGGGGCGATCGGGGCGCTCGGTTTTACCGCGTTTTGCCTGTGCAGCGGCTTCGGCGGCAGCGCGTTTGGCGGCAGCGCGACGTTCGGCTTCGGCCTTGGCGGCGGCGCGCAGATTGGCGAGCAGCTGCTCCAGCGCCTTGGCATCCTGGCCGATCGCCTTTTCGCGTTCAGCGCGTTGTTTGTAGCGATCGTCCAGTTGCGCGACGGTGGCCGCTTGTTGCGAACGATCTTTCTGTAACGTGGCGGCCTGCGCCTTTTGCTGCGCACGCGCTGCATCCAGCGCCTGGCGCCGGGTGGCGATGTCCTGTTCCACTTTCGTCAGTGCATCCAGCTGTTTGGTCAAGGCGTGGATGCGCTGCGCACGCGCGTTTTGCACATACCGGTGATCGGCCAGCATGCGCGTGGCATCGCCAACGGTGTCTTGCGACAGCAGCACTTTCAACGGCGCGTTGCGGCCTACCTGATCGGCCGCACGCAATAATGCCGCCAGCTGCGCGCGCTGGTTTTGCAGGCCACGCTGCAACTGCGCGCGTTCTTGCTGAAGAGTGGAAAGATGTTGTTCCTGCGCGCGCATTGCCGCTTCGGTCTCGCTCAATGCGCGTGCGGTCTTTGCCACTTTCTCATCGGCCTGGCGCAACTGTTGCGCAGCGGTGCCGCGCTTGCCTTCCAGCTCGCGCCGATCGGCGCTGATGGTCTTGAGCTCATCGCGCAGCTGCTGCAGTTTGCGTTCGGTCTCGCGTTGGCTCTGCGCGCTTGCGCCCACGCTGCCCAGCAACGTGCAGGCCAGCGCGCACGCTGCCAGCCACATCTGTCCACGCCCGGTGGCAGGAGCGAGCGGCGAGCGCGGCAGCGGTGCGGGCGAAGGGGGCAACGAAAGATCCAGTGACTTCAGGCAGGTGCGCGATTGTAGCCAAGCATGATGTGATCGCCGCCACGCCCCAGACAACCGCCGCCGCGCGAGGTTCAGCATGAAGCCCCAACTTCTCCTCTTGGCACTGACCCTGGTCTGCACGAGTGCCTGGGCCGACGACGACGTGAGCAAGGTCAACGGCCGCATCAGCGCCGACGCCGGCAAGACCTATGGCTCGCTGGAAACGGTGAACGGCTCCATCGAGATCGGCGCCGGTGCACAAACCAAGAACGTGGAAACCGTCAATGGCGGCATCCGCATCGGCGATAACGCGCGCACCGGTGGCGTGGAAACCGTCAACGGGGCGATTACCTTGGGCCAGAAAGTGACCGTGTCCGGCGGGCTGGAAACGGTCAACGGCAGCGTCCTCACCGAGCGCGGCAGCCAGGTCAGTGGTGGCGTGGAAACCGTGAACGGCAGCATCGGCTTGGTGGGAACCGAGCTCGGCAAGAGCATTGAGACGGTCAACGGCGATATCACAGTCGGGGTGGGGTCGCATGTGCGCGGCGGCATCAAAGTGACCAAGCCAAGCTTCGGTTTTTCGTTCCAGACCGCGCGCACGCCGCGCGTAGTGATCGGCCCGAACGCGGTGGTCGATGGACCGCTGCACTTTGAGCGCGAGGTCACCCTGTATGTTCACCGCAGCGCCAAGATCGGCGCGGTGAGCGGCGCCACGGCACGCAGCTTCGACGGCGAGGTGGCGCCCAAGGACTGACGCGTTCGCACGCATCTGCACCTGCGTGCGCGGGGGCAAGGGCGTCTGCTTCTGGCGCCCTGCCGGCAATGTTGACGCAGCACACCCAGCCACGCGCTCACCTCACCATGCTGCACACCCTCTAAGATCGGGATTCCGCCGCACGAGGAGTTCCGATGCCCCGCAAGATCCTGTTGTGCCTGGCCGCGACGCTGGCCCTGGCTGGCTGCAAACGCGAACCCGCCGATGCGCCGCAAGCGCCCACGACGCAGACGCCTGCCGATAGCGCCCCCAGCGCGCCGGTCAGTCGCCACACTTTCTCTCCGGAGCTGACCACCGGCGATTTCGCCGAACTGGTCAAGACGCTGGCGTCGGACGACTTCGAAGGCCGCGGCCCGGGCACGCCCGGCGAAGAAAAGACCGTGACCTATATCCGCGACCAGATGCAGCGCATCGGGCTGCAGCCGGGCAATGGCGACAGCTGGTTCCAGGAGGTGCCGATGGTGGAAACCACCGCCGATGCATCTACCGCGCCCAGTCTGCGCAGTGGCGACAAGACCCGCGCGCTGGCGTTCGGCACCGACATCGTGGTCGGCACGCGCACCGGTCAGGCCGAGGTCAAGCTGGACAACAGCGAGCTGGTGTTCGTCGGTTATGGCGTGGATGCGCCCGAGCAGCAGTGGAACGACTACGCCGGCCAGGATTGGAAGGGCAAGACGGTGGTGATGTTCGTCAACGACCCGGGCTTCCACACCGACGACCCCACGTTGTTCAACGGCAAGCGCATGACCTACTACGGGCGCTGGACCTACAAGTTCGAAGAAGCCGCACGCAAGGGCGCGGCGGCGGCGTTGGTCGTGCACGACACGCCCGGCGCCAGTTACGGCTGGGATGTGGTGAAAAATTCCTGGTCCGGCCCGCAATACGATCTGCCGGCCAAGGACGACCCCGACCCGCGCCTGCCGGTGCAGGGCTGGATCAGCGCCGACACCGCCAAGCAGTTGTTCGCCAATGCCGGGCTGGACCTGGCGCAGGCCTACAAGGACGCCAGCAAGCGCGGCTTCAAACCGGTGCCGTTGAAGGCCAGCTGGTCGGTGGATCTGAAGAGCAGCATTGCCGAAAAGACCTCACGCAACGTGGTCGGCGTGCTGCCGGGCACCAGCCACGCTGATGAGGCGGTGCTGTACATGGCGCACTGGGATCACCTGGGCAAGCATCCGGGCGAAAGCGGCGACAACATCTACAACGGCGCGGTGGACAACGCCACCGGTGTGGCCGGCATCCTGGAAATTGCCGATGCATTCGCGCATCAGGATCCCAAGCCTGCGCGGTCGGTGGTGTTCCTGGCAGTGACGCTGGAAGAATCCGGCTTGCTCGGTTCCAAGTATTACGTGGCCAACCCGAGCTTCCCGCTGGACAAGATCGCTGCGGTGATCAATCTGGATGCGATGTCGGTGGCCGGACGCGCGCGCGATGTCACCGTGGTGGGCATGGGCAGCTCGGAGCTGGAGGACATCCTCAAGCCGATCGCCGCGATGCAGGGACGCACCCTGCACCCTGAAGCCACGCCGCAAAGCGGCTCGTACTTCCGCTCGGATCACTTCAACTTCGCCAAGGCCGGCGTGCCGGCCTTGTATGCCGATGGCGGCGAAGACCTGCGCGAAGGCGGCACTGCCGCCGGACGTGCCGCGGCCGAGGACTACGGACGCCATCGTTATCACGCGCCCGGCGACGAATACGACGCCGCCACCTGGAAGCTTGACGGCACCATCGAAGACCTGCAGGTGGTCTATGGCGTGGGCAAGGAAGTGGCAGCCGGTGAACGTTGGCCCAACTGGTACCCCGGCAACCCGTTCAAGGCCGCGCGCGACCGCATGATGGCTGGCAAGCCCGGCGCAGGCGCGGCGACTGCGCAGCCCGCTGGCCAAAAAGCCAGCGACGCTGAGACCACGGCCACGAATGCGAAGAACGCCAAGTCCGCACGTTGAGGCCTGTGGATGCGTTGCTGCTGGTAGCAGCAACGCATCGGCAAAGTGGGTCCGCCGCAAGCAGTGAGAAACACGTGTCATGCAAAGGGCCTCCATTCGGAGGCCCTTTGCGTTGCTGGGTTATGTCAGGCGTTTGGCCGATGGCTTCGCCACATTGCGCACACATGATTTCGCGCGATTGGTCGCTTGCTGTGGCTGCGTGCATGTGCGGACAAGCGCACTGCGAATAAAAAAGTGGAGTGGCAATGGCGCGTTGGCAGATGCATCTGCATGCACCACCCTGCCCTACCCGCTGAGCGCGATGTGTTGACCCTCAATCGTTATCCACACTCACCACGTGTCCATCCTCCGGATCCACGTGTAGTTCAACCTTCTGCCCGTTGCGCTTGGCATCGGCCTTCCACAGGCCGTCCTTGAACTTGAGGTCATGCACGTCCGCATAGCCACCGGTAGAGAGCGCTGCGCTCACATCGGCTTCGCTGAGCTTGGAGGTGGTCTGGTCGCCGTAGACGCGGCCAGTGAGCGGGTCGATGTGCACGTCCACGTCCTTGCCATCGCCACTACGTGCGTCTGCCTTCCAGACACCATGCTCGAACTTGACGTCGTGCACCTTCGTATAGCCCTTCGCGGTGAGCATGCTGCTGACCTCGACGGAAGTGAGCGGCTTGGCCGGCTTGTCGGCTGCCGCCTGTGCAAACGCACCGTGCGACGCCAAAGCCAGTGCACCGATCAGCGCGGTCTTCATCAATCGCTGTGTCATGAGAATGCTCCTGCTGTGAAGTGCGCCCATGCTGGCGGGCACATAATCGCAATCAGGTGAAAACGTGCAAGCAGCCGCGACGAAAGTTCAGTTAGCTGAAATACCGAAGCGCCCATTCACCGGCAATGCACGCGTTGTTTACGTCGGGATGAACAAAAGGTTGAGCGCGCCGCGATGGCGCTTATCTGCAATGCGAATACCATGCACTGTGCGGTTGCGTCGCGATCTTGCAGATCACCCACACCACGCGCGCTGCGTGCATTCAAAAGACAAAGCCGCCTTGCGGCGGCCTTGTGGCTGATATCAGCGTGTCGTGCGTGCAGTGGAGGTGCTTGTCTTTGAGGTCGCTGTAGCGGAAGTCACCGGCGCCCGCGTGGCTTGTGCAGCCTGCGGTGACAGAATCGCCATCTGCGGCTTGTCGGTGCCATCCTTGTTGGGGTGCACGTTGTACGCGTAGCTGAGGTTCCACCACGAACCGGCCCCCCAACAGGTCCAACCCAGCCAGACATCTGCGTTGCTTTCCATGTGCGCCAACATGCCCTTCAGCGCCTGGTTGCAGACCGCATTGTTGACGCTGCCGAATTCGGCCAGAAAGCCGCGCTTGCGGTTGGTGCGCAGCCACTGCGTGAAGTTGCGCAGGCGCTCGGCGCCAATGGTGCTGCTGACACAGGTGCTGCCGGTGCCGCTGGAATCGGCATCCAGATACTGATGCACTTCGAAGGCGTAGCGATCGAGCGGGTCGTAGATGGACGTCAGCGCGGTGGCGTTGGAGTAGCCATCGTTCGTGGGGGAAGACCAACTGTGCGCGCCGGTCCACAATGTGCCGGGCACCAGAATCAGGTTATTGGCACCGGTCCTGCGGATGGCATCGATGGCGGCCTGCGCTGCGCCGGCCCATTCGCTGGCCGAAATATTATTGGGTTCATTCATCAGCCCGAACATCACCGCATTGTCGCTTTTGAACGCCAGGGCCAGACGGCGCCATAGATCGGTAAACGCGGCCACAGGTACTTCCGGGCTGCCGATCTTGTAGCCGTAATACTTTGCGTAGTTATGGATATCGATGACCAGATACATGCCGGCTGCCTTGGAGCGCGTCACAGCCTGTTGCAGCAACGCCAGCTGGGTCGGATCCAGGTCGCCGCGCGCGGTGGGCTGCAGTCGTTCCCACAAAATCGGCAGGCGGATGGTATTCATGCCAACGCCGGCGAAATGGGTGTAATCGCTGGCCGAGGCGTACATATAGTCCTTGTTAAGGACTCCGGGCCTTTTGGACGATGCGAACTCGGCACCGGAGAGATTGACTCCCGCATAGGTGAGCGCGCGCGTCTCCGCGTGGGCAAGCGAGACGCTACCAAAAACAATGAAAAACACAGCATATTGCAGCAGCGTACGCAGAGATAAAGACAGAGCGGACATGACATAACTCCTTCGGCGGCGAGCGAGATTTAAGGGAAGGGCTTACGCGTTTAGCGGGATGCGCTGCATCCGCCTGAGTCATTGCATATGCCGTGCCAATCGCCGAAAGTGGTTATAGAGCGCCAATATGCGAATTGCATCGCAGTCATACTCTGCAAGGCGCTTTGTTGAGATTGATAGGCCGCACAAAATCGCCTGGTATCGCGCGTTGCTCGCGCAATTGCGGCGTGGGTGTGTCCGCGCTGTCGATTTTGCGTCGTATGGAAGCGTCTACCGTCACTGCCATGACGTCATGTCTATGACGCTACGCCGCATTAAAAATGCCACTGATAATGCCGGCATAGGTTTCTCCTCAAAATGCGAGGAGACAGCGATAAAAGCGGTAATGCTCAGCCCGGTAGAAAGCGCATGCTCGCTACCGGACAGAAGAGTGATGCATGCGGTGACGATTGCATTCCGTGCCCGCACGCGTCTTGACTAGCGCTGTCGTTGCCGACAACAGCTGAAACACCAGCGTGCAGTCATCAGGCGGGCGCGGCAGTCGCGTGGCATGGCCCACGTACGCTGTGGTTTCTGCACCATCCGCGCCCACCTGACCACTGCTCGCTAGCGGTGTGGGCCGTGCTTAATCGGTAATCCGGCGCGCATGTCGGCTTAATAGCGACATCTGCGGCTTGTCTCGCCCTTGCGCATCCGGTTGCACGTTGAACGGATACGCCCGGCTCCACCACGTGCCTGCCGCCCACCAGGACCAGCCCATCCACACATCGCTATTGGATTCCATGTAGCCCAGCATGCCGTTGAGCGCGCGCTTGCAGGTGGCCGTGTTGCCGGTACCGAATTCGGCAAGGAACCCGTGTTTTTTGTTCAGGCGCAGCCACTCGGTGAAGCTGCGCAGGCGCTCGGCCCCGACCTTGGCGTTGACGCAACCGCCGCTGGTACCGCTGGAATCGGCATCCAGGTATTGATGCGCTTCGATGGCATACCGATTGAGCGGGTCGCGAATGGACGCCATCGCCACTGCATTGGATTGTCCGGCCACCGTGGAGTACCAGCTGTGCGCGCCTGTCCATAAGGCGCCTGGTACCAGAATCAGATTGGTGGCGCCGGTTTTACGAATGGTGTCGATCGACGCCTGCGCGGCCGCCGCCCACGCTTGCGGACTGATGTCGCAAGGCTCATTCATCAGCCCGAAAATCACGGCGTTGTCGCCCTTGAAGGCAATCGCCAGCCGTCGCCACAAATCGTTGAAGGTGCTGATCGGCACTCTCGTGCTGCCGATGGTGTGGCCGTAATACTTGGCGTAGTTGTGCACATCCACAATCACGTACATTTTTGCTGCCTTGGCATTGGCGACCGCCTGCCGGATCAACGCTAGTTGTGCCGGGTCCAGCTCGCCACCCGCCTTGGGCTGCAGCCGTTCCCACAGGATCGGCAAGCGCACGGTGTTCATTTGCTTGCCGGCGAAGTAGGCGTATTCATCGGCCGCCGGATAGTGATAGTCGATGTTGAGCACGCCGGGCATTTGCGAGGAATTGATTTCGGCACCGGATAGATTGACGCCTGCATATTTGAGTCCGCTGTCTTGCGCCTGGGCGAGCGGCATGACGGCAAGCAGTAGCAAAGACAGCGCGCGGCAATGCAGCCGGCGCTTGCGCGTGGTGATGGATTTCATGGGGAAACTCCTGAGACTTCTGCGTGCGAGAGACGTGTGCAAGGACGACGTGCCGAGATGGGCATGAGGGATGGTCTGATCAACGCGACCGGAAAACGAAGCAACCGCATCCGCCGCGCTGAGGGCGCTCAAATCGCCGATTTTTTGCCGGTTTCGGCCGTTTGCGGGGTGTTGCCTGGGTTACAGGCACAGCTT
>NZ_JSBW02000023.1 GCF_000772705.2 Xanthomonas vasicola
CAACAGACCGAACACTGGCTGGCCGACTATAACCAGCAGATCCCGCACGACAGCCTGGGCGGGCTAACGCCCGCCGAGTTCCGTGATCAACATCAACCGCAGACCTCTAATTTTGGCTGGCACTGAACTGCGGGGAGTCGACAACGCTTCAGTCGTGCTCGTTACGATTAGTTAGCTGGCCTAATGGAGAATCGCTGCAGAGCGAAGCCCAACTCTCGTCCATCCCCCCCGATCCCTGCAGAGAGAGGGCTGAACGCGTCGGGTGTTCTAATTTCGAGGGTGCACAAGTCGCAATTGAGTTCGGCTTCCACGGAAGCAGAGCCCTTCAGCGTAGCGGAGTGGATACTTTTCCCAGAGAGCAGAATTTCAACATGTTGCTTCTTGACGTTTACTCCAAGGAAGGGCGCGAGTTGCAAGGTCATGCGATCGCCTCGATTAGCTTTAAATTGCAAGGCGGCGCCATGTCCCAAAGAAAAAACGAAATCGCCGCTTGGTTCAGTGGTTGAAAACGAAGCGAGGGAGCAGTCCCTAAGGGCCTCACCTATTGAATGATCTCCCACGTACCTCTTCTGTTCCATTGCAGGTATACAGAACGCATCTAGACCAAGCGGTGATTGCTTGGCAGGATTTGCGCCCAGGCGTGGGTTGATAAATATTGGGTTAGAAATGGTGCTGAGTGACAAGACATCAAGAGAGTATTTCTTTCCAAACATAAACTCCCAATCTTTATTTACATGTACCGATGCCCCTTCGCGATGCAGCTCAAGAGCCAGCGCCGTCGTCATGGGCCATGATTCTGTTGTCACAGAGATCAGAGCGGATTTGCCACGTGCAGAAGGCATGATCGGGGATGGGAGTACATATGCTTCACCGCTAGAGAATGCCGAGTGGGGGCGGTAACTCAAGATGATGATTACGCCGGCCAACAAAAAGACCGCAGGAGCGATGGGTTTTGCGTATTTTTGTAGCAGCACCGCAACGCTCTCCATGATCAAGAAGGCGTTAATTGCGACCAGTGCGTAGACATAGAAAGAGTTGAATTCGTAGAGAGGGCCCGTGATACGGGTAGCCCAAAATATGGACATGATCAAGGCGAGCAACGCGGAGAGGAAGATGGTCCTGTACCCGGAAGCGCGATGGCCCAATGGCGTGAAGAAAACGGCTAAACTAGACAGGCATAGAAAGAGCGCCGGGAGCCACGCACTTGCTAATGTGGCGCCATTGTCTGCCGTTGCCTCTGGAAATGGATCAAACAACCAGAAGCCCAGAATGTAGCGCAGGGCCGAATGAAAAGATGGGCGTGGATCTTGGTTCGCGTGCAGGTATGCAATAACTTCCTGGATATTAGATGGCCTTACAAAAGCCGCATTGATGAGAATAGGAAGCGCAAAAACAAAAGCTATCGCAAGCAGCCAGGTCAGCGTCCGGACATGCGGTCTCCAGTTCCCTCCCGTGCTCAGGATCCAGCCGATTGCTCCATAAGCGGCCACGGGAATGACTAGGGCCGCTTGCGCTATGTGCCCATGCACGCAGAAGCCTGACGCAAGAGTCAGGGCCACCAAGCCCGAATCTTGTCCTCTCGAGGCAGCAGCTGCAGCAATGACGAGCAATAGAAACGGCCCGAACAGCACGTGAGGTGGCCAAATGCTGGAGAGACTTCCGAAGGTTGTCAGGCCCAAGACGATGATGACAGAAAGTACCAAGCTGCTTGACGCCCTCTTAGAGTCGCATGTAAGCGCGCAGAGGCAAGTTGAGAGTGCCACAAAAAAGCTCTGCAGGATTACTCCTGCTAGGACATGGGCTTGATGCGGACTGTTTACTAGGTGCAATGCCTTGAAGAAAACCAGTTCGCCAAGCGCATATACATAGAAGAATGCCGGGCCAGGATGATGGAAATGCCAGCGAGAATAGTTTCCAAGCAACTCCTTCATTCTTCCTGCATTGGAGATCTGCAGTGCGTTTGCCGCGAAGTCGCCGGATTCAAGGACTGCGGGACCAAAAATGAAGTGAAGCGTTCCAACGAGCTGGGTGCACAGAATCACCACGAACGCCGTAAAGAAGATTGTAGACAGATCTGTCTTCGTCAAACTGGACGTGGTTGGCCCTGTCGGGAAAAGGAGAGCTTTTGTGTGTTTCATGAGCATCGTATCTGAATATCCATGCAGGTGAGTTCAACGAGGCGCAGTCATTGTGGTGTGGCGATCTTGAAACTCAGATGCTTGTGTCCAATAAAGCTAGTGAAAATAGGGGTGACCACTCCGACAGCGTGCGCAACGGCCTCGGGGTGAAATTTGAACTCGATCAATGGGAAAAGCCAGCGCGCTAGCAGTAAGCTTATGGTGATTGTCTGCAATATGGCTAGTATATTGACTGTCACAAACCAGAAGGCTTGTTTATGCAGCGCATTCGCTGATTCTCGGAACACGAAGCGGCGGTTCAGCAGAAACGCGATCGTCATTCCGATGAGGTAGGCCATCGCAATAGCCGGCACATAAGCAAACCAGTGGCTAAGGAGGACTCTTGAGGAAAAATTGGCCGCGGCAGAAATGCCCCCAACGGCGACAAACCCGATGAACTGTCGACTAATCATATTTCCGACAGTGCCGTTTTAGCGATCTTGGAGCCTACCAAAATGCTTTCATTAATCGAGCGGTCTTCGGGATAATAATAGGCCGTATCTGCCATGAAGAACCCACGCAGCGGCGTCTTCATTGGCGGCAGCATGTCCTGAAATCCGGGCGGGCAGATGGTCTGCGCATACTCGTAGCGATGGCAGTGAGTGGCGCGAATCCACTCCGGCTTGAAGTCCGGGTTAATCATCTGAAGGTAGCTGACGACTTCGTCGATCAGTTGCTGATTGCTCCACTGCCACTTCGGATGAGTCTTGGGCATGTAATAGGGCGCGTACACGATATGTTCGCCCGGGCCTTTGCCGGGATTGAGGTTGCTGTACTCGATCAGGCCGGGAATGGCGATGCAGTCGTCGCTGATGTTCATCCAGAAGTTCTCGCTGACCGGCTTGGACAGCTTCAGGATCACGCAGGCGACCGGGATGTTCTCGATCGCGGCGACTTGGTCGGCGAAGGTCTTGGGCAGGCCGGGCACCATGCCGGGCACGTACTGGATCGGCGCCGTGGACACCACTCCGTCGTAGGCATGATGGCCATCACGGGTGCGGATGCCGGTGACTTTGCCGTCGACTGAGGCGACTTCCTCGATCGGCTGCGACAGCAGGATGCGTCCGCCGAGGCGCGTGACTTCCGCGGCCATGCGTTGCAGCAGCACGGCCGAACCGCCCTCCAGATAGCCCATGCTTTCGTTGAACAGGTTGCGCCGCGACAGGGCCACGCGCTTGATGCGGGTGCCGATCCACGAGGCGGACAGGTCGTTCTGGTACTCGAAGAACTTCAGCGCGAACGCCTTCTCCCACATCACCTTGTAAGCCTTGGGGCCGATCCAGCGGGTGATCCAGTCGCGCGCGTTTTCCTTGTCCAGCGCGGTCCAGTCGCTGATGCCCTTGGTGTGCATGACGTGCAAAGCGTAGCGGATCTTGTCGACCAGCCCCAGGTGCGGGAAGCCGAGCAGCGCGAACGGCGTTCCCCACTTGTGCAGCTTGCCCTGGTAGTAGTACCCCATCTTGGTGTCCGTCCAGTGCAGGCGGTCGGACAGCTGCAGGTCCTCGAGCAGCTTGAACAGCGGGAAATCGGTCTTGCAGATGAAGTGGTAGTAACGCTCGATGCGCAGGCCGTCGAAATCGAAGTCCGCAGACATGCCGCCGATGCGGTCGTCGCGTTCGTACACGTCGACCTGTTGGCCCTTTTTCAACAGTTCCATGGCAGCCATCAGGCCCATGGGGCCGCTGCCGACGATCGCGAATCTACTCATGGTTCTAGTCTCGTATGACGGTTCAGCGCTTGAGCACGATGTGGCTGTAGCGCGGGTCGGTATAGCTTTCGCGGATGGCGTCTTCGAACGGCGTCTGGCGTACGCCGAACACCGCTTCGGTATCGACGCCCTTGAAGTCGTCGCCGGCGCTCAGCGCCTTCAACTGGTCGGCGGTGAACGGCGGCTTGGAACTGAAGAGCGAATACACACGCAGCAGGAAGGCGAAGAAGCCGATCGGGATATGCACGATCAAGGTGTGCAGTTTCTTGACCCGCTTGATCGTCTTGATGATATCGACGTAGTCCACACGGGTGTCGCCGACGATGTCGTAGACCTGACCCTCGGGCTCGCGTTCGATGCAGGTGGCGATGCAGCGGCAGAAGTCGCGTTCGTACAGCGGCTGGCGCATGAACCGGCCGTCGCCCGGAATCGGGAACACCGGCGTCTTTGCCATGAAGCGCGACAGCCAGCCCAGGTGCTTGGGATCGAACCAGCCGAACATCAGGGTCGGGCGCAGCACGCAGTGACGCAGGCCGCTGGCGACCACCATCTCTTCCTGTGCGCGCTTGGTGTTGGTGTAGTCGTCCTTGGCCACCGAGTTCACCACCGAGGAACTGATGTGCACCAGGTAGGGCACCTTCGCTGCGCGGCAGGCGTCGAGCACGTGCGCGGTCGCGGTCAGGTTGTTGCGGGTGAACAGGTCGGTGGTCTTGCCGGTGATTTGCGCGTGCAGTTGGGCGACGCACGCCGCACCTTCGAACTCGCGTGCCCAGTCGCCAGGCTCTGCCAGGTCCGCACGCACCACACGCACCGCAGGGTGCAGTTCGCGCAGGATCTGCAGGTTGTGCGCGTGTTTGTCGATCACCACCAGCTGGGTGTAGCCCTGCTGTTCGAGTTCGACGATCAGGTTTTGGCCGACCAGGCCCGCGGCGCCGGTAATGACGATCTTGGCGTGTTTGTCGGTCATGTCAGAGCTTAATCCTACGAAAAACGAATTCCGGGATGTTCTTGATCACCAGCATGATGGCCCACCAGAAACTAGGCAGGTACGCCACAGCGCGCCGCTTGTCCACTGCACTGAGGATTCCCTTGGCAATCTGGTCCGGCTTTGCCCACAGTGCGCCCTTTTTGAACGCCGCAGTCATGGGGGTGTCGACGAAGCCCGGCTTGATCGTGAGCACGTTGATGCCTTGCGGGCGCAGGCGCTGTCCCAGACCGCTCAGGTAGGCGGTTACAGCGGCCTTGGCACTTCCATAGAGGTAGTTGCTGGCTCGGCCGCGGTCTCCCGCCACGGAAGAAATCACTGCAAGCGTGGCGCCCGACGTTAGTCGCGGCACAATCGCGGCGCACAGGGCAATCGTGGAGGTGCCGTTGGTTGCAAATTCACGCAGCGATAGTTCGACCGATGCGTTACACGCAGCCTGATCCGGCAGCGTGCCATGTGCGATCAACACAACATCGACACCGCCCAATGCAGCCCAGGCCGCATCCAGGATGTCGCCATGATGTGCACTATCGTTGACATCCAGCACGCCGATGCTGCTTCGCGCGCCGCGGGTCGTGAGGTCGGCCGCAATTGTTTGCAGGCGCGCGGCCTGGCGGCCGAGCAGGTGGATGGCCGCCCCGCGTGCGGCGTAGCGTCGGGCGGTTGCTTCGGCAATGGCCGAGGTGGCCCCGATAATAAGGACGCGTTGCATGTCTACTCCGTGACCCGGCGCCAAAAGCCGGAAGAAAAACGTGGATCGAGATAGCTGCCGAACTCGCGCCAGCGACCATAGGCACGCTGAAACGACTGTGCTGCCATACGTGCGTCCTTGGCAGGGTACAGAGCGCCGCCTGCCTCGTCGACGATCCGGTCGAGTCGCTCAAGCAGGCGGAAGACGTCAGGGCCGGTATTGGGAAAGTCCAAGGCCAAGGTCGTTCCCGGCCTTGGAAAAGACAGCATGCCGATGGATGGTGTGTCGCCGAATTCTTTCAACACAGCCAGGAACGAGCCGCTGCCGCTGCGCGCGATCTCGGCAAGCAGCTTGTCAACTCCGTCCCGCGCGGTTGCGGGCGGCAAGACACACTGATATTGCAGAAAGCCGGAAGGACCGTACATGCGGTTCCAGTCACGGATGCCGTCAAGTGGGTAAAAAAACGGTAAGAGGTGGCTGACGAAGCGTTTGCGCGGCGCGGGCTGGCGCCAGTAGTAAAGCGCGTTGAAAGGCCGCAGGGATAACTTGTTCACCAAAGAAATTGGTGGGGTGAGAGGCATGGATAAACCTGCGCCCGGCGATTTCGGCTGTTCCTGACCAAGCCCGGTGCAGTGATCGGCACGGGTGAAGTGCCCACGTCCGCGTGCCGTGCCGCTTGCCAGACAGTCGATCCAGGCCACGCTGTACTCGTGGCTTTCCGCCGATGCCTTCGATAACTCAAAGAATTCATCGAGCGAGCCGAAGCGAATGTTTTCTGCTTCCAGTGTGTGACTGCCGACGCGGCGTAACTGGATTTCAGCCCAGGTGATCAGGCCCGTAAGCCCCAGCCCGCCTACCGTGGCTGCAAACCAGTGATCGGCATCATTGGGTGTGCACACTCGTCGTCCGCCGTCGCTACGCAGCAGTTCGAATGCGCGCACATGGTGGCCAAAATTGCCGGTGCGATGGTGGTTCTTGCCATGCACATCGTTGGCAATTGCGCCGGCAACGGTGACGTAGCGCGTGCCGGGCGTTACTGGCAGAAACCAGCCCTGCGGTAAAACCAGTTCGATAATCTCGTTAAGCGTGACGCCTGCCTCACAGCGAAGTACGCCACTGGCAGGATCGAAGGCGATGAATCGATCAAGCCCGCGTGCGCACAGCAGCGCACCGTCCGGGTTTAAGCAGCTGTCGCCATAACTGCGTCCGTTGCCACGCGGCAGGGCAAGGCCGACGAATGGCGGTAGGTCTGCCGCGCGATCGTTGATCGGTAGCAGCGCCTGCTGCGCTCTGGGATAGCGGCCCCAGGACTGCCCCGCCGCCATCAGATGGCGCTCAGGGCGAACAACCCGCACAGCACCACAACGATCTGGCTGACGCGGTCGGTGGCAGCGAACACGATCGGGTCATCATGCATCTCTCCGCGATGCGCAATGATCCAGACCCTGCTCACCCAGTACAGCAGCACCGGACACACCAGCCAGAGCAGCTTGGGATTGCGGTACAGCTCCACGCTCTCGGGACTGTTGATGTACAGCGCCATCACCATTACTGCGATGTAGCCGGCAGCTGCGCCCATCGATTGCAACAGCGAGAGATCTTCTACCGAATAGGCTCGGCCACTGGCCCTGGTCTTGCCGCTGCTCAACATGGCCTGCAGTTCCGTGTAGCGCTTGAGCAGCGCAAGCGACAGGAACATGAACATCGAAAACGCCAACAGCCAGAACGATAGCTCGATGCCGATCGCCACCGCCCCGCCGATGATGCGGACGGTGTAAAGCGCGGCCAGCAGCACCACGTCGATCATTACGATGCGCTTCAAGCGCAGCGAATACGCCAAGGTCATGACGTAGTAAGCAAGCAAGACCAGGGTAAATTCGATGTTGCACGCCAGCGACAGCAGCAGGCCTGCCACTGTCAGTGCAGGGGCAACCAGCAAGCCCTGCAAAAGAGGAAGCCGACCTGCCGCAAACGGGCGCTTGCGCTTGCGCGGATGCTGACGGTCAGGCGTCAAGTCCAGCAAATCATTGAGCACATAGACGCCAGAAGCGCATAGCCCGAACGCGACCAGCGCGATCGTGGATTGCAGGACCGATTCCAGATCCAGGAAGCGGTGTGCGGTCAGCAGCGGAACGAATACCAGCAGATTCTTCAGCCATTGATGCAGGCGCAACGCTTTCAGCCATGCACGGGCGCGCGACGGGGCAGGCCAATGCGCATGCACGGTTGTCCGCTGCGCGGCCGCTTTGGCCAGGGCGGTGCCGTTGTTGACGACCCAGGCGCCACCGGCCTTGTCCCATACGTGCAAATCCACGCTGCCGTTGCCCGCGTAATCAAAGTTGCCTTGACCAAACGCTTCGACCAGCACATCTGCCTTGTTGCGGCCAGACAAATTGCGCTTGCCATCACTGGCAATGACCTGCTCGAAGAGACCTAGATGCTCTGCAATAGGCTGCACCAAGAGTGCATCGGACGCCGTGCACAGCACACGCGGGCGTTGCGTCGTAGTGCGCAACAGCTCTAGCACTTGGTGGTTGTAGGGCAAGGTTTCTGCAGGCAGAACGACCCGGGACGCAAGCTCCCGCTTTAGCGCAGCCTTACCGCGCAACAGCCACAACGGCAGCAAGAACAGGTACAGCGGGTTTCGTGCCAGCAACGCCAGCACCGACTCGTAGAGAATGTCCGAATTCAAAAGCGTGCCATCCAGATCCACGCACAAGGCGCGTCCCGAAACAACCGGACGGGTGGAGCTGTTGGTAGGGGCGGACATCGACTGCCTGGCGATCCATTGCGGGGCGCCGATTATACCTGCCGATCACCGCGCGCTCTTGCGAATGGCAAATTCTGCGGCAAGCACGGACACTGCGCCTACGAGAATGGCGTACCACAGCGTCACCAGGCGCGCCGCGACGGCGACTGCAATGGCGTCTGCAGTAAAAACTCCGAGCCGATTGAGCATCAATACGATCGCCAATTCGGTCGTGCCAACGCCACCGGGGACGAACGACAGCGCGCCGATCAGCATCGCAAGCGGGTAAATACCGAACGCGACAATAGGATCCAGGTGCAAGCCCATGCCGACGCATAGACTCACGAAAACTGCCGATGTCAGTCCCCAGGCGATGACTCCGGCAAGCATGCTTTGCCCGAACGCTGGCAGATCCAGGCAGCTACGCAGTTCCAACGCTGCCGCAAGGCAAAAGTGAGCGAGGCGTCGCAGCCAGCGGCCGGGAAGGCGCGCGGTCAAGCCTACCAAGTTGTCCAACAAGGCTGGCCAAGCGGCCGCACCGAATAGCACACAGACAAATCCCAGCACTAGTGCGGCTAGCGCGCCCAATGTGGGAAATACCGACGTGGCCAGCAAAGACAGCGACAGGATGACCAGTAGGTCGGATGCGCGCTCGAAGACGAAGACACCCAAGGTGCGCTCAGCCGGAATGCCCATCCGCGCGAAGTAGCGGATTCGCATCAGTTCGCCTGCCTTGCCCGGCGTAGCGGTCAGCGCGAAGCCTGCCAAATAGCCAGCCAGGCCAAGTCCTACTGGTACGTGATGTCCTTTGCGACCGAGCAGCCATTGCCAGCGCCAGTACCGAAACAGGTAGGTCAGCGAGACTGGCACGATTGCAAGCAGCATCAGGTGCCAGACGTCACCCAACCGCGAAAACGTTCCGTTCCCGTTGTCCACCCACACCAAGACGGCGACATAACTGGCGCAGAGCAGGACGACAAAGGCGGCCAGATAATCCAGACGGTGCCGCAATTTTGCGGCACCGTTGATGACAGGGGGCGAGGGTGAGTCCATTGCAGCAGATGGACCTCAGCCCAGCGCAGCCTCCAGCTCCGGTAGCAGCGTGAACAAATCCCCCACCAATCCAATATCTGCAATCTCAAAGATCGGCGACTCCGGGTCCTTGTTGATCGCTACGATCGTGCCGGCGTCTTTGATGCCTGTGAGATGCTGGATGGCGCCACTGATGCCGATTGCCATGTACAGCTCAGGGGCGATGATCTTGCCAGTCTGGCCGACCTGCAGTTCGTTGGGCACGTAACCGGCATCGACCGCAGCGCGCGAGGCACCCACGGCAGCGCCAAGTTTGTCGGCCAGGCTGTAGATGTGCTTGAAGTTTTCCGCCGAGCCGACGCCACGGCCGCCGGAGACCACGCGCTTTGCGCTCTGCAGGTCGGGGCGATCGGAGCTGCCCGCGGCCAAGCCGACAAAGCGGGTGTGGGTCGGTAACGCAGCATCCACAGTGACTGACTCAACCGTCGCGCTGCCACCGCTGACGGCTTCCGGCCACGAGGCGCTGCGCACCGTGGCGACCACGATCTGCTCGGCCGGCGCCTTGACGGTGATGATGGCGTTGCCGGCGTAGATCGGGCGCTTGAAGGTGTAAGCGTCTTCGACCGACATCAGATCGGAAATCTGATTGACGCCCAGCAGCGCGGCCACGACCGGCATCAGGTCTTTACCGAAGGTGGTCGAGGGGCCGAACACGTGCGTGTAGCCCTGGCCCGCTAGCTGGGCGATCTGCGGTCCCAGCACCTGCGCGATGGCGTGCTCGTTGGCAGCGTTGGCCACAGTCAGTACACGGGCGACGCCCGCTAGCTGCGCGGCTTGCGCTGCGACTGCGGCCGGGTCGGCTGCCAGCACGACCACATCGATGGATTCGGCCGAGATCGCCAGCGCACCGCTCAGCGTCTTGGCGGTGGCCGCATTGAGCTGACCGTTGAGATGTTCGGCAACAACGAGAACCTTGGCCATTACAGCAACCCCTTCTGCTTGAGTGCGGCCACCAGCTCGGCGGCGTCCTTGACCATCACGCCGCGGCTGCGCTTGGACGGCGCGGCGTAATGGGTGGTGGTCAGGCTGTCATGCGCGTCGACACCCAGATCTGCAAAGGCCAGCGTTTCTAGCGGCTTGCTCTTGGCCTTCATGATGTCTGGCAGTTTGATGAAACGAGGCTCGTTCAGGCGCAGATCGGTGGTAATCACCGCCGGTAGTTCCACTTCCAACGTTTCCAGGCCAGCATCGACCTCGCGCGTCACGGTGGCCTTGCCATCGGCAACGACCAGCTTGCCCGCGAAGGTCGCCTGTGGCCGGCCCCACAGTGTGGCGAGCATCTGGCCGGTCTGGTTGGCGTCGTCATCGATCGCCTGCTTGCCGAGGATCACTAGATCAGGCTGTTCCTTTTCGACCAACTTGAGCAGCGCACGCGCGGCAGTCAGCGGCTGAACAGCCGCATCGGTGACCACATGGATAGCGCGATTGGCGCCCATGGCCAGGCCGTTGCGCAGGTGCGCGGCCGCATCTGCCGGCGCCAGGGTGGCGACCACCACCTCGGTGGCGATACCGGCATCGCGCAGGCGCAATGCTTCTTCCAGGGCGATTTCGTCGAACGGGTTGGGCGAAAGCTTGACGCCGTCGGTCACCACGCCGGAGCCATCCGGCTTGACTTGAATGCGGACGTTGTAGTCCACCACGCGCTTGTAGGCGACGAGGATTTTCATCGTGTACGAGATCCTTCAGCTATTGCGGGAAGGCCCGGCCGCGGCGGCAGGCTCGGGAGTGCGGTCATTCTAACCGGGCGCGGCACACCATGCGATGGCGTATGGGGTAGCTGCGGGCGCTCACGCGCCTGTCCACCGGAGGATCGCGAATGTTCTTAAGGTCTGCGCGGCGTCGACCGTATATCCTGCTGGGTTATTGGGCTGAGCGCAGCGTCCGGCCAGGAGATTGAGGCAGTGGCAACTTGGCTAGTGACCGGCGGTGCCGGCTTCATCGGTGGCAACTTTGTTCTTGAAGCAGTGGCTCGCGGGGTGCGCGTGGTCAATCTCGATGCGCTGACCTATGCGGGAAACCTGAACACGTTGGCATCCTTGGAGGGTAATCCGGACCACGTTTTCGTCAAGGGCGATATCGGCGATGGCGCTCTGGTCGCTCGCCTGCTGCAGGAGCACCAGCCCGATGCAGTGCTGAATTTCGCAGCCGAGAGCCATGTAGATCGCTCGATCGAAGGCCCGGGCGCGTTTATTCAAACCAACGTCGTCGGGACGTTGGCCTTGCTTGAAGCAGTGCGCGACTATTGGAAGGCGCTGCCTGCTGCGCGTAGCGATGCCTTCCGCTTCCTGCACGTGTCCACAGACGAGGTCTATGGAACGCTCGGTGAGACCGGAAAGTTCACAGAAACTACGCCTTACGCGCCGAACTCGCCGTATTCGGCGTCCAAGGCGGCCTCGGATCATCTGGTGCGTGCGTTCCACCACACCTACGGTCTACCGGTATTGACCACCAATTGTTCGAACAATTACGGTCCTTACCACTTCCCCGAAAAGCTCATTCCGTTGGTCATCGCCAAAGCGCTGGCCGGCGAGCCACTGCCGGTTTACGGCGATGGCAAGCAGGTGCGCGACTGGCTGTTCGTCAGCGACCACTGCGAGGCGATTCGTACCGTGCTGGCGAAGGGCAAGGTCGGCGAGACCTACAACGTGGGCGGCAATTCGGAACGCCAGAATATCGAAGTCGTGCAGGCGATCTGCGCACTGCTGGATCAGCATCGTCCACGTGACGATGGTAAGCCGCGTGCGAGCCAGATCACCTATGTGACGGATCGCCCGGGTCATGACCGCCGTTACGCGATCGACGCCTCGAAGCTGAAGAAGGAACTGGGTTGGGAACCTGCCTACACGTTCGAGCAAGGCATCGCGCAGACGGTGGAGTGGTACCTGACCAACCAGGCGTGGGTACAGGGCGTGCTGGATGGCAGCTACCGGCTGGAACGGATCGGCGCCTCGGCGTAAAGCGCCCCCGCAAGAGCTCGCGCAGCTGTGTGGGCCTCACAAGGAACTATCTCATGACACAACGTAAAGGCATTATTTTGGCTGGTGGCTCGGGTACGCGCCTGTATCCGATCACCAAAGGCGTCAGCAAGCAGCTGTTGCCGGTGTATGACAAGCCGATGATTTATTACCCGCTTAGCGTCCTGATGCTTGCGGGTATTCGCGATATCTTGATCATCAATACGCCGCATGAGCAGGCGTTATTTCAATCCTTGTTGGGCGACGGCTCTCAATGGGGAATTAATATTCAATACGCCGTACAGCCCAGCCCGGACGGGCTTGCGCAGGCGTATTTGATCGGTCGCGACTTTGTCGATGGCAAGCCAAGTTGCCTGGTTTTGGGCGACAATATTTTTCATGGCCACGGTTTGACCGAGACGCTACGCCGCGCGGATGCGCGTGAGCACGGAGCAACCGTCTTCGGCTATTGGGTCAACGATCCTGAGCGCTATGGCGTGGCCGAATTCGATCAGCAAGGCAAAGTCATCGATATCGCCGAAAAGCCGGAGAAGCCTCGTTCCAATTATGCAGTCACCGGTCTGTATTTCTACGATGGAAAAGCCAGCGAGTATGCTGCTGCCTTGAAACCCTCGCCGCGTGGAGAGCTGGAGATTACCGATCTCAATCGCTGCTATCTCGATGCAGGCGACCTGCATCTTGAGCCGCTGGGGCGAGGGTATGCATGGCTGGATACCGGCACGCACCAATCGCTGCACGAAGCGGCCAACTTCATCGAGACCATCCAGATGCGTCAGGGCCTGCAGGTGTGCTGCCCCGAAGAAATTGCATTCGGTCAGGGCTGGATCGATGCGGAGCAATTGGAGCGCCTTGCCGCTCCGTTGCTGAAAAACGACTATGGCAAATATTTGCACGAATTGGCTGTGCGAGGAGTAGTACCGTGAAAATCGTCGAAACGCGTTTACCAGGTTGTGTCGTCATCGAGCCGGCAGTGTTCGGCGATGAGCGCGGATATTTCTTTGAAACGTGGAATGCCGAGCGCTTCGGGCAACATAGCCTGCCGACGCAGTTCGTGCAGAGCAATGTCTCCACGTCGGCCAAAGGCGTGCTGCGTGGTTTGCATTACCAGTGGCCGCGTCCTCAGGGCAAGCTGGTCAGCGTGCTGGAAGGTGAGGTCTACGATGTGGCGGTCGATGTCCGCCATGGCTCGCCCAACTTCGGGCAGTGGGCAGCGGTGGTGCTAAGTGCAGAAAATAAAAAGCAGTTCTGGATTCCAGAAGGGTTTGCCCACGGCTTTGCAGTGCTGTCGGAGCGAGCAGTGTTCAGCTACCTATGCACCGATGTCTACGTGAAAGAGGCCGATGCCGGCGTGCGCTGGGATGATGCGGCGATTGGTATCGATTGGCCGATCAGCGATCCGTTGCTTTCTGCAAAGGACGCCGCTGCGCCGTTCCTGGCCGATGTGCCCGCTGAGCGCTTGCCGGTGTATACGCCGTGACCACGCTGGTTCTTGGTGCAAATGGGCAGGTGGGTACGGAATTGCTACGTGCGCTGGCAGTCGATGGCCCAGTTCAGGCCACTACCCGTAGTGGTCAGTTGCCTGACGGCAGTACGTGCGAAACAGCAGACTTCGATGCACCTGCGACGCTGAGCGCCTTGCTGGATAGGATCAGACCATCGCGCGTAGTCAATGCCGCCGCTTACACGGCGGTGGATGGTGCCGAGCAGGATCGCGAAAGTGCGGTCCGTGCCAATGCGACGGCGCCCGGCGTCATCGCAGCCTGGTGCGCGTCCAATCGTGTGCCGCTTGTGCATTACTCCACCGATTACGTTTTCGACGGCCAGGGTACAGCGCCATATCGTGAGGACGCACACACCTCGCCACTCGGCGTGTACGGCGAAACCAAGCTTGCTGGCGAGCAGGCCATTCGTGCCTCCGGCGCGCAGCATCTGATCCTGCGCACTGCTTGGGTGTATGCCTCGCATGGCGCGAACTTCCTGCGCACGATGTTGCGGGTGGGTGCCGAGCGCGACGAGCTGCGTGTGGTGGCCGATCAGATGGGAACACCGACACCAGCTGCTTTGATCGCGGATGTCACTGCGCAGTTGCTGCGTCAGCGCACACCCGACACATCCGGTACCTGGCATCTCACCGCAGCTGGCCAGACCAGCTGGCATGGCTTTGCCGAGGCCATCTTCGAAGAAGCGGTCAGTGCCGGTCTGCTCGAGCGTGCACCGCGTGTGGTGCCGATCACGACGGCCGACTACCCGACACCGGCCAAGCGTCCTGCGTATTCGCGGTTGTCCATCGATAAATTGCAGGGCGACTTCGGCATCGAATTGCCCGAGTGGCGCATTGGCCTGCAGCGTGTGATTGCCGAGTTGTCTGCGGCGAAGAAGTAGTCCGATAGCAAGTCGAAGACGGGCGGCATTCACGCCTAATGCCCACCCTCCGAAAGGCAAACAGCCGGGAATTCCCGGCTGTTTGCTTATACGGCGCAACCTTTTACAAACGACCGATCACGCCCGGCCGTAGGTGTCTTCAAAGCGCACGATATCGTCTTCGCCCAGATAGCTGCCGGACTGTACTTCAATCAATTCCAGCGGCAACTTGCCCGGATTGCGCAGGCGATGGGTGACGCCCAGCGGGATGTAGGTACTCTGGTTTTCGGTCAGCAGCAGCACTTCTTCACCGCGCGTCACTTCGGCAGTGCCACTCACCACGATCCAGTGCTCGGCACGGTGGTGATGCATCTGCAGGCTCAGCACTGCACCGGGTTTGACGGTGATGCGCTTGACCTGATGACGCTGGCCCATGTCGATGGAATCGTAAGCACCCCAAGGACGATAGACCTTGCGGTGCCAGGTTGCCTCGGAACGGCCGGCCGTCTTGATCTGGCTGACCACGTCCTTGACCTCCTGGATGCGGTCGCGGTGACCGACCAGTACGGCATCCGGCGTCTCGACGACCACCACATCCTCCAGCCCGACCATTGCGATCAGGCGCGAACCGTACGCATAGGTGTTCTGGCAATCCAGCTGGATCACATCGCCATGATGCGCGTTGCCTTGCGCATCCTGCGTGGAGACATCCAGCAGCGAGGACCACGAACCGACATCGTTCCAGCCGGCATCCAATGGCACCACAACCGCGTCGGCGGTCTTTTCCATCACCGCATAGTCAATCGAATCCGACGGGCTGGCAGCGAAAGCGTCCTTGTCCAGACGGGTGAAATCAGCATCGCGCTTGCCACCTTCCCACGCCTTCTGACACGCATCGGCGATGGCAGGATGAAACTTGCGCAATTCTTCCAGGTAACGCGACGCGCGGAACAGGAACATGCCGCTGTTCCAGTAGTACTCGCCGCTTGCCAGGTAGCCTTGCGCAGTCGCCAGATCGGGCTTCTCGACGAAGCGCTCGACCGCGCTCACACCAGTGCCAGCACCGGCCTTGATGTAGCCGTAGCCGGTTTCAGGTGCAGTCGGCTTGATGCCGAAGGTGACCAGTTTGCCCTGTGCGGCCGCTTCGGCCGCAACCTTCACCGCTGCCTGGAATGCCGCCTCGTTACCGATGACATGATCCGAAGGCAGCACCAGTAGCAACGGGTCGGCACCGTCGCGGGTCGCTTCGAGTGCGGCAACCGCAATCGCCGGGGCCGTATTACGTCCCTTCGGCTCCAACAAGATCGCCGATGGCTTCACGCCCAACTGCTGCAACTGCTCAGCCGCCATGAAGCGGTGTTCTTCATTGGCAACCACGATGGGGGCGTGGCCTGCAACAGGAGCTGCACGTAGCCAGGTGGACTGCAGCATGCTCTTGTCGCCGACCAGCGGCAGGAACTGCTTCGGATAGGACTCGCGCGACAGCGGCCATAGGCGCGTGCCGGAGCCGCCGGACAAAATAATGGGTAGGACGTCGCTCATGGGCGGGGGAAACTCCAAAGTGCGTCTAGATGGGAGAGGGGTCAATCAGCCGCGCAGCAGATTGGAAATTTCCTGCGTGCGGCTTTCCAGCAGTGCGGCATCGCCGCGCGTTTCCACGTTCAGACGCAGCAGCGGCTCGGTGTTGGAGCTGCGCAGGTTGAAACGCCATTCGCCAAAATCGGCGCTGATGCCATCGGTGTAGTCGAGCTCCGGCGACAGCGACGCGTAATGATCCATCACGCGGGCGACCGAGGCCTTGGCATCGGCCACCTTGAAGTTGATCTCGCCGCTGCAGGGAAATTTCTGCATGCGCGCTTCGACCAGATCGGCCAGCGAGCGGCCCGACTGCGACACCAGCTCTGCGATCAGCAACCACGGAATCATGCCGGAGTCGGCGTAGGCGAACTCACGGAAATAGTGGTGCGCGCTCATTTCGCCGCCATAGACGGCATTTTCGCTGCGCATTTTTTCCTTGATGAAGGCATGGCCGCTCTTGCACAGCACCGGAATACCGCCGGCTTCTTCAACCTGCTCAACCGTGTTCCAGGTCAGGCGCGGGTCGTGCACGACCTTGCCGCCCGGCTGCTTGGCCAGGATGGCTTGCGCGAGCAGGCCGACCAGGTAATAGCCTTCGATGAAGCGGCCGGTGTGATCGAAGAAGAAGCAGCGATCGAAGTCGCCGTCCCACGCGATGCCGAAATCGGCGCCGTGGTCCTTCACTGCCTTGGCCGTGGCGTCACGGTTTTCCGGCAGCAGCGGATTGGGGATGCCGTTGGGGAAGTTGCCATCGGGCTCATGGAACACGCGCACGAATTCGAACGGCAGATGCGGCGCGAGCAGATCGACGATCAGCCCGGCGCCGCCGTTGCCGGCGTTGACCACCAGCTTGAGCGGCTTGAGCGTGCTGCGGTCCACGTAGCTGAGCAGGTGCTCCAGGTAAGCAGTCTTGTCGGTGCGGCTCTGCTCACCCGCGGTAGGTTCGCCCGGCGCAGCGGTATCGGCCGCGACCGTGTCGCGAATGGCAAACAGGCCGGTGTCCGAGCTGATCGGCCGCGCTTGCTCGCGGACCAGCTTCATACCGTTGTAGTCCATCGGGTTGTGACTGGCGGTAACCATCACCCCGCCGGCGGCCTTGAGGTAATCGGTCTGGAAATAGACCTCCTCGGTGCCGCACAGGCCGATATCGATCACTTCACGGCCGCTGGCGCGCAGACCGGCCGAGAGCGCTTCCTGCAACGCCGGGCTCGCCAGGCGCACATCGTGGCCCAGGACCACGGGCCCCTGATCCAGCTGCGCCGCCAGCGCCACACCGATGCGGCGGGCCAAGTCCTCGTTGAGTTCATCCGGCACACGGCCGCGAATGTCGTAGGCCTTGAAGGCGGGTAGCGTCATGGACAAATCCTGAAGTGGGGGACAGCCGAGTTTAGCGGCTGGGCCGTGTCTTGGGTGTGGCGGAATTGCGACCGGGGACAGGGAACAGTCAGCGGATAGAATGGGCGCTTCACATCAGCGGGTGAGGGCGGTGATGCGCAATGAAGTGAGCGATGGGGCAAGCGGCAAACGCTATGCCGATGCCAAAGCAGCGCTGGATGGGGTGCTGGCCGATGGTCAAACCCTGGCAGTGGGCGGCTTTGGGTTGTGTGGCATTCCGGAGGCATTGATTGCAGCCGTGCGCGACAGTGGGATCGGCGGTTTGACCGTGATCTCCAACAACGCTGGCGTCGACGGTTTCGGGCTTGGTCAATTATTGGCCACCCGGCAGATCCGCAAGATGATTTCGTCCTATGTGGGCGAAAACAAGGAGTTCGAGCGCCAATACCTGGCCGGCGAACTTGAGCTGGAGTTCAATCCGCAAGGCACCCTGGCCGAGCGTTTACGTGCGGCTGGGGCGGGCATTCCTGCGTTTTACACGGCCACTGGCTACGGCACGATTGTGGCCGAGGGCAAGGAAACGCGCGAATTCGACGGCAAGCACTATGTGCTGGAAACTGCGTTGCACGCCGATGTGGCGCTGGTCAAGGCATGGCGCGCCGATACCGCGGGCAATCTGGTGTTTCGCAAGACGGCGCGCAATTTCAATCCGGCCTGCGCCATGGCCGGGCGCGTGTGCATTGCCGAGGTGGAGGAAATCGTGGAGCTGGGCGTGATCGACCCGGATCAGGTGCATCTGCCCGGTATTTACGTGGACCGCCTGGTGCTCAACGCCTCGCCGGAAAAGCGCATCGAACAGCGCACCGTGCGCGAAGGACAGCAGTAATGGCCTGGACCAGAGACCAGATGGCCGCACGCGCGGCACGCGAACTGACCGATGGCGCTTGTGTCAACCTGGGCATCGGCTTGCCGACGCTGGTAGCCAATCACATCCCCGACGGTGTGGATGTGTGGCTGCAATCGGAGAACGGCCTGCTCGGCATTGGCCCGTTTCCTACCGAAGACGAGGTGGACGCAGACCTGATCAACGCAGGCAAACAGACCGTAACCGCGCGTGCGGGTGCCAGTTATTTCGGTAGCCACGATTCGTTCGCGATGATCCGTGGCGGGCATATCGACCTGGCCATTCTCGGCGCAATGCAGGTCACCGAGCGCGGTGACCTGGCCAACTGGATGGTGCCCGGCAAGATGGTCAAGGGCATGGGTGGCGCAATGGACCTGGTGGCCGGCGTCAAGCGCGTGGTAGTGCTGATGGAACACGTCGCCAAAGACGGCAGCCACAAGATCCTGCGCGAATGCGACCTGCCACTGACCGGCGTCGGCGTGGTGGATCGCATCATTACCGACCTGGCGGTGTTCGATGTCACTGCAGATGGGTTGGTGCTGGTCGAGGCTGCAGAAGGTGTGGCGCTGGAAGAGTTGCGCCAGAAGACCGGTGTGGAGATCTTGACGTCTCAGCCGTGAGGAGAAGCCGGATGGCCGTTGGGTCATCCGGCTTGAATCAATCCGCGTCCGGTAAAGCGATCGTCGAGTTGTAGGTCCGCCAACCATGGCGCCTGCCAGCGCGCGGAACCGACGCACTGCAGCGGGATCTGGATCGAAGCGCGGTCGAAGTCCAATAGATAGCTTTCGTCTTGGGTAACTCTGCAAACGTCTGCAATAAAAGCTAGCGCGCCTTCATGTACCTGCGCGAGTGTTGCCCATTGCGTTGGCGATAGCTCTGGATTGGCGTAGACCGCAGTTGGAACCTCGGAGGTGCTCGCGAAGTAGGAAAACTGCGGCGAGGGAGCTGTGAGTAGTGTTTCCAGCAGCAAATCGTGGCGCAGGATCGTCGATTGATCCGCATCACCTTCGGTACGTCCATCGAAGTAGCGGGCAGCAGCCCAGCTCTGATCAGTGATCTTTGTAGCACGCGCGTTCAATGCAAAATAAGCGCCACCCAGCGGCTGCCGGGTTAACCGTGCGAGGTTGGCCTGGATGCTGCCCGAATACCCTATGTCCGCCACCATGGCGGCGCAGTCACCCACGGTGGCTCTCCAGTACTGCAGGTAAGCCGTCCTTTCAGTTTCGGCAAGCGCCAGTAAGTCATTGATGACTGGGGCAATGAGTTCCACAAGCTCGGCGTGCATCTCCGGCAGATAAACATCGCGCTGCATCGCCGAGCGCCCTAGGCGACGTTCCAAAATATCTGCTGCAGCATCTCCCAGGCGCGCCTGTATCAAGTCACTCAGCGTTCCGGTGTAGGTGCTGTCTAGCACCAATGCAAGATCATCCGGTGCGTGCAATGAAGGTGTTCCGGTTCCCCGTCGCGATGCGAGCAGATACTTGCCGCGCAGCTGCGGTAATGAAGGACAAGCTTGCCTTACTAGCTGAAAGCCTTGCTCCAGAAGGTGGCCTTCTCGACTCAAAAATAAAATCGTTTTGATATTGCTTTGCTTTGCCGTGCGGATCAGCCAAGCGAGATAATCGAAGATCAACGGGCCGAGAACCACATAGCCAAGACATGCTGGGGAAAGAATCGGCATTGGCATCAAGGTCTCTGGTTGCCGGTCGGCAAGATCGGCGAACCGATTGGCCAGTAAGCCGAGCCACAACTGATCTTGCCACCGCGTTGCTGCAGCTGACGACGGTCTAAGCGGGCGCAACCCAGGAACTATATCCAATAACGCGGATGGTCGGATTACATGCACCGGTGTCAACAGATGGTGCATCTGTGGACGCTGAATGTCTCCGTGTTCATTGTCGCCGACATGTAGCCATTGTGAAGGGCTTATTTTCTCGATGTTCGGCAGCTCCCTCCAGGCACTGTCGGCATCCTTGCGCCAACCCGTCTCGCAGGAGACATACCAGGCGGCTGGCAGCGCGGTGACTTCGGTAGGAAGCACCTGCTTCAGCAACGTGCTGCCTAGATACATATCCGAAAGCGCAACGAGGCGGATGCCACGTTGTTGCAAGCCGGTGGCTGCTGCGATCACACCTTGCCGCGGTCGTAGCAAGCTGGCTTCTAGGGCCACTTCCAATGCCTGAAGTGCATCAATTGGAAGTCCCTTCGCATCGGGCAAGCCAGACAGTGTTGTGTAGATAGTTGAAAGGTCGACATCGCCGCCAGATTGATGTCGTGCTTTTGACTCGGCAAGTTCGCGGAGTTCAAGAAGATTTACGACCCCGAACTGACGAGCGACCAAGTGGGCAAGATAAGCGCGGGCGCCGGCAGCAAACAGGAACGGCCTCACTACCAACGTGTCGAAGATATCTAGCGAAACCAGTCGAGCCTGAAGAGAGGACAGTGTCAATCGCGTGGCGATCGGCGCTTCAAACGAAGCCTGCCAGTTGCGTTCACCTTCTCCGCTGAGTGACAGCGTACCGTCTTGCGGCAATATACCGATTCGATAATGCTGATGGCGCACGACAGCGACAAACATGCGCTCCATCGCGTGGTGCAGGGTGCCATCGATCTGTCCGTGCTCTTCCGGGAAGTCCTTGAGCTCCAGATTCAGCGCGTACAAAGGCCGCAGCGCGTCCACTTTCGCCCAAAACATCGAACCCGCTGGAAAGTCGATATATTCCGACGCATTGATGTCGAATCCGAGCCGCTGGGCCAGCGTGCGACACACCTCAAAATTACTAAGCCAGGTATGTGCCCAAAGAGGAACGCGTTCGTAACTCTCAGGGTAGAGCATGCCAAGGCGCGGCTCGGCCTGAAACATGCCAAGTTGCCAGGCGATGCGCTCCGCGCTGCCCATCAGGGAGGACACCAAATAGCGGCGCCACTGACCTTGCTCGCTGCCGGTGTATAGCGATTTCTTTGTGTGCAGATGGCCGACAACGTCCAAGGCCAGAATCTGCTCGCGGAACGTTACCAGCAGCGGCGCGATGTCACGGCCGCGATTGGGCACGATGCGGATATCTAGCTTCTCGATCCGCGGCAGCTTTGAAAAGCGATCACGCGCCTGGGCTTCGGCCGCGTTGTCCATCACAGAGACGAGCAGGTCATAGCCGACCGGCATCTGCTGGAGCGACTGTGCGAATTCTTCGATCAGGTCCGGATAAAAGACGTGGACCATCACGCCCACCTTTACCTGCAACTGCGCCGAAGGCACTGGCCTGCCAAATGGTGCTTGGTCCGCCAGGCGATGAGCTGCCGGCTGCTTGCGTCCAGCCAATCGAACTCGCTCTAGAAAGCCACGTATTCCCAGGGCACGGATCACCTTGAACGCGCGCATCGCAACCGCGGTGGCACCAGACAAGCCACCTCCATGGAGTTCTATCGAGCGGCGTGCCGCAGCCATGAATTTGGTGAGGCTGCCAGTCACGCGGTGCGCCATTCGTTGTTCACAGGTTCTGGTAGTTCGGGCCCGAACCACCCTCCGGTGTGACCCAGGTGATGATTTCATAGGGGTCTTTGATGTCGCAGGTCTTGCAGTGCACGCAGTTGGCGGCGTTGATCTGCAGACGCTTGCCCGAGGGGCTGGCGGCGTCTGCGACCATTTCGTAGACGTTGGCCGGGCAAAAGCGCGTGCAGGGGTTGTCGTATTCCGCTACGCAGCGGGTGGCGCACACGTCGGTGTCCAGCACCTTCAGATGCACCGGTTGGTCTTCATCGTGCTCGGTGGCGGCGAAATACACCGCTTGCAGGCGATCGCGCGGTGCGAGGTCGCGGGTGACGTAGTCGCGCTTGGGTTGTTCGTACTCGCCGAGCTTGTGCAGCGCCGACCAGTCGGGCTTGTTCTTCAGCGTCCACGGCGAGGCGCCTTTGAGCGCGGTTTCCCACGCCGCATTGAGCAGGCCGAACCACAGGCCCTTTTTGAAACCGGGCTTGATGTTGCGGACTTGCTTCAGCTCGGCCATGACCTCGGAGGCGCGCAGCTTGGCATCGAAGCCCTGCGGCGCCAGCTGCGATTGCACCAGGTGTTCGGCGGCCAGCATGCCGCTGCGGATCGCCTGGTGGGTGCCCTTGATCTTGGGCACATTGAGCAGACCGGCGGTGTCGCCAATGAGCAAGGCGCCGGGCATGTCCACTTTCGGCAGCGATTGCCAACCGCCGCTGACCAGTGCGCGTGCGCCGGCAGACAAGATGCTGCCGCCTTCCAGCAACGGCTTGATCATGGGGTGGTTCTTCCATTGCTGGAAGGCTTCCCAAGGCTGGTAGGCCGGGTCGCTGTAGTCCAGCCCGCTCACATAACCGAGCGCAATCTGGTTATTGTCCAGGTGATACACGAAGCTGCCGCCGTAGGTGCGGTTGTCGGCTGGCCAGCCGATGGTGTGCACGATCTTGCCCGGCGTGACGCGGCCTTCGGGCACCTGCCACAGCTCCTTGATGCCGATCGAATAGCCTTGCGGGTCGCTGTCGGCGGTGAGGTCGAAGCGCTTGAGCAGCTGCTTGGTCAGGTGACCACGCGCGCCTTCGGCAAGCACGGTGACCTTGGCGCGGATGTCGATGCCGGCGGTGTAGCCGGGCTTGTGTGAGCCGTCTTTTGCAATGCCCATGTCGCCGATGCGCACGCCCACCACCTGGCCGCTGTCGTCGTGCAGCGTCTCAGCGGCGGCGAAGCCAGGGTAGATCTCTACGCCCAGCGCTTCGGCCTGCGGCGCCAGCCAGGCGCACATCGCGCCCAGGCTGACAATGAAGTTGCCGTGGTTACGCATGCCCGGCGGAACCACCGGAAACTTGCGTGCGCTGTCCTTGCCGAGGAACCAGAATTCGTCGTCGGTGGCCGCCACGCAGATCGGCGGCGGGTTGTTACGCCAGCCTGGCAGCAGCGCATCCAGCGGGCCGGGCTCGATCACTGCACCAGACAGGATATGCGCGCCGATGGTGCTGGATTTTTCGATCACGCAGACGCTGATGTTCGGATCGAGCTGCTTGAGCCGGATCGCAAACGACAGCCCGGCCGGACCGGCACCGACGGTGACGACGTCGTATTCCATGACGTCACGCTCGACCGCCTCTGACGCGTGTGCGCCCACTCCCGCTTCCGACATTGCTCCGCTCCCGTTGGCTCGATGGCTGGTGCGCATTTTCCGGGATTGCATGTGACGGCGGCAAATCGGGTCGATTCATCCGCGCCATGCGGGGCTGCGTGCTAGCGTTTCCGGCATGAAGATTCGGGTGACATTGCCGGAAGCGGAGATCCACTGGTGGCGGGGTTGGCTGCCGCCCGTGCAGGCCGATGCGCTGATGCAGGCGCTGCTGGCGCAGGCGCAATGGGAGGTACACCGCATCCGGTTGTTCGGACGCATGGTGGATTCGCCGCGCCTGAGCAGCTGGATTGGCGAACCGGAGGCGAGCTATCGCTACTCGGGCACACGCTTCTCGCCACAGCCGTGGCTGGCCGTGCTGCAGCCAGTGCGTACGCGGCTGGAGGACGAGACCAGTTACCAGTTCAACAGCGTGTTGGTCAATCGCTACCGTAGTGGCAGCGATGCAATGGGCTGGCATAGCGATGACGAGCCGGAGTTGGGCGCGCAGCCGTTGATTGCTTCACTGAGCTTGGGCGCGACGCGACGTTTCGCATTCAAGCATCGCGACGATGCTGCGGTGAAGCAGGCGCTGGAGCTGGGCCACGGCGATCTGTTGTTGATGGGCGGCGATACCCAGCGGCACTACAAACACGCGTTGCCGCGCACCGCGAAGCCGGTCGGCGAGCGCATCAACCTAACTTTTCGTCAGATCGCGGTGCGCGTGCCCCAGCGAAGCAGCTAGCGACACGTAGCGCGCGCTTGCGTGTTGGTGAGTGCAGTCGTTTTGTCGGCGCCGCGGCTTGCGTGGGCGCAATCAGCAGCCCAGGTCAAAAACGATGAGTGGTTCACGTGCGCGGTGTCCTCACCGCTTGCGGAACACGCCGTGAGCTCATCCCTTGGAAGTCGATGGCGGCATCCATGCCGCCATCGAGCCCGCAAGCGGTGAGGACACCGCACCAGAAAGTTCATTGGTGATTTATTGAAGAGCGAGGGCGCCGCGCCCAGGCAGTCGACTGGCTGCTGTTTTGAACAGCGAGGAAACCGCGTCGCGCAGCCGCTGGCTGCTTTTTTGAAAGCTGTGCGCACCGATCATCTCAACTGGTCCTTGCTCGCCTACCGTGGCCGGACCCTTGGCGGCATGGATGCCGCCAAGGAGCCCACAGGGACGTACTTGCAGCGTGTCCCGCGATGGTGGGCGGGCAAGGGTCCTGCAGCCACGGCACCGATCAGCCGCTCTGCAGCAGACCGGCGTGAAGTCGTCTGTCAGCCGCTTTAAGTCTGTCGTTTTCGCTTACAACGAACGCGGCAAGTTCTGGCTGTCCTGCTGTCCGGTAGTCAATGTCCAGCCGACCAACTCGGTGGTGACCTGGTTTAGTGCCTGCTCGAACGCGACGGCGACTGCCGCAGTATCGGTGCCGGTGGATGGGCGTGCGACCAGGAAGGTGCGCGAGGCGACTACGCGCTGATCGGCCGAATGCAGCAGTTTGGCGTTGAGCTCGATCGTGGCCGAAGGCAGCGACTGGCCGGCGTAATCGGATTCGAAACGGCGCAGGTCGATCGCCAGTTTGTAGTCCGAGCGGATGCCGGTACCGATATGCGCCACCGCGGCGATCTTGCCGGAGTCCTCGAACGCGCGCACCACGCTGTCTTCCAGCATGTCGGTGGCTGGCTGCGCCCACCCTGCGCCTTGATATACCTGCAGCTCGCCAGGGGTTGGCCGCACATTGATGCGCGGGCTGTCGATGATGCGTGCGGCGCTGGGCTTGGCCACCACCAGCTGCCAGGTCACCTGCGGCCACGCCGGGTTCGGCGTCACTCGCACGGTGGGCGAATAGATCGTGGCCGGCTTCTGGTCGCCGCCGGTCAGGACCGAGCAGCCACCCAGCGCCAGCAACGAGACGCACAGCATGGGACGCAACAGGCGCATGGCAGTCATTTCGGTTCGAACTCCTTGGGTGCGTCGCGGCCGAGCAGGTAGCGCGCAGGGTTGTTGTCCAGTTTGTCGCTGACCCGGCGCAGATCGCGGATCAGCCCGCGCAACTCGGTCAGTGTCGGGCCGAGCTGGCCCAGCCCGTCGTTTGCAAAACTATTGATGGCCGCGCGGTTCTCGCCAAGGATGTTGTCGGCGTTGCCGGCGGCCGAGTCCAGCTTGACCAGGGTGGCATCGAGTTTTTCCAGAATGCCCGGCAGCTGCTGCACCAGGTTCTGATCCAGCCGCTTGATGGTGCCGTTGGTGGTGGTCAGGGTGGTGTCCAGATTACGCGCGGCATCGCGTGCGCTGACGATCAGCGCCTGCATGCCGTCATCGCGATCGGCAATGCCGCCGCTGATCTTTTCCAGGTTCTGCAAGGTGGCCGAAATGCTGGCCACGTTCTTGTCCGAGAGCATCTGGTCCATGCGCTCGACAATGCGGTTGGCGGTGTCGGTGATGTTCTGCAGCGCCGACGGGGTGGTCTGGATGATCGGCGCGTCGCTCTTGTCGATGGTGGTCAGCGCCGGCGCTTCGGGCGTGCCGCCGGAGAGCTGAATGATCGACGGGCCGGTCAGGCTGGTGATGGCCAGCTTGGCGCGGGTGTCGCTCTTGATCGGCGTGGTGGAGTTGACCCGTACGTGTGCGACCACTTGGCGCGGGTCGTTCGGTGCCAGGGTCAGTTCGGTGATCGAGCCCACCGCGATGCCGTTGTACTGCACCGGGCTACCGACCGACAGGCCCGTCACCGCCTCGCGGAACACCACCCGGTATTGCTGCCAGGTACGGTCGGAGGAGTACTTGGCGGCCCACAGCCCGAACAACAGCAGGGCCAGGCCGGCCACGATGGTGAAGGCGCCGATCAGGACGTAATTGGCTTTGGTTTCCATGCTCAGGCGGTCTCGGTGGAGTCGGTCTTGGCCGCGCGCGCGGCGCGGGCGCGCGGACCGTGGAAATATTCCTGGATCCAGGGGTGATCGATCTGCTCGACCTCTGACAGCGGCGCGTTGGCGATCACCTTGCGATCGGCCAGCACGGCGATGCGGTCGCAGATGGCGTACAGGGTATCCAGGTCGTGGGTGATCAGGAACACGGTCAGGCCGAGGGCTTGTTGCAAGGTGCGGATCAAACGGTCGAAGGCGGCCGCGCCGATCGGGTCCAGCCCGGCGGTGGGTTCGTCCAGAAACAGCAGCGGCGGGTCCAGCGCCAGCGCACGCGCCAACCCGGCGCGCTTGCGCATGCCGCCGGACAATTGCGATGGCAGCTTGTCCAACGCATCGGCGGGCAGGCCGGCCAGCTTGATCTTCAGCAGCGCCAGTTCGAAATACCAGCGTTCCGGGAACTCGCCGTGGTGTTCCTTCAACGGCACCTGGACGTTTTCGCCCACGGTCATCGACGAAAACAGTGCGCCATCCTGAAAAAGCACGCCGGTATTGCGGGTGATGTGCTGGCGGTCGGCGAACCGGCCCGAGCGCGCATCCGCGCCCAGCACATGGATGCTACCGGCATCTGGCTCACGCAGGCCCAGGATGCTGCGCATCAACACCGATTTGCCGGTGCCCGAACCGCCGACCACGCCGAGAATCTCGCCGCGGCGCACGTCCAGATCGAGGTCTTCGTGCACGGTCTGGCTACCGAAGCGGTTGGTGAGACCGCGCACGGAAATCGCCAACTGGTCGTTGTCGGCGTCAGTCTCTGGGCCGGGAGTGGGGCGTGGGGATTCGGGATTGGTCACGGCACCTTCCTCTCGAACACCAATGCAAGCGCCGCACTGCGGCTGTGCGCGAATCCCAAATCCCGAATGTCGAATCCCGGCTCCATCACCACCCCATCTTCATGAACCACAACGCCGCAATCGCGTCGAGGATGATGACCAAGGAAATCGTCTGCACCACCGACGAGGTGGTGCGTTCGCCCACCGATTGCGCGGTGCCAGTGACCTTCAATCCTTCCAGACAGCCGATCAGGCCGATCACCAGCGCAAACAACGGCGCCTTCGATAGCCCGACCAGGAAGTGCCGCAGCTGGATGGTGTCGTGCATGCGCGCCAGATACATCTGCGGGGGAATATCCAGATCGAACGCGCCCACGGTGACACCACCGGCCAGGCCGGCGATCATCGCGATGAAGGTCAGTAGAGGCAGGGTAAAGATCAGCGCAAGCAGGCGAGGGATCACCAGCAGGTCGATCGGGTCCAGGCCCAGGGTGCGAATCGCGTCCACTTCCTCGCGCGATTTCATCGCACCGATCTGCGCGGTAAAGGCGCTGGCGGTGCGGCCGGCCAGCACAATTGCCGTCAGCAGCACCGCAAATTCGCGCAGGAAGGCAATGCTGACCAGCTCCACCACATAAATTTCCGCGCCGAAGTCGCGCAGGATGGTCGAACCCAGGAACGCGATCACCGCGCCGACCAGATATGACAGCAGCACCACCAGCGGCACCGCATCCAGGCCCACCTGCTCCATGTGGTGCACGGTGGAGGTCAGCCGGAAGCGGCGCGGCTCGTGGATCAGCCGCATGATCTTGACCAGGTTTTCGCCCAGAAAACTGTTCAACTCCAGGATGTCCTGACCGACGCGGTGGGTGGCCCGACCCAGGCGGTCGAGCGCAGCGACAAAGCCGTAATCGCGTTTGGGCTTGGGGCGCTCGTCGTTGAGTTCCTCGATGGTGCACACCAGCGCCTGGTGCTCATCGCGGAAATCGATCGCGTCTTCCTTCAGGCCCATGCGGCTGGCAAAGCGCAGCAACTGCAGCACGCCGGCCGAATCCAACTGCTGGATGCCGCGCGCGTCGATGCGACGCACCCCGTCGGGCACGGTCTGCAGCAATTCTGCCTGGGGCAGGGCAGTCGCCAGTACCCAACTGCCAGCGAGGCGGAGCTGTGCCTGATCCTGCGAGTCTTGTTCGATGCGTGGAGGTTGCGGTTTGATCATGGGTGGCCTGTCCGTGGCGCCAGCATACATGGCCGGTGTGAGCGGCGGATGGGGGCGCTGCAGCAGTGGTGTGCCTGCGGCCATCAATGAGAACGCCGGCCACGCGCGCTGCGGCATACACTGACGGCCTCGCCGGAGACGGCGTTTCTCCGATCCGACCCGCCACGCATGTCCGCTGCCACCGTTGTCCTCCCGTCCGCCAGCGCCACCTACGCCCAGCGCGTTGCCTTCGTGTCCGAAATTGCCGGGCGCCTACATTCTTATGGAACCACCGCGCAGCGGCTGGAGGCGGCGGTGGTCGGACTGTCGCAGAAGCTGGGTCTGGATTGCGAGCCCTGGTCCAACCCCACCGGCATCATCATAAGCTTCAGTGACCCGACCAAGGCGATCGGCTCCAGTGACATCACCCGAGTGATTCGGCTGGCTCCGGGCGAGAACGATCTGTACAAGCTCAGCGTGGCCGACTACGTGGCCGACAGCGTGGCCAACGGGCGCATGAGCATCGCGCAGGGCCACACTGCATTGCGCCGGCTGGACCGCGAAGTGGACCGGCGCGGCAAGACCATGCAGGTACTGGCCTTCGGGCTGGCCGCAGCGGGCGTGGCCGGGCTGTGGAAGCTGCCATGGCTGGATATCGCCACGGCGGGGGCGATCGGCATGTCGATCGGCCTGCTCACCCAGTACACCGACAAACGCGCTGCCACCAAGGAAGCCGGCGAAGCGTTGGCCGGCCTGCTGGCCGGGGTGGTGGCGGCGCTGGTGGCCTCGTTGTTGGGGCCGTTGAACCTCAATACGGTGATCATTGCCTCGCTGGTGGTGCTGCTGCCAGGGATGTCATTGACCAATGCCTTCAACGAGCTGGCTAGCCAGCACTGGGTCTCCGGCACGGCGCGCCTGGCCGGTGCTGTCACTACGGTGCTCAAGCTGACGGTGGGTGCGGTCATCGCGGTGACGCTGACGCAGCTGGTTGGCTTACATCCCCAGGTGGCCGCGTTGCGGCCGCAGGCCGGTTGGGTGGAATGGGCGTCGTTAGTGGTGGCCGCTTATGCATTTGCAGTGTTGTTCAAAGCCAATCGACGCGATTATTTATGGATCATGGCGGCGGCGATGTTGGGTTATGTCATTGCGCGTTATGCGGGGCATGCCTGGGGCGGCCCTGCCGGGGTATTCGCCTCGGCGATGACATTGACCGCTGCGGGAAATCTATTCGGGCGCGTGGTGCACAAACCCGGTGCGCTGATCCGTTTGCCCGGCATCATCATGCTGGTTCCAGGAAGCGTCAGTTTGCGTGGCTTTTTGACCCTGGTGCAGCAACAGGATGTCAGCGTGGGACAAGCCGCACTATTGGCGGTGACCAATATCGTGATGGCATTGATGGCTGGATTGCTGTTCGGCAATCTACTCATTCCGGCGCGCAAGAATTTATGAGCGGGGGAAATGCCGCGCAATAAAAACGCCGGCAATGCCGGCGTTTTTATTGGTGTGAATCAAGCGGCCTTGGACTTCTTGGTGGCGCGCTTGGTGACTGCTTTACGCGGCGACGCCTTCTTTGCTGCCTTCTTGGCAGCGCCGACCTTGCTGATCAGAAAGTCTTCGACTTTCTTGCCGGCGGCGGTCAGTTCGGCCAGCCAGCGCGGCTGCTTGCCACGGCCAGTCCAGGTTTCCTGGGTGTTGGCGGGGTTGCGATACTTCGGCGGCACCTTACCCAGCTTGCGGCCGGCACGCGGGCCCGGCTTGGCGGCACCGGCCGGACGGCCCGGGCCAGCAGTAGCGGAGGCGCCAAACAATTCCTCGATGGAATAACCCTGGGCTTTTGCGGCGCGGGTCAGCTGCGTGCGGACCTTGGCGATCGGCGCGCGCTTGGCAACCACGGTCTGCTGCTTCTTTGCATTTTTAATCAGGGCAGCCAACTGCTTGGCCGACAGGCCACTAAGATCGATCGACATCACTACTCCAGAAGATGAGAGAGAAAGACTGCCGGTCCGTGGCAGCGGTGGCCATCATAATGTGAGAAAACCGGTGTGACAAATGCGCCGAAATAATTCGACGCTTTGTGTTCATCCGTTTCAAGCCGATGCCCGGGGTTTGATCAATGCCCCAGACGGGAGAATAACCCGGCTCTATCCAGGTTTTCTGCGGCATCGGCGGTACGGGCGCGATATTCAAATGTGCCGGCCGCCAATCCGCGTTCCGAGACCACCACCCGATGCGGAATGCCAAGCAGTTCCATATCGGCGAACATCGCGCCCGGGCGCAGTCCGCGGTCGTCCAGGGCGGCATCCAGGCCGGCGGCGATCAATTCGTCCAGCAAGGCCTGGGCCGCGGCCACAACGTTGGCGTCCTGCTTGGGATTGATCACGCAGACCACCACCTGCCACGGCGCCATCGACGCGGGCCAGATGATGCCGGCCTCGTCATGGTTCTGTTCGATCGCCGCCGCCACGATGCGCGAAATGCCGATGCCATAGCAGCCCATTTTCATCACCGCCGCCTTGCCGCCTTCGTCGATGACGGTGGCTTGCAGCGCCTGCGCGTATTGGCTGCCAAGCTGGAACACATGGCCCACCTCGATGCCGCGGGCCAGGCGCAGTTCGCCGCCATCGGCCGCGCGCTCGCCTTCGACCACGTTGCGTACATCGGCCACGGTCTCCGGTTCGGGCAGGTCGCGGCCCCAGTTGACGCCGACCAGATGCGCGCCGGACGCATTCGCACCGACTACGAAATCTGCCAGTGCCGCAACATCGCGGTCGGCCACCACGCGCACCGGGCGCGCGGTGTTCACCGGTCCCAGGAAGCCCGGCTCGCAGCCGAGGTGCTCGCGGATTTCGGTTTCGTTGGCCAGGCGGTAGCCGGCCAGCCCGGGCACCTTGGCCAGCTTGATCTCGTTGACCGCATGGTCGCCACGCACCAGCACCAGCACAAAGCCGGCTTCGGTCATCACCGCCACCGACTTGACCGTGCGCTGTAGCGCGATACCGAGCAACTGGGCGACGTCCTCGCAGGTCTTCTGTGTAGGCGTTGCCACCTGCTGCATCGCTTGGCTTGCGTCGGCGCGCGGAGCAGGCAGGGCGGCGCTGGCGGTTTCCACATTGGCGGCGTAATCGGAAGCAGTGGAGAACGCCAGCGAGTCTTCGCCGGAGTCGGCGATGACGTGGAATTCCTGTGACGCATCGCCGCCGATGGCGCCCGAATCGGCCTGCACGGCGCGGAAATCCAGTCCCAGGCGGGTGAAGATGCGGGTGTAAGCGGCGCGCATGTTGTCGTATTCGCGCGCCATGTCCTCATCGGTGAGATGGAACGAGTAGGCGTCCTTCATCAGGAATTCGCGCGCACGCATCACGCCGAAGCGCGGGCGGATCTCATCGCGGAATTTGGTCTGGATCTGATAGAAATTCAGCGGCAGCTGCTTGTAGCTGTTGATTTCCTGGCGCGCGAATTCAGCGGCGGCCTCTTCGGCGGTAGGGCTGTAGCAGAACTCCTGCTCCTTGCGGTCCTTGATCTTGAGCAACTGGCCGCCGAACTTTTCCCAACGGCCGGTGGCATCCCACAGCTCGCGCGGCTGGATGGTGGGGAACAGCACTTCCACTGCGCCAGCGCGGTTCATCTCTTCACGCACGATGGCTTCGACCTTGCGCAGCACGCGCAGGCCCAGCGGCGACCAGGTGTACAGCCCGGAGGCCAGCTTGCGGATCATGCCCGCGCGCAGCATCAGACGGTGGCTGACCAGCTCGGCGTCGGCCGGGGTTTCCTTGGTGGTGTGCAGGTGGAACTGGGAAAGACGCATCGGGCTTCGCTTGGGCGGAAAGCCCATAGTTTGCCAGTCTCGCGCCCTGCCGGTCATTGCCGGACTACTTCGAGCCGCCGCCGCCGCCGCCGCCGCGCTGCGGCGGCGATCGCTGAGTGGCGGAGAGCGTGGCTCAGGTGGCTGGGTTACCTGGGGCGGTAGGCTTGCAATAGGCCTTAACGGCAGCCTCGGATAGGTTTCGCTGGGCGATGCGGGCCTCCGCATCCAGCGGCGCGGCTGGCTTGCCGTCAACGCCGGCACCCATCGTGACCTCGCCTTTGCTGTTAAGCAGCTCCAAATTTCGGCGTGCGCTGGCGCAGTCGGGCGATTCGGGCGTGGCGGCGTCTGCCGTGGAAGTTGCGGCGGTGCCGCTACGCGCATCGATTCGGCGCGCTTCATAGCGCTGGCCGGTCGGTGGCGGGGTCTCGGTGTAGTGGGTCACGCCCTTGGCGTCCTTCCACTTATAAAGATCGGTCGCGCCGGCGGCGGCACTGACCAGCATCAACAGGGCGCAAAGCCCGGACGACAATTGCATGTGGCTTCCCTTGGATGATTCCCGCCGCGATTGCAGCATCCACGGCCGGCGCTGGCAAGTGATCGGGCGCGCAGGGTGCTGAACCAGCAGGCGCGCTACCGCCGGACGGACCTCAGGCCCTACACTTGGCGGATGGATGAGATGAGACCGCCCCCGCGCTCGCGCACGATTTACCTGCTGCCGAACCTGTTTACCACCGCCGGGCTGTTTTCCGGTTTTTACGCCATCATCGCCGCCGCCAATGGGCAGTTCGTCCAGGCCGCCATGGCGGTGTTCGTGGCTGCGGTGATGGATGGGCTGGATGGCCGGGTTGCGCGCCTGACCAATACCAGCAGCGAATTCGGCGTGCAGTACGACTCGCTGGCCGATCTGGTCAGCTTCGGCATGGCCCCGGCGCTGGTGATGTACCACTGGTCGCTGTCGGCGCTGAAGTACGACAGCAGTGTGATGGGCCGGGTCGGTTGGTCGGCTGCCTTTCTCTACGCGGCCTGCGCGGCGCTGCGGCTGGCGCGCTTCAACACCCAGGTGGGCGTGGTCGACAAACGCTGGTTCATTGGCCTGGCCAGCCCCGCGGCGGCTGGGCTGATGATGTCGTTCGTCTGGGCGTTCGCTGACGACAGCCTGGGGTTCGATGGCGAGCAGCTGCGCTATGTGGCGCTGGCGATTACGGTGATGTCGGCGTTGCTGATGGTCAGCCGGATCCGCTTCTGGAGCTTCAAGGGCGGTGCGCGTGGTCCGCGTGCCGACCGCGTGCCGTTCCTGGCATTGGCGATCGCCACAGTGGTCATCGCGCTGCTGGTGATCGACTTGGCGCGCTCGTTTCTGGTGATCGGCGTGCTGTACGCCTTGTCCGGCCCGCTGATGTGGCTGTGGCGACGGTGGCGGCGCGCGCCCGAGCTGCCATGAGCGCGTTTTCGTGAGCGACGCGGCGTCCGAGCCGATATGGTCCGATCTGCAGGTGTCGTATCTGCAGGCGTTGGGGCACACGGTGTATCTGGATCGCGATGCGGTCGATGCGTTACCTGCAGCTGTCGAAGTTGCCGAGCGCGCAGAGATGGCCGCACCTGCGCGCGTGGAGCGTGCTCCGCAGTCTGCACTTGTCAATGCGCCCGTCGCGCGGCGCAGCGCAACTTCTGCACCTGCCGAAGCGCCACGTGCGCCTAGCACCGCGCCGGCAGCGGCGCCGCAACGGCGTAGCCGCGCCGGCATGCCGGATCGTCTGCAGATGGCCTTGTTGCGCGCGTCCGGTTGCAATCCGGGCGATCCCGCGACTCAGGCCTTGATGGCGTCCTGGCCGCTGGCAGAACTGCGCGGCAATCCGGCCGCCAAGCGCGCGCTGTGGCCGCAGCTGCGCGCGCTGCGGCGGCGCCGGGACCCGGCGTGAGCGCATTGAACGCGCCGCAACCCACCTCGCTGCGCGCAATGCGCGAGAGCGACCTGGATGCGGTGATGGAGATCGAGCTCCGCGCCTATCCGTTTCCGTGGACGCGCAACATCTTTCGCGACTGTCTGCAGGCCGGCTATCCCGGCTGGGTGATGGAGCAGGGCGGCCGGGTCATCGGCTATGGCGTGATCAGCATCGCCGCCGACGAGGCACACGTGCTCAACGTCTGCATCGCACCGGAAGCGCAATCGCAAGGCCACGGCCGCGTGTTGCTGCGCGCGTTGATCAAGGGCGCCTGCGATCGCGGCGCGCGGCGCGCGTTTCTGGAAGTACGCCCGTCCAATCCATCCGCGATTGCGCTGTATCACTCCGAAGGCTTTAACGAAATTGGCCGGCGCCCACGCTACTACCCCTCCAGCACCGGGCGCGAAGATGCGTTGGTGATGGCGATCGAGTTGTTTTTCGAAGGATTCTCCTGAGCGAACGTAGTCGTCGTTGAGGATGCGACTGGTTGTTGCTGCGATGCGAGGTTGGTTGGCTGCCGACGATGATTGTTGTGGATGAGCTTTGGCGGGTGCCGACGCGACTGCCGGCCTGCATCTGTGCGATCGGCTTGACTTGTATCGCGCTACCAAGCGCAGTTGAGCGAAGCCGGTGTAATCGCCGCGCCCTTTATCGTATGCCGCTATCAGCCTTGAGGACTCTTCAACATTCAGCGCGGCCCGCAAGGGCATGCAGTGCTGTGCTGTTTGACGGCGGACGCGCAGTCTAGTGGCGATGGAGTTCGGCAGCAGGTTTCTGGTTCCCTCAACATCGATAAACACGCTGCCCTCATTGGCGAGGGAAGCGTGGCCTCGATCAGTTAGAGACATCACCCGCGCACCGGTGCATCGCCAGCGATGTAGTAATCGGCGGCGCTAGGCGGCAACGGGGCGCGACCGTGCATGCGGTCGGCGATTTTCTCGGCAATCGTGATGGTGGTGGCGTTGAGGTTGCCGATGATGATGTAGTCGTATTCGTGTTGCATGGTGGTCTCCTGATGCGGTGACGGTGCGATGGCAATCAAGGCGCATGGCAGATCGAAAGGGAGTGGTCCGGAAAGTGCGAGCGGCGTGCATGCGCTCGCCGCGGTCGTGGTGCACCTCCAGCGCTTGCCTGCGCCAGCTGGCCGCCGTCAGAACACCGACGCGTAACGTTCCAGTTCCACCTGGATCGATTTGGTGCGTGTGTAGGCTTGCAAGGTCGCCAGACCGTTCTCGCGGCCCACGCCCGATTGCTTGTAGCCGCCCACCGGCATCGGTGCCGGCGACTCGCCCCAGGTATTGATCCAGCAGATGCCGGCCTCCAGCCGATGGATCAGCCGATGCGCGCGTGCCAGATCCGGGGTAACCACGCTCGCAGCCAGCCCATAGGTGGTGGCATTGGCGGGTGATTGCTTCGTCTTCATCGTCGTAGGTGAGCAGACTCAAGACCGGCCCGAAGATTTCTTCGCGCACGATGGTCATCACGTCGGTGCAGTCGCTGAAGATGGTCGGCGCTACGTGATAGCCCTGTGCCAACGCACCATCGCGCAGCCGCTCGCCGCCGCACAGCAAACGCGCGCCTTCGGCCTTGCCCTGTTCGATATGGTCCAGCACGCGCTGCATATGCGCGACGCTGACCAGCGGGCCGAAGGTGGTGCGCTCATCGAGCGGGTCGCCGATGTGGATGCGCTGCACGAGTGCCAGCAGGCGCGCTTCGAATGCGTTGCGCAAGGCACGCGGCACGAACACGCGAGTACCGTTGGGGCACACCTGCCTGGAGCTGTAGAAGTTGGCCATCATGGCGATGTCCGCGGCCAGGTCCAGGTCGGCATCGGCGCAGACAATCAGCGGCGACTTGCCGCCCAGCTCCATGGCCACGTTTTTCAGCGACGAACTCGATGCGCTGGCCATCACTTTGCGGCCGGTGGCGGTGCCGCCCGTAAAGCTGACCTTTTCGATCTGCGGATGTTCGGTCAGCGCGCTGCCCACGCTGGCGCCATCGCCAGGCAATACGCTAAACACGCCATCGGGCAAGCCGGCCTCGGTGAACATTTCTGCCAACGTCAGCGCAGTAAGCGGGGTGACTTCGCTGGGCTTGAAGATAATCGCGTTACCGGCGGCCAGCGCCGGTGCCGCCTTCCATAGCGCAATCTGGATGGGGTAATTCCACGCACCGATCGCGCCTACAACGCCCAGTGGTTCGTGGCGGGTGTAGAAGAAGCTGCCTTCGCGCAGCGGCACCTGCACGCCCTGCAGCGCCTGCGCAACGCCGGCGTAGTACTCCAGCACGTCAGCACCGGTGACGATATCGACGCTGCGTGTTTCGCTCAATGGCTTACCGGTATTAAGTGTTTCCAGCCCGGCTAACGCATCGTTGCGCTCGCGCAGCAAGGCCACTGCGCGCAACAAAGTGCGCGAACGCTCTACCGTGGTGAGCGCAGCCCACTGCTGCTGGCCGGCCTTTGCAGCACGCCCAGTACGAATTCGCGAATGGTGCGGCCGCGCGCGATGCGTGCAACGAAAAGTCCCACAAAAGGCGCCCAGCCGATCCACCAGGCCCAATAGAACACCGTCCAGTTGCCCTGCCAATCGGCACGGCCGCCATAGGCGTACACGTCGAAACTTTTGTTGACCACGCTGCCGAGATAGTCACCCAGGTTCTGCATCAGCGCATTGAGCAGGTACTGCGTTGGGCCGGCAAACAGCATCAACAACAACAGCGCAATCGCCAGCACCATGTTGATGTCCGACATCCAGTGCACGCCTTTTTAACGCCGGAGACCGCCACACAATGGCCGCGCCCATCATCGCCACGATCAGTGCCACCTGCACCCAATGCGTATGCGGCACATCCATCAAAGTGCTCAGGCCGGCGTTTAAATGCAGCACGCCAAAGCCCATATCCGCGCCCAGGCCGAAGACGGTGGCCACGATGCCCAGCGCATCCACGGTATAGCCGATCGGCCCGTTGATGCGTTTGCCGATCAGTGGATACAACGCCGAGCGCAACGCAAGCGGCAAGTTATGGCGTAAGGCGAAATACGCCAAGGCCATGGCAGCCAGCGCGAACACGCCCCAGCCATGCAGGCCCCAATGCAGGAACAGCACCTGCATCGCCTGACGCGCGGATGCCTCGCCACTGCCGGTACCGCCCTGCGGCGGTTGCAGATAATGCGTCAGCGGTTCGGAGACGCAGAAGAACAGCGTGATGCTGATGCCGGCCGCGAACAGCATGCCGGCCTAGGAGAGGTAGCTGAATTCCGGTTCGTCGTGATCGGCGCCGAGCTTGATGTTGCCGAAGCTGGACAAGGCCGTGGCGAGTACAAACACAAGATACAACGTCATCGCCAGCAGGCAGTACCAGCCAACATTGCGCGACGCCCAGATCTGCGCATCGAGCAGGACACCTCCTGATTCGAGCGGAAACAGCGACACCAGCAAGGCAAACGTGCACACGACCGTGGCTGCCAGCACGAACACCGGGCAGTGTGCGTACCGGCAACGTGTTTGGCGCTGTCGCACTCATGGCGACGCACTCATACGATGCGTATCACGTGCTGTGCTCCCAACGAAAAGCCGCCTGCGTGATCGCACAGGCGGTGCGAGGGGTGTCAGCGGTCGAGTTCGCCAATACGAACCCATGTCACTTTTCTGGTTATTTAACGCAGCAATTGCCGTGGCACGCGGATATCCATGCCCACCGCGAGATGATCTGAAAACGCAGCAGGAATCGCCTCGGTATGTTCGATCACCAGACTGTCGCTGACCAGAATGTGGTCGATCGCCCGGTCCGGACGCCAGCTGGGAAAGGTGTGTACTTCGCAGCTCGGCGGTTGCAGACGAGTATGGCGATAGAGCGACTGCATTTCCGGTCGATCGGCCATGCAATTGAAATCGCCCATCAACATCGCGTTGGGATGGTCGGACAACAGTTCGGCGATGAAGGCCAGCTGGGCCATGCGCGAGTTCGCGCCCAGCGACAGATGCGCCACCGCCACGGCCAAACCATCGCGGCCTTCGCCGAATTTGGCCAGCAGGATGCCGCGTCCGCCGATGCGGCCGGGCAGGGCGTGATCCTGCACTTCCACCGGTTCCAGCTTGCTCAGCAAACCATTCGCACTGGAGGCCACCCCGCCCATGCGGCGGTTGGGTTGATGGCTCCAGTAATCGAAGCCGGCGCGCTCGGCCAGATAGTGGGTCTGGTTGGTGAAGCCCGAGCGCAAGCTGCCGGGGTCGGCCTCCTGCAAGCCGACGATGTCGCGTTCGCCGACCAGCTTGGCGATGCTGTCCAGGCTGGTGCGCTTGCTGCCCAGCGGCAATGCGTGCGACCAGCTGCGCGTCACATAGTCGCTGTAACGGCGGGTGCTGGAGCCGGCCTGGATATTGGCGGTCAGCACCCGCAGGGTGCGCGATTCCGAAGCGTTCACGACGTTGCGTTCGCTCGACTCACTTGGCCAGCGTGGCACGTTCGCGCGCGATCAGGTGATCGGCAATGCGCAGCATGTCCGGGAAGCTCTGGCCCTTGACCAGGTACTTGCCGTTGATGATCAGCGACGGCGTGCCGGTGATCTTGCTGCGGGTGGCGAACTGCTTGGCGCGGTTGGTCTTGGCCGAGACGCCGAAGCTGCTCATGGTGTCGATGAAGGTCTTCTGGTCCACGCCGTACTTGGCGTAGAACGCAGCGATGTCCTGCACCGAATCCTTGCCGCGCTCGCCCTTGAGGGTCTGGTCGACATGGATGGCCTTGTACAGCGCTTCGTGGGTCTTTTCCTGCACGCCCAGTGTTTCGGCGGCATAGAAGGCACGGCCGTAGTCATCCCACGGGCCGCCGAACATGGCCGGCACATAGACGAAATGCACGTCCGAGGGCAGGCCGGCCTTCCACGGCCCGATCAGCGGCTGGAACGCATTGCAGGCGGGGCAGACATAGCCGAAGACTTCGGCCACTTCGATCTTGCCGGCGGCTTGCTGATACGGCTGGCCACCGTCGATGTCCAGATAATCTGTGCCGGCGACCGGCTCCGGGCCATTCGGCGCGCGCGGCGCAGCGCTGGGCGCGGCAGACGGCGGAGTGGTGGCGCTTTCGCCGACTGCAGGCGGGGCGGCGGGATCTGCGGCCGGGGCAGCGGCAGCAGGCGTGGGCGCCGTTTCGGCAGCTGGGGTGGTGGCGGCAGGTGCGGTATCGGACGAGCCGTCCTGCGCCTTGCAGGCGACCAGGATCGGCAACAGCGCCATCAGCGTCAGGGCGAAGCGGGTCTTCATCGGATTGGATCTCCAGCGTGGGGCGAGAAAAGGGCCGGACGGCCGCGGGGCGCATGATGCCACGCGCGGCCGTCGCTGGCGGTTATGCGGTTCAGCGCCTGGCTGGCGCCGCGTGCTCGCGGGCGATCAAATAGTCGGCAATGCGCAGCATGTCCGGGTAATTGCGCGCGCCGATCAGGTAGCGGCCGTTGACGATGATCGCCGGCGTCCCGGGAATCTTGCTGCGCAGCGCGAACTCGCGTGCGGCCTTGAGCTTGGCATCCACCGCCTCACTTTTGTAGGTCTCGATGAAGCGCTGCTGCGGGATGCCGTAATTGGCGTAGAACGCGGCCAGTTCTTCCGGCGCCACGTTCTGGGTGGGCACGGTCTGCTTTTCATGGATGGCGTCGAACATGGCGCGATGGCTGCGCTTGGCCACGCCCAGCATGTCGGCGGCGAAGTAGGCACGCGCAAACGCGTCCCAGAAGCCGCCAAAGGCGGCCGGCACCGGGGTGAAGCGCACATACGACGGTTGCTTGGCCACCCAGGCTTCCAGTACCGGCTCGAAATGCGCGCAGTGCGGGCAGGTGTAGCCGAAGACTTCGGTCACTTCGACCTTGCCGGCCAGCGGCGCGTACGGCTGGCCGCCGTCGATCAGGGTGTAGTCCTCACCTTCGAGCGGCGCGGCTTTTTTATCGGCGGCACAGGCCACCAGTGGCAACAGGAACAACACCAGCAGGGGCAGACGGGAAAGCAATTTCATGCGGGCTCCGTGGGGGCAAGGGGAAGGGCGGGAAATGACAACGCCGGTCACGGGACCGGCGTCGTGAAGCGGTGTGGCAACGGCAGGTGTCAGCTTACGAGCGTGCGGGTGCTCCGGCAGGCGGCTGCGCCGCTGCAGCATCGTCGGCACGATCATGCAGGCCCTGCAGATAGCTGGCCAGCGCCTGGATCTCCTGCTCGGTCAGCGGATGCGCCACCTGCGCCATGATATTGAACAGCGCCGGATTGCGCTCCTGGGTGGTGCCGGCCTGGTATTCCTTCAGGCGCCGCGCCACGTACTCGGCGTGCTGGCCGCCCAGACGCGGATAGGCCGGGCCCGGATTGCCGCCGCCGGCCGGCCCATGGCAGGCCATGCAGGCCGGCACGCCGCGCGCGATATCGCCACCGCGGTAGAGCTTCTCGCCGACCTCGTAGAACTTCATGCCCTGGTAGGGGCCCTCGGCAATCGCCGCGTCGTCGGCGACACCAGAGGAGGCCTTCTGGGTCGCGAAATAAGCGCCCAGGTCGCGCATGTCCTGCGCGGTGAGGTCCTTGACGAACGGCACCATCACCGCCGACATGCCGGTATTGCGCTCGCCGCTGGCAATCAATGCCACCTGATGCGCAACGTAGCGCTCGGTTTGCCCGGCAATGCGTGGGTACATCGCCACCGCCGGATTGCCGTCCGGGCCGTGGCAGGCCGCACACGCGGCGGCTTTGGTCTGGCCGGCCTTGGCATTGCCCCAGGTGGTCTTGGCCAGGTCTACCTCCAGCGGCGCAACGCGCACCGGCGGCGGATCGGGGATCGGCGTGACCGCCGATTGCGCAAACGCCACGGCCGCAATGACCGGTACGGCAAGAGCGGCGAGGACTAGCACACGAGCATGGCGCATCAGCTAAAGCTCCGTATGGACCCGGCCCGCGCGCGTTGGGTACTGGCAGTGGCAGGCGTGCTTCGATTATCGACACGCCTTTGCGCCAGGGTCAACGCACAGTGCAGCAAAACTGCCAGGCCCCGAACGTGCGATCCTAGGGGGATGTCGCTCCTTATCGAACAAGCCCGTTACCACCTGTCCGCCCATAACGCTCGGCAATTGCCCAACGATGGCGGCTTCGAGGTGGCCTTCGCCGGCCGCTCCAATGCCGGAAAATCCAGCGCGCTCAATGCGCTGACCCGCCAGAACTCGCTGGCGCGCGTGTCCAAGACACCCGGCCGCACCCAGCAGCTGGTGTTCTTCCAGATCCAGCCCGAGCGCTACCTGGTGGACCTGCCCGGCTACGGCTACGCCAAGGTGCCGCAGGACCTGCAGGCGCACTGGCAGGCTTTCATCGACCGCTATTTCCGCACCCGCGAAGCCTTGCGCGGATTGGTGGTGGTGATGGATATCCGCCACCCTCTGAAGGATTACGACCTGCAGATGCTCGGTTATGCGGCCGAACGCGGCCTGCCCGCACACGGGTTGCTGACCAAGGCCGACAAGCTCGGGCGTGGCCAGCAGATGCAGACCTTGCAGAAGGTCAAGAAGGAAGTGACCTCGCGCTTCGGCGACAGCGTGACCGTGCAGACCTACTCCGGCGAATCGCGCCAGGGTGTGGACGAACTGCGCGGTATCGTCGGTGGTTGGCTGGGCCTGGATGTGGAAACCACCGCGGCGGAATGATGCCGTGCAACACGATTGTCTGACGCGGGTGGATGCCCAGCGCGTCGTCATGGCGGCAGACTTCGGTCTGCCGTTGTCATTTCCACCAGCAGTGATCGGTGGCTCGCATGCGGAGCGATGCGCGGCCTGACCATTGGGTAGGGCGAGCATGACAATGCTTGCGGTGATGATCGGGCTGTGCAAGCGGATGCTGGCGCTGCGGAACGCGTAGCCCGCTCAGGTTGACCCGGATCACGCCATCGTCGCGATCGATGCCGGGCATGCATTGATGGAAATGTCATGCCCCGCGGGTGTCGCCAATCCTTTCGCGTCGGGCGGGTATAGTGCGGGCCTTGCGGTGGCTGGGGAGTATCCCCACATCGTCCCACCCCTTTCGTTTGCGAGCCTGCCCTTGTCGAGTCCCAGCCACGTTGCCGAAACGCCTATCACCGAACGCGCGGAGTTGGTCCAGGTGCTGGCCTCTGGCGAGAAGCCGAGTGCGGACTGGCGGATCGGCACCGAGCACGAGAAGTTCGGCTTCCAGTTGGATGACCTGCGCGCGCCCACTTTTGAAGGCGCACGCGGCATCGAGGCCTTGCTGACCGGGCTGACCCGTTTTGGCTGGGAGCCGGTGCAGGAAAACGGCAACACCATCGCGCTGCTGCGCGACGGCGCGTCGGTAACGCTGGAACCAGCCGGGCAGCTGGAGCTCTCCGGCGCTGCGGTGGAAACCCTGCATCACACCTGCGTGGAAACCGGCACCCATCTGGACGAAGTGGCGCAGGTCGCCGGCGAGTTGCAGCTGGGGTTTCTGGGCATGGGCTTCCAGCCCAAGTGGCGTCGCGATGAGATGCCGTGGATGCCCAAGGGTCGCTACCAGATCATGAAGAACTATATGCCCAAGGTCGGCTCGCTTGGCCTGGACATGATGACGCGCACCTGCACGGTGCAGGTCAACCTGGATTACGCCACCGAAGCGGACATGGTGAAGAAGTTTCGCGTGTCGCTGGCGTTGCAGCCGATCGCTACCGCGTTGTTCGCCGATTCGCCGTTCACCGAAGGCAAGCCGAACGGCTACCTGAGCTACCGCTCGCACATCTGGACCGATACCGATGCCGATCGCACCGGCATGCTGGATTTCGTGTTCGAAGACGGCTTCAGTTACGAGCGCTACGTCGATTATCTGCTCGATGTGCCGATGTATTTTTCCTACCGCGATGGCGTGTACCACGACGCCAGCGGGCAGAGCTTCCGCGATTTCATGCAGGGCAAGCTGCCGGCGCTGCCGGGCGCGTTGCCGACGCTGCGCGACTGGTCTGACCACATGACCACCGCGTTTCCGGAAGTGCGGTTGAAGAAGTATCTGGAAATGCGCGGTGCCGATGCAGGCCCGTGGGATCGCCTGTGCGCGTTGTCGGCGTTCTGGGTGGGCCTGTTGTACGACCAGACCGCACTGGATGCGGCCTGGGACTTGGTCAAGGATTTCAGCCCGACCGAGCGGCATGCGCTGCGCGACGGCGTGCCCAAGCACGCGTTGGGCTTGCCGTTCCGCAACGGCACGGCGCGCGATCTGGCAGTGGAAGCGGTCAACATCGCCCGCGAAGGCCTGCGTCGCCGTGCACGCCTGAACCGCGATGGGCAGGACGAAACCGGTTTTCTGGATGTGATCGCCGAGATCGCCGAAAGCGGCGTCACGGCGGCCGAACGCAAGCTGGCGCTGTATCACGGCGCATGGAACGGCGATATCGACCGCGTGTTCCGCGAGTTCGCTTACTGAGATGTGCTCGTCGCCGAGCCAGATGCCGTGGCGGGCGATGCGAGTGCCAGCGTCACCGGATGTCAGTGCTGGGGTCTGTTCGCGGTGGGCGGTTGAAGGCGGGTCGCCGCACAGGACTGCATCGCCTTTTCGTCTTCCTGGGTTTCGATGCGGATCTTGCGCATCGAGGCGAGAGTGTGTTGGATGCCGAACAGGGTCAGCAGACGGCAGGCCTGGCTGGCTGAAAGTTCCGCTTCGATATCGGTGTAAGTGAACGTCGTCACGCCGCTTGCGTTGAAACGCAGCGATTGAATGAAGCGCTTCCGCGAAGCCGGCGAAAGCAACGCAAGCGGGTTGGACGCATCCGCGTTCGCCAGGTAACGATCAAGTTGCTCGGTGGAACGAATGGGAGCCGTTGGCAACCGCGAAGCGTCTTGTGCATCGACGTGCTTTGCCGCTGCCGCTGGTGCTGCGTCGGTCGGACGTGCCATCGCGCAATCAAGAAATCCTGCCGACACCCAGGTCACCGCTGCCAGCAATGCTGCCAGCCTTTTCGATTCCGGTTTCATTGCGATCTCCTTGGAGGCTCTCTCCGAGCGGCGCGATGGGAGAATTCGGTGAGATTGCCAACGATGGATGTCAATTCTCAGTGATGGATGGTGGTCGACGGGGGGGAGCGATGGGGGAGTTCTGAGTCTGTGTTGCCCTTCTCTTTTTTCTGCTTTGCGTCGCGCCGAGCAGGTGTTGACGTTGAGTCGGTATCGATATAGAAAAACGCAACGGTAGGCAAGAGCGAGGAGGTGGCGATCATCCATCGACCAGGATGATCTGAGTGTGGCAGTACACAAGATTTTTTTGATTAGAGCGTTGCTGAAACCTCCACTTTAGGCTTGCTTCGAAAATTTCCAGTAGTAAAGCAAATACTTTGTTGTTCTCTAAATGAAGTAACACGTCTCACGAAAAAGGATCAATCATGAAGCTTGGAATGACGCATTGCGTTGCTGTTTTCTGCCTGGTGTCCGGTTTGTCGGTCAATGCGTCCGGGCGAGCTGAAGAAGTGTCGAGTAACACGGCCGCTGAGCAAGTTGCTGCATAGTTGGCTACCAATCAGGATGCACAGAAAGCATTGCGGTTGAGAACGGCTCAGATTCATTCTGCCGAAGGTCTCGCGCAATACCTGGTCAAAGCAGATGCCTCCAGTCCGATTAATTTGCTTTCCCCCGCTGCAAGGAAAAGGTTTGTCGAATCCTTGCGTTTCAACGCATCCGGTGTGACATCGTTTAGATACAGCGATATAGAAGCAGAGCTTTCGGCTAGTCAGGCGTATCGGCTACTGTCGCTGTTTGGGTTGGAAAGCAAGGTCTCCAGCATGCGAAAGATTCGCGTCGATTCCGAAGAAGACAGAGCCGTGAGTCGGGCCTATCCAGCGTCAACCTTCACTCCTGACCGGCGCCAAGGCGAAGATGATCATAAAGATTACGCGTGCATAGGCAATCATACTTGCGAGGAAAGCGTAGGTAAGATTTGCATGAGCGGGTGCTGATGCCATTGCTGCACCCAGCGGTTCGTTTCATCGGCGCTGCCCTGCTTGCCTTGGCAGCGCCGTTGGCCTGCGCGCAAGCGCACGACCGTTCGCTCTACGATGCACTCGCCGACCTGAACGTTGAACGCCTGCCTGGCGCCCAGCGCTCAGAGGCGGTCGTTTCTCTGTACGAACGCATGGTCGGCACCGCCGATCCCTGCGCTGCCGCCAAGCTGCCTTTTGACGAGGACGATCTGTTCCGGGCGACGGTGCTCGCCGAGGGCTATTCGTTCGACCCCCGGCATGTGCACAAACTGGGATGTCTCTATGCGCGCTTGCAGCGACAGGGGCGGGTAACCCGCTGGCACATCATTTCCTATGCCGATGCGTTGGCCTCGATCAGCCGGTTCGACGCGGCGAACCGGATACTGGCTGCGTTGCCGACGCGGCCTCTCGCACCGCTGCCCACGCTTGCATTCGAGCGACCGTTGGGATCGTCGCGACGCGTGATAGACATCGTCTCGCCGACCCAGGCTGTGGTGCGTGTGTTCGCGCTACACGATGACCGTCTGGCCATACTCGCGGTGGTCCATCCGGATTGCCATTTCGCGGCGAACGGGCCCAACGAGATCGTGAGCAGCGAGGACGACCGCTGGCTACGCGAGCGGCTCGTGCTGCTGGTCGCACCGGGCGCTAGCCCGCCCATCGACGGCATCGCGCAATGGAATCGCCGCCAGCCCATGCTGCCGATGCACCTGATGTATCAGCGCAGCGACTGGGCTTTCCTGCACAGCATCGCTACGCCGACGTTCTATTTGGTGCGTGGCAGCACCATCCTCGAGACGTTCGCGGGCTGGCCCAATTCCGATGGACTGGCCAGGATGAAGGCGGCGTTGCAGCGGGAAAGCGCGGCAGGACACGGCAGTCGACAACGGCGCTAGTCAGATCAGTCTCGTGTGTCTTACGTGTAAATTCATGTGCTCGGCTGGCAAGGCAGTGTCACGCACACCCGCAGGCCGCTTTCGGGACGGTTGTTCAGCTCGATTTCGCCGCCGTGTGCCAGCACGATGCTGTGCGCCACCGACAAGCCCAGTCCGATGCCGCCGGTGTCGCGATTGCGCGAGGACTCGCCACGCACAAACGGCAGCAACAGCTGTTCGCGTTGGGTGGGATCGATGCCGGGACCATCGTCGTCGATCCACAACACGCCGTCTTCGCCCTCGCGATGCAGTTGCAGGCGGGCGCGCTTGCCGTATTTCAAGGCGTTTTCGAGCAGGTTCATGACTGCACGGCGCAATGCCAGCGGGTCGCCGTCCAGGGTGATTTCCGGGCCAGGCAGCAGCTCGGCATCGGCGCCAATATCGGTGGCGTTGTCAACCACGCTCTCCACCAGCAAGCGCAGATCCAGCCGCGCGCGTTCGCCGCGATGCCGATCGTTCTGGATGAAGTCCAGCGCTGCGGAAATCATCGCCTTCATTTCGTCGATATCGGCCAGCGCCTTTTCGCGCAGCGTTGGCTGCAGGCCGTCCAGACGGAACGACAGCCGCGCCAGCGGCGTGCGCAGGTCGTGCGCGATCGCCGCGACCATATGCGTGCGTTCGTTGATCAGGCGGTTCAGGCGCGCCTGCATCGCGTTAAACGAATCGGCTGCGCGCACAATTTCCGGCGGGCCGCTACGTTGCAGCGCGGCGGCATCGGGATTACGGCCCAGGCGGTCGGCGGCTTCGGCAAAGCGCTTGATCGGTGCCGACAGTGCCCGCGAAAACCACCATGCCAACGGCACGTTGGCCAGCAGGCCGGCCAGAAACAGCAGCACGACATGGGTCTCGAACTCGCCCGAGAGGCCTCGACGTGGCGATTCCACCGTGCGCCACCTGCCGTCGGGCTGTTGCAGGGCGGCGGTGAAGCCGTCCAGTAGCGGGACGCCGGGGGTCAGCCGCTCGCTTTCCCATGCGCCGGGCATTTCATCCGGACGTAGCCCGGTGCCGGACAGTGCACCGGGCTGGCCGTCGCGCGGCCAGTCGTCCGGAAAGGGGGGCAGTGGTTGCGCACCAGGGCGTTCGTCAGCAACACCACCGGCATCGGCTGGGTGCTCCTGGGTGGACCACCGCTTCGCCGGGAGCATGTCCGGCTGCGGTGCTTCGCGATCGTTGGCGTAGCGATAGAACCGCACCTGCGCTTCGGGCACATCCAGCCAATGGGCAAGTAGCACTTCGGCGAACGGGTCGCGCACCTGGCCTATTGGCGGCATGGGCGCCTGCGCCGCTTCATGCACTTTCAGGGTCTGGGTGCCGGCCGGCATGCGGGTGGAGAGCAGCGCCACCACTTCCGGCGGATGCACCGGCGGCTCATAGACGGGGGTGCGCATCACCAGCAGGGCGATGCCCACCGCCTGGGCGGTGAGCAGGGCCACCGCCAACAACACAAAAGTCCGGGCAAAGATCGACAGCCCGCGACGTGCCGGTTTGCTCACAAGCGCGAGACGCCCGGCAGCAGCATGTAACCTTCGTTGCGTACGGTGCGAATCAACTCGGTATGGACGCGCTCATTGATCTTGCGACGCAGGCGGCTGATCTGGCTGTCGATGGCGCGGTCGTAGACGTCGGTGTCGCGGCCGCGGGCGTAGTCCAGCAGCTGGTCGCGGCTGAGCACGCGCTGCGGGTGTTCGACGAAGGTACGCAGCAACGCGAACTCGCCATCGGACAGATTGATGAAGATGCCGGTGGGGTCGCGCAGGTCGCGGCGCACCACATCCAGCCGCCAGCCGGCGAATTCGTAGACATTGCCGCGCTGATCGGCCTGCTCGTTGCTGGCCTGGCTGCGCCGCAACAGGGCGCGCACACGGGCCAGCAATTCGCGTGGATTGCAGGGCTTGGCCAGGTAATCGTCGGCGCCGACTTCCAGGCCGATGATGCGGTCGGTGTCGTTGCCCAGGGCGCTGAGCATGATGACCGCAGGTGAACCGCGCTCGCTGGCCAGGGCACGCGCGGCGCTCAGCCCATCTTCTCCCGGCATCATCACGTCGAGTACGATGAGGTCCGGGCGGCGCTGCGCCATGGCGGTGCGCATCTCTGCCACGTTTTCAGCCATATCCACCTGGTAGCCGTGCGCGCTCAGAAATTCGCCGATCAGCTTGCGCAGGTCCGGGTCGTCGTCTACCACGAGAACGCAGGGTTGTTGCAGGTCCATGGGGGTCATCGTCTGTGGCGCGGAGGTTGGCCCGCGCAAGGTGGTGGCTGCCGTAGACATGGTGCTGGCAATTGCAAGGCTGGAAGCACGCATCATAATGATCGAATTTGTCAACCATTGGCACACGTGTAACGCACCATGACAGAACTGGACATCGCGCAGGAATCTATGGCATCGACACTATGCCGCTGTACTGGCGCGTGCGCGCATGACAAGGCGTTTCCGATGATGCGGGTGATCAGTCGCGACAATGGCGTTGGCCTGACCCGCGACATGGTGCTGATGGCCGAAACACTGCGCGCCGGCGGGGTGCCGGTGCAGGAAGTAGGATTCACCAGCCAGCGCCTGCACGACACCGGTCGCGAGGCGCGCCTTTGGGCCAGCCGCGTGCTATTCGGGCGGGTGCCGCTACAGATCTTTTCCGAACGCGTGTACAAGCGCTGCCTGCTGCTAGGGCAGATCAACCTGCTGGTGCCTAATCCGGAATGGCTGCTGCCCAAGTGGCTGCCATTGCTGCCGCGCTTCGATGCGGTGTTGTGCAAGACCCACCATGCCGAGCGGATCTTCCGCAGCTTGGGGTGTGCCACACGCTTTATCGGCTTCACCAGCCCGGATCGGTACGACGCGCGCGTGTTTCGTCAGCGCGCTTTCTTCCACCTGGCCGGGCGCAGTACCGCCAAGGGGACGCGCGTGCTGCTGGAGACCTGGCAGCGGCATCCGGAGTGGCCGCTGCTGACGGTGGTGCAGAACCCGCGCACCGCCGGCAAGCCGGTGGTGGCGCCCAATATCGACCACCGCGTGGGATACCTGGACGATGCCGAACTGCGCCGCATGCAAAACGCGCATCTGTTCCATCTGTGCCCCTCCGAGGCCGAGGGGTTTGGCCATTACTTGATGGAAGCGCTGAGCGTTGGCGCGGTGACACTGGCCACCGACGGCGAGCCGATGAACGAGCTGATCAGGCCAGAACATGGTGTATTGATTCCGGTGGCCGAGGTGCGTCAGCGCCGTCTGGCATCGTATTACTACGCAGACGCGGCGGGCATTGCGCAGGCAGTAGAAACCGCCCTGGCATTGCCGCAGGCGCAGCTGGATCAGTTGTCGGCCAACGCACGCGCGTTCTACCAGGCCAACGACGCGGCATTTGCCGCGCGCTTTCGCAATGCAGTCCTGGCGTCGCTGCCGGAGCATGCAGTGGATCCTGTGGCTATCGTGGCGCCGGCTGCTGTCGAAAACTGACGGCGTCACCGTCATCACTGCCAGACCTGCTGCATCTTCCAGCGCGTAAGCCGAAGACGGTGTTGTTCGCACGGTGCATCGCCCTGCGGATGCCGGCAAGCGCAAATAGACGCCGGCACGCGGGGCGCGGCGGCAAATGCATAGCACAGTCAGCTGCAAATCTTCCCTGACGAGCGCGGCACAGCCCGCGTCCGCCATCTGCATGCCGTGCGCAGATGCGTCATCTAGCCAGGGAAATTTACGATAGCCCACACACGGCCACACGTTGCCGTTATCACTGCAGTCCTCGCAGCGCTCAGCTGGGGAGGTTGTGCGAACTTTTGTCGTGCTACGCATGATGCGCCTCGTCCATACGCGCATCGTGAGCCGCCACCGCCACCGCCACCGCCACCGCCATCGAGTGCAAGAACAATCGATGCATTAGGGGCTTGTGCGCCAGAACATGGTTTGGTCCCAACCCCGCCGACGTCGCGCACCGCGCTGCGCCGGAGCGGCTGGACCGGTCAGCCTTCGACGGCTGCCTTGTATACAACGGCGTAGCGCCGCCGCCGCCGCCACCGCCAGGTGCGGATAGGGACGCATTCGACGCACCCGATGCAGCAGACGGACCACCGGGTGCTCCGCCTTACGATTCGGAATTCGACGCAGCGCTGCAGGCATGCGCCACCGCGGAAGGTGTCGCAGCGCCGATGCCGGAGCTGCCGCCCGACGTGCTGGCGGAATCTCTGGATGCTGCAGGATTTGAGCCGCCACCGCCACCGCCACCGCCACCGCCACCGCCACCGCCACCGCGCTGATGCGGATATGCGACGTCAGCGGCCGGCAGCCGTAGGACTGTCGAAGGATCAGACGCTGCGGCAATGGCCCATAACCACAGAGTTCGGTGCGCACCCCGCCTGCATGCAGGGTGCGACTCACCGGGCACATCTGCGCAATGCGCGTGCCGCACTGGGGCTAACAGTCGCCTCGCTGGTCTTGTTCCGTCAGCGCGCAGTGACCGCAGCGCCCGTCCACCAAAGAACGGCGGTGATCGCGCTCGCCACGATGACGGCCAGCAAGCGGCCAGTCATAGCTTTTTCCGAAGCAGTCCATATACTGCTCCCCAGTATTTTGCCGGAGCCGCCATGCCGCATTCGCCGCACGAGAAAAAGCGAGCGCTAGCACGCGTGCGCCGTCTGCGCGGGCAATGCGACGCGGTTGAGCGGGCGCTGCAGGCGGGCGCAGACTGCGCGCCTGTCTTGCAGCAGATCGCCGCGATCCGGGGTGCCGTGAACGGGCTGATGTCCCAGGTGCTTGAAGCGCACATCCGCGAAGATTTTGGGCATGCCGCCGCATCCGACGCGCAACGCGCCGAGCGGGTACAGGAGCTGCTCGGCTTGGTCCGGTCCTACCTCAAATAGAACGCCCACCGGGTCGGTGCTTGCCGTGCCCTTCCTTGAACCTCATCGTCAGGAGCGTCATCTAATGAAATCCCGCGCAGCAGTTGCATTCGGACCCGGTAAGCCGCTGGAAATCGTCGAAATCGACGTCGCACCGCCGAAAGCCGGCGAAGTGCTGGTCCGCATCACGCACACTGGCGTGTGCCATACCGATGCTTTCACGCTGTCCGGCGATGACCCGGAAGGCATTTTCCCGTCGGTGCTCGGGCACGAAGGCGGCGGTATCGTCGAACAGGTCGGCGAAGGCGTGACCAGCGTCAAGGTGGGCGATCACGTGATCCCGCTGTACACGGCCGAATGCCGCCAGTGCAAATTCTGTCTGTCCGGCAAGACCAACCTGTGCCAGGCCGTGCGTGCCACCCAGGGCAAGGGTCTGATGCCCGACGGCACCACGCGCTTTTCGTACAACGGTGAGCCGATCTATCACTACATGGGCTGCAGCACGTTCAGCGAATACACCGTCGTGCCGGAGATTTCGCTGGCCGTGGTCAACCCGGAGGCGCCGCTGGAGAAGGTCTGCCTGCTTGGCTGCGGCGTCACCACCGGTATCGGCGCGGTGCACAACACCGCCAAGGTCAAGCCGGGCGAGAGCGTGGCGGTGTTCGGCCTGGGCGGCATCGGCCTTGCAGTGATTCAGGGCGCGGTGCAGGCCAAGGCCGGGCGCATCCTGGCCATCGACACCAACCCGGGCAAGTTCGACCTGGCGCGCAGCATGGGCGCCACCGATTGCATCAATCCGAAGGACTACGACAAGCCGATCCAGGAGGTCATCGTCGAGTTGACCGATGGCGGCGTGGACTTCAGCTTCGAGTGCATCGGCAACGTCAACGTGATGCGTTCGGCGCTGGAGTGCTGCCACAAGGGCTGGGGCGAGAGCGTCATTATCGGCGTGGCCGGCGCGGGCCAGGAAATCAGCACACGTCCGTTCCAACTGGTGACTGGGCGCGTGTGGCGCGGCTCGGCCTTCGGTGGTGTCAAGGGACGTACTCAATTGCCGGGCATGGTGGAGCAATCGATGAAGGGCGAGATCGACCTGGATCCGTTCATCACCCACACCATGCCGTTGGAAGAGATCAACGAAGCCTTCCACCTAATGCACGAAGGCAAGTCGATCCGCACCGTGATCCATTTCTGACCGTACGGCCAGGATCGGCGCGCGGCCGCTTCCGCGCACGTAGTACCCGAGACTCCGGGGAGGGGCGTAATGACGAATGTGTCGATTCATCCTTCCGTAGATGGCGGTGTTGCGCGAGGCGGCGCAGAAGGTTTTCAAGGCGGCACGCTTGAATGCCACTGCGCCAGTAACAAGGCGACCGTGGACCTGTCTGCGCAGACCGCGCACAACCACGCCTGCGGTTGCAGTGAATGCTGGAAGCCCGACGGCGCGAAGTTCTCTGTGGTGGCCGTGGTGCCGCGAGATAGCGTCAAAGTGACGGCGCACGAAGAGAAGCTGGAGATCGTCGATGAAAGCGCGACGATTCAGCGTCACGCGTGCACCGGTTGCGGCGTGCATCTGTATGGCCGGATCGAGAACAAGGACCATGCGTTCTATGGTCTGGATTTCGTGCACACCGGGTTGTCGAAGCAACAGGGCTGGTCGGCGCCCGGTTTTGCAGCGTTCGTGTCATCCATCACCGAAACCGGCACGCAGCCGGAGCAGATGGATGGGGTGCGTGCGCGCCTGAGCGAACTTGGGTTGTCGCCGTACGACTGCCTGTCGCCGGCGTTGATGGGTGCCCTGTCTGCACATGGAGCGCGCAAGAAGGGTCTGTTGCATTGATGGTCCAACCCTGAAGCCGGCGAGCCGGCTGCAGGGTTTTCTCTTCGTAAGGAATCTTCATGGAACGTATCGAACACCGTGCCTGTTTTGGCGGTTGGCAGGATGTCTATCGGCATCAGTCGCAGACCTTGAACTGCAGCATGCAGGTGGGCGTGTACCTGCCGCCGCAAGCCGCCGACGGCCCGTTGCCGGTGCTGTACTGGCTGAGCGGTTTGACCTGCACCGAACAAAATTTCATCAGCAAGGCCGGCGCGCAACGCTACGCCGCCGAGCATGGCGTGATCCTGGTGGCGCCGGACACCAGCCCGCGTGGCGACGATGTGGCGGATGCGGACGGCTACGATATCGGCAAGGGTGCTGGCTTTTACGTCAATGCCACGCAAGCACCGTGGGCAGCGCATTACCGCATGTACGACTACGTGGTGAACGAATTACCGGCGTTGATCGAAGCAAACTTCGCCACCACTGGCGTGCGTGCGATCAGCGGCCACTCGATGGGCGGGCATGGCGCCTTGACCATTGCATTGAAAAACCCGGGGCGCTATCGCAGTGTGTCGGCGTTTTCGCCGATCGTAGCGCCCAGCCAGGTGCCATGGGGAGAGAAAGCATTTGGCCAGTATCTGGGCGACGATCGCGCCACGTGGAAAGCCTACGATGCTACGGCCTTGATCGCTGAAGCTCAGGAGCGTCTGCCGCTGTTGATCGATCAAGGCGATGCCGACGAATTTCTTCAAAACCAGCTGAAAACAGCGCTATTTGAAGATGCCGCCAAGACCGCGGGCTACCCGGTGACAGTGCGGCTGCAGCCCGGCTACGACCACAGCTATTACTTCATCTCAAGCTTTATCGGCGAGCACATTGCATATCATGCTGCGGCGTTGCGTGGGTGAGCGCGGGGCGATTGTGTATGTGGGATGGGTGCGCAGGGCGACTGATAGCTGCGTGACGTGGAGGCATGTTCGCACTGGCATCGATCGCCTTGCTGGTCCACGGCATTGCGTGCAATAGCGCGCTGATCTTTTTTGGCGCCGCCTGCCTGGTCAGCGGCAGCTTGATCTATCGCTCCACTTACCTGCCGCGCGCGTTGGGTATGCTGATGCTGTTGGCGTGCATCAGCTATCGCATCACCGCATTTGCCGAACTGTCGGCGTCGGAACTTGCTGCAACGATTACCCCGGGCATCCTGTTGTCAGTGCTCGTTGGCGAAACAGCCCTGTGCCTGTGGCTGCTGCTCAACGGCGTCAATCGCGCGCACTGGGATGCCCGGGTTTCAGAATCTTCGGCTTAACGGACGTCGCGCATTTCCCAGTGCGAGCCGGCTAGCGCCTGCATGCGCTGTTTGAAAAGGTCACCGGGAATGCTGGTGGTGGCAACCAGGTCGATGCGCAGGTCGTGCTGTTTGCCAGTCACCGTCGCTGCCGGGTCTGTGATGCCCAGGCTGGGATCCACCTCGTCCGGGTCGGGCTGCAGCTGACGCCAACGATCGAACCAGGCCGCATCGCGCAGCGCCGCCTGCAACTGTTCGGCGAACGCCTCGGCGCCATTGGCGGTAAAGCTCACCGAGGGCGCGCTACCGCGAGCGAGCTTGGGATCGGGCAGGCTGATCGAATAGCTGACAGGCATATGCAAACCTCAGATGGATGACGCCGGCACGTTAGTGCAGCGTAGGTGAGCATTCCGTCGACAGGCGGGCAGGGTATAGCCGCGAAGGAACCCTCTCGGCGTTGTCTAAACGACTGGATGCCGGTGCTTGAGTGAACGCTCAATGGTTGCGCGAATACCAACGGTGTTAGGTAGGCTGGTGTTGAGCTACCCAGTTTCGATCTTCAACCGGTCAGTGTCGTTACGACTCGGTAGCGTGCTACCTGCCGCCGGGGTACAACACCCAGTTGGCGAGCTGCTGGCCTGGGGGGCTTTGTTGCAGACTCCTCGCCGACCCACATCGCGAAACCCGCTGCAAGTACGTCCTTGTCCGTTCTTGCGCGACGGTAGGCGGGCGATGACCCCTGGAGACGGCCAGTGCGCGAGGTTTCAGCTCGTAATAAGCTGAGTTCCAGGCGGTGGTGAGGATCAACCGCTAGCCCACGCCTCAGGCCGAAGCGTGTGTGGTTCGGCGGCAAATGCGACTGCCAGCGCGCCTCTGCCGACGTTGACCATGCCGGTCAGGCTCATCACGCTTTCGAACAATTCCACGCCGCGGGTTTGGCAGGCGCTTTGCAGTGCGGCGTAGCCGGGCAGGGCGTGCCGTTCGGCGAGTTCGCCGCCGTAGCCCACGCACACCGTTGGGGTCATCAACCCCTCGCGGATCTTGCGCACGGTGAAGCCGAACAACGTCTCCGCTGAGGGCTCGAAGCCTTTGAGCTTGGCCACCGGCTCGGTGACGCCGCGGTAGGCGCGCTGCACCGGTTAGATGTCCAGCGCGCTCCCCAGCGCAGCGCAGATCAGGCCGGCGCTACGATCGCCCTTGGTGCGCGCGCGTGCGCGCAGGTAGTAGAGATCGCGCGGAATCATGTAGCCGTAGGTGTGCTCGGCCAGATGTTCCAGGCGGGTGCGGATGGTTGCCACGCTCTGGCCCTGGTCGCGCAGGAACACTGCTTCTACGGCGGTGATGCCCTGGCCGGCGAACAGGTTGAGCGTGTCGATCACCCGTAACGCAAACGGCGAGGTGTGGCCGGCGGCCTGTCGGATCGGCTTGGACTCGTTGAGGATCGCGAAGCTGGTCTGCATCGCGTTGTCGAAGATCTGGCTGCGCAGTTTGGAAATGGTCAAACAAAATACATGGTCGTAGTCGATGACCAGTTGTTTGCAGAAACAGATCGCGGATCTGGTTGACCGAAAACGGTGTGGTTTCCGCTTCGTGTCCACGCTCGGCCACATGCGCCTGCAGAAAGCTCAGCGTGGCTTCTTCGTCGCGGTGATCGGCCAGCACGGCCTCGCCGATGCGCACGCTGATCGGCAGCACAATGACATTATTACGTTGGATGAAGTCCTGCGGCAGGTCGCACGCACTGTCCACTACGATTCCGATACGCACCGTCACCCCCTCCGCCTGTTGCGTTGTCTGTAGTGCGAACGCTATCCCAAACGCTCCTGTGCGTAGACCTGACATGGAGGTTCGTGGCGTGTATCGCGTGGATGGCCGCGGGGTCGGCGCACGTAGGTTTAGGCGTCACTACACCACTGCGCCGGGATAGGCATTTCACGGACAACTGGCACCGCGTCGGCATGCCGAGATGTGGCCGATGCGCATATGGCTGTGCACCGTTGGCCACCTTGGTGCGCCCTTGTCCTGACGCGACACGTGCCGCCGCGCGCTGTCCTGGTCGCTAACTGATAGCCAGCGCACGCTCCGAGTGCAAGGTAGCGCCCGTTATCGCGCTTGGGGGGCTAGGGCTGCCGGAATCGCTAGCTCCCCTCGCGACGCCACTGCTAGGATTTAAGCCCGATCGCCGCACGACAGATCTCGACGGCGCCGCACAGTGCCGCCGTGCTGGATCATACGAAGCGTCAACATGCACAACCGCCCACCCAGCTCCCTTCCTCACACCGACGCCCGGGCGCCGACCACGCGGCGGCGCGCAGCAAGCTGGTGGACCGCAGCGCTGGCCTTCGGTCTGGCAGCACTCGTCCCCATGGCGCTTGCCGGCCCGTACAAGATCTTCGGCAACCACTATGCGTGGGTGAACAATTTCAACGATCCCAACAACATCATCTAGGGCACGTTCGGCACCGGCAGTACGCCCGAGCTGACCGTCACCTTCAACTTCGCCGACTACAACTTGTATGGCTACCCGGCGATCGTGCGCGGCTGGCATTACAACTGGAATCCGACCAGCGACACGCTGTTTCCCAAGCAGATCTCGTCGATCAGCGCGTTGCCGTTCAAATTCAACTACAGCGCAGGCGGCACCAATCTGGCCGGCGATTTCGCTTACGACATCTTCTTCCGCTGGGATACCGCCAAGGGCAACCCGCAGCTGGAAGTGATGATCTGGGGCAACCACAACTCCTGGCCGATCGGCACTGTCACTGCGACGAAGGTCTTCACCGCTGGCGGGCGCACTTTCGACCTGTGGGAAGGCTTCAATTCCGGCGCCGGCTATTACGTCTACACCTTCATCCCGACTGGCACCGCCGGCCAGCCGACGCTCAAGACCAGCGGCAGCCTCAACGTGGATGCCAAGCCGTTTCTGACCTGGCTGCAAAACAATCGCTCCAAGGATGGCCGCTACAACAACAGCATGTACCTCCATGCGGCCTGGGCGGGATTTGAGGTGGTGCGCGGCAATGGGTGGGCCAAGGTCAGTGCGACCATGGATGCGAAGTAAGTGCAGCTGTTGCTGTTGTGCATGCGGCCAGCACCGGCTGGCAGGCACATGGTTTGCCAGGGATGGGTATGCCGCAACCTGCGCGCTGCCTGTTGCTGTTCGATAGCTAATCTCTGCGCAGCTCACTGCGCCCACGACAACGAAGTGGCAAGATGTGCGTCGCCTGTAGCGTGGCATCGCACATCGGATGAGGCCACGGTGACCGGTCTGCATGGATGACATGTCTGCGCGCCGTCAGTGCGCAGACATTCGGTAGGTGACGCAAAGCCGTCGTCGTGCCGGATGCGAGAGGTTCGTTCGTCTACTGTTCGGCGTCATGCCGCTGCCGGTGGGCGTGCTTGGTCCATCCATCTTCGGAGTACATCCATGTACATGCATAGCCGTTCTCACTCGCCGCTGTTCGCCCGTTGTGGTCGGTTGCCGCGTGCCGCTGCGCTGGGCTTGCTGCTGGTCGCGACCAGCGCCAGTGCCTACACCGGCCAGACCAAGGTCTATGGCACGCAGTACGCGTTCAACAACAATTTCAACGACGCCAACAACAACATCCAGGCCACCTTCGGCAGCGGTAGCACGCCGAGCCTGACCATTTCCTACAACCTGCCTAGCGGTAACCTGTATGGGTACCCGGCGATCTGCCGCGGTTGGCACTACACGATGAATCCGGCTCCCGATAGCTACTTTCCGCATCAGGTGTCCAAGATCGGCAGCTTACGTGGGACGTTGGCATTCACCACCAAGGGCAGCGGGCAGACCGGCGATTTCGCCTACGACCTGTTCTTTCGCACGGACGCCAGCAAGGGCAACCCGCAACCGGAAGTGATGATCTGGGGCGCCAACAATTCGTATCCGCTTGGCACCCTGACGACCGCCAACGCCATTACCTCCGGCGGCGTGACCTACGATTTGTGGGAGGGCGATAACTCCGCTGCCGGCTATTATGTGTACACCTTCATTCCGCATGGCAGCGCGGGCAACAGCAATGCACTGCCGGCCAAGGGCAATGTCAAGGTCGATGTCAAAGCGTTTCTGACCAAGTTGCAGGCGTTGCGCGGCGGCGATGGCCGCTACAACAGCAGTTTGTATCTGCAGGTGGTGGAGGCCGGCTTCGAAATCACCGGTGGGATGGGCACGGTGTCGTTGACTGGATCGATCGCGGCCAAGTGAGTGCGGCGATTGTCGCGTCGTCAGCTGCAATGGTGCGCAGTTGGCGCGCGTCGGGTGCCGGGTGCAAGCTAAGGATGGTCTGATCAACGCGACCGGAAAACGAAGCAACCGCATCCGCCGCGCTGAGGGCGCTCAAATCGCCGATTTTTTGCCGGTTTCGGCCGTTTGCGGGGTGTTGCCTGGGTTACAGGCACAG
>NZ_JSBW02000024.1 GCF_000772705.2 Xanthomonas vasicola
GTGTACGCATGGGCGGAAATTGCAAGAAACCAGCCTTCAGCGTAGCGAACACTGGTAGTTTTAGCACGCCGGTGCAGACATCAAGGCCTTGCGGTCGTTGGGTGGTTGGGGTTTTTCAGGGGCGACTTTTTAGCACGCGTCGCAGTGCCGATCCGCACAAAGGTTTGCCTTGTCAGCGTGGCCTGTTGCAAACAAAAGACCCGCCAATGGCGGGTCTTTTTTATCGCGCTCGTGGATTGCCATGCAACGCTGTCAAAGGATGTAGCGGCTCAGGTCCGGATCCTGCACCAGCTCACCCAGCTGCGCGTCCACATAGGCAGCATCGACAGTGACGCTCTGCCCGTCGCGGTCCGGTGCTTCGTAACTCAATACATCGAGCAAACGTTCCAGCACCGTGTGCAGGCGACGTGCGCCGATATTTTCCTGGCGTTCGTTGACCTGTGCTGCAATCTCGGCCAGCCGATCCACTGCGTCAGATGCGAATGTGAGAGACACGCCTTCGGTCTGCAACAAGGCTTCGTACTGCTTGATCAAGGCCGCCTTGGGCTCGGTGAGGATGCGCACGAAATCGGCCTTGGTCAGCGCGGTCAATTCCACGCGGATCGGGAAGCGGCCCTGCAATTCCGGAATCAGATCGCTGGGCTTGGCCAGGTGAAACGCGCCTGATGCAATGAACAGGATGTGGTCGGTCTTGACCGTGCCGTACTTGGTCGACACGTTGGACCCTTCCACCAGCGGCAATAGATCACGCTGCACACCTTCACGACTGACATCGCCACCATTGGAACCGGCTTCGCCGCGCTTGGCCACCTTGTCGATCTCATCGATGAACACGATACCGTGCTGCTCGCAGGCTTCGATCGCGGCGGTGCGCACGTCGTCTTCGTTGACCAGCTTGCCGGCTTCTTCTTCAATCAACAGCGGGCGCGCGGCCTTGATGGTGAGCTTGCGCTTCTGCGACTTGCCGCTGCCCAGATTGGAAAACATCTGGCGCAATTGCTGGCCCATTTCTTCCATGCCCGGCGGGGTCATGATGTCCATGCTGGCGTTGACGGCGACTTCCAGTTCGATCTCGCGCTCGTCCAGCTCGCCGTTGCGCAGCATGCGGCGGAACTTGATGCGGGTTTCGTTATCCTGCGACGACGGTTCGTTGCGCGCCGCTTCCGGGTCGAAACCAATACCGGCTGCACGACGCGGCAACAGCGCATCCAGAATGCGATCTTCGGCGCGTTCTTCGGCCTGGTTGCGCACACGCACCTTGGCCTGCTCGCGATACAGCTTGACCGAGGTGTCGGCCAGATCGCGAATGATCTGCTCTACGTCCTTACCGACGTATCCCACTTCGGTAAAGCGCGTGGCTTCCACCTTGACGAACGGCGCATTGGCCAGCGTGGCCAGACGCCGCGCGATTTCGGTCTTGCCCACGCCGGTGGGGCCAATCATCAGGATGTTCTTAGGCATTACTTCGTTGCGCAGCTCTTCCGGCAACTGCATCCGGCGCCAGCGATTACGCAGCGCGATGGCAACCGCACGCTTGGCGTCGTGCTGGCCAACGATATGACGGTCAAGCTCCTGCACGATTTCGCGCGGAGTCATTGTGGCGGTATCGATATTAGGCATTAGAGATTTGGGATTCGTAAAAGCGGAATAGGAACGATCGATGTATATCCGGGCGGAGGGAAAGGAGCGCTTTTGCGAATCCCCAATCCCGAATCCCGAATCACAGCTCTTCAACCACCACATTGCGATTGGTATAGATGCAGATATCGCCAGCAATATTGATTGCTTCGGTGGCAATGGTCCTGGCATCCAGCTCGGTGTGCGCCAGCAGTGCGCGTGCGGCCGACAAGGCGTACGAGCCGCCAGAACCAATGGCGATGATGCCGTCTTCCGGCTCGATGACATCGCCGGTGCCGCTAATGATCAGCGAGGTCTCTTTATCGGCTACGGCCAGCAGCGCTTCGAGCTTGCCCAGGCGGCGCTCGGTGCGCCAATCCTTGGCCAGCTCCACAGCGGCGCGGGTCAGCTGGCCGTGTTTGTCGAGCTTGGCTTCGAACAACTCGAACAAGGTAAACGCATCGGCGGCAGCGCCGGCGAAACCGGCCAGCACCTGACCCTCGCGCCCGAGCCGACGCACCTTGCGCGCATTGCCCTTCATGACCGTATGGCCAAGAGTGACCTGGCCATCGCCAGCGACGGCGACATGCCCACCACGTCGAACCGAAATGATGGTGGTGGCGTGAACGATATTGGGGTTCTGGCTAGGGTCCATGGATCCTCCGGGGGTTTCCAAGAAGGTGGGGACGCCCCTGCCGGGTTCAAGCGCGCTGCGGCGAAGCGCCGCAGGCCGGACCGGCGCACTCACTTGCGAGACAGCAATTGCTGTTGTGTGCGGCCGAGCGGGTCGCAACAAGCAGATCACGATAACGCGTGAGCTGCACTTGCGCTTGCACTCGTACTTGCACACGCACCCCCGCTCCGCGCCCCAGCCCGCGCTTGTGGCGCGAGCGCTCCAAGGCACGCGCGCCAATGGCGCGCAAGCAGCGCCCTCTCGCCCCCGGGGGAGAGGGGCTTTGAGCGCGCCCCTCAAACGTCACTTGCGCTGGATACATGCATCACCTGCTGCGTCTATGACGTTCGATCATGCATGGCACTGCGACGCTTCCAATCTCTGATCGTTGCTTACTGCTTAGCGCTTACTCGGCAGCTTTCTTGCGCTTGGCACGCGGATGCGCGGCATCGTAGACCTTGGCCAGATGCTGGAAATCCAGATGCGTGTAAATCTGTGTGGTGGCGATATCCGAGTGACCCAGCAACTCCTGCACGCCGCGCAGGTCGCCGGACGATTCCAGGATATGGCTGGCGAAACTGTGGCGCAGCATATGCGGATGCACGTCCTTGAACATGCCCTGGCGCACAGCCAGTTGCTTGATGCGGATCTGCACCGCGCGTTGCGAAATCGCACCGCCCGCACGCCCTGGGAAGACGTGCGTGTCCGCGCTTGCACCACTGTCGCGCAGCCACTCGCGCAACGCGGCGATCGCGTGCGAGCCCACCGGCACCAGGCGCTGCTTGCTGCCTTTACCGAGCACCATCACCAAGCCGCTGTCCAGGTCCAAATCGCGCCAGCGCAACGCGCATAACTCGCTCAGACGCAGTCCGGACGAATAGAACAATTCCAGCAGCGCGCGATCGCGCAGGCCCAGTGGCGCATCGGTCGGCACTTCTACCAGACGCACCGCTTCGTCGGCATCCAGCACCTGCGGCAACTTGCGCGGCGACTTGGGTGCACGCATCGCCGCCGCCGGACTGGATGCGATGCGGCCATGCTTGAGCAACCAGGCGTAGTAACTGCGACATGCCGACAAACGGCGCTGCAGACTTTTGGGCGAGAGGCCGCGTCGATGCTCGGCTGCAACGAATTGCCGCAAGTGCGCGCTATCGAGCTGCGCAGTGTCGGGTGGCGTGACAGTTTGCTGCGCGCCGTCTTCGGTGTTGTGCTCGGCCGTCCAGGCGACCAACGCGGCAAGGTCGCGCCGATACGCGTCCAGCGTATGTGCCGAGACCTGCCGCTCGACCTGCAGATAGCTCAGGAATTCGTCGACCGATGACATGTCAGCGCGCTCGATACCACGGTGTGGATGCCGTCATCCGCTTGCGCAGATCGCCCAGCAACATGCATGCAGACCTTGCGCCTTGCAGTTGCAGAAATTCTTCAACAGCCGCCACCACCTCATACTCCCCGCTGCCAACGCAACGCCACTATCGGCAACGTGTCGCCAACCGCGAGGTGCGCTACAGCCAGCATCACACGTCGAAGCGTTGCAATGCCACGCTCAGCGATTCGCCCATCATGCGCAGGAACAGCGTACCCATGCCGGGATAGAACCGGTTGGCGTCGCTGCTCCCCACCGCGATCAGGCCGATACCCGGCAGCGGCAACAGAGCGGTGGATTGCACGTCGCTGGCCTGGGCACCATAAAGCAGCGCGTGTTTGTCGGCTTGCAAGCGGCCGCAAATGGGCTCGCCATCGCTCAGGCAATCGCGAAACGGAGCCAGCCGTGCATCATCGGTTGCGATGATCTGCAGCCAATCGGCGTCCAGCGCATCAACCGGCTTGAGCAACACCAGCCGCACCAGTTCACCATTGAAATCTTCCGCCAGCGAGGCTGCCATCGCCTTGAGCGTGTCGGCCGCGCTGGTCTGGCGCATCAGCGCCAGCGTGAGTTGGTGCGTGCGCACTGCCAGCCGCTCGTTTTCCTGCGCATTGCTGCCCAGCTCATGCAGGCGCCGCGATAGTTCGCGGTTCTTGTCGCGCAGCACTTCGAGTTGGTAGGTCGCCAACGAAGCGGTGGGGCCGTCGTCACGCGGCACCAGCAAGCTCACCGCCAGATCTGGGAACTGCTTGAGGAAGGTCGGGTGACGTCGCAGCCAGGTGGCCACTTCGTGTGCGCCGAATTTGTCCGTGTTCTCGCTCATCCGTTCCATTCTCCATCGAAGACGAACACCGCCGGGCCGGACATGACCACTTGCTCGTGGTCGCCGGGCCAACGAATGCGTAGCTCGCCACCTGGCAAGGACACCCGCACGTCGCGCTCGACGCGGCCGCGCTGCATCAGCACCACCGCAGCCGCACAGGCGCCGCTGCCGCAGGCCAGCGTTTCGCCAACGCCGCGCTCGAACACGCGCAGACGCACATGTGCAGGGTCGACCGCCTGCACAAAACCCACGTTGACCGAATTGGGAAACGCGGCGTTCTGCTGCAGCAATGTGCCAACGCGCTCGACCGGTGCCGCATCCACGCGACCGACTTCGATCACCGCATGCGGGTTGCCCATCGACACTGCGCCAAAACGCACGGTCTCGCCGTGCACCGGCAGCGCATATTCGTCGCGTGCATGCGCAAACCCGGCCAGCGGAATCTGTGTGGGCTCGAACTGCGGTATGCCCATCGCCACCGCATAGCGGCCGCCGTCAAGGTGCTCGACCGCATGCGCGGTGACCGGACTATCGATGATGAAATGCTCGCCCTGGGCGGTGCCATCGCGCACCAGCCACGCGGCGACACAGCGCGCACCGTTGCCGCATTGGCGTGCGGCGGAGCCATCGCAATTCCAGATGCCATAGGCCGCCACGGCGCCTTGGCTGCGCGGCGCTTCGATGGTCAGAATCTGATCGCAGCCCACCCCGAAGTGGCGGTCGGCCAACTGCGCTGCCAGAGCGGCATCTGGCGGCGGCGTGCCGTCGCGCAGGTCCAGCACTACGAAATCATTGCCGGCGCCATGCATTTTGGTGAAACGCAGACGCCCGCTGCGACCGTCAGCGCTCATTGCCGCTGCTAGCGGGCTGGTCTGTGGTGGGTGCAGGCTGGCTGCTGCTGTCCACGGGCGCCGGCGTGGACTCATCCGCGGGCTGCGGCTGCGGCACCGGCTGGGCTTCTACCGGCACCGGCTTCTGCGGCATGACCAGCGGGCCCTTGTTGCCGCAGGCGGCAAGCAAGACAAAGGTCGCACCAACCAGTGCGAGACGAACAGAGGGTCGGGACATGATGCTCATGGGCCGAAGTATAGCCAGAACACGGTTACGGCCGTGCGCTTCGCGCATTTGCAATGTTCAGTGCGCGCCAGGTAGCGTGCGCGGCGGCGGTTCGGGGCGCAGCCACAGCCAGATCGCCACCACCGCCATGCTGGCAATCGACAGGCACTTGGCCCAGAACACCGGCACGCACCACAGCATGATCGCAGCGCAGAGCGCCATGGTCAGCGTCGCCATCCACTTGGCCCTGCGGCTGACCGCACGATAGGTCTGCCATTCCACGATCGCCGGGCCGAAGCGCGGATGCGACAGCAGCCAGTGATGCAGGCGCTCGGAACCGTGTGAGGCGGCCCAGGCCGAGATCAGGATGAAGACCGTGGTCGGCAGACCGGGAACGAAGATCCCGACAATGCCGGTCGCCAGGCTGGCGTAGGCCAGCAACCACCAGGCCCAGCGGAATCGAGTCGGTCGCGTCATGCGCAGATGATACGGCCAGCGATGAGGTTTGGTGAGTCGGCCCTGCGCCGGCAATTGTGACCGCCGCAGGAGGGACGATGTGCACAGCGGGCAGCCATGCAGCACTGGGGTCAGATGTGGCATGGCGCCCAGCCTCGCTGCGGTCAGAAACACACACCATTGGCAGCGACACCGGCCTGCGGTGCTCGGCTCGCTCTAGGGCGACGCAACGAACGCAGTCAACCGATTAAGGAAAAGCCAGACATGGAGCGGAAGATGGACGAGATGCTAGTCGCTCTCGTCCCAACGAGCGGCGAGCTCCCAGGCCCCAGCCATCCGCTCTAACCAATCCCAAATCCCGACCCCCCAATCCCAGCCCTCCAGCTACTTCACACCCAACTGATCCAGCACGAACGCATACGACTCGGCCAGCTCGCGATAGCGCCGGAACCGGCCGGATTTGCCGCCATGCCCGGCTTCCATATTGGTGCGGAACACGATCGGCTGGGTACCCGTATTGTCATCGCGCAACTTGGCCACCCACTTGGCCGGTTCCCAGTACTGCACCTGCGAATCCCACAATCCAGTGCCCACGTACAGCGCCGGGTACGCCTGCTTGCGTACATTGTCGTACGGCGAGTACGACAGCATGTAGTCGTAATAGTCCTTGGTTTCCGGGTTGCCCCACTCGTCGTACTCATTGGTGGTGAGCGGAATACTGGCGTCGAGCATGGTGGTGACCACATCGACAAACGGCACCTGCGCCACCATCACCCGATAGTCCTGCGGGGCCATATTGGCCACTGCGCCCATCAACAAGCCGCCTGCGCTACCACCGGACGCAGCGACGCGGTCCTTGGCCGCGTAGCCATGTGCGACCAGGCCGCGGGTGACATCGATGAAGTCGTTGAAGGTGTTCTTCTTGTGCAGCAGTTTGCCGTCGTCGTACCACTGCCGGCCCATTTCCTGGCCGCCGCGGATATGCGCGATCGCATACACCACGCCGCGGTCCAGCAGGCTGATTGCCGGCAGATTGAACGCCGGGTCCATCGACATGCCGTAGCTGCCATACGCGTACTGGAACAACGCTGCGCTGCCGTCCTTCTTGAAGCCCTTTTTGTAGACCAGCGACACCGGCACCTTGACGCCGTCGCGCGCGGTCACCCACACGCGTTCGGTCACGTACTTGCTGGCGTCGTAGCCGATCACCGGTTGCTGCTTGAGTAATTTGCGTTCGCCGGTCTGCGTATTGAGCTCGTAGGTGGTCGCCGGCGTGGTCAACGAGGTGTAGCTGTAACGCAGCCAGGCGGTATCCGGCTCGGAGTTGACCGACAACCCCATCGAGTAAGCTGGTTCATCTGCCCTGACGTACTCATGGCTGCCATCGCGCTTGAGCAGGCGCACGCGCTCCAACCCGCCGGAACGTTCTTCGATGGCGGTGAACCCATCGAACAACTCGAAGTTTTCGATGTAGACGCTGTCGTCGTGCGCCACCCAATCGGTCCACTGCTTGCGCGTGGTCGCATCGGTGGGTGCGGTGACCAGCTTGAAGTTCCTGGCGTTATCGGCATTGGTGCGGATCACCCAGCGGCCATCGAAATGCTCGGCGTGGTATTCCACATCGCGCTCGCGCTTGGCCAGCACCTTGAAGGTATCCGGCTTGGCGGCCAGCGCATAGCGCGTTTCCGAAGAAACCGTGCTTTCAACCTCAATGGTGATGTATTTGTCGTCGCGGGTGCGGCCGAGGCTCATGTAGAAGCTGTCGTCCTTCTCTTCGTACACCAATATATCGTCCTTGGACGGTGTGCCGAGCACATGCTTTTTCACACGCACGGTGAGCAGCGTTTCCGGGTCGTTTTCGACATAGAACAGCGTCTTGTTATCGTCCGCCCAGACCACGTTGGCCGACACACCTTCCACGGTGTCCGGATAGAGTTCGCCGGTGTCCAGATTCTTGAAGCGGATGGTGTATTGACGGCGGCCGACAGCATCGTCAGCCCAGGCAAGGATGCGGTTGTCCTGGCTCACCGCGGCATCGCCAACACTGAAATAGCCCTTGCCTTGCGCCATCTGGTTGACATCTAGCAGTATCTCTTCCGGCGCATCCATGCTGCCCTTGCGGCGCGCCTGGATCGGATAATCCTTGCCGGTTTCGAACCGCGTGTAATACCAATAGCCGCGCTCGCGATACGGCACGCTGGCGTCGTCCTGTTTGATACGCCCGACGATCTCGGTATACAGCGTCTCTTCCAACGGCTTCAGTGGCGCCATCACCTTATCGGTGTAGGCATTCTCGGCGTTGAGATAGGCCAGCATCGCCTTGTCTTCGCGCTTGTCGTCGCGCAACCAGTAATAGTCGTCGTTGCGGGTCGCGCCAAATGGCGCCTTGACCACGTGTGGGTACTTGGCAACGTCTGGTGGCGAAGGAAGGGCGGCTAAGGCGGTAGATATGGTCATCAGGCTGGCGATCAGAGTGAGGGCTTGCTTCATCAGATTGGGGTCCGTCGGATGAACGCAATGCCATCCCAGCACGTGAGTGTGGGAGAGCCTGTTGTCGGGCGTCATGTGTCCTAGGTCATGCTGGTCTATCATCGAAACGATGGATTCCAGACTCCCGCATGCATCCGGCTATAGCCGCCGCAGCCAGGACATCGCTCCCTTTCATGTGATGTCGCTGCTGGCCCGCGCCAATGCGCTCGAACGAGCCGGCCACGATGTGATTCACCTGGAGATCGGCGAGCCCGACTTCACCACCGCAGCGCCGATTGTCGCCGCCGGCCAGGCCGCATTGGCGGCCGGCAACACCCGCTACACCGCCGCACGTGGGTTGCCGGCACTGCGCGAGGCGATTGCCGGTTTCTATGCGCAGCGCTACGCATGCAACGTCGATCCGGAGCGGATCCTGGTCACACCGGGCGGTTCGGGCGCGTTGCTGCTGGCCAGCAGCCTGCTGGTGGATCCGGGTAAGCATTGGCTGCTCGCCGACCCGGGATACCCTTGCAACCGGCACTTTTTGCGCTTGGTCGAAGGCGCCGCACAACTGGTGGCGGTCGGCCCGAACACCGACTATCAATTGACCCCTGCGTTGGTGGAAACCTGTTGGAACGCCGATAGCGTGGGCGCCTTGGTGGCCTCGCCAGCAAACCCCACCGGCAGCGTGCTCTTTCCCTCGCAACTGGCTGCGCTGGCGCAGACGCTACATGCGCGCGGCGGCCATCTGGTGGTGGACGAGATCTACCACGGCCTGAGCTACGGCCTGGACGCGCACAGCGTGCTGGAAGTGGACGACAGCGCGTTTGTCCTGAACAGCTTTTCCAAATACTTCGGCATGACCGGCTGGCGCCTGGGCTGGCTAATCGCACCACCCGACGCGGTGCCGGAACTGGAAAAGCTCGCGCAGAATCTGTACATCAGCGCTTCCACGATTGCCCAGCACGCCGCGCTGGCCTGCTTCACGCCCGAGAGCATCGCCATTTTCGAAGCGCGCCGTGCCGAGTTCCAGCAGCGTCGTGACTACTTATTGCCGGCCTTGCGTGCGTTGGGTTTCGATATCGCCGTCGAACCGCAAGGCGCGTTTTATTTGTATGCCGACATCAGCGGGTTTTCAGATGATGCGCAGGCATTTTGTGCGCATTTTCTGGAGACCGAACATGTTGCGTTCACCCCCGGCATCGACTTCGGCCACTACCGCGCCAATCAGCATGTGCGCATTGCCTACACGCAGAGCCTGCCGCGCCTGCAGCAGGCGGTGGAGCGGATTGCGCGTGGGTTGAAGACCATCAGGGCGGTGGCAAGACACATGCCAACGCCATTCCTCTGACAGCACCACCTGCAGACCTAGTCGGCCGACCTACCTTTACCTGCGTCGCGATGTTCTGCGGCCGCCGACTCGATGCAACCAACGGAGCGTTTTGCGAGCAGCGCCTGCAGTTGTGCCCAGTTTCCTTCGCGCGGCCAGCCCGAGAAACTGGCGATGACATTGCCATCGCGCATCAGATAGAAGGTCGGTGTACTCCAACCATCGATCATTGGCCAGTCCGCCGCATGGCGTGCCAGCACGATGGGTTGATCCGCATGCGTCTTGTCCCACGTTTCGAGCACTTCGTAATCAAGATGCAGCCCGACCGGCGCCAGCCATACAATAGTGACGCCCCGCAGGAGCGGATGATTCCTCAGATCGCCCATGGCGCCCGTTGAAAACCTGCAGTTCGGATGCACGACCGCCACCAGGATGTCTCCGCGCAGAGGCACCTGAATTTCGCGCAGCCGCCGCTTGCCCTGATCGATGGCATAGGCGTTGGACTGGACGGTGGAGCCCGCCCTGACCACTTCGGGGACCGGTTCGAATCAAGGCCAGGATGGCGGCGCGCCAACTGCGCTGCGCCGGCGAAGCGGCGAAACTGCAGCAGCGTCTGGTGATAACGCTTCAGCACATCAGGCCCGGCGGCGGAACCGAATGCATCCATGACCTTGATCAGTTGCCGCAGGTAACGCGCGTCATCGGTGTAGTAGGCAAGGCGCTGGCTCGCCCGCGACACTGCATCCAGGCCTGCCGGCGGCACGTCGGCAAGGCGAGGCGACCACCGGCGCAAACTCAGCATCGTAGGCATCCGCCAAGCGCTGCAGGCGCTCCTTGCGGGGCAGGCTCAGGGTCACATCGTCCCGCGCCACAAGACGATCGTAAGCGGCGTTCAGCGACTCGACCTGGGGATGCGCCGCTGCCCCACAAGCAGCGACGAACACCCACACGGCGAGAACCCAGCGCCATCGTTCATGCCAATCGACATGGCATCGCCCTCCAGAGGAGTGGAGCAGGACAGCAAGCGACGTTCCCGTTGACTTCGTTATAACATGCTCGGGACCTCGATATAGAGCACCTTTAAGCAGGGTTGGGAGGATGTACTGTGAGGTTGGTAGCATCACCAAAGCCGATCGAACGCTAATTCATAACAGCTGCGGGAACAAGGATGCGAAATGCCCAATGACTACTGGGACATGGATGACAAGAACGCGCCCAACCTGTTGAACCTTGCCAGCGTGAGCACCTCGATGCTCGTGCCCTTTCCAGTGGGACAACTGCCGGATGCTTCTTTGCTCTGGCTCAATGAGCGATGGTTTCATGACTTAGGCCTCGCCATACACGACAAACCAACGCGAGCCCGCATTTCAGCGTCGTTGCTTGAGCGCTTTGCCGTGACCTCTATCGAAGCTCACTGCGTTGCCGGCAGCTTCGGCGGACAGACACTGGGCGCTGATCGCTATGGTGGAAGCGGTGGGGCAATCCACGGAGGGAGTGGCCGCTGTGGCTACGATGGCATGCTCATCGCCAAAGGAACCGGCCCCACGCCATTGGTCTCCGAGGCCCATGATTGGTCACACTCCCATGGCTGTCTCTATCTTTACGATGCCATTCGCGAGGCAGTCGCCAGCGAGATCCTCAACGCAGAACTCCCCCACGGGGCAGTCCCCATCGTTGCCATCATCGATGCCGGCTTCTCCCTGGCGCGCACCGATGCAGACGAACCGGAGCGGTGCGCCATTCTGATCAGGCCTGCTTTCCTGCGCTTGGCGCACTTCGAGCGCAGCCTGTATTTCGGAACATCAGGCAGCGCAAACAGCGATCAATTTCAAGATAGCTTGCGGGTCAAAGACGCCGTCCACTTTGCTGACCAACACGCAAAGCGCGAGGCAGGCAATCCCAATGGCTTAGGCGTTGAATTGTCTGAACTCTACCTCCGCCTCGCCGAGCAGATTGCCGCAAGTCGCGCGCATCGCCTCTGGACCGGACGCCCGACAAGCGACAACATCACATTGAACGCGCAGTTCCTGGATTTCGGTGGCTTCCGCGCAGTGCCTAGCTGGAAGCGTGGCACCGATGGGCATCGTCACTTCTTCGGCGATGAGATGCGCGATGTTCGCCACTCGCTTCCATCGCTTGCCTATTTCTTCAAGAAGTATTCCCGCTTCGGCAAGGCAATCGCCTACATCGATCAGCTGCTTATCCAGATCGAGCATCACATGGAAGCTGCATTTCTCAATGACTGTGCAGAAGCCTGTGCCTTGCCTGAGTCAAGCCCGGAGGCGTTGCATTTCAAAGCGCTCATTGCGCGCTACTACCGCGAGCAACAGCGCATTGACTATGCGTTCGATCAGCCCACAAAGCACGGCGAGCGCCACGATTGGCTCTCTGACCACATCAGAGGCAAAGCAACCCAGGGGGCTCAGATTGGCGAGGAGATCGCAGCGTTCATGCGCGCACTTCCGAACGCAGCTCTCCATCTTTGTGCCGCCAACCGCTGGCTGAGACCACGACCACGCCTTTCCTATCGCGTCTCCAAGCGCCGGGCGATCAAGCTGGTGCGGTCGATATTGGCCGATCGGTCGTCGGGACCCGAGCGGGTCTCGGCCTTTATCGCAACCGAGGTCGCGGTCTCGCGCCGTGTCTGGAAAGGCTTACCACCACACTGGCTTGTCCTGGGCTACGCAAGCGATCACGTGTCCACCGCTTTGTATTTCTTTGATACGCATCGTATGGCCTATGCAGTCCAGCTGGCGGGACCACACGTGCATGGGGGAACACTGCTCTTCGGTGCCCAAGTCGCAGATGAGACGCCAGGCATCATGAATTCTGGCCATCGAACCGTCGTGCTTGTCGATTGCGACCCTAACAGCTACCTGGTAGGTCTAAGCTTGACCGGGCGTGCATCAATTCCTGCCGCACTGATCACCTTCCCAGACGCTGCAGTTGCGGCGCAGACATTGAACTCAACCACCGCCCATGCAACCTAATGCCGTTGATGCACAGGCACTTGGCCTGGCAATGCAACTCCTGTTCAAGACTAACCGCAAGAGGTTCAGTATCGCAGCTGCCTATGTATGGCTATGGCCTGCGATTCGCCTAGGCCAGCTCGTCACGATCGAAGACGAAGATGGAGTCTGGACCGGCTACGCCTTATGGGCTTATCTGACGCCTGAAACCGCTAATCATTTGGTTCTGCAAGATCCCCCGTTCTTGCCGATTAGTGACTGGAACGAAGGTGATCAACTCTGGATCCTGGATTTCGTGGCTATGCCAGGGCATCACCGACGCCTGGCGAAGGCACTTCGGGACCGCTTGCGCCCTCACTTCAAGCAAGCGCATCGCTTGGTGCGAGATAAGACGGGCGCTATGCTTGGAACCAAGACTCACCGACTTCGCAAAGATAGCTGAGGAAGACACGTCGCTTCCTTGATACGAATGGACGAACCGAAGCGACAAGGCAGTTGCAACCTATGCACGAAGTGACATCAAGGTCGACCAAGGCCTGGACTGGATTTTTGTTCCTGGGCTTCGGTTCTGGTCTGCCCTATCCGCTGATCGGCAGCACCTTAGGCTATTGGCTCAGCGAAAAATCGCTTTCGATCGCAGTCATCGGTGCCTTGGCTTGGACCGCGCTTCCTTACTCCCTCAAATTCCTATGGGCCCGCCATCTCGACCAACGTCGTGCGCCGGTCGTTGGAAACACCATGTCGCACCGGCAAGGCTGGATTGTCTTGTCTTCGATCATGGTCGCCATCTCTCTCCTGGGCCTTGTCCTGAGCGTTGTCGTCGGTAGCCTTCCGCTGATTGCACTGAGCTGCATCGCAGCAGCCTTTGGCGGTGCCACCTTGGATGCCTCAGTCGATGCGTTTCGCATCGAACAAGAAGCAGTGCACCAGCAGCCAGCCAAGCTCCTCACTGCCTACCAATTTGGCTACCGCATTGCTCTACTGCTGAGCGACGGTCTGGTGTTCTTGCTCGCAGCGCGGCTGTCCTGGCAAGTTGCTTATGCACTTCTGCTTCCCCTGATGTTGGTGCCCATCTGCGGAACGCTCTTTCTGCGATCTCATCCCGATCGCGTCCTCATCCTAGATCCCACGGGTGCAGAGAAGCAGGGGGCTCCGTTGGTGTCGCTTCGACCCTCCACGCTCCAAGGATGGATCGCGGTGGTCGTCTTCATCGGCTGCTATCGCCTACCGGACATTCTTCTGGGTCCCATGATCAATCCGTTCTTCTATGCCCTTGGCATCGGGAAGAGTGCGGTCGGATCATTGCACATCTGGCTTGGGATCCCTGCTGCCTTCCTCGGCATTTTGGCTGCAGGCACCAGCTTGAAGCGCATGTCCTTGAGCACGACCATCCTTGTTGGCGCAGCTCTCCAAGTTCTTGCCCTCCTCGTTCTTGCATTGCTTTCGTCGAACGAGCAGTCCGCTGAACTACTTTGGGCCAGCGTTACTCTTCAAAACCTTGCCAGTAGCTATACCGGCATAGCCTTGGTTGCTTACATGTCAAAGCTGGTCACGCTTGGACGCGCAGGTGAGCACTACGCTTGGCTGACCAGCTTTTACTCCATCTTCGGCAGGGTGCTTGCCGGCTTTTCAGGCCTTGCAGTGGCTTACCTCACTACGCGCTATGGACAAAATCAAGGCTATGGCACGTTTTTCATTGGCATCTGCCTGACGTGCGTGCCCGCCCTTCTCGTCTACTCGCTAATCATTCGGAATAACTTGAAGGAGCGACCCCAGCCGTAAGTGTCATCACGCTGTTGCCTTGCAATGATCTTGGGTTCTTTACAAGAACATGTAATGCGTGAGCTCATTCGTTATGCACAGGCCGGTGCAAGAATGAACACTATTTGCTCGACGTTTGAGTGACAGCATCCAAACCATCAGTCAGCCTCATCGAAACCGTCAGCCCAGAAGCACAAGGGAAACTCTGAACAACTCCCCTTGATCCTGCGACAATCACACAGACGCAACGGACAACGACGATGCAACTGACCTTCGGCGATGCGGAGTACAACGGCAAGCGCAAGCGGACGCGGCGTGAGGTG
>NZ_JSBW02000025.1 GCF_000772705.2 Xanthomonas vasicola
ACGTGAATACAACGAGGAACGACCCAAGAAGGCAATTGGCGGCATGACGCCATCTGCGTATGCCCAACAGCTGGCCAACACCGATATCATCAACCCCGGACTCTAAACCCGGCCGCTACTCAGAGCGGGGAGACATCGAGCCACTCTTAGCCGCGCATTCACCCAAGCCGCGACGATGGCGGCGGCGACCTGATCGGCCTGCTTTGCCGGCATGCGCTTCTCGCGCACCAGCCAGGCGGCGGTGTCGGCGCGCACCTTGGGCAATAGCGCGCGTACGGCCTTGCGCTCGGCTGCCGGCCAATCGCTGTCTTCGCCACTCCAGGCAGAAATTGCCTGATCCGGATCATTGCCGTAGCGCTTACGCAGATCCGGCTGCAGATACAGTAAGGGCGCTACCGCTGCGCGCAGCGCAATGATTCGCCACTCGGCGTAGCTGGCGTAGCGGATGGTACCGGCATCCTTGCTCAAGGCTTCGATCAATCCGGCGAAACCGGCCTCCAGTTGCTTCCAACTGGACAAAGCGAACAGCCCTCCTGGCGGCTTGCAGATCGGCGCGAAGCTGTCGCGTGTCGAACCATACAAAGGTCCGAACGCATCGTAGGCAGGCTCGCCCACTGCGGCGAAGATGAAGCAATGCACGTATGGGCGCTGCGTACTGTCGTCGCGTTCGATCCACATGCGCAGCAGCGTCAGCACGCGCTCTTGCTGTTGCATGGCGGGTGCCCCCTCCACATCGTCGAGCAAGGACGCGGCAAATTTATCGGTCTTCCGCAACGCACTGCGTGCGCTGTCGAAACGCGCCTTCGCCAATGCCGCGTCGACGCCTGCGGCAGGCACGAATTGGTGCAGATATGCCAGCCATGCCGATGCCAGCGGCGCATCGTAGCCCTGCAACTGGCGCGCTGCGTCGGCAGGCGCTGTCGGAATGCTGGCGATGATGCGATCCAGCGTTTGTTGCTGGGTGGTGAGCGCCTTGCCTAGTACATCGACCCTGGCCTTCAGGCTGCGCTGCAGGCAGTCATCCAGCTTGGCGTCCTGCGCGCAGGCATTGCGCTGGCGCAACCACGTGCGCTGCTGATCGCGCACCGCGGCAATCGAGGCGCGCGGTGTAGCTTCCAGCACGCCGCGGTACGCCTCATCCAGCTGATCGTCGAGATTGCCGAGCGCAGGCACCGCACACAGCCGCTTTTCCACCGGCGTACTCACCTGTTTGCAGTCGAACGACGCCGACCATGCTGCGCTGGCGCTCAGCAGCAAGGCGCTGCCAACGATGCACTGCGCAACGCGCCAACGATCTGTCATTGCACTGTCTGCTTACGTTCCGGCAATAGCGACAGCAGCAGCAAGGTCACCGCCAGCGCAACGTAGGCACCGACGAACTGCCAGCTGATCACGCGCGCCAGGCCTTGCAGCGACCACGGCAGATAGATGCCGCCACGCGGGTCCACCGAATGGATCAAACCGAACAGGGTCAGCCCCGCAGCCACCAGCAAGAACACTGCACCGCGCCGCAGCCGGCCATCGATCATCGCCGCCACCGTGGCGATCCACAGCATTGCGGTAATGATGAAGCCATTGCCCAGCGCGAAGATCACTGCCAGCTCCGGCAGCCCGTGGCCATCGACCTTGGTGGTCAGCGCCACCAATTGATCCGGCGCGATCCAGCCTGGCGCCTTGATGGTCAACAGGTACGCCACCGGAGGCAGAAAGCCCAGCACCATCGCACCGGCATGATGCTTGGGCGTGGCCTGGAATGCCTGCGTGGTGATGTCGATGGAGACATACACGATGATCGGCGCCAGCACGGCCAACGGTAGCCATTGCACCAGCCCGCTGATCACCCCGAGCATGCCGCCGATACCGATGAACAGCCCGGTCAGCAGCGTGTAGCCCGAGCGCGCACCCATGTGTTTGTACGCAGGCTGGCCGATGTAAGGCGTGGTCTGCGCCACACCACCGCAGACGCCCGCCACCAGCGTGGCCAAGGCTTCCACCAGCAGGATGTCGCGGGTGCGGTAATCGTCGCCCGCGGCGCGCGCGCTCTCACTGACGTTGATGCCACCCACCACCATCAATAAGCCGAACGGCAGCAGCAACGGCAAGTACGCCACCGTGGCCGGCAAGCCTTCAATAAAGCCCAGGTTGGGCAACGGCAGCACGATCTGCGGCGGATTCCACGCCGGCACGGCAAAACCGGGCGCACCCAATCCGGCCAGGCCGAGCCCGTAATACAGCGCGGTGCCGATCAAAAACGCCACCAACACGCCGGGCAACTTGGTCGGCAAGCGGCCCTTGGCCAGCAGCACATACAGCAGCAGGCCCAGGGTAACGAAACCGGCGACAGGCGAGCGCAGCGTTTCCAGCAGCGGCAACAGGCCCATCAGCACCAATGCGATGCCGGCGATGGAACCGAGCAAGGCTGCACGCGGCAGCGCGCGCGTCACCGCTTCGCCCACGAACGACAGCATCAGCTTGAGCAGGCCCATCACCACCAACGCGGCCATGCCGAGTTTCCAGGTGGCGATCGCGGCGGCCTGCGGGTCCAGCCCCTGCGCTTTGAAGCCGGCAAATGCCGGGCCGAGCACCAGCAGCGCCATGCCGATGCTGGTGGGCGCATCCAGGCCCAGCGGCATGGCGGTGACATCGTCGCGCCCGGTGCGTGCGACCAGCCGCCGCGCCATCAAGGTGTATAGCAGATTGCCCACCAGCACCCCGAATGCGGTGCCGGGAAACATGCGCTGGAACACGAGGTCGGCCGGGAACTGGAAGATGCCGACCAGGGCCATCGCAATGAAACCAAGGATGGACAGATTGTCGACCACCAGGCCGAAGAAACCATTGAGATCGCCAGCGACGAACCAGCGCGGCGCAGCCGCAGGACGCGAAGAAGGAGACGACATGAGAACCAGCAGGCGTGGGGGGCGGCTGATGGTAGCTGTTGCACCGCAGCGGCGACAGCGGCGCGACCGGTCATACAGCGACGCAACTCCTAGACGCCGGAACTGCATTGCCCCAGCAAGAATGGCGGCGTCCACTGTCAACGTACTCTCGGTGCGATGGCAGAGCAAAAGTGACGCACGTTCTTCGGCATACGAAAGCAACGCTCCATCAGCGTAGCAACGCGCCTAAGCGCAGTAAGCGCAATCCCGACCTCTGTACTCTGGCGACATTGAGGTGTTTTCCGCTCTTGTCCATCCTGTATCAGGAGTTAACGTGTTAAGTGTACGCCTGCTTGTCGCCTGCGCTGCCACCGCAGCTGCGCTGCCTGCCCATGCCGTGGAGTTCACCCTCATCTCTCCGGACACGCCAGCTCGCGACTGGAGCATAGACAGTACACAGCTGAACATGCGCGACGGTCCGCCCTTCAAGGTGCGGATGCACAGGCTCAGCGGCGGCCGACAGGAGGGCAGCGTACTCGTCGAAATCGATACCGGCGCCATGCAACTGACCGTTGTGCCAACTCGCGGTATGAACGTGCTGCGCGCCCAGGCAGGCAGCGTCCGGCTGGGTTGGGATTCTCCGGTGAGCGAGGTCGTCAATCCTGCCTTCGTCAACTTGGAAAGCCGCGGCGGACTGGGCTGGCTGGAAGGATTCAACGAGTTCGTGGCGCGCTGCGGGTTCGAGTGGGTCGGCCACCCTGGCAAAGACCGTGGCGAACTACTCACCCTGCATGGGCGAGCGTCCTATCTGCCCGCCCGCACCGTGGTGCTCAGCATTGATGATCGCTCGCCGCACCGGATCACCCTCACGGGCATGCTGAGCGAGGCCGCCTTCAAGAAGGTCGACTTCCGGATCGACACGGCGCTGACCACCGAACCCGGCGCCACCGCATTCACCCTGCACGATCGCCTGACCAATCAGGGGGACCACCCCATGGAATACCAGGCGCTCTACCACAGCAACGTCGGTTCAACGCTGCTCGAACAAGGTGCACGCGTGACGCTACCGGTACGCGAGGTCTCGCCATTCAATGCGCGAGCGCAGCAGGAATTGCAGGATTGGCAGACCTTTCGTGGCCCGACTTCCGGATATGGCGAGACGGTCTACAACATCTACCCCATCGGCGATGGCAAGGGGCAGAGCCTAGCAGTGCTGCATGACGCAGGCGCTCGGCACGGCATAGAGTTGGACTTCAACCTCACCCAAATGCCTGTGTTCTCGCTCTGGAAGAACACCGATAGCCGCACCACGGGCTACGTCGCGGGCTTGGAACCAGGCACTAGTTTTTCCTACAACCGCAGCCTGCAGCGCGGCCTTGGCCTGGTCCCCACCATCGAAGCGGGCGGCACGCGCGACTTCGTCCTCCAGTATCGTCTGCTTGCCACACCCGCCGCCGTGCAGACGGCGCTGAAGAAGGTTCAGACACTGCAAGCGCGCCAGTTGCCCAAGGTCCGGCAGACTCCGCTGGCGGATGAGCCCTGACCCGGCACGTAGCGGGTCGCTCCAAGTGTCAATGGATCCGCGTAGTACGCGACAAGCACGGCGCGGTGGTCGCCTGCAACTGTGCCGAGTCGCGCTCAGAACGACACCTCCACCGCCTGCCGCGACCACAGCACCGACTGGTGCCCGGTGGCCTGCTTCCAGGCCAACCGGATCGCCTCGATGTCGTTGCGCCGTTGCGGGGTGTCTTCGTGCAGGATCACCAGCACCTTGGTGCCCAGGCGGTTCGGTTCCTTGGCGCCGCGGAACAACCATTGGCCGTAGGCGTTGAACACAGTCAGACCATCCGGAAAGCGCGGGGTCACTTCCTTGTCCAGAAACGCGCGCCACTGGGTCTCGTCGATGGTGCGGGTCTGCGGGCGGTCGGCCGGGCCGGTTTCTTCGCCCACGCCGAAATACAGCTCGCTGCGCACCCAACCACGCGCCGCCGCCGGCCGCGCGGCGTCGCCCTGCAAGCTGGCGGTGGTCGTGCTCGGCGTACCGCCGGGGGTGGTGGCGCAGGCGGACAGCGCCAACATGGCGGCAAGCAGGCAAGAGGGCAGCAACTTCATCGATTTCTCCACGACAGGTCTGGGGGCAGGAATCAGGACTCGAGGGCAGGCTCATGCAAGGCGAATATCAGCTCATGCAGGCGCACACGCACTGTGCCATCTCGCACCGGCCTGAACAACAGGATAATCTCTCTGCCATCCGGATGAATGTGGAAAAAATCCGTCCCCTTGCGCCCAGCCCGGCCGGATGCCGACCGCGTGGCGCGTTTCGTTCGCACTTGCAGAGAGAGAACAGTATGACCCGCCCCACCCTTTCGATGATTGGCCTGGCCGTCGCCGCCGCGCTCAGCGCCAACGCGCAAGCCCAACAGGCCGATACCGGCTCCAACACCCTGGACACCGTGATCGTCACCGGCACCCGTGCCAGCGGCCGCACCGTGCTGGAATCGACCGTGCCGGTGGACGTGCTCACCGCCGAAGACATCCGCAAGGCCGGTGTCGTCAACGGCGAGCTTGGCAGCGCGCTGCAGGCGCTGCTGCCGTCGTTCAACTTCCCGCGGCAGTCAAACTCCGGCGGCGCCGACCATATCCGCGCCGCGCAGCTACGCGGGCTCTCGCCCGATCAAGTGCTGGTGCTGGTCAACGGCAAGCGCCGGCATACCTCGGCGCTGGTCAATACCGACAGCAAGATCGGCAAGGGCACCACGCCGGTGGATTTCAATTCCATCCCGATCAACGCAATCAAGCGCATCGAAGTGCTGCGCGACGGTGCCGGCGCGCAATACGGCTCGGATGCGATTGCCGGCGTCATCAACGTGATCCTGGACGACAACCCCGAGAGTGGCGAACTGGAAGCCAGCTTCGGCGCTTACAACACCGACGTCGAGCCGATCAATCGCCGCGTCACCGATGGCCAGACCAGCTACGCCAGCGCCAAGGTCGGCACGCTGCTGGGCGATGACGGCGGCTTCTTCAAGGTCGGCCTGGAACTGAAGAATCGCGAGGCCACCAACCGCGCCGGCTTCGACCAGATTCCGCCATTCGAAGAACAGACCCCGGCCAATCTGGCGCTCAAGGGCCAGCGCAATTACGTGCTTGGCGATGGCGCCACCAAGGGCCTGAATGCCTGGCTCAACACCAAGATTCCCTTCAGCCCCAGCGGCGAGTTCTATGCGTTCGGCACCTACAACCAGCGCGATACCGAAGGCGCCAATTATTTCCGTTACCCGGACAGCAGCGCCAACTGGCGCGAGATCTACCCCAACGGCTACCGCCCGATTTCCGAAGGCGAAAATCGCGACCTGCAGATCGTGGCCGGCGCGCGCGGGCAATGGGGCGATTGGGACTACGACGCCAGCCTCAACTATGGCCGCAACGACTTCACCTACAGGCTGCGCAACTCGCTCAATGCATCGCTGGGCCCAGGCAGCACCACGCGCTTCAAGACCGGCGATTTCGCCTTCGCGCAAACTGTGGGCAATTTCGATCTGACCCGCGTGTTCGACGCTGCCGGTGCCACCCACACCTTCGGCACCGGTGCCGAATTGCGCCGCGAGCAATACCGCACCCACGCCGGCGACCCGGCCAGCTACGCGGCCGGCCCGTTTACCGATCGCCCCACCGGCTCGCAGGCCGGCGGCGGGCTCACCCCGCAGGACGAAGCAGACCTGTCGCGAAACGTGGCCAGTGCCTATGCCAACGTATCAAGCCAGTTCGGCGATAAGTTCTCCACCGATCTGGCCGGCCGCTACGAGCATTACCAGGATTTCGGCAGCCAGTGGACCGGCAAGCTGGCCGCACGGTATGCGTTCGACCCGGCCTTTGCGCTGCGCGGCGCCATCTCCAACAACGTGCGTGCGCCTTCGCTCAGCCAGATCGGTTACGAAGCCACCTCCACCGGTTACGATGCCGCCGGCCGCCTGACCCAGGGCCGCTTACTGTCGGTCAACAACCCCATCGCGCGTGGACTGGGCGCCACCGATCTGAAGCCGGAAACGTCGGTCAATTACAGCCTGGGCTTCACCAGCAAGCTGGGCGATCACTTCGACGTGTCGCTGGACTTTTTCCAGATCGATATCGACGACCGTATTGCGCTGTCCGAAGACATCACCGGCGATGCGCTGACCAACTTCGTGCAGCAGAACTACGGCGTCACCGGCGTGCAGAGCGCCAGCTATTTCCTCAACGCCGCCGACACCCGCACCCGCGGCGCCGAGCTGGTCGCCAATTGGCGCCAGTACGCCTTCGGCGGCGACCTGCTGCTGACCGGCACCTACAGTTATGCCAAGACCGAACTGAAAAACATCATCGCCACCCCGGCGCAGTTGCTCGCATTGGACCCGGACTACGTGCTGTTCGGCGTGGAAGAAAGCAACACGCTCACCGACGCCGCACCGCGCACGCGCGCCGCGCTCGCCGCCAACTGGAGCAACGAGCACTGGAACCTGCAGACACGCGTCAACCGCTATGGCAGCGCTACCCGCGTGTTCGATTTCGGTGGCGGCTTCGTGCCGCGCCAGACCTACGGCGCCGAGTGGCAACTGGACCTGGAAGCCGAATACCACCTGGGCACGCAATGGGCGCTGGCCATCGGCGGGCAGAACATCCTGGACAACTACTCGGACCGCTCCATCGACGACATCGCCTACTTCGGCAACCTGCCCTACGACGTGCTTTCGCCGATCGGTAGTAATGGCGCGTATTGGTATGGGCGTGTGCGGTATAGCTTCTGATCGCACGCCGACGCGGCGACACCTGTAGCGCCGAACGCGTCAGCAGCGATGCAGGGCGAAGCGACTGGCGAACGAGCGTAACCACGGTAAGGCGCGGTGGTGGCACGATGCCGGCACCACCGCGCTGTCGAAAGACCAGAGCACTTTCAGCCGATGTCCGGTTTTCGCCTATTGCGCGGAACGTTCGCAAAACGCACCCTCCCGCCTTAGGCAACGCGACATCCTTTTCGCCCTGAAGCTCATGGAGTGGCTATGCGCCCTGCCCACCTCAATCCCGCCTCGTCGCGCGTATTGCACACGGACGAGGCGACGCCCCACGCAGTGTCGCCAGCGTCCGAGGAATGCCGCACCACCTCGAAGCCACCCCTTGGCCGCGCACCATCCCGACCTGCCGCGATCAATCTGCCCGGGAGTTTCCAGCGCCACCGCCGCCCGCAACGCCCGGGACTGTCGCCGCTGTCGCTTAGGGAGCGCTATGGGGATGACACGCAAGGCCACGATGGCGATAGCAGCGTGTTGCCCAGGCCCACTGCCGCAGAGATGCTTCGCTGGATCCCGCAGATGGATCGGCACGGAAGCCATCTGCGCGAACTGTGCCAATTCGTCGAGCACCTTACGCTTGTGCCCTCCCACGACGGAACCACCTTGGATTTCGATCCGACCACGGCACCGCCTTCCTGCACGGCGGAGGCACTGCGCCTGTTCGATTTGAACAGCACAAATCCGGTCCCCTTGGACACACTGGGGATGCTGGTGGAGGGCTTCGGTTTCGGCAGACCGAACGAACGCTCGCAGGCCGCACCTGCAGCACCGTCGGAGAACTCGGACACGTTGCGCCTGCTCCGGGCGATCCGCGAGAAAGACCCGCTACTGGGGGAACGCTTGACAGCCCTTATGGAGACAGTAAAAGAGACACCGCCCCCCCCCATGACGGCCGCACCGGACAATACGGATATTGCGACCATGCTCCGGCTTATTCGCGAAAGAAATCCGCAATTGGGCGCCAAGCTGGCTGCGCTATGCGAGTCGGAGACGGCGAGCGCAACAACAACCCAGCCCACTGGCCGTCGGTCTTCCGGCGGCTGAGCTAACGCGCCCCCGGATGCCCCCTCTGGCGGGCCGCACTGCTCCAAGACGCAGCGATCTGCGAGCGCGCCGCCGCGTCATCCCGCACGCGCACTGGCCAGCTCCGGGTGGCTTTTCATTGGCGCGCGCATAGCGCAGATGTCGTTGCTTGGCATTGCCCCTACAGCCAAACGCTGCGCTAGCCGCTCCACCTGCCGCTAACGGCCGCTGCGTCACCATGTGCCCATGGCAGACGTCCCCCCCCCCCTTCCGTCGCCACCATTGCTGGACGATGCCTGCGCATTGTTTCTGGACGTGGATGGCACCCTCATCGACTTTGCCGACAGCCCCGAGGCAGTGCGGCTACTGCCCGAGGTGCGCGAGGCCATCGGCCTGCTGAGCGAGCGCCTCAACGGCGCCGTCGCACTGGTCAGCGGCCGGCCACTCGCCCAATTGGATGCCTTGTTCGCGCCGTTGCTGCTGCCGGCCGCCGGCCTGCACGGGCATGAACTGCGCAGCGCTGTCGCTGCACGCGCGGCCATGCCGCAAGACACCTCCGAGTGGCTGCATGGTCTGCATCAACGTGCTGCCGCGCTCACGCATCGACATCCCGGTGTGCTGATCGAAGACAAAGGCGTCAGCGTGGCGCTGCACTGGCGCGCGCGGCCGCAGGCCGGCCCCGACGTGCTCGCGTTCGCGCAGCAGGAAATCGCACAGCTTTCTGGTTATCGGCTACAGCCTGGCGATCACGTGGTCGAATTCGTTCCCGAGGGCAGCAACAAGGGCCTGGCGGTCGAACAACTGATGCAGCACGGCGTTTTTGCCGGCCGTACACCGGTGTTCGTCGGCGACGATCTCACCGACGAATTCGGTTTCGACGCCGCCAACCGGCTCGGCGGCTGGAGCGTGCTGGTGGGCAATCGCGCACAGACCAGCGCGCGCTTTCGCGTTGATGGCACCGCCGATGTCCACGCGTGGCTGCAGCACAACGCACGCCGCCGCTGAGCACAGCGCACCTTCTCTCACTTCAAAGGATCGTTTGTACTCCATGACCGAGCCAAACCTGGATCTGGGCGTCATCGGCAACTGTAGTTTTGGTGCATTGGTCGATCGGCAGGCACGTGTGGTGTGGAGTTGCCTGCCGGCATTTGACGGAGACCCGGCCTTTTGCACGCTGCTCTCGCCCAAGACCGAAGGCGGCGACTTCGCCGTGGAACTGGAAGATTTCGCCAGCAGCGAGCAGCACTATATGCCTAATACCGCTGTGTTGCGTACGGTGTTGCGCGATAGCAACGGCGGCGAAATCGAGGTCATCGACTTTGCGCCGCGCTGGCGCAACAACGGGCGTTTCTATCGGCCAGTGAGCATCATTCGCCAGATCCGTCCGCTGAGCGGCAACCCGCGCATCATCGTACGCGCCCGCCCGCTGGCAGACTGGGGTGGCCGCACGCCGGACACCACCTGGGGCAGCAATCACATTCGTTGGATGTTGCCGGAATTCACGCTGCGCCTGACCACCGATGTGCCGGTGCGTTTTGTGCGCGATGGGTTGCCGTTTGTGCTCAGTCACCCAGTCAGCCTGGTACTGGGCGTGGACGAATCACTGACCCGCTCGCTCACCGGCTACGTGCAGGAAGCACAGGAACGCACCGAAGAATATTGGCGTGAATGGGTGCGTTACCTGTGCATTCCGCTGGACTGGCAAGAAGCAGTGATCCGCAGTGCGATCACGCTGAAGTTGTGCCAGTACGAAGACAGCGGCGCGATCATCGCCGCGATGACCACCTCGATCCCGGAAGCGCCGAATACACCACGCAACTGGGATTACCGCTATTGCTGGCTGCGCGACGCGGCATTCGTGGTGCGTGCGCTCAACCGGCTTGGCGCGACCCGCACGATGGAGCAGTTCATCGGCTACATCTTCAACATCGCCACAGCCGACGGCACCATGCAGCCGCTGTACGGCATCGGCTTCGAATCGCAGCTGGAAGAGCACGAAGTCGACACCATGGAGGGCTACCGCGGCATGGGCCCGGTGCGACGCGGCAACCTTGCGTGGATCCAGCAACAGCACGATGTCTACGGCAGCGTGGTACTGGCGTCCACACAGCTGTTCTTCGACCTGCGTCTGAAGGATCAGGGCGATGCGGATACCTTCCGCCGTCTTGAGCCGCTGGGTGAGCGCGCCTATGCATTACACAACGTCCCCGATGCCGGCCTGTGGGAATTCCGCGGCCGCGCCGAAGTGCACACCTACACCGCCGCAATGTGCTGGGCGGCTTGCGATCGCTTGTCCAAGATCGCCGACAGGCTGGCCTTGCCAGAGCGCATCACCTACTGGCGCGAGCGTGCCGACAGCATCCGCGAGCGCGTGTTGAACGAGGCCTGGAGCGACGAACACGGCCATTTCACCGACACACTCGGTGGCCATCGGCTGGATGCGTCGCTGTTGCTGCTGGCCGACATTGGCATCGTGGCCAACGACGACAGCCGCTTCGTGCGCACGGTCGAAGCAGTCGGTCGCGTGCTCAAGCATGGCGATGCGCTGTACCGCTACATCGCACCGGATGACTTCGGTGAGCCGGAGACCAGCTTCACCATCTGTACCTTCTGGTACATCGATGCGCTGGCGGCGATCGGGCGCAAGGACGAGGCACGTGAATTGTTCGAGCGCATCCTATCGCGCCGCAATCACCTCGGCTTGCTATCGGAAGATCTATCGTTTGAAGACGGCGAAGCCTGGGGCAATTTCCCTCAGACCTATTCGCATGTTGGCTTGATCATCGCAGCGATGCGCTTGTCGCGGAGCTGGCAGGAGGCTTCATGAGTCGTTTGGTAGTGGTATCCAACCGCGTTGCAGTGCCCGGCGAAAATCGCGCTGGCGGCTTGGCGGTTGGCTTGTTGGCGGCGCTTAAAGAGCGCGGTGGCATGTGGTTCGGCTGGAGCGGCAAGACTGTGCGCGGCGACAGCGGCGGCATGCACGAACAGACCGAAGGTGACATCACCTTCGTCACTATGGACCTCAACAAGCGCGACATCGATTCGTACTACAACGGCTTTGCCAACCGCACATTGTGGCCGTTACTGCACTTCCGCCTTGACCTGGTCGATTACGATCGCGCCACCCGCGAAGGCTATATGCGCGTCAATCGGCTGTTTGCCGAAAAGCTTGCGCCGCTACTGAAAGACAGCGACACCTTGTGGATCCACGATTACCACATGATTCCGCTCGGCGCGATGCTGCGTGAGCTGGGTGTGGGCTGCAAGATGGGCTTCTTCCTGCACGTGCCGATGCCGTCGGCCGATCTGGTGCAGGCAATGCCCGATCACGCGCGTTTGTTCAGTACGTTCTATGCGTACGACCTGGTGGGCTTCCAGACCCAGCGCGATGCCGAGCGTTTCAAAGCGTATGTGCGCCTGTTTGGTGGTGGCCGCATTCTGGAAGGCGATCTGGTGGAAGGCCCGGGTGGGCGCCGCTTCACCGCATCGTCGTTCCCGATTGGCATCGATACCGATTTGATCGCCAATCAGGCCAAGGCATCGGTCGGCAAGCAGGCCGTGCGCGATTTGCGCGAAAGTTTGCGCGGCCGTCAGTTGGCCATCGGTGTGGACCGCCTGGATTATTCCAAAGGATTGCCGGAACGCTTCCAAGGCTTCGAGCGCTATCTGGAGCGCTATCCGGATCAATCCGGCAGCCTCACCTATCTGCAAATTGCGCCGGTCTCGCGCGGCGATGTCACCGAATACCGCCAATTGCGCAGCCAGCTCGAACAGATCGCCGGCCATATCAACGGCGGGCACGCGGAACCGGATTGGACACCGCTGCGCTACGTCAACCAAAACTTCAGCCACGCCACGCTGACCGGTTTTTATCGCGCAGCTTCTGTGTGTTTGGTTACTCCATTGCGCGATGGCATGAACCTGGTTGCCAAGGAATTCGTGGCCGCGCAAGACCCGGAAAATCCAGGGGTGCTGGTGTTGTCATTGTTTGCAGGTGCCGCCGACGAAATGAAGGAAGCGCTGCTGGTCAATCCGCACGATCTGGATGGCGTGGCCGATGCGATTGCCACGGCAGCAAGCATGCCGCTGGCAAGCCGCATCGAACGCTGGCACGCGATGATGGATCACCTGCGCAAGAACAACATCAACCACTGGCGCCAGCGCTATCTGCAAGCGCTCTCCGAGGTCTAGATAGCTCTCCTTCTTCCGCCGGGGCATTGTCCTCGGGGAACGTGGGCGGATGCGGGTGCGCCCACAAGTGGCCTATCACGCTGCGCGCTTTCTACCGCAGAGCGCGCCTCACGCTAACGCAGCAAGCGGTTGCCAACTCTGATCGAAACGACCGTGCCTGCGAAGGCATGAGCGCGTCGGAGGTCGGCAGCGTTCACTCGATACGGCAGTAGCTGAGCCACACAACCTGAGCCGTGCCCCCTGCCCTTTAATCGCCGGCGCGATCACCGGCAGCGAATGTCCAACCCGGGCCTAGCAACACCTGGCACCACAATGTTGCAATGCGTTCAACATCCGCATGTTTCCGGTGTGCCAGACGTGCAGGCTGGAACGCTGGTTCCTATTCCGTCACGGACAGAGGGCGCCCGGGGGGTCTAAAATATTTACATGATTAGCGCTGAGGACCCTGGGAGGGGCCGCGCGTTCATAGCGTTCGATGTTCGTATTTAGATCCGGGCCGCGTCTTTGCCACCTGCGATCTGTCTCCCTCCACGACTTGCCACCGCTCGCTGGTGTCTGAGTCCTTCCTGACATCTTAAAAATGACTGATCAATCCTCAAAACGTGGGCTAGGCACCTGGTTGCTGGTGGCCTATGCGGTGGTGATCGCCGTGCTTGGTGCGGTGCTGGCCTTCGAAGGCGGCCGCCTGGTGGCCGTCGGTGGCTCCTGGTATTACCTGATCGCGGGTATTGCCCTGTTCCTGGCGGGCGTGTTGCTCGCGCTGGGCAAGCGTGCCGGCCTGTGGCTGTTTGGCGCGACCTTGGCCGGCACCATTGCCTGGGCGCTGTGGGAAGTGGGCCTGGATGGCTGGGGCCTGGTGCCGCGTCTGGCGATGATCTCGGTGCTGGGCTTGCTGCTGCTGCCATTCTGGGGCGTAGCGCGTCGGCGCATGTCGCCGCTATCGGGCGCCGGCTATGCGCTAGTGACCGGTGTGCTGCCGATCCTGGGTGCTGCGCTGATCCTGTGGCCGCTGCTGATGCCGCGCAATGTCGAGCTGGCCGATGCCTCCAAGCTGCCGGCCGACAGCGCAATGGCCTTCAGCCGCGGCACCGTGCCCAGCCCCGACGGCAACGTCGCGGCTAATCACGACGCCAGCAACTGGACCTCCTATGCGGGCTCCAACCTCTCCAACCATTACACACCCGGTGCGCAGATCACCCCGGACAACGTGAAGAATCTCAAGGTGGCTTGGGAATTCCACACCGGCGATCTGAAGCCCAAGGATTCCAAGCTGGGCTATGCCTTCCAGAACACCCCGCTCAAGGTCGGCGACCTGCTCTACATCTGCACGCCCACCCAGAAGGTGATTGCGGTGGAAGCGGCCAACGGTAAAGAGCGCTGGCGCTTCGATCCGCAGACCAACCCCAAGGCGATGGCGGGCGTTGCTGCCACCACCTGCCGTGGCGTGTCCTACTACCAGGCGCCGGAAGGCACCGCCGAATGCGCGACCCGGATCTTCTGGCCGATGGTCGATGGCCGCCTCGGCGCGCTGGATGCGCAGACCGGCAAGCTCTGCACCAGCTTCGGCAACAACGGCTACGTCGATCTGAATGCCGGTACCGGCAACACCAAGCCGGGCTTCGTTGGCCCGACCTCGCCGCCGGTGGTGATGCGCGGTGTGGTGATCCAGCCGACCGGCCAGGTCCGCGATGGTCAGGAAGGCGATGCGCCGTCCGGCGTGGTGCGCGGCTTCGATGCGCTCACCGGCCAGCTGCGTTGGGCCTGGGACCTGGGCAACCCGGCGATCACTGCCGAGCCGCCGGCCGGCCAGACCTACACCCGCTCGACTCCGAACGTGTGGTCGCTGATGGCCGCTGACGATGAGCTCGGCTTGGTCTATCTGCCCACCGGCAACGCCTCCGGCGACTTCTTCGGCAAGGGCCGCACCCCACAGGACGAGGAATACACCGCCTCGCTGGTGGCCGTGGATGCTGCTACCGGCAAGGAACGCTGGCACTTCCGTACCGTCAACCACGACCTGTGGGATTACGACATTGGCCCGCAGCCGAACCTGGTCGACTGGCCGGTTGCTGGCGGCGGTACGCGTCCGGCAGTGATCCAGGCCACCAAGTCCGGTCAGGTGTTCGTGCTGGACCGTGCCACCGGCGAGCCGATCATGCCGGTCAAGCAGATCGCTGTGCCGCAGGGTACCGATCACGGCGACTGGACCGCTGCCACGCAGCCGATCTCGCCGGGCATGCCCAACACCGTAGGCGCGCCGAGCCGTGAGTACGAGACCATCATTGAATCCGATGCCTGGGGCATGACCCCGTTCGACCAGCTGGCCTGCCGCATCCAGTTCAAGCAGCTGCGTTACGAAGGCATGTTCACCCCGCCGACCTTGCAGGGCTCGCTGGCCTTTACCGGCAACCACGGCGGCATCAACTGGGGCGGCGTCTCGGTGGATCTGCAGCGCGGCATCATGGTGATGAACAGCAACCGCCTGCCCTACACCTTGCAGGTGTATACCCGCGAAAAAATGAATGAGCTGGGCGTGGTCTCGGTGTTCGACGGCAAGAGCAAGACGCCCGGCTATATGGCGCAGAAGGGCCTGGCCTATGGCGCGCGCAAGGAGCCGTGGATGTCGCCACTCAACACGCCGTGCGTGGCACCGCCGTGGGGCTACATCGCCGGCGTGGACCTGCGCACGCAGCAGGTGATCTGGCGCCGTCCGCTGGGTACCGGTTACGACCAGGGTCCGATGGGCATTCCGTCCAAGACCAAGTTCGAGATCGGCACGCCTAACAACAGCGGCTCGCTGGCCACCGCTGGCGGCGTGACCTTCATCGGCGCGACCCTGGACGACTTCATGCGCGGCTTCGACACCCGCACCGGCAAGCAGGTGTGGGAGACCCGCGTCCCCGCGGGCCCGCAGGCAGCACCGATGAGCTACACCATCAATGGCAAGCAATACATCGTGGCTGCCGTGGGTGGACATGACCGCATGGAAACCAAGTCGGGCGACAGCGTGATTGCCTGGGCCTTGCCTGACGATGCGCAGGCCGCGCCTGCCAAGTAATGGCGGCGCTTGAAGCGTCATCCGGCTAGGCGGTGTACCGGTGCGCAGAACCGCACGCAATCTGCACTGCGTCGGCCACTGCCCATCACACGCCTAGCGGCGGTCTGACGCTCAGCTAGCGCGCCGTCGGCCTTGGCTGACGGATGCAGTCGATAGAACCGGTCGTCGCGAGACGGCCGGTTTTTTTGTGGGCGGGTTTCATAGCGCGATTGAGCAGGCGATGCAAAGCCGATGACGCTGTGCAGGCGTCTGAGGCGCGGCCATGGCACTTTCGCTGCAGGCCTGAACATCAGCGCCTCCCTCTAGGAAACCATCCAGCCGGCGATCCCATGCGGCGGAGCGGGTGTCGGACGGCATCGCACACGTCGTTGATGACCCCGCCAGCCCCCCTCGCAGGCGCTGGTCCACGTCAGACGACACGTCGCCGAGGCGCCGGGCGTTCGTCCAGACGCGTCTATTTTTCACACGGAATTCACAACCAAATTGGCGTTCAAGCCCGCTTGATCACTTCCGGCGCGCTTACCAGTCAGTGAAATCCCTTCCACATCAATGACATCAAGGCTTTTCTGGACCCAGTTGTCATATCCCGACGAACGGCGCCTTCACACCTTCATTATTCGGACCCAGCCGCCGATACCACACTGCAGCCCACAGACTGCCGGATACCGCTCCCATATCAGATCACCCAGTCGGACAGCCTATGTTGCACTCACACGATGCCGCCCCCGTCGCCTATCCGCCTGTTGGTGGGCGCGTTGCGCGCACCACCTGGACTGCATGGCTGCCGGCCGCTGCACACATCGGGCTGCTGGCCTTGCTTGCCTGCTACGCCGCCACGCTGGTGCCCGGCGGCTTTTGAGCGGGCTTGGACGCCTGCTTCCCGTCCTGCTGGTGCTGGGCGCGGCAAGCGCCGGCTTGGGGGGGTGGGCGCGCCGGCGTCACGCTGCGCAGCTGCAGCAAGCCGTGAGCGCAGCGATGGCGATCGGCGAAGGGCGCTTCCAGCGTCTGGACCTGCGCAACGCCTCCGGCGAACTCGCACCATTGCTGCATGCCTTGCAGGATGCTCAGGACAAGCTCGCCATCCGCATCGATGTAATGGAGCAAGGCCTGCGCCATGGCCAGTTCGTGATCAAGGCGCTCGACGATCTGGACACCATGATCCGCATCGCCGACGACGATGGCCAGGTGTTGTTCGCCAACCGCAAACTGCTCGCCATGCTCAAGCTGATCGAGCCGGATGTGCAGAGCTTCCATCCCAGCTTCCACGCCGAAGGCTTCGTCGGCGGCAGCATCGGCGACATCTATCCGGACAGCCAGGCTGCGATCGATCGCATGCGTGCATTGAACGCCTCCAAGGCCGTGCGTGCGCCGTTCTTTGGCCGCCAGATCGACTTCGTCTACAGCCCGATCATCGCCGCCGACGGCACCAAGCTGGGCACCATCGCGCAGTGGGTGGACGTCACCGCGCAGGTCAACGCCGAGCAGACGCTGATCCAGATCATCGACGCCGCCTCCGCCGGCGACTTCAGCCATCGCATGCAGATCGACGGCATGGATGGCGTGCTGCTGACCCTGGCGCAAGGCATCAATCGCATCTACGACTCGGTGGAAATCCACCTGGACGCACTGGCCCGCGTGATCGCTGCGCTGGCCGAAGGCGACCTCACCCAACGCGTGGATGGCGATGCGCATGGCATCTTCGCGCGCTTGCGCGACGACACCAACCAGACCGTCGCCCGCCTGACCGAAATCATCGGCGGTATCCAGACCGCATCGGACACCATTCGCCAGGCCGCGGTGGAGATCGCCGCCGGCAACACGGATCTTTCCGAACGCACCGAGCAGCAGGCCGCCAAACTGGAAGAAACCGCAAGCTCGATGGAAGAACTCACCTCCACCGTGAAGCAAAACGCCGAGAGCGCACTGCAGGCCAATCGCCTGGTGGTGGGCACCGGCGAAGTGGCACAGAGCGGCGGCCAGGTGATGGACGACGTGGTCGCCACCATGAGTCAGATCAGCGCGGCCTCGCGCAAGATCGGCGAGATTATCGGCGTCATCGACGGCATCGCGTTCCAGACCAATATCCTGGCGCTCAACGCTGCGGTGGAAGCCGCACGTGCCGGCGAACAGGGCCGCGGTTTTGCCGTGGTGGCTTCGGAAGTGCGTGCGTTGGCGCGGCGCTCGGCCGATGCCGCCAAGGAAATCAAGACGCTGATCGCCGACTCCACCGACAAGGTGGAACTGGGTTCGGGCCTGGTGCACCGCGCCGGCGCGACCATGCGCGAGATCGTCGGCTCGGTCAAACACTTCACCGACATCATGAGCGAGATCACCTCGGCCAGTGCCGAGCAATCCAGCGGCATCGAGCAAGTCAACCGCACGGTTGTGCAGCTGGACGAAGTGACCCAACGCAACGCCGCGCTGGTGGAAGAAGCTACCGCCGCCGCGCGCAGCCTGGAAGAACAGGCCGTGGAACTGGCCGATGCGGTGTCGATCTTCCGCCTGCAGTCCGACACCCGCCCAAGTGCCTCCCACGCCGTACGCGCCAGCTTCCACAACGCGGCATAAGCTCGCCATGTATGGCGTTTCCTAGGAGCGCACCCGGGGCCTCCGGCAACGCCCGCCGCGCTCAGGCGCGCTGCGACGAACCGTTGCTCGGGAGCCGCCGGCGCGAGCAATCGCTGCGCATCACGCGAACACCCCGAACGCTGTGGCTGGCTGTCTCGAACGCGCCGCAGCCGCCGAACACCCGTGCCCGCATCAGCCGGGTATTGCATCCCTAGCATCTGCCGTAGGAGCGCACCCGGCGCGATCAGGCTTTCCCGGAAATGCCCGCGCCGACAGGCACGCGCCCGAGAACGGCCGAGCGATGCGCCGGATCGTCTCGTCCTGGCATCGCATCGTTCCTCAGTGCAGTTCACCCGCGCCGCCCACAGTGCGTCAGTCCAGAAACCGCGCATGCTGCTCGGGCGTCAGCAACATGCAGTGGTCGCTGCGACCGAACCAGCGGAAGCGATTGCGTGCGATCAGCCGGTAGCCGATATCGCGCACGCTGCGCGGCACGACACGCAGCACACTGGCCAGCCGCCAAAAACCACCCAATCCTGCAAGCACGCGCACAATCGCATCGCTGTCGGTCCAGGCACCGGTGGCGTCCACCAGCAGAATGACAACGGGTCGTCCGGGTCCAGACCGTGCTGCCGCAACAGCGCGCGCCCGGCCTGGCCCTGCATGGCCGCAAAGCGATAGCGCGCACGCCGATCGTGGCGCAGCAGAAACTTGACCCAGCCATTGCACAGCAGGCACACGCCATCGAAGACGATGGTGGCGGGCGCCGCAGGCAGCGCAACAAACGATTGATCAGCGCGGTTCAAGCCAGTCTCATAGCGAATGAACGGCCCTGCCAGCGGCAAGTGCACGTCGACCCTAAACCCGTAACGGCCACTATCGGCATGCTCGCGGCAACGCACCTGCCGCAACCAGCGCGCAGGCTACGGAATCCATCCGAACGCCCACACACGTGTGGCCTGCCAGTCCAGCGATTGCGCATCGGCCTGCAACGAAAATTCGAAACGCACCGCGCCCAGGTGTTCGCGCAGGCTGTTGCCATGGCGCCATAGCCGCGAATGCATCGGCAAACCGCCAAAACGCCGATGCCAGCGCTCGCCGTGCGCGTCGGCAAGAAATTTCACTTTCACCTCGACGTCGCCGCTGCGCGGCAACGGCTCTGCAGCGCCAGCAACGGCACCAACGTATGCGCAACACGCTGAATCTGCGCGCGCCCGGCGAAGGTCTGCCGCTGCTGCACCGAGTGCAATGCGCGCACCGGCGCGGGCAACTGCGCAAATGCGTCCTGCCCCAACACCTGGGCGAACAGCGGCGTGCTCAGGGTGCGATCCACGCCAGCGTAGCCATGCGTCCGCTGCGGCGGTCGCGCCGGTGCGAGAAAAAGCGCTGCGGATCGGAAATGGTGCACAACCCGCCGCCATACACCGCATCGGCCGGCACACCCGCCTGCTGCAGCCGCTGGCGAGCCAGCGCATACAGATCCACCCGCCAGTGCCCTGGACGCGTGGCGACAAACGCCTGTTGCGCCTGTGCATCGTGCGCAACGAAGGCATCGAAGACGTCTTGGCCAATTTCATACACCCGCGGCCCCGCCGCCGGACCCAGCCAGGCGACCAGCTGCTGCGGTGGCGTTCGCATCGCGGCCATGCTGCGCTCCAGCACGCCGTCGGCCAGCCCGCGCCAACCGGCATGCGCAGCAGCAACTTCGTTGCCATCCACGGCAGCGAACACGACCGGCAGACAATCGGCGGTGAGGATCGCCAGCACCACGCCAGGCACCGACGTCACCGCAGCATCGGCCACCGGTTCTTGCGCGCCTGGTAGCTCATTCGCGCCGTCCGTTGATCCAGGCGCAGCGGGCGGTGCGTCTACCCGCACCACGCCCACGCCATGCACCTGTCGCAGCCAGTGCGGCGTGCTCGGCAACGCCAAGGCCTCGGCCAGTAGCGCCCGATTGCGCTCCACCTGCGCGGGCACATCGCCTTCGGCGCTATTGCGATTGCCCAGGTTGAGCGTGTCGAACGGCGCCAGCGAGCCGCCCAGACCATGACGCAGCGTGGTCAGCGCGCGGATGCGCGGCGGCGCTGGCCAGTCCGCCGGCAGGATGAAGGGCGCGGCCACGGCCACCTCAGCGGCGTGCCATCTCGGCGGCGCGTGCGCTGTCTTCGCGCAGCGCGGTCATCAAGCGCTGCAGATCGGCCGGCACCGGCGCGCTGGCACGGACCGGCTCGCCGCTGACCGGATGCAGGAATTCCAGGGTTTCGGCATGCAGCGCCTGGCGCTTGAAGGTGCGCAGTTCGTGCACCAGTTCGTCGGTGGCGCCCTTGGGCAGCTTGAGCGCCCCGCCGTACAGCGGGTCGCCGACGATCGGCGATTTCAGGTGGGCCATGTGCACACGGATCTGATGGGTACGCCCTGTTTCCAGACGGCATTCCAGTGCGGTATGTGCGCGGAAGCGCTCGCGCAGGCGGTAATGCGTGACCGCATCGCGGCCGTCGTCGCGCACCGCCATCTTCAGGCGGTCGCGCGGGTGGCGGTCGATTGGTGCATTGGCGGTGCCGCCGGAGACCAGTGCGCCGACCACCACCGCCAGATACTGGCGATGCACATCGCGCGCGGACAGTTGCTCCACCAGCGCGGTCTGCGCCTGTACGGTGCGCGCCACTACCATCACGCCGCTGGTGTCCTTGTCCAGGCGATGCACTACGCCAGCGCGCGGCACCGAGGCCAGCGCCGGGTCGCGGAACAGCAGCGCGTTGACCAAGGTGCCGTGGGGATTACCGGCGCCCGGATGCACCACCAGACCGGCCGGCTTGTCGATCACCAGCACCTGCTCGTCTTCGTACAGCACGCTCAGCGGGATGTCCTGCGGCGCGGCGTGGGTCTGGGTTTCCAGCACCACCTGCACCTGCACGCTCTCGCCGCCGCGCAAGGTGTCGCGCGGGCGTGCCATGGCGCCGTCCAGCAGCGCGTCGCCGGACTTGATCCATTCCGACAGCCGCGAGCGTGAGAATTCGGGGAACAACTCGGCCAGCACCGCGTCGAAACGGCGTCCGGCGGCGTTGTCGGGCACGATCGCCTGGCGGATGGACGGTTCGAAGGGTTCGGCAGAGGGGTCGGACATGGACACGGGCACTCAGGAAAAATCGGGAATTTGGGGGTCCGGGCGGCAAGAGTCAGTCGCCGGACAGGCCACTAGGCTATCATCGCGCTCTCGTTTTCCTGATGCGTCCTGCCCAGACCCATGATCCGACGGTCCACGTTTTCCGCGCCTGCGCGCCTGATTGCTCTCATGCTGGTCATGGCGTTCGTCGTCACCGGCTGCCACCGCGGTGCCAAGGACAAGAATCCCGACGAGGGCATGCCGGTCGAACAGCTCTACGGCAAGGGCCACGATCTGATGGAGAAAGGCAACTGGGCCGGCGCCGAGGCCAGCTACAAGCGCCTGATCGCCCAGTACCCGTATGGCCCGTACACCGAGCAGGCGATGATCGAAAGCGCCTACGCCCAGTACAAGGCCGGCAAGCACGACGATACGGTGTCCAGCGTCGACCGCTTCATCCGTACCTACCCGACCCACCGCAACATCTCGTATCTGTACTACCTGCGCGGGCTGGCCAACAGCAACCGCGACACAGTGTTCCTGCGCCGCGTGTGGTCGCTGGACCCGAGCCGTCGCGACCTGTCCTCGCCGCAGCAGGCCTACAACGACTTCAATACCGTAACCGACCGCTACCCGAACAGCCGCTACGCCGCCGATGCGCGCAAGCGTATGATCGAGTTGCGCGACGTGTTCGCCCAGCACGAGCTGGACAATGCGCTGTACTACCTGCGCCGCGATGCCTGGGTGTCTGCTGCCGGCCGCGCCAATTACCTGCTGGAAACCTATCCGCAGAGCGCCTATCAATACGACGCCGTCGCAGTGCTGGCCGAGGCCTACACGCACTTGGGCAACAAGACCCTGGCGGCCGACGCACGCCGCGTGCTGGAGCTCAACGACCCGCAGCACCCGTGGCTGACCGGTAACTGGCCGAAGTATCCCTGGGCCATCCGCAAGCTCAACCCGTTTGCTGGCGAAAAGTCAGCAGCGACCGGGCAAAAGAATGCCCAGATGAGTCGCGACTGAGACATCTGGCGCAGCGCATCATCTAAAAGAGGCCGCAAGGCCTCTTTCTTTTGTTGCGGCGATGGCGAAGGTTACGCGGTGCGTGCAGCGACGATGCCAAGACGACTGCAATTGGCACTGCTGACGAGCCTGCACCTGGCAGCGTGCATCAACTACCTGCAGACGCATCGCCGGACTCGGCGCGCGCATCCAGTCACCGGCGCCAGCTCAACGAATGCTAGAGCCCCCCTGCCTGCACTGACCGCAAACCAGATCTAACTTCCTGCGAGCACCCACCATCCAGAGCGCAGAGGGCCACTTTGGCCTGATGTCGACCTCCCGGCCAAAAACCGACCCTGGACCTGCTCAGCCAATTCGCCCAATCACCGGCCACCGCAGCAGCCACGGTGTGCCAAGCCACTGACCATATGGGCAATTCAGGCTACTGGCCGCGATACCCATTGGTGATTGGATAGCGACGTTCGCGCCCGAATGCACGCCGTGACACCTTGGGTCCCGGCGCGGACTGGTGGCGCTTCCACTCGTTGAGCCGCACCAGGCGCAGCACATGCTCGACGGTATCGGCGGCGTAGCCGGCGGCGACGATGTCGTCGCGCGACTGTTCCTGATCGACGTAGCGATACAGGATGCCGTCGAGCACATCGTAGGGCGGCAGCGAATCCTGGTCGGTCTGGTTGTCGCGCAACTCGGCTGACGGCGGGCGCGAGATCACCGCCGGCGGGATCACCGGCGCGCCACCCACGGTGTTGCGCCACTTCGCCAAGCCAAATACTTCTGTCTTGTATAGATCCTTGAGTGGCGCATAACCACCGCACATGTCGCCGTAGATGGTGGCGTAACCCACCGCGTATTCGCTCTTGTTGCCGGTGGTCAGCACCAGACCGCCGAACTTGTTCGACAGCGCCATCAGGATCACGCCACGGCTGCGCGACTGCAGGTTTTCTTCGGTGATGTCCGGCTGGGTGCCTTCGAACATCGGCCCCAGCGCACCGAGCAAACCCTCAAAGGCCGGCTCAATCGCGATGGTTTCCAGCTTGACGCCCAGCGCGCGGCATTGCTCGTCGGCCAGATCATTGGACAGGTTCGCGGTATAGCGCGACGGCAGGCGCACGGCGGTGACGTTATCGCCGCCCAGCGCATCCACTGCGATCGCCAGCACCAGCGCCGAGTCGATGCCGCCAGACAGGCCCAGCCAAACTTTGCTGAAGCCGTTCTTGCGGCAGTAGTCCTGCAGCCCGCGCACAACCGCGCGCCACGCCAGCGCGTCCATACTCTCGTCGCCATCGTCCACCCACACCACCGGGGTGAAGCTGCGCTCGCCGGCGGCGTAGTCCACCACCAGCCACTGGTCCACGAACGCGGCAGCAGCGGGATGCACGGTGCCGTCGCCATCGGCCACCACCGAGGCGCCATCGAACACCAGCGCGTCCTGCCCGCCAACGACGTTGAGATAGGCAATGGCCGCCCCGCTCTCGCGTGTGCGCTCGGCCAGCAACGCATCGCGCTGCGCATGCTTGCCGCGCTCGTAGGGCGAGGCGTTGGGCACCAGCACCAACTCAGCGCCAGCCTTGACGGTGTTGGCCAGCGGCTCTGCAAACCAAAGGTCTTCGCAGATCACCACGCCCACCTGCACGCCCTTGACGGTAAACACGCAGTTGTCGCCATCCGGGTCCACGTCGAAATAGCGGCGCTCGTCGAACACCGCGTAGTTAGGCAATTCGCGCTTGCGGTAGGTTGCCTCGATCCGCCCGTCGCGCAACACGCTAGCGGCGTTGTAGACCACGCTGCCAGCGCTTTGCGGCCAACCGACCACCGCCACGATGCCGCGCGTGGCAGCCGCAATGCGCCCCAACGCTTCTTCGCAATGGGCGAGAAAACCGGGCCGCAGCAGCAGATCTTCCGGCGGATAACCGCTGATCGCCAGCTCGGGAAACAGCACGATATCGGCCTCGAACTCGTCGCGCGCTGCGGCGATGTACTCGATGATGCGATCGGTGTTCTGCGCCACTGCGCCGACCGGGAAGTCGAACTGGGCCATGGCGATGCGAAGGGTGTGTGCTGTCACTGCTGACTCCATCAAAACAGGCTTTCAAGGTAACCCGCTTCGCGCTGCGAACGGATCGCCAGCACATACACGGTGTCGTCCAACGGTGCGTAACGATAGAGCGCCAGATAACCGCTGGCATCGCGACCGATGACCAGCTCGCGAAATCCGCCATGCACTGCGTGCCCTATCAGCGGATTGTCCGCCAATGCATCGATGGCCTGGAAGACGCCAGCGAGCTTTCGCTGCACATTTGCTGCATCGTGCTCCTGCAGATAGGCGACCAGACGTCGCGCATCGTCGGCGACGCGCGCGGCAAGCCCGATGCTGGTCATCTGTCAGCGCTCGACGGTGCTGGCGACCGGTGGCGCGGGGTTCTCTCCGTCGGCAAGCTGCTGCATGTACTGGCGTATGTCCGCCCAGGACAGGGTGTTTTCGCCACCTTCGATGGCAGCCCAGCGTTGCTGCGCTTCGGCATGAAATGCGTTGCGGCGCTCGTGCGCTTCGATTTTCTCCGCAATGGCATCGACGATGAAGCCGTGCGCCGTAGTTCCGGCATCTTTCGCCGCCCTGGCGACACGCGCTTTCAGTTCGTCAGGCAAACGGATTGTGGTCGTGGACATGGCAACCTTGGAAAACCGCATCGAGATCGGCATTGGTAGCCCCACCGTAGCACGCTTGTGACACACCTTGCATGACGCGCTCCTTGTGCGATTCAGGGCTCAGCACCGCTGCAAGCAGCGAGCCGGGCAGTCGGCCCAACGCGCGCGCGGCAGTCAGCGAGTCTGCCATCTGCGTAAGCCGTCTCTATAACGCAGAAAGCCGCCCGAAGGCGGCTTTCCACGACACCACACTGGCGAGACTTACTTCACCAGTGCAGCGATCGCCGCACCCAGATCGCCCGGCGAACGGACGGTCTTGACGCCAGCGGCTTCCATCGCCGCGAACTTGCCTTCGGCCGTGCCCTTGCCGCCCGATGCGATCGCACCGGCGTGGCCCATGCGCTTGCCGGCCGGAGCAGAAGCACCGGCGATGAAGCCGACGACCGGCTTCTTGACGTACTGCTTGATGTACTCGGCACCGGCTTCCTCGGCGTCGCCGCCGATTTCGCCGACCATGATGATGCCTTCAGTCTGCGGGTCTTCGTTGAACAGCTTGAGGCAGTCGACGAAGTTCAGGCCATTGATTGGGTCGCCGCCGATGCCGATGCAGGTGCTCTGGCCCAGGCCCACTTCGGTGGTCTGCTTGACCGCTTCATAGGTCAGGGTGCCCGAACGCGACACGATGCCGATCTTGCCCGGCTTGTGGATGTGGCCCGGCATGATGCCGATCTTGCACTCGCCCGGGGTGATCACGCCGGGGCAGTTCGGCCCGATCAGCACGGTGTCCGGATGCGAACGGGTCAGCACGTTCTTGACGCGCAGCATGTCCAGCACCGGGATACCTTCAGTGATGCACACGATGACCTTGATGCCGGCCGCAGCCGCTTCCAGGATCGCATCGGCCGCATACGGCGGCGGCACGTAAATCACCGATGCGTCTGCACCGGTGGCCTTGACTGCATCGGCGACGGTGTTGAACACCGGCAGATCGATATGCGTGGTGCCGCCCTTGCCGGGCGTGACGCCGCCGACGACCTGGGTGCCGTACTCGACCATCTGAGTGGCGTGGAAGGTGCCCTGCTGGCCGGTAAAGCCTTGCACGATCACCTTGGTGTTCTTGTTAATCAAAACGGACATGGATAGTTCCTTCGGTGTCGTGGATCAGGCGGCGTTCTTGACAGCTTCAACGACTTTCTTGGCGCCGTCGTTGATGTTGTCGGCCGGGATGATGGCCATGCCGCTATCGCGCAGCAGCTGCTTGCCTTCTTCCACGTTGGTGCCTTCCAGGCGCACCACGACCGGAACCTTGACGCCCACTTCCTTGACCGCGGCGATGATGCCTTCGGCAATCATGTCGCAGCGGACGATGCCGCCGAAGATGTTGACGAAGATGCCTTCGACCTTGTCCGAAGACAGGATCAGCTTGAACGCTTCGATGACGCGCTGCTTGTTCGCACCGCCGCCCACGTCCAGGAAGTTCGCCGGCTCGCCGCCGTTGAGCTTGATGACGTCCATGGTGGCCATGGCCAGACCTGCACCGTTGACCATGCAACCGATATTGCCGTCCATGGTGACGTAGTTGATGTCCAACTCCGACGCGGTCACTTCGGTTTCGTCTTCCTGCGTCTTGTCGCGCATGGCGATCAGCTGCTTCTGACGGAACGCGGCGTTGTCGTCGCTGTCGAACTTGCCGTCCAGCGCGTACAGGTTGCCGTCGTCCAGGATCGCGAGCGGGTTGATTTCAACCAGCGCCAGATCCTTTTCGTTGAACAGCTTGTACAAGTTCACCATGATGCTGGCGAACTGGCCGGCCTGCTTGGCATTGAGGCCGAGCTTGAAGCCGAAATCGCGGCCGTGATAGCCCTGCACGCCTTCGACGAAATCGACGTTGAGCGCGTGGATCAGTTCCGGCGTTTCGGCCGCAACCTGCTCGATCTCCACGCCACCCTCGCTCGAGGCGATATAAGTGATGGTCTTGGTGCCGCGGTCGACCAGAATCGACAGGTACAGCTCCTTGACGATCTCACCGGCGGTGGTCACCAACACCAGATTGATCGGCAGCTCGACGCCGGCGGTCTGGTAGGTGGACATCTTTGTGCCGAGCATCTTGGCTGCTGCGGCCTTCACGTCGTCGGTGGTCTTGCAGAACTTGACGCCGCCAGCCTTACCGCGGCCACCCGCGTGGATCTGCGCTTTCACCATCCAAGGGCCCTTGCCCAGGGAATTGGCGACTTCAACCGCTTCGTCCGGGGTCGCCGCGACCTTGCCGGCCGGGACGGGGATGCCGTACTCGGCAAGCAGCTGTTTTGACTGGTATTCGTGGAAATTCATGCGTCACCGTGGGAAAAGGAAACGACCGCTGCGTGCAACGCAGACCGCCTGGGCGGCACGTCATGGGACGCGAACGGGCCGCCTATTGTGGCTGACCACGCCGTGCGGCGCAAAATCCGCCGGGATGGTCGCCTGATCGCAGCGCTTGCGCGTAGACCCACTCTGTGCTCAAGCGCTGCGTAGACCACGCACCTGCCTATACTCGCGGCTCGCTCCAGCGGGGAAATCGGCTTGGCATCCATCGCATCGCTCATCGCCCGGATCCAGTCCGCGCCGCAGCGCGAGCTGTACTTCTTCTCGTTGTACCGGGTGCTGGTGGCCGGCCTGATCGCCGCGCTGGTGTTTAGCCCCTTGTCCGACGCCATCCCCGAGCCGCGCTACCCGCCCTTGGCCGCAGGCGTAGCGATCGGCTACCTGTGCATGGCGATCCCGCTGCTGTTTTGGGGCCGCAGCGAGCGCCGCCTGACGCCCACCGTGCTATGCGCGGTGGTGGCTGACATCCTGGCCGCAACCCTGGCAACGCACGCCCTGCCCGGCGCCAGCGCCGGCATTGCGATGATGCTGCTGTTCAACGTGGCGGCCGCCTCGATCCTGCTGCGGCTGCGCTACGGCATGAGCATCGCAGTGCTTGCCAGCGCGGCCATCCTGCTGGAATACCTGTGGACCCTGCTCGAAGGCGGCGGCGCCACCCGACCGGTCGCCGAGCTGGCCATGTTTGCCACCAGCTATGTCGCGGTGGCCTTCATCTGCGAACAGATCGCCTCGCGCGCACGGCGCAATCAGGTATTGGCCGAAGAACGCGGCGCGCAGGTCGCCAATCTGTATGAAATCAATGAGCTGATCATCCGGCGCATGCGCACCGGCGTGCTGGTGGTGGACACCCATAACCGCATCTCGTTGGCGAACGAGGCGGCATTGGCCTTGCTTGGCGATGGCGACCCGCGCAACGCACCGGCCGATCTCTCGCTGGTGGCACTTACCCCGGAGCTGGCGCGCCGGCTACAGCGCTGGCGGAGTGGCTGGCGTCAGGAAGAAGCCCCGCTGCAACTCGGCGCCGACCGCCCGGAAGTACAGCCGCGCTTCGTACGTCTGCTTGCCGACAGCGACCTGGTACTGGTGTTTCTGGACGACGCCACGGTGGTGTCGCGTCGCGCCGAATCGCTGACTTTGTCGGCGATGGGCCGCTTTTCGGCCAGCCTGGCGCACGAGATCCGCAACCCACTGGCCGCAATCAGCTACGCCTCGCAATTGCTGGAGGAGTCGCCGGACATCGGCGATGCCGACCGACGCCTGCTGCAGATCATTCATCAGCAATGCCAGCGCACCAACGGCATCGTCGAAAGCGTGCTCGCACTGGCGCGGCGGGAACGCGCCACTCCTGACAACCTGGACTTGGCCGCATTCGTGCGGCGCTTCGTGGTCGAGTACCGGCAGACCCTGTCGATGGAAACCGACATCCTGGAAGCCAGCATGCAGGGCAGCACCGTGCATGCCCTGGTCGACCCCAAGCACCTGCATCAGATCCTCACCGCGCTGGTCCACAACGCACTCAAGTACGGCCGCGTCATGGACGAACCGGCACGGGTCAAGCTGCGCGTCGAACGCGTTGAACGCATGGCGGTGATCGATGTCATGGACCGCGGCCCCGGCATCCCAGAAGCCGTGGCCGCGCAACTGTTCCGCCCGTTCTATACCACCTCCGAACACGGCACTGGCCTGGGTCTGTACATCGCCCAGGAACTCTGCCGCGCCAACCAGGCGCAACTGGAGTATGTCTCGATCCCCGGCGGCGGCGCATGTTTCCGCATTTCGTTGCAAGGCCCAAACAGCTTGCTTGGGAGGTGAGTGGTTGGCTGTCGGCTGGGCGGGGTGTTTGATGTGGCGATATCAGATGGATCGCGCAACTTGTTCGACACAAGAACGCTGCAGTCTTCGAAGATGCAAACGACCCGCAGCAACGAGCTTTCAGGTCTCGCAGGCTTGAGCAGGGCCTCATAAGCAGATCCGTTCGAAACGCGGCCCCTCGACACGCCCTTTCCGCCGACTGGCAACTGCTCCTCGCAAACGCTCAAAACGCAACAGCGACGCCCCCGCGCTGCAGGTGAATCGTTGGGCCGCGACCCGCTCGACAATTGTCGACCATCATCACGCTGGGCTATCGTGCGCAGCATGAGCGAACCCAAAAGTGCCCTGGTTGTCGATGACGAGCGTGATATCCGCGAGTTGCTTGTTCTCACCTTGGGCCGCATGGGGCTGCGCATCAGCACCGCTGCCAATCTGGCCGAGGCGCGCGAATTGCTGGCCAACAATCCCTACGATCTGTGCCTGACCGACATGCGCTTGCCCGATGGCAATGGCATCGAACTGGTCACCGACATCGCCAGGCGGTACCCGCAGACGCCGGTGGCGATGATCACCGCCTTCGGCAGCATGGACCTGGCCGTGGAAGCGCTGAAAGCCGGCGCCTTCGATTTCGTCAGCAAGCCGGTCGACATCGGTGTGCTGCGCGGCCTGGTCAAGCACGCGCTGGAATTGAACAACCGCGACCGCCCCGCTCCGCCACCGCCGCCACCAGAGCAGGCCAGCCGCCTGCTCGGCGACTCCAGCGCGATGGAGAGCCTGCGCGCCACGATCGGCAAGGTCGCGCGCAGCCAGGCACCGGTTTACATCGTCGGCGAATCGGGCGTCGGCAAGGAGCTGGTCGCACGCACCATCCACGAACAAGGCGCACGCGCCGCCGGCCCGTTCGTCCCGGTCAACTGCGGCGCCATTCCTGCCGAGCTGATGGAGAGCGAATTTTTCGGCCACAAGAAAGGCAGCTTCACCGGCGCGCATGCCGACAAGCCCGGGCTGTTCCAGGCCGCACACGGCGGCACGTTGTTTCTGGACGAAGTAGCAGAATTACCGCTGCAGATGCAGGTCAAGCTACTGCGCGCCATCCAGGAAAAATCGGTGCGCCCGGTCGGCGCCGCCAGTGAATCGCTGGTGGATGTGCGCATCCTCTCGGCCACACACAAGGACCTGGGCGACTTGGTCTCCGACGGCCGCTTTCGGCATGACTTGTACTACCGCATCAACGTGATCGAACTACGCGTACCGCCGCTGCGCGAACGCGGCGGCGACCTGCCGCAACTGGCCGCCGCCATCATCGCGCGCCTGGCGCACAGCCACGGCCGCCCGATTCCACTGCTGACCCAATCCGCGCTCGACGCACTGAATCACTACGGCTTCCCCGGCAACGTGCGCGAGCTGGAAAACATCCTCGAACGCGCCCTGGCGCTGGCCGAGGACAACCAGATCAGCGCCACCGACCTGCGCCTGCCTGCCCACGGCGGGCACCGCCCCGCCGCGACACCCGGCAGCGCTGCCGTCGAACCGCGCGAAGCCGTCCTCGACATCGACCCCGCCTCGGCCGCCCTCCCCTCTTACATCGAGCAACTGGAACGCGCCGCAATCCAGAAAGCGCTGGAAGAAAACCGCTGGAACAAGACCAAGACCGCTGCGCAGTTAGGCATCACCTTTCGGGCGCTGCGTTACAAGTTGAAGAAGTTGGGGATGGAGTGAGGGTGGTTGGATTTAGGCAGATCGGGCTCTGAATGCGCGTAATTGGGCGCTCAATGGTGTTGGAACTTCAAGCACTGCCGCCAGCAAGCGATGGCGCGTTCTGTACTTGCCAGCCAGCCAATAAGCGAAGACGCCGAATCTCAAGAAAATTTCGTCGAGAGACTCGGTCGAAAAGAACAACTCTCAGAGACCGCGCTGGAGAGATGCTTCCCAACTTAGAGCAGCTAACAAAACGTAGCGAGCAGTCGTCAGGTGGGTGCGGACGGCGCACAGGAACCGGAGTGTACGAGTGGTACATGCCGATTCCGAGCACAGGCCGCGCCCGCCTGGCGGCTGCGCAGTAGTTTTGTTAGCCGCTCTTAGTGGACCGAGCCGAACCTCACTTCTCCCCTTGGAGAAGGTGCCCGAAGGGCGGAGAGGGTACGTCAGCGCAGCTGCTGCAGCTCGATAAGCCACCACTCTCCACCGGACCGGTACATGCTAGCCAAGCAGGCGTACATGGCGCCTTAAGCGGTAAGCACCACAGACAGTTTCAGCTTCCCATCCGCCTTCCACTCGCAAACCGCTCGCAACAGCTTGTCAGCGGTCCTCAGCTGACAAACAGCACAGCAATCAATCCTTGGTCACACGATTGATCTCGGCCAGGCTGGTGACCCCTTGCGAGGCCTTCATCAACGCCGACTGCCGCAAGTCCCGGATACCGATTTTCTGCGCGGCCTCGGCAATCTGCATCGCATTGCCGCCTTCCAGCACGATCGCGCCGATCTCGTCGGTCATCGGCATCACCTGATAGATACCGGTACGGCCCTTGTAGCCTTCAGTGCACTCGTCGCAACCCACAGCCTCGTAGAGCTCCATGTTCGCAATTTGCTCGGGCGTGAAACCTTCCGCCAGCAATGCGTTGTCCGGCAACGTCGACTTGCGCTTGCAGTTGTTGCACAAACGCCGCGCCAGACGCTGCGCGATCACCAACGTTACCGACGAGGTGATGTTGTAAGGCGCGATCCCCATATTCATCAGACGCGCAATGGTCTGCGGCGCATCGTTAGTGTGCAGCGTCGACAGCACCATGTGGCCCGTCTGCGCTGCCTTGATCGCAATCTCGGCCGTCTCCAGGTCACGGATTTCGCCGACCATAATGATGTCCGGGTCCTGACGCAGGAACGAACGCAGCGCAGCGGCAAAGGTCATGCCGCGCTTGACGTTCTGCTGCACCTGATTGACGCCAGGCAAGCGAATTTCGACCGGATCCTCTGCCGTGGAAATGTTCCGCGTCTCATCGTTGAGGATGCCCAGCGCCGTATACAGCGACACCGTCTTACCCGAGCCCGTAGGCCCGGTCACCAGCACCATGCCATACGGCTTATGGATCGCATCCAGGAACAGCTTCTGCTGGTCAGCCTCATAGCCCAGCTTCTCGATACCGAGCTTGGCCGCGCTGGCGTCCAGGATACGCAGCACCACCTTCTCGCCGAACAGGGTTGGCAAGGTGCTCACGCGAAAGTCGATCTGCTTGGTCTTAGACAGGTTGAGCTTGATGCGCCCGTCCTGCGGCACCCGCTTCTCGGCGATATCCAGCTGCGACATCACCTTCAGGCGCGCCGCGATGCGTTGATTGAGCTTCACCGGCGCCTTTGCCACGTTCTTCAACAGGCCATCGATGCGCAAGCGCACCCGGTAGTCGTCTTCATACGGCTCGAAATGGATGTCCGAGGCTCCCCGCCTGATCGCATCCACCAACACCTTGTTGACGAACTTCACCACCGGCGTGTCGTCGCCCCTGGCATCGACCCCGGAATCCCCGCCGGCGCCCATGTCTTCGTCGCCAGTGGAGACGTCCAAGTCCCCCATCTCATCGTCGTCATTACCAAGCGACGAACCCAACGACGCGTTGCTGGCCTGCCACTGCTCGAGCGTCCGGCGGATCTGATCCTCGTCGACAAGGATCGCCTCGACCACCAGGTTCGTATGAAACTTGATGTCGTCCAGCGCGCGAGTCTGGGTCGGGTTGCTCACCCCCACGAACAACCGGTTGCCACGCTTGAACAGCGGCAGCACCTGGTGCTTCTGGAGCAACTCTTCGCTGACCAGCTTGACGGCGTTCTGGCTAGAATCGAACACTGATACGTCCATCAACGGCATGCCGAACTCGACTGCGTTAGCGGCCGCTAGCTGCGCCGCCGACACTAATTTTTTTTCGGCAAACCATTGTGGCAAAGGGACCTTGGCCACGGCCGCTTGGTCCATGGCGGCACGTGCCGCCAATTCTTCCAGTGCGCCATCCTGAACTAGTCGGCGAGCAATCCCTGTGATGCCAACTAAATTGGCTGCTCCAGCAACACTCATAGATACACTCACCAGCGATATCGGTCAGGACACCCAAAAGTCTCGCTCAACCTAGCGATGACTACTATAAAAAAGGGGCCCAGCCAATCGGGTCCCCTTTTTCTCACACTATACAAAAAGACAAGGCATTAGGTGCACTTGCCGGGCTTGTACTTTGCGTCCAGATCAGAGCTGCAGGCCCAGAGACCGGTGGCGGCGTCACGCGTCCAGGTGAGGTTCTTGCCGTTAAACTTCGTCGCATTTCCGCCACGAGTCGCGCAAACGATGGTGGTCGCAGTTACGGTGACCGTGCAGTACGAAGTAGTTCCACCGACACCAATGTAGCCCGCATCAGCAGCAGCAGTACTTGGAGTCTTGCCTTCATTAGTTGCCTGCTCGAAACCAACCTTTCCTGGGGTGATTTCAGCCAGTGCCGAGGCGGCCTGCGACTTGACGACGTAATCCTGATAGGCCGGCAGCGCGATGGCGGCCAGAATAGCAATGATCGCAACAACGATCATCAGTTCGATCAGCGTAAAACCCTGCTGCTTCTTCATAGTGTATCCCCAAGTAAGTTGTGTAGTTAAGTCGTCCGCCCGCGAGCACTCCCTCGGACACCTCGCGGTGGTCTTGCCGCGCTGCAAGCATATCCAAGCAGGAACCATGCCAAATACCTGGTGGCCGTCCTGTGCTGCGCTGATTTCTATGATGCCAGTCATTTGCAGAGTTGCACGCTCCAGATGATCAATTTGCTAGCTAGTCACCGGTAAGACGAGCGAAGTCCAAAGGTGACGCAAATCGTCAGTCACCACCCACATGCCTACGCAAACAATTGGCCTGATGCCATTTGAGGCAGAACCAGCTACCATCAGCCGGTGTCTGCCTGGGGACGGCGGATGGGGATCAACATGTCAACTGTACGTAGCACCTCGAAGTCAAGATCAGCACCTTCATCTCAGTTGAACCCGTTTGTCTGGGAGGGGAAAGACAAGCGCGGCGCAACGATGAAGGGAGAACAAGCCGCGCGTAGCGCAAATCTCCTGCGCGCCGAATTGCGCAAGCAGGGGATAACTCCCACCGTGGTTAAACCTAAGCCCAAGCCGCTGTTTGGCGCGGCCGGCAAGAAGGTTACCGCTAAAGACATCGCTTTTTTTAGTAGGCAGATGGCGACAATGATGAAATCCGGCGTGCCGATCGTTGGCGCACTGGAAATAATCGGCGAGGGGCAAAAAAATCCCCGGATGCGCATCATGGTTGGACAGATTCGCGCTGACATTGAGGGCGGCTCTTCGCTGTACGAAGCAATTAGCAGGCATCCCGTTCAGTTCGATGAGTTGTACCGCAACCTTGTTCGAGCGGGTGAAGGCGCAGGTGTACTTGAGACCGTGCTAGACACCATTGCCAACTACAAGGAAAACATTGAGGCACTCAAGGGAAAAATCCGAAAGGCGCTGTTCTACCCAGCCATGGTGATGGCCGTAGCCCTATTGGTTAGCTCAATCCTTCTGATCTGGGTAGTCCCGCAGTTTGAAGATGTTTTCAAAGGATTCGGCGCCGAGTTGCCGGCATTCACACAAATGATCGTAGAAGCTTCGCGCTTCATGGTTTCATGGTGGTGGGCACTGCTAATTGTGACGGTCGGCGCAGTTACTGGAATGATATTTGCCTACAAGCGCTCACCCGCGATGCAACATAAGCTTGACCGGCTTGTGCTTAAATTTCCCGTGATTGGGCAGATCATGCATAACAGCTCGGTCGCGAGGTTTGCCCGAACAACGGCAGTGACCTTCAAAGCCGGCGTTCCTCTTGTAGAGGCGCTGAGCATCGTTGCTGGCGCCACCGGAAACTCGGTATATGAGGAAGCAGTTCTTCGTATGCGAGACGACGTTTCTGTTGGCTACCCAGTGAACGTGGCGATGAAGCAGGTCAACCTGTTCCCGCACATGGTGGTTCAGATGACCGCTATCGGCGAAGAGGCGGGTGCGCTTGATGCAATGCTGTTTAAGGTTGCGGAGTACTTCGAGCAAGAGGTCAACAACGCTGTGGACGCACTCAGCAGCCTTTTGGAACCGCTCATCATGGTGTTCATTGGTACCATCGTTGGTGGAATGGTCATCGGCATGTACCTGCCCATCTTCAAGCTCGCTTCGGTGGTTGGATAAGACGTAATGGCATTTCTCGACCAGCATCCCGGTCTCGGCTTTCCTGCCGCGGCCGGACTGGGACTGCTGATCGGCAGCTTCCTGAACGTGGTGATCCTGCGCTTGCCCAGGCGCATGGAGTGGCAGTGGCGGCGCGATGCGCGCGAGATCCTGGAGTTGCCAGACATCTATGAGCCGCCGCCGCCGGGGATCGTGGTGGAGCCCTCGCACGACCCGGTAACAGGCGACAAGCTCAAGTGGTGGGAGAACATTCCGGTCCTTAGCTGGGTGATGCTGCGCGGCAAATCGCGCTACAGCGGCAAGCCGATCTCGATTCAGTATCCGTTGGTCGAGGTGCTCACCTCCATCCTGTGCGTCGCCAGCGTTTGGCGCTTCGGTTTTGGCTGGCAGGGCTTCGGCGCGATCGTACTGAGCTGCTTCCTGGTGGCAATGTCGGGCATCGACCTGCGCCACAAGCTGCTGCCGGACCAGCTGACCTTGCCGCTGATGTGGCTGGGCCTGGTCGGCTCGATGGACAACCTCTACATGCCGGCCAAACCTGCTCTGCTGGGCGCGGCGGTTGGCTATGTGTCGCTGTGGACGGTGTGGTGGCTGTTCAAGCAGCTCACCGGCAAGGAAGGCATGGGCCATGGCGACCTCAAGCTGCTGGCCGCGCTCGGCGCGTGGTGCGGGTTGAAGGGCATTCTGCCGATCATCCTGATTTCTTCGCTGGTCGGCGCCATTCTGGGTTCGGCTTGGTTGGTCGCAAAGGGCCGCGACCGCGCGACCCCCATCCCGTTTGGCCCGTACCTCGCCATCGCCGGCTGGGTGGTGTTCTTCTGGGGCAACGACCTGGTGGACCGCTACCTGCACTTCGCGGGTCTGCGTTGACCGGGGCGCGACGATGAGCAACTTCATCGTCGGCCTGACTGGCGGCATTGCCTCCGGCAAGAGCGCTCTAGCCGCCGAGTTCGAGAAGCTTGGGGTGCCAGTCATCGATGCCGATGTCGTTGCACGGCAGGTGGTGGCGCCTGGCCCCATTCTCGATGCCATTGTGGAACGCTTCGGCCGCGACATCTTGTTGCCGGACGGCACATTAGACCGCCAAGCGATGCGTCGAATCGTTTTTGCCGATGCCATGCAACGGCACGCACTGGAAGCCATCACGCACCCTGCGATCCGTGAGGGACTTCAGCGAGCTGTTAAGGCAATGAATACTCTCTATGCCATTGCAGATATCCCTCTTCTGGCAGAAGCAGAAGGCCGCAAGACTTTCCATTGGCTAGATCGTATATTGGTCATTGACGTGAGCTTGGACGTACAGGTCACACGCTTGACGCATCGCGACGGAATCACAATAGAACTTGCCAACCAAATGATTGCAGCCCAAGCCTCTCGTGAACAACGGCTAGCAATAGCGGATGATGTAGTTGTGAATAATGGGGAGCTAGCGCATTTGGCGACAGCAGCATCAAATCTTAATAATCTATATAGCTCCATGTGTTCCAGTCGGAGCGTAGACGTTGAAAAATCGCGCCTCGCTTAAATTGAATAGATAATGACGTAATGCAAATATACAAAACTCACCATTCACTTGCTGGAGTACTTATGAAAAGGATTTTAAAAGCATTAGCCTGCATTCCGCTTATTCTTTTTTTCTACTCAAGCCGTATCCCAAGACCCCCAGCCTTCCTCAAGATGCTTTGAGGGGGGCGGCAATTATCTTTGCTCTGCGCCAGTTATAACTCCTTGGAGATATGGCGCGGATATCACGATATCAAGGGCGGACCTGCTGGATTTCAGAAATGACTGCCAAGGTCGGGGTGGCGTAGTCGGCGATTCGAATGGCGATGGTGTGCAAGACTGCACTGGCGCAGCACCGTGGACAGAATCAAACATCGCTCCAATGACCAAGTCCATTGCAGGAGTTTGGAGCTCCTGCTTGACTGGAGCCAGTAGCGATACGGGCTGGGGATTCCGGGACTACTATGATGTCTGCAAGGATGATTACTACAAATATTCGAGAGCGTTCAATTGGCTAGTCATTAGAGAATGCAGAAAACTGACATATCAGACACGGACCTGCCAATATCCAGACTCAGACCCATGGGATTACACTTTTATTGCGATCAAGTCTCGAGATGCTACGTGCCCAGATGGATATTCGCTGGATAACGGAACCTGCTTTTTAGCAGAGCCGACGGAAGAATGTAAGATTGGCGATGCTGAGCCGCGCGAGAAAAGCCTACACCTCTCACAAAATGATTACAGCAGCAATGATGACCTTTTAAATTTCGATAGAGTATGGAACAAGAGCGGGAATCAATATACACCAGCCTCCGCCGCCCAAGCTTCATCCAATAGATCCGGAATGTTTTTCAGTGCGAATTCTGCGCAGGCGACCACCGAAGTCAAATCCTCATCAAATATCGGGATGGGCTGGAGACATAATTACGACATCAGACTTTTTGAGATAAAGGGAAGTACCAATGCAGTTGCAGCGATCTACTTCCCAGATGGGAAGATGCGTATTTATCGCTCAAGCGGGGAATCCCTAGAGATTCGCAACGAACCTCCTACCACTTTGACTAAGAAAATCAACCCTGATGGATCCTCTACTTGGATCCGAAGAAACGAAAAAAATCAACTAGAAACATTTGGAGAAGATGGCCGCCTCAACAGAATAACTGCATTGGACGGACGATTTGTATCACTTTCCTACAATGTGCAAGGACAGCTTGAAAGCGTAACAGCCCGCTCCGGGCGAGGATTGAAAATAACCTATAACGAAGACGGACTAATATCTAATATTGAACAGCCAGACGGAACTGCACTACAGTATTACTATACCAATGGAAATTTAGTTAAGGTATTGAAAAATGATGGGACAAGCGTCTCTTATCGCTATGACTCCGCTTCAGGCACCCTCCAAGACATTCTAGATGAAAGTGGCTCGATCTATCAGCATTTCGACTACGACAACAGCGGGCGACTGAAGCGCTCTTCAAAAGGGTGGGCCTTGGGTGGAACCGGCGTACAATCATATGATTATGGTTACGTGCAAGACAAATGGGGTTACTCGATCGACGCCGTAACAATGCCAAATGGGAGTACGATCAGTTTTAATTACCAATTTAGCGGCGGCATACGCAGAGTTCTCTCAACAGATGGATCCTGCGCCACGTGTAATTCATCTGCACAGAATACATATGACTCCATTGGCAGACTTACATCCAAAGTAGACCAAAAAGGCACGCAAACCAGTTATAAATACGACGCTGCCGGCAACAAATCTGAGATCATATACGCCTCAAATTCAGGCTCATTTTCTCAAAAAATACAAACCGACTGGCTTGCTGAATATAACCTCCCTACTCAGCGCAGATACTATGACGCTGCGGGAAGTGTTGTAAAAAGCGTGGAATGGGACTATGGCAATGACGGCCAGATCAATTCCCACTCCATCAGGGACGGAAAAGATTCCAGAATATCCAGATTCGAATATTGCACTGCAACCGATGTTTCATCTGGCAGCTGCCCTTTTATCGGTTTACTTAAGTCAGCTGATGGTACAAGGACTGACGTGCAAGATCGACAGACTTATTCATACTATTCATCTGATGATGCAGCGTGCAATTCCCCATCAACTTGCTTACATCGCAAAGGCGATCTTCGAGAAGTAGTTGATAACCTAGGGCGTACGACACAATATTTGACCTACGACGGCGCAGGCCGCCCACTGTCCATCAAGGACGCCAACGGCATCGTCACCGACTACACCTATCACCCGCGCGGTTGGCTGACGGCCACCAAGGTGCGCGGCGCCGATGCGTCCAGCGAGGCCGATGACCGCATCACCCGCATCGACTATTGGCCCACCGGCCTGGTCAAGCAGGTCACCCAACCCGATGGCGCGTTCACCGCTTTCACCTACGATGCGGCGCATC
>NZ_JSBW02000026.1 GCF_000772705.2 Xanthomonas vasicola
AGGTCTGCAATTGGGCGAACATCCGATCCAGCACACCGGACTTAGCCCAACGGTTCATGCGTGTGTACACCGTATGCCAGTTGCCAAAGCGCTTGGGCAGACCGCGCCATTTGCAGCCGTGCTCTGCCACGTAAAGGATGGCGTTGACCACCTGCAGATTGGTCATGCTGACATTGTCGCGCTGCGCAGGTAAGCAATGTTCGATGAGGGCAAATTGTGCTGGCGTGATCTCCATGTCCATAGTTTAATCGCCCGAGCCATTAGTGTTAACAGGCCCTAGTTACTTGCGGCCTAATACTGGGGTCTAGACGACTCACCGCTTGAGCCCGTTGCCTACTTTTTCGGTACCGCCAGCGTGTTGTTACGTTGAGTCACCTCAGCAACCTCGCCTTCCGTTACCAGACGCAAACGCGCGTCCTTGCCAGTACTAGCAGACGGCACCGCCACCCGCACAACCGCCGTCCTAGGCGTCAAATCGCGCGGCGCGGCAAGCGCCGGAAACCCTGCCCGCGCCAGCTCCTCCCCACGTGCATCCTCCAACACCACAAACCCAGCTGGTGCATCAGCATGCCCGAGGCTGTGCACGGTCACTTCGATGGCGTCTGCGGTCACGCGTACGTCGCCGTGGCCGATGCCAAGGTCCGGGCGTAGTTCGACCGGGGTGGTGGCTGCGATGCGCTCGAGCTGCAAGATTGTGGTGCGGCTTGCGGGGAAATCGATATCGAGGGAAGCGCTTTTTTCGAAGGCCACCTCGCGCGTGGTGCCGGTGCTGTCGATCTTGCCGTCGCCGTCGCGGTCCACGCCCTGGGTGATGCGCCATTGGCCTGGGGCGACGTTCCAGCCGGTCATGCTGGCGCGCTGGGGTTTGCTGGAGGTGTTGTAGGCAATGACGGTGAAGCGGTCTTGCTGTGGCGCGGGGATGGCGATGGCCACTTGGGTGGCGGCTTCTGGGTCGGCGAAGCGCCAGCTCACGGTGTGCCCGGGGTAGGTTTGATTGCGCTTGAGGGCCACGCCGCCAAGGCGGGCGCGCTGCAGGTTGACGGTGGGGGATTCCACTCGGTCGCTCCACCAGTGGCCTTCGGTGTGCATGTAGAAGTTCTGCAGCTTCTCTCTTGCTTCGCTGTGGTAAATGCTGGCGAGATAATCGAGGTTGCCAGTTTGTTCCCAGGCAACAAAGTGCGGGAAGTCCGGGGCGCTGCCGTCGTCTTTGTTTGCGGCGTCGATTAACTTGCTGGCCCAGTCATTGCGCTTGCCCATGACGTCGAGGAAGTTTTCGTTGAGCAGCGACAGGCCATTGGGGCCGCTGTTGGCGACGCGGTAGTTAATAGCCTTGAGATAACGGTCTTCGCCGGTGAAGCGGTAGGCGGCCCAGAAGGTGTGCAAGGTGTCGGCGCCGCCGCTGCCTTCGAACAGTTCGCCGCCGCGGGTTTTGCCGGTTTGCCAGTTGATCTCGTTGGGCAGGGCCCAGTTGCCTTTGGCGTTGGTGTAGGCGTGGGCGAGATAGCCGTCGGCTAATCCTGTAACGATGCGGCGGCTGTTGGAGTCGGCGTTGTAGCCGCCCAGCAGGATGGCCGGGTGCACGATGGGGAAGGAGTACGGTTTTTGCCATTGCCAGTTGGGTTGGCGGTAGACCTTGCGGCCGCCGAACCAGTTGCTGGCGAATAGCAGGTGGCCCTGCGGGTTGACCTGGATGATGGTGTCGAAGGCTTTGACGGTTTCCATCAGGCGCTCGACGGTGCGCGGGTCGCCCCAGTTGAGATACAGCAGGGCGCTGTTGATGTTGATGCCTTCCTCGTAGGAATGCAGCTCGTCGGTTTCGATGGTGGACAAGCCGTTGGTGAACATGCCGTTGCGGTAGTTGGCCTCGGACAGCGCCAGCATCGACGCATTGAGAATGTCCGGGTCTACGCCCATCAGGGCGACGCCGGGCCATTGCTGCACCAGATCGGAGTCGTCGGAAATGCCGCCACCGAAATCGCCATAAGCCACTTGGCGCTCGTCGATCCACCAGCGGATGTAGCGGCGCGTGGCCTTGAGGTCTTCCAGTTGCCAGAACGCCCAGGCGGGCACGCCCTTGGCCACGGTCGGCATCTCGACGGGCAACTCGCTCTGGTTGGCGTAGCTGATGTCGTTCCAGTATTCGCGACCGAGTGCGTTGTCCGGGTCGACGCGTAATAGGTCGGTGATGTCGGCATCTAGCCGTTTGTAGAGCAGCTGGCGCTTGGAGGTGGTGTGTTCTTCGACCAGGAAGCCCCAGTTGTCCTTGACCTGATTGAAGCGGTCGGCGACGTGTTCGCTGATGGTCTCAGCGCGCGGTTTGAACACCAGCTGTAATTGGGTGCCGTCGAGCGCCTTGGCATCGAAGCCGGGTGCGGCGGCGGCGATGCTGAGCATCAGGCTGTCGTTGCTGAGGATTCTGTCGCGCAGGTCCAGCCATAGCGTGCGCGCTTGACCGGGGACGACTGCGACAGAGACATCGAGCATGTCGCGTGCGGGCCAGATGGGGTCCTTGATGCGGATATTGAGCGGAATGCTGCCGTTGTGGGTGGCCGGCAGGGTGAGTGCCGGCAGGGTGATGGCGATGCCATCCAGGCCGTCGTGCATGTTTTCCCAGCCGTAGGACCAGCTGCGCATCAGCGGCTGATCCGGCGGCGGGTCGCCCAGGCTGGAGGGCATCAGGATGTGCACGATGGGGTGCTGGTCCGTGACTGCGGCCTTGTCGCTCGCGCGCTTGCGTGCCGGCCCCTTGGTGGGCAGCGCGATAACGGTCTGGCGCTCGCTCGCTGGGTAGCGGCCGGCGATGACAGCGCGCAGTTCGACGAGGTTGTCGTAGTCGGGCTGGATGTCGCTGCGCACGGTGTAGCTGAGTTGCGCGCTGCCTTTGGGCACCCCGCCGGGCTGCACGTCGTAGGCCCAGATTTCCTGGATGGGCGTTTCCTGCGCGGTGTTGGCAAAGCGCAGGGTGCCGCCGCGGCGTTCTTCGAATTGGTCCACGCTGCGCACCACACCTTGCTGGCGTGCGAACAAGGGCTGCGGCTGTGCGTTGGGCGCAGCATAGGTGGCCTGGCCGTAGGCGGCGCCGCGTAGTTCGATGCGGTTGAAGGGTTCGTCCGGCAAGGTGAGGTCGAGCGCCTTGCCGCCTTCGACGTAGGTGTTCCAGTCGGGCAGTTGGAAGTAGTCGTTGCGCCCCGGTAGCCGCGAGCGGTTATAGACGCCGGGCCAGGTGGTTTCGGCAATGCCGTCGGTGGCTTTCCACATCCATTGTTTGAGGTCGCGTGCGTCGGCGAATTCCACCTTGCGGATGCGCGTGACCGGTGCGGTCAAGGCAGGCGGTGCATGGCCGTTGTCCCAGCCGTAGCGATGCAGGAAGGCAGCATATTGCGCATCCGCAGCGATGGCAGGTGCGGTGGTGGGGTCCTGCAGGCGTGCGAGTGCGGTGGCGCCTGCGCCATCGAGCATGCGGTCGTAGATGCGGATCTCGTCGAAGTCGCTGCCGCGCAGGAAGTTGTAGCGGCTTTGCACTTGATGCGGCGACATCACGCGGCCGGCGAGGCCGAACTGGTCGAGTGCAGCGTCGAAGTCGAGCGCGCCACTGTTGGCGCAAGGCGCACCGCAGTCCACGCGCGCGGCCTCCTTGCCATCGACATACAGGCGCACGCCGCGGGTTTCGTCCCAGGCAAACGCAATGTGGGTCCAGTCGCTGGCCGCCGGATTCTTGTCGAGCTGGAAGGAGACGCGGGTGCGCGCAAGGTTGGCGTCGGTGACGAAGGCATCGAAGCCGTGGCCGTTCCAGTCGATACGCAGCCAGGCCATGTCCCAGCTGGTGTGGTCGGCGTAGCCGACGCGGAAGATGACGAACGGCGCTTCGCCGACCGGGTAACGCGAACGCCAGAAGAAACTCAGAGTGCCGCGCTGGGTGTAGAGATTGCCGGGCGCATTCCACGACAACACACCGTCGTCGGCCCATTCGATGGCGTTGCCGCGTTTGCCGGTGGGCACCAGCGCGATCTTGTCGCGGAAGTTGGGCACGCCATCGCCGCGGGCGACATCGGCTTCCAGACTGCGGTCGGCCGAGACGCGGAACAACAGCTCCGGTGCATCGACAGCGGCCGCACTCACCGGCAGCGCAATCAGTAACAGCACACCCATCCAACAGTTCAACACACTCACTGCCTGACTCCTAAAAAGCATCGCCGCACGGAGTCACCGCGCGGCGAATATTCGATAACGCATGGCGTTAGCAGCCCCACGCCGGCAGGGGTCTGCCACCTGTCTTGCCCGGCGCAGCGATGGTCTGCATAGGCTACGCGGTGCCTGCCTGCGCGTGCGTCGCGCAGTGATCGCCAACGCACGCATGCTGGTGAGCAAGGCGATGCGCGGTGCGGGCGGGCTGCAATGCATATCACTGCATTGCCTGCAGAACTACGTGATCAGCAACGCGCCGTGCGAATGCGTTGAAAACGTGAGATCACGCCCGCTACGCAATGTGCGTCGCGGGCAGACACCACTTAGAACTTGTAGCGCAGGCCCAGCAAATACTGCCGGCCGGTTTCGGTGTACTGCAGCGGCAACTCACCGGTTTGCGGCGACCACACCCATTCGTCGGACGCTTCGTTGGTGAGGTTGATGCCCTCCAGGCTGAGCTCCAGCTGCTTGCTGATCTTGTAGCGCAGCGAGGCGTCGATCATGGTGGTGCCGGTCATGCCGTGCACGCCATCGACGTTGAATCCTGCTTCCGTACCGGGGGCTTGGGTCAGGTAATCGTCGCGATTGGTGGCCGAGATGCGGCCGGCGAAGGTCTCGCCTTCGTAGAACAAGGTTGCATTCCACGAGGAGCGCGACAGGCCTGTCAGATCGTTTTTCATCACCGGTGTGCCGGTGCTGGACAGGTACTGGATCTGCGAATCGACCCAGGTGTAGTTGAGTTGCACGCCCAGGTTGGCCCACTTGCCCGGCAGGAACGTAAACGGCTGGACATAGTTCGCTTCCACGCCCTTCAACTCGCCGCCAGGTGTATTCAACGGAATGCTGAAAGTGAAGTCGTCGTTGACGCTGGCGCCGGTGCCATCCAGCAACGCAGCCGGCAGGCCACTGCTGGAATACGGGCGCACTTCGCGCGCGGTCTGGATGAAGCTTTCGATGTCCTTGTAGAACACACCGACACCTAGCATCGCCCCTTCGTTGAAGTACCACTCCAGGCCAAGATCGACATTGGTGGCTTCGATCGGATCCAGGTCCGGGTTGCCGCCTGACACGGTGCGTGCACCACCGGCCACGGCCACGGTCACGCCAGGCGTCAAGCTGCCCAGGCCGGGACGCGACATCACCTTGGCCGCACCCAGGCGCAGCAACAGGTCGGGCGCGAGCTCGGCTACCAGGTTGAACGAGGGCAGCGTGTTGTTGTACTTGCGGCCCACCGTGGTCAGCGCCGGTGCGTTGTTGATCAACGCATAGCCGGAGGACTCCTGCTCGGTACGCACATAACGCACGCCGAAGTTACCCGACAACGGGATGGAGCCTAAGTCGGTGGAGAACTCGCCCATCAGCCAGACGCCGCGGTCTTTTTCTTCAACACTGCGGGTGTTGTTGGCACGCGGCGCCACGGCGAAGGTGCCGCTGTTGCTGTAGATGCCAAGCTGGTCGGCCACCGCATCCAGATTGGGAATGACCCAATTGGACGGGCTGCCATTGATGCCCTTGAGACCGGCCTGCTCGGTCAGGTCCGACGGCACGATGCGGCTGCCGTTGGCAAAGGTCGGCACCGACACTTCGCTGGCGCGACGCAGTTCAACCGTGCTGAAGGTGTAGTTCTTGGCCAGCACGCCACCCTTGAGGCGGAAGCCGGGGCTGATGTTCCAGTTGAAGTCGATCTGCGCGGTATCGAAATCGTTGTCGACGGTCTGCGGACGCAGGCGGATTTCGGCCAGTTCCCAACCGGCGGGGTTGGTCGGGTCGATGCCGTAGTTCAGCACCGGCGCGCGGTTGTTGCCACGATAGTCGTAGCTGTACCCGTCGACGTCGTACTTGTCCATGATGATGGTGGTCTGTAACGGGTTCTCGTGCGCCGAGCGCGAGGTACCGACACGACCAGACACGGAGAAGGCATCGTTGAAGCGGTGCTCCAGATCCAGGCTGACCTGCTTGAATTCGGTATTCCATTCGTCGTGGCGGTTTTCCGAGCGAATATCGACGTTGTCGAATTCGCCGTACACCAGCGCGTTGTTGCGGATCTCGCCGTTGCGCACAATGGTGGCCGGCTTGCCGTCGCGATCGGCACGACGCGGCGTGCCGCTGTCGCGAGCGCGGCTGAAGGAGATCGCCTCGATATAGTGCTCATCGCGCGTGGCGTCGATCTTGGAATACAGCGCATCCAGCGAGACGGTGGTGCGGTCGGTGGGCTTCCACTGCAACGACCCGGTCCACGCCCAGGCGTTGCTGGTCGTGTTCCAGCTGCACATAGCGCGGGAATCGCGGGTGGTACACGTCGGCCGAGCGCGCGGCGGCGTAGGGCGATGCTGCACTGAAGTTACCGTTGCTCGGACCATTGGCCCAGCGGCCGGTGTTGGAGCCCTCTTCCAGCACCTGCCGCTCGGTATAGGCCACCGACAGCAAGGCGCCAAAGGTGTTGTCTGCCCAGGTATTGGCGATCAACGCGGCCACACGCGGGTTGGCCTTCTCGGCCATGGCGTTGTAAGCCGCCTGGGTGCTAGCGGCGAAGGTGAAGCCGTTGTAGTCGAACGGGCGCGCAGTGCGCAGGTCGACAGTGGCACCCAGCGAACCTTCTTCCACATCGGCCGAGGCGGTCTTGCGTGCGATCAGCTGCGAGAACAGGTCCGAGGCGAACACGTTGAAGTCGAAGCCACGGCCGCGGTTGGTGCCGCCGCTTTGGTCGCCGGCGCCCACGGTGGTGAGCGCTTCCATGCCGTTGATGCGCACGCGGGTGAACTCCGGGCCCAGACCACGCACGGTGATGGCGCGGCCTTCACCGGCATCGCGGGTGATCACCACGCCGGGGATACGCTGCAGCGACTCGGCCAGGTTGAGGTCGGGGAACTTGCCAATGTCCTCGGCGACAATGGCATCGACTACGCCGGCTTCGCCGCGCTTGATGTCCAGCGCCTTCTCAACGCTGGCGCGGTAACCGGTCACCGTGACGGTGTCCAGGTCCACGGCGGGCTCGGCCGGAGATGGGGCAGCTTCTTGTGCGGCAACGTGGCCGCTCAGCGCCAGGCCGATCGACAGTGCGAGCAAGGTAACCGGTGTCTTCCGGTTGGTGGTCCGAAATTGCATGTCCTCCCCTCCCAAGGGTCCATGAACAATGTGAAATTAGCGGGTTGCGAGCGGAAATGACACCGCTGGTCAAAACGACGTTACCAGCTGAATCGCCCTGTAACATCTTGCAGCGCAGCACAAAACGCCACCAAATTTCCGAAAATGGGGTGCAAGCCGTCACCTCACGTCGCATCATGCCCGTGGTAGCCAGCATTTCACGCCGGTTACAATGACACCGATGGTCATCTCGATGCGTGGCGGCGCCCCCACTCCGCCACGGATCACCCAGCCGAGGTAATTGCCGCATGAGCCGTGCCCGTATCCTGTGTTTTGGTGAGTTATTGCTGCGCCTTGGGGCGCCTGGTCACGCGCTGTTGTTGCAGCAGCCTCGGCTGGACGTGCACTGCGGTGGTGCAGAAGCGAATGTCGGCGTGTCGCTGGCGCATTTCGGCCATGAGGTGGCCATGGTCAGCACGGTTGCGGACAATCCACTCGGTGCGGCGGTGCTGGGCGAATTGCGCCGGCATTCCGTGGATACCCGCCACGTGCGGCGTGTGGATGGCCGCATGGGCCTGTATTTCTTGACTACCGGTGCCATCCATCGCCCCAGCGAAGTGATCTACGACCGCGCCGATTCGGCGTTTGCGCTGGCACCGGCCGATGCCTACGACTGGCCGCGCCTGCTTGAAGGCGTGCAGTGGCTGCACTTGTCCGGCGTGAGCCCGGCGTTGGGTGCCGATGTTGCGCAGGCCACGTTGGCGGCGGCACGTGCCGCGCGTGCGGCCGGGGTGAAGGTATCGTTCGACGGCAATTATCGGCCGAAGTTGTGGCAACGCTGGCAAGGCGATGCGCGCGGCATCCTGCATCAGTTGTTTGCCTGCGCGGATGTGGTGTTTGCCGATTACCGCGACATCGGCGTGGTGCTGGGCGGAGAGTTTGCGCAGGACACGCTGGAAGCGCGCGTGGAAGCGGCCGCGCAGCAAGCCTTCGCCGCCTTCCCGCAGTTGCAGTTGATGGCGTGCACGCAGCGCGTGGCGCATAACGTGGACCACCACAGCCTGGGCGCGATGCTGGTGCCACGCGAAGGCGCGGTGGCGCGTGCACCCATCGAAGAACTCACCTACATCATCGACCGCATTGGCGGCGGCGACGCGTTTGCGGCCGGCGTGCTGCACGGCCTGATCGAAAGCTGGTCGCTGGAAGACACGGTGCGCTTCGGCCTGGCCGCCGGCTGTTTGAAGCATTCGATTCCGGGCGATTTCAATCCGCTTTCGGTGGCCGATGTGCAGGCGTGCGTGGGCGATGCGCGGTTTGATGTGAAGCGGTGAAAGGCCGGGAATTGGGAATCGGGATTGGGAAATCGTAAAAGCTGAGAGCGCTGGCTTTCGGCACTTTTTCTAGAGTTGTTGATCAGAGAGCACGGTGTACTAGCTAACACGCTGTTGCGTGGCCTGCGGGCAGTGGGCAGATGCTCGCTAGGTTTTGCTTGCAGCGCTCACGGTTTCAAGCCGGCCTGCGTGCGCGGCGTTTGTTGATAATCCATGCCAGTGGGGTGCTCACCAGCACCACGCAGACCGACGCCGGAACGCTGAAAAACGCCGCAATCAACAACGCGTTTTGCCACGGCGGTGCCGAGCCGTCCTGCATCACCACGGCGCACATCACAGCCGTGGTGATCACAAGATTGACGGGTGTTTTAAGCGCACCGTGCACACGGATAACCGCAAGAGCACGCGCAGACGCCAGTGACCAGAAAGGTCAGGACAAGATGGGCAATGAGTTTGTCCATTGGGGGCAGAGATTCGGGATTAGGAGGTGGAATTTCGTCAAAGCAAGGGCAACCAGCATCGCGTGCCGCTTGTCCTTGCCGCAAACCGTTCGGGGCTGCCGAAGATCAGCGATGCGGCAATTCACCGCTCTTGCGAATCCCGAATCCCCAATCTCTAATCTCTAATCCCGGCAATCAAGCCAACTCGATGCAATCGAAGCTGACATCCGTCGCCACATCGGCGTCGTAATCCACATCGGTGCGCTCGAAGCCGAACAGCTTGAGGAACTCGTGCTTGTAGCCAGCGTAGTCGGTGAGCGCGAACAGGTTTTCGGTGGTGACCTGCGGCCATAGCGCCTTGCAGGCGTCCTGCACGTCATCGCGCAATTCCCAGTCGTCCAGACGCAGGCGGTTGTCGTCGTCTACTTGGGCCGGCTGGCCGTCTTCGCGGTACAGGCGCTCGCGGAACAAGCGATCCAACTGTTCGATGGTGCCTTCGTGCAAGCCCTTGTCTTTCATGATCTTGTAGACCATGGAAATGTACAGCGGCATCACCGGAATGGCGGCGCTGGCCTGGGTGACCACCGACTTGAGCACCGCCACATTGGCGCCGCCACCGTGCTTGGCCAGGCGCGCGTTTAAGCGCTGCGCGGTGTGGTCCAGATCGACCTTGGCCTTGCCGAGTGCGCCATGCCAGTAGATCGGCCAGGTGATTTCGGTGCCGATATAGCTGAAGGCCACGCTGCGGGCGCCATCGGCAAGCACACCGGCGCCTTCCAGCGCGTCGATCCACAGTTCCCAATCCTGCCCGCCCATCACGGTGATGGTGTCCTCGATCTCCTGCGCGCTGGCCGGCTCGATCGAGGCCTGGATGATGGTGTCCTTGTTGGTATCGATGGCGGTGGCGGTGTAGGTCTCACCGATCGGCTTGAGCGCCGAGCGCTTCACTTCGCCGCTGCCCGGCAGCTTGCGCACCGGCGAGGCCAGCGAATACACCACCAGGTCGACCTGGCCGCCCATTTCATTCTTGATCAGCTCGATGACCTGCGCACGCGCCGCATCAGAAAACGCATCGCCATTGATCGACTTGCTATACAGCCCGGCGGCCTTGGCATGTTTGTCGAACGCGGCGGAGTTGTACCAGCCGGCGGTGCCGGCCTTGGTCGCGGTGCCGGGCTTTTCGAAGAACACGCCCAGCGTGTCCGCACCGAACCCGAAGGCGGCGGTGATGCGCGAGGCCAGGCCGTAGCCGCTGGACGCGCCGATCACCAGCACTTTCTTGGGGCCGTCATTGCGGACGCCGCGCGCACGCGTTGCGGCGATCTGCTCGAGCACATTGCGCTCGCAGCCAAGCGGATGCGTGGTGGTGCAGATGAAGCCGCGCACTTTGGGATGGATGATCAACGGGAACTCCTGGTCAGCAAGATGCTGGCGGCATCTTAGTGCCTGGACGAGGTATTGGGGAGGCCCGGTGCTGCCGAAAAAAGGCGTGCCGCAGTCGTGGCAGACGAGCATTAGAGCCATCCACGACAACGCTCCCCACAGTGCGTCAGGTGTCCCCCTGCCGCACAGCGCCATGCATGGCGGCCCGTGAGCCGCCATCCACCGGCGTGAGTACCCAGACCCAGCACATGCCGCCTGCTGGCTCAGCCAGCAGGCGGCAGCGCATTGTCGGCTGCGGCGTCTTGCGGTGCCATCCACGCTTGCAGGGGCTCGGTGGATGAGTGGCAGGCCATTAGCCGCGCGACACGTGCGCAAGAAGTATTTCGATCAATGCACGGGGATCATGCCTAACCTGATAGGCATTATAGACCGCTGCATGACTTACCGGTTTTTTATCGCTAATATCTTTGAGTAGATTTCCCACCTGCGTCCTCTGCCATTCATTCATTTGCACCGGGTTTATCACCGTCTGATACCCGTACAATATATTCATCGCTTCCGCCATCACATCGGGAGCGATTTGCGCCTGGGATCCAAGCAGGGTGCTCTCCCCTCGCCTATAGGATTGTTCAGCTTCGACAGCCTGATACTGCGTTCTAGTGAAAGCTTCGAGGTCTCTCCTGCATTTCGCCAGAATTTTAGCCAACTCATCTCTGGATCTAGTCCTGGTATCACCTGCAAGTCGACCTTGCGCATTCTGCACGCCTTCGACGGCTCTCTGATACGTGCGCCCGAGTGCGGGATTATTCGCACATTGGTCTCTTATATTGATCAGATTTGGGAGTATCTCATTCTGAATTTCACGATTGCTCCGATGCTCTTCGTTGCTTAGCGCCCGTGGAGGCGGCGACACAGGGCGGCTGGACAATCCCGCAAGGCGCGGATTGACGTCGGAGCCGCGCCGTGCCCTGCCAGCATCTCCATCTCTGCGCTGGTCGTTTTCGGCCGGGCGAGAACTTGAAGAAGAACTGCTGGATCCAAAAAAACGTCCAATTCGACGCACTTTATTTCTCCTCATTCAAATGATGGGGCACCATCAAAATACGATTTCGAATCCATGCCCTGGCGAGCAGCGAAAAAGTGATGCCTCGACCGAAATGCGTGTCGGCTTGACGAAGAAAAGTTCAGCATCCTGACGTTGCAGATGCGGCAACGATCAGCGCAATGGGACTTGGGTATCGGTCGCATGGCGCACTCCGCAGCAGACCGGGACGCGGCGCCGAACATTTGCTGTGGCCGCTGAACGATCATCGCGGCACCCGTTCGCCGCCTGTCTTTACATCCAAGGGCCACCGCCGCTGTCCGTTGCCGATGATCGTTTCGGCCGCTTCCGATTAGCACGCCTCCGCCGAAGCACGCTTGCCGCCCATCCTGTTCCATTCCATCGATGGCGGCGCGTATACCGAGCACACCTTGCTGCGCCGTGCGTGCGCAGCGACGAACAGCGACCACAATCGCCTTACGCGGCAGCGAGCTGTGCTATTTTTCTGCCGTGCTTGGTCGCGCCTGTTGGCGATTGTCGAGGCCCCTTCCAGTTGTGCGACCGGTATCTCAGCGATGTCTCTTCGACGCGAGCGCGTCATGCAGCTGGGCTCGGTTCCGCGGTTCCGCCTTGGGCCATTGCTGGTGGAGCCGGAGCGGCTGACGCTGATCGACGACGGCCAGACCATCGCGCTGGAACCGCGCATGATGGAGTGCTGATCGCGCTGGCCGAGCGCGCCGGTGAGGTCGTCAGTGCCGAGCAGTTGTTGGTCGAGGTGTGGCACGGCAGCTTCGACGGCGACAACCCGGTGCTCAAGACCATCGCCCAGTTGCGCCGCAAGCTGGGTGACGACAGCCTCCAGCCGCACTTTATCGAACCATCCGCAAGCGCGGCTACCGGCTGCTTCCAAAGGTGGTGTTTCCGGACGCTTACCGCGGTGCAGTGATCCGCACGCAGGCGTGGGTGCACGGCAACCCGTACATGAGGCTGCAGGCATTCGATCCGGCGCATGCGGACGTGTTCTTCGGCCGCAGCCATGCGATTGCGCAGGTGCTGGGTGTGTTGCGCGCGCAGTTGCACAGCCAGCGCGGGATGGTGCTGGTGAGCGGTGCCAGCGGCCGCGGCCTTGCAGGCGCTGTGCAGCAGCGCGCACGTGGCGGTGCTGATGCTGACCCGCAGCGATTTTTATCCGCGCTTGATCGATGTATTGTCGGACATCGTTGAACTCAAACGTGGCGATGGGCATGTGGATCTGCTGCCGCCACGCGACGGCGAGATCGGCCAGATCATCCGCGCGCTGGCAGCAATGGCCGGGCTGCGCTTCGAAGAAGATCACAACAGCGCCGGCCGCCTGGACGATGTGTTGCGCGACGCCACCGCACGCCAGCCCGATGCGCTGCCGTTGCTGCAGCACTTGTTGCATGCCCTGCATGCGCAACGCAGCGACGACGGCCTGCTGACGTTTGCCGCGTATCACGCCCTGGGTGGGCTGGAAGGCGCGCTGGCGCATCATGCCGAGCACACCTTCCGCGCATTGCCTGGCGATGCGCAGGCCGCGCTGGGCGAGGTACTGACGCTGTCGGGCGTGATCCACCCGACAGCGATGCGGTGACCGCGCGGCGTGCGCTGTGGTCGGCATTGCCGGCAAACAGCGCAGCGCGCGTGCTGGTGGATGCGTTCGTGCATGCGCGCCTGTTCGTCAGCGAGCTGGTGGCCGGCGAGCCGGGCTTTGCGGTCGCGCACGAAGCCTTGTTGCGGCAATGGCCGCGCGCGGCCGAATGGATCCATGAAAACCGCCGCCTGCTGCAGGCGCGCAAACGGTTGCAACTGGCTGCACAACGCCGGGCCGCCGAAGGCCGGCGCACCAAATCCCGGCCCTTACGATTCCCCATTGCTCATTCCTCATTTCCCACCCTCAAATCACCCGCAGCGTGATCGCCTTCAACACCGCTCGCGTGCGGTCGCGGGTGCCGAGCTTTTCCAGGATGGTGGAGACGTAGTTCTTCACCGTGCCTTCGGCAAGAAACAGGGTGCGGGCGATCTCCTTGTTGGAATAGCCGCCGGCCAGCAGGCGCAGGATCGCCACCTCGCGTTCGCTGAAGGTCTCGCGTGGGGCCTGCTGGTCGCGGAACTGGTAGCGGGCGCGCACCGGGTCGGTGCTGACCGGCTGCAGCAGGGTGTCGCCTGCGGCCACCCGCTCGATCGCTTCGCGCAGGTCTTCCGGGGCGGCGTCCTTGAGCAGGAAGCCTTGCGCGCCAGCCTCGGTGGCACGCAGCAGCAGGTCGCTGTCGTCGAAAGTAGTGAGCAGCAGCACGGGGGTGCGGTCGCCGCGGGCGCGCAGCTGCTCCAGCGCCTGGATACCGTCCAGGCCGGGCATGCGGATGTCGCTGAGCACCACGTCCACCGTATGGATGGCGAGCGCATCCAGCAGGCCCTGGCCGTCGTCGGCTTCGCAGACCACCGCCACACCCTGTTGCTGCAACAACGCGCGCAAACCGGCGCGCACCAGGATCTGGTCGTCAGCCAGGGCAATACGACGTGAATTCATACCGGGAGTCTCGCCATCAGGTGCATGCCGCCCGTGGGTGTGCGGCCGAGGTCCAGCTGACCATGTAATGCGGCCAGGCGTTCGCGCATGCCGGTGATGCCGTTGCCTTCGCGGATGCGCTCAGCGCGGCGGCCATCGTCGCAGATGTCCACGTGCAACTGCGCGCCTTCGCAATGCAGGTGCACGGCCACTTCATCGGCATCGGCATGCCGCACGGCGTTGGTCAGCGCCTCCTGCACCAGCCGCAGCAGCAGCTCGGCCACGCGCGCGTCGGTGACACGCACGTCGGCATCGATCTGCAGGCGCAGCGTCGGGCGCGGGAACGGGGCAGCCAGCGCGCGCAAGGCGGTCTGCAGATCCAGCCCCTGATCGTCGCGCAGCGACTGCACCACATTGCGGATGTCCGACAGCAGTTCGGCCGAGAGTTGCTCCACCACCGCCACCTCGTCGCGCCGTGCCAGGGCCGGGTCGGCACTGAGCAGGCGCAGGTTGATGCGCATGGCGGTGAGCTTGTGCCCGGCCACATCGTGCAACTCGCGCGCCAGCCGCAGGCGCTCGGCATCGCGCGCACTGTCGGCCAGCAGCGCGCGGGTGGCCAGTAGGTCGGCGTTGACATACGCCAAGGTGTCGCGCGCATGCTCGGCACTGCGCGCGTAATGCGCGGTAAGGGCGGCAAAGGCCTGAAAGCCGGCGTAGATGCTGACGATCAACAAGGCCCGGTCGAACCCGGCGTGCACCAAGACCGCGTACATGCCCGCGTTCAATACCAGTGCCAGCAGCAGCACGCGCAACGGCGGCCAGGTCATCCCCGCCTGCGCCACCAGCATCACCAGCAGGACCGGCGCGGTGCCGGCACGCGGCTCTATCCAGACCAGCAGCAATGCCAACGCCGCCTGCAGCAGGGTGGCCACCGTGCGCAATGCATGCGTTTGCGGCAATACGGTGTGCAACACGAACAATGCGGTAAAGCCGGCCAGCGCGCCCCAGCGCCAGGCACCGTGGGCCGACGCATCGGGCATGAACGACAGCGCGACCGCGGCAATGGTGAACGCGGCGGCCAAACGCAGGGGGTGCAACAGATGGCAGAAGGAAGAGTTCATGCGGCGATGCTGACCGCCATGCAGGCGCTCGGCAATGGTGCACACGCAGAAGGTGACTTCTGGCAGGTGGGATCGATGACCTGCGGCTCCTGCCCAGGATGCGGCACGTGCGCACACTGGCATCACCAGCCCACCCCATCGCCACGGAGTGACGCCATGTCTGCTTCCAGCCTGTTTGTTGCGCTCAATCTGGTCTGGGGTGGCTATGAGCTGCTGCTCAGCCGTCGCCACCGCGCCAGCGATGGTGGCGCACACGATCAAGGCACCTTGAAGCACCTTTGGCGGGTGCTGTCTGCGGCAGTCGCTGTTGCGGTGGTGCTGGCGTATAGCGGCCTGGCGCATTGGCCGCAGGGCTGGGATACGCCGCTGCAATGGGCCGCCTGCGCCTTGATCGGCAGTGGGCTGGCGCTGCGCGTGTGGGCCATCCAGGTGCTGGCGCGCTGGTTCACGGTGGATGTGACCATCCAGCCCGATCATCAGCTGGTGCGCAGTGGCCCGTATCGCTGGCTGCGGCACCCTTCGTACACCGGCGCGCTGCTGGCGTTTTATGGGCTGGCGCTGGGTATGGGCAATGGGTTGTCGGTGATGGCGATCGTGGTGCCGGTGACCTTGGTGTTCCTGCACCGCATCCGCATCGAAGAGGCCGCGTTGCAGCGCGCGTTCCCGGTGGCTTACCCGGCGTATGCGGCGCAGAGCCGGCGCCTGCTGCCGCTGGTGTGGTGACGGCGCAGACGGCAGCGGCGTCGCGCATGGATGCCAGGGGAGTGCTTCGTCTGCTTGCACACAGGTTCGGCCCACACGGCATGCAACCTGGCGTGCTGCTGCACGGTGTGGGCGGCCACGCACGGTCCGATCTGCGACGGCCGCCAGCGCAGCTAGGTGGATACGTTGAGTACGATCGGTCCCACCGCGTCGCATCCCTATCGCTGCCAGGAGAGTTGCATGCTTGCCCGTATCTATATCGTTGCTGCATTCTCATGGCTGCTCGGCAGCGCCGACGTGCACGCCGCCGACCTGAACGTGGACGTCAGCGGTTTGCGTTCGCAACAAGGCAAGCTGCGCATCGCGGTGATCGCCTCGGCCGCACAACTGGACAGTGCACAGCCGCCGGTGCAGGCGCAGACGCTGCCGATCACCAGCAGCACACCGCACATCCAGTTCAAGAATCTTCCGCCCGGCCGTTACGCCGTGATGATCAATCACGACGAAAACGCCAACGGCAAGCTGGACACCAACCTGATCGGCATGCCGGTGGAAGGGTATGGCTTCAGCAACAACCCCACCGGCATGCGCAAGCCTGGCTTCGACGAGATCGTCTTTGACCTGCCGGCCAGCGGGAAGCGCATCAGCGTGCAGATGCGCTGACGCCGGCACGCGAAAGGAGCACTGCCATGCACCGTCGTCGCTTTCTGCAATCCCTGTTGGCCGCCAGCGGCAGCGCCGCGCTCGGCAGCTGGGCGTTGTTACGCAGCCTGCCTGCACACGCCGCAGAAGCGGCGGCGTTTCATACTCAATTGCAACGCACGCCGTGGTTGCTGGGCTGGCGCAGCGTGACCAGCCCCACCTTCGGGCCGACCACCACAGCACTGCAGGGCAAACTTCCCGAAGGACTGGCAGGCAGCCTGTATCGCAATGGCCCGGCCTGGACTGAGCGCGCCGGGTTCCGCTACGAACACTGGTTCGATGGCGATGGCATGGTGCATCGCTGGCAGCTGGGCGGCACCCAGGTGCAGCACTTCGGACGCATGGTGACTACGCATAAATTCACCCAGGAACAGCAGGCCGGGCGTTTTCTGTATCGCGCCGCTGGCACCTCCGTGCCCGACATGCAGCCGGCCCGCAATAACGACGACGTCAATACCGCCAATACCTCGGTGGCGATGCTCAATGGCCGGTTGTTCGCATTATGGGAAGCGGGATCGGCGATTGAGCTGGATCCGGATGCGTTGCGCACGCTCGGCCCGGTGACCTGGCGCGACGATCTGGCTGCGATGCCGTTTTCCGCACACCCATTGATCGACCGCGACGGCAGCGCATGGAACTTCGGCTCAATCAATGCGGCAGGCGCCAGCGGCGTGGTGCTCTGGCACCTGGGCGCAGATGCCACGTTGCGTCACGTGCAGTTGCTGCACACCGACGCCCCCGGCTATATGCACAGCTTTGCCATGACAGATCGGCATTTGATTTTGGTCATGGCGCCGTACCGCAGGCTGGACGGCGAGGGCGCGTTCTTCGAAAAAATGCGCTTTACGCCCGAAGCGCCATCGCGGATTGCGGTGGTGCCCAAGGATGCGTTGGACCAACCACGCTGGTTTGAAGCCGACTTTGCGGTGGCATATCACTTTGCCGACGCCTATGCGCATCGCGACCGCATCGTGGTGCGCGCCATCGTGTACGACGATCCGGAGCAGGCGCGCTCGCCAATGCGTGCGGCCGTGCACGGCGACCCGGCGGCCGCACCATCACAGGTGCAACTGCGCAGCCTGCATCTGGACCTGAGCAACGGCCGCGCGCACTGGCAGCCGCATCCGGTGGATAACCTGGAATTGCCGTTGTACGACCGCCGCACCCCGACCACCACCGGCGCACGCCTGTATGCCCCATGCATCGATGGGCCCAACAACTCGCCGTTTCTCAATGCCGTGGCCGGCTATGACCTGGAACGCGACCGCCGCCAGGTGCATCGCTACGGGCCGGACGTGCTGGCTGAGGAACATGTGTTCGTCCCCAGGCCCGGCAGCGACCGCCCAGACGATGGCTGGTTGGTCGGCACCGTGCTGGACACCCGCCGCGCCCGCACCGGGCTGATGGTGCTGGACGCACAACATATCGATGCCGGGCCGGTGGCCCAGGCATGGCTCCCGTACGCGCTACCGCTAGGGTTTCACGGGCATTTTGCGCCGGCCTAGGCGGGCGCACAGCGACGGGCATGGCACTGCGTCGAGCCAATCCGGACCTAGAGTGCTGACTGGCTGTCCCGGTGCCGTGCTGTCTTGTATGGATCGTCTTACACTCGGCCGCTCCCCGCCGCTGCCGTCCCGTCTTCGATGATCATTTCCGCCGCTTCCGACTACCGCGCCGCCGCCGAAGCACGCTTGCCGCCCTTCCTGTTCCATTACATCGATGGCGGCGCGTATGCCGAGCACACCTTGCGGCGCAATGTCTCGGATCTGGCCGATATCGCGCTGCGCCAGCGGGTGCTGCGCAATATGTCGGATCTGCGCCTGAGCACCGAGCTGTTCGGCGAAACCTTGGCGATGCCGGTGGCATTGGCGCCGGTCGGCCTCACCGGCATGTATGCACGCCGCGGCGAAGTGCAGGCCGCGCGTGCGGCGGCCGCGCGCGGCATTCCGTTCACCCTGTCCACGGTGTCGGTGTGCCCGATCGAAGAAGTGGCGCCGGCGATCGAGCGGCCGATGTGGTTCCAACTGTATGTGCTCAAGGACCGCGGCTTCATGCGCAATGCGCTGGAGCGCGCCAGGGCGGCGGGCGTGACCACGCTGGTGTTCACCGTGGACATGCCCACACCGGGCGCGCGTTACCGCGATGCGCATTCGGGCATGAGCGGGCCCAATGCCTCGCTGCGGCGCATGCTGCAGGCGGTGACGCATCCGCGCTGGGCGTGGGATGTGGGCCTGCTCGGCAAACCGCATGATTTAGGCAATATTTCTGCCTATCGGGGCAGCCCCACCGGCCTGCAGGATTACATCGGCTGGCTGGGCGCCAACTTTGACCCGTCCATTGCCTGGAAAGATCTGGAATGGATCCGCGAGTTCTGGACCGGGCCGATGGTAATCAAGGGCATCCTGGACCCAGAGGACGCGCGCGATGCGGTGCGTTTCGGCGCCGACGGCATCGTGGTCTCCAACCACGGCGGCCGTCAGCTCGACGGCGTGCTGTCCAGCGCGCGCGCCTTGCCGGCGATTGCCGATGCAGTGAAGGGCGAGCTGAAGATTCTGGCCGATTCGGGCATCCGCAGCGGGCTGGATGTGGTGCGCATGCTCGCACTGGGTGCCGATGCGGTGCTGCTGGGCCGCGCGTTCGTCTACGCGTTGGCGGCCGCCGGGCAGGCCGGCGTGGAAAACCTGCTGACCCTGATCGAAAAGGAAATGCGCGTGGCGATGACGCTGACCGGGACGCATTCCATCGCTGAGATCAGTGCCGACGCATTGAGCCGGGTGACGCGCGAGCGGGCCGATGCGATCTCGCCTTAAGGCCGCTAAAACGTAGCGCGCAATCGACTGCTGTGAGTGGCGGTGAAGCGCGCGCCGATATGCGGGCATGCCACGCATGCAGTCCGTTCTGCGAGCCTGCCTACCCTGCCTTGCGCCTTGGCGCCGCCGTCTTGGTGGCGGTCTTCTTGGTCGCCTTGCTCGCGGTCTTCTTGACAGCTTTTTTTGCCGCCTTCTTGGCCGCGGTCTTTTTTGCAGGTGCGCCTGCCGTGTCGGCGCTGTTCTTCTTGGCCGGTGTGCGCGTATTCGCTTGCAGGCTCTTCTGCAGCAACGACATGAAATCCACCACATTGGTGGTGGCATCTTCGTGCTGAGGCGGCTCCACATCCGCCGTGGTCGTGCCACCCTTATCCTGAATACGCTTGCGTAAAATCTTTTCCAGCTTGCCGCGGAATTCGTCGTGGTAATCCTCCGGCTGCCACGTGCCAGACATCGACTCGATCAGCTGCTTGGCCATCTCCTGTTCCTTGGGCGTGATGCGGTACTCACCCACCGCGCCGGCCGGCAGCTTGTAGTCCTGCGGGTCCACCACCTCCTGTTGGTAACGCAGCAGTAGCAGGATCAAGGCATCGCCCTGCGGCATCACCGCCGCCAGATATTCGCGGGTGCGGATGACCACTTTGGCGATCCCCACCTTGCCGGTATCGCGCAAGGTTTCGCGCAGCAGCACGTAGCCTTTCTCGGCTTTTTTCCCAGGCACCAGAATGTAGGGCTTTTCGAAATAACGCGGGTCGATATCGGCCGCATCGACAAAGGTTTCCACCTCCACCGTTTCATGGCTTTCCGGCGAGGCCGAGCGGATGTCCTGCTCTTCGACAATGACGTAGCTGCCCTTGTCGTATTCGAATGCCTTAACGATCTCCTTCCACGGCACCTCGTCGCCGGTGTCGGCATTGACGCGCTCGAAGCGGATCGGCTTTTTGTCACGTGAATCGAGCATGCGGAAATGCAGATCCACCTTGCGCTCGCCCGACATCAACGCTACCGGCACATTAAGCAAACCGAAGGAAAGGGTTCCGGTCCAGATCGGTCGTGCCATCAGTGCGCTGCTCCATGGATCGCTGCTTCGGGAATGTGGTCCAACGCCAGCCAGGCGTCCTCGACAATGTCGCGCACCTGCGGCCAGTCCAGTCGCGATGCGCCACGCATGCTGTCCCACTGCGCGGCCAGGGCCTGCTCGCAATTGGCATCGGCGCCGCGCGGCCAATCGGCGGCGTGAGTGATACGTGCGAATGCATAGGCCGGCGATAAATCGCGCCAGGTTGGCCCACCCCGCCGACGGCGGCGCTGGTAGTCGGCCAGGCTGTAGCAGTGGAAATCCTGCGGCACGCCAGCGGTATCCGGCACGCGCGATTTGCGATGCGCGCGTGTGGGCGGAGCGGGCTCGACAAGGGCGCTGAGCAGACGACGGTCGGGACGACGATCCTCGGGGCGCATGGAGCGGCTCCACGGTGCGGCATGGGGGGCTGACATCAGTAACGCCGCTGCCGTGAGCCATGCGTGAGAAATTCGCACACATTCTGCGATTTGCATGCTCTTCACCGCAGGCGCGGTGAACTGCCACTCCATCTTGTTTCAGGAGTACGCCATGTCCCGCGACCCCTTACGCGACCAGCCCACCCAACCAGGCGAGCAGCACGGCAAGCGCGACGCCGAACACTATGAAGATCGTGGTGCCGGCGATGCACCGGGGCGCCTGATTCCTGCCGATGGCCAGACGCCGGCAAAGAAGCCAGGCACCGCGCCGTCAACGGCGACAGACGACTGAATGCATGTGGTTGGCAAGTATCTTGTTGGGAGCGTGTTGTTGAAGGACGAACCGGCTGGTGTCAGGTCGCTGCGTAGCAGGTGCTGCTGATCTAAGTGCGCTTTGCTCACGCCCGGCCAGATAATCGCGCACGATGCGCATGTCCACGTGGTCTGCCCAGGCTGCGTGGCACACCAGCAGACTGGCTGCCATCGCCACCACAACGACCGTTCGTTTCCAAGCCATCATCACCGCGCTCCATGCCTTGACTGAGTGTCAGAGGCTAGCATTCCGCTTCGACAACATCTGGCCGCACTGCTGATTTGCTTAGACGCGATCAGCATGACGTCCGGCAAGTGCAGAGCGACGTCGGAGCGCTCGGCGGCAATCCAGCGATTAGCTCCACAGCCGATCACCGTTTGCCTCGCGCAATAGCGCACTAGCCGGCCGCCGTACTTCCTGCCGCACGCCATTGGCGTACCGCCGCAAGCACACGGGTGCCGTCTGCCGCGCTGCTATCGCGTGCGGCGTAATCGTGTGGCCGGGCTTGAACTTGGGCCGCTAACGTTGCGCACGCAGCATGTGGGTCTGCCAGCACGGCGGCACGCTCGGTTGTGTTCAATACCAGCAGAATCGAGAAGCCGGCGGCTGAGATCGAGCAGTTGATATCCAGCCAATCGCGATCGTCATCGCGCAAGAGAAACCAATCTGCTGGGGCGTCATCGACAACGACCATGGGTGTGGCCTGGCGTGTGGATGGAGAGACACTACATGCCGCTTATCGCCGCCGGATGAAGACATGCGCGTTATCCACGGCACTTTATAGCGCCCGAGGGCGCATCAATAATGTAAGCAAATCGCGCTCGTCGTTTGAATCGCAAAAAACGCTTGCCTGATGAGTTGCGAGACAATTTTCACCAAGCGACATGCGCGTTTTGCAAACGCCCAGCCGCCACACGCTCACCCGCCAAAATCCCACTGCAGCCCCACGGTATAGGTGCGGTCCGGGCCGGGTTCGTCATAGCGGACGTTGCCGTCGTTCCGGCCGCCGTACTTCCTGCCGCACGCCATTGGCGTACCGCCGCAAGCACACGGGTGCCGTCTGCCGCGCTGCTATCGCGTGCGGCGTAATCGTGTGGCCGGGCTTGAACTTGGGCCGCTAACGTTGCGCACGCAGCATGTGGGTCTGCCAGCACGGCGGCACGCTCGGTTGTGTTCAATACCAGCAGAATCGAGAAGCCGGCGGCTGAGATCGAGCAGTTGATATCCAGCCAATCGCGATCGTCATCGCGCAAGAGAAACCAATCTGCTGGGGCGTCATCGACAACGACCATGGGTGTGGCCTGGCGTGTGGATGGAGAGACACTACATGCCGCTTATCGCCGCCGGATGAAGACATGCGCGTTATCCACGGCACTTTATAGCGCCCGAGGGCGCATCAATAATGTAAGCAAATCGCGCTCGTCGTTTGAATCGCAAAAAACGCTTGCCTGATGAGTTGCGAGACAATTTTCACCAAGCGACATGCGCGTTTTGCAAACGCCCAGCCGCCACACGCTCACCCGCCAAAATCCCACTGCAGCCCCACGGTATAGGTGCGGTCCGGGCCGGGTTCGTCATAGCGGACGTTGCCGTCGTTGACGATGACCGAGCCCACGTACTGCCGGTCCAGCACATTGTCGATGCGTGCGAAGGTGCGCAATGCACCGAGCGTGGTGGTCCAGCGCCGCGAGGCTTCCAGATTGACCAGCGCGTAGCCGGGTGCACGCTCCGTGGCCAGGTCGTTGACCACGGTGGCGCCGGAGGCCACCGATTCGGCGGCGAATTGCCACTGCCCCGGCTGCCATAGCCAACGCGCAAACAGCTGCTGACGCGGCACGCCGGGCAGGCGCGATCCGCTGGCCACCACTGCGGTGGGCGTGGCGCAGCCGCTGCTGGCACAGGTGAGGTAGCCATCGCGTACGGTGGCGTCGACGAAGGTATAGGCCAGCTGCAGCTGCTGCGTGGCGCCGATCGGTTGCTGCCAGCTGAGCTCTGCGCCCTGGCGCCGCGTCGCGCCGATATTGCGATACGTGCTGCGCCCATTGGTGTTGCTGGCCACTGCCAGTTCGTCGTCGGTGTCAGCGCGGAACAACGCAAATTCCATCGCCGCGCCGCTTTGTGCACGCCACTTGCTGCCGACTTCATAGTTGCGGCTCGTCGCCGCGCCCAGGTCCAGCGCCAGGCCGGCGCCGCCATCGCTGCGGTAACCGAGTTCGTTGAAGGTGGGCGTTTCGAAACCGCGTCCAACCGAGGCGTAAAAGCGTAGATCCTCGTCGGCGCGGAACACGATGCCGACCACCGGCGTGGTCGCCGAATAATCGCGCTGGCCGCTGTCGTCGGGATTGCGGCCCACAATGTAGTGGTCGTCCGACTCGAAACGCACTTCACTATGGCGCACGCCCAGCAGCGCCGACCAGGGCTCGCTCCACTGCCACCACAGCTGCGCGAACTGGTCCACGTTCTCGACCTGGTCGCGCTGGTTGCGGCGCAATGCGCCCTTGACGCCGAGTGTGTCGCCGACAAAGTTTTCGTAACCGGTGCGGTGCTGGCGCTGGCGGTCGACATTGGTGCCGACGGTGAGCTGCAAGGGCCGGCCCAGCGCCTCGCCCTGCCAAGCCCAGCGCGCGTCGGCGCCTTCGTAATTGCTGTCCAGATCGATCACCCCGCCCGAATGCAGCGGGTTGCGCTGCACCGCGACCGGAATCGCCAGGAACTGCTCCACGCTGCGCTGGCCGCCATAGGCCATCAAGCGCAACGTCTGGTTGTCGAATTGCTGGGTGAAGATGGCGCCGGCCTGCGATTGGCGCACCGACTTGCGGGTATTGAACTGGGTGGCCACCGATGTGGCCTGCGCCGGGTTGGCATTGAACTGCGCGCGGGTCAGGCCGAGCGGATCTTGTGCATCGGGTGCATCCAGATAATTGAGCACCAGGTCCAGCCGGCGGCCCTCAGCCAGATCGAAACCGAGCTTGGCATTGACCGAGTCGCGCTTGGCGCGGCTATGGTCGCGGAAGCCGTCGGTTTCGAAATGATTGGCGGCCAGGTTGTAATGCACCGCGCCCTGCTGGCCGAGCAATTGCGCGCCGACGTTGACGGTCGCGTTGCTGCCATAGGTAGCGCGCAGCCGCCACGGGTCGTTTGGGGCGCCGTCGGCGCTCCACAACTGCAGCACGCCGCCGGAGGAATTGCCGTACAACGCCGAAAACGGCCCGCGCAGCACCTCCACCCGCTCGGCGCCCAGCACGTTGAAGTGCGACAGCTGGCCCTGGCCGTCGGGCATGCTGGCCGGAATGCCATCGACCAGCAGCCGCACGCCGCGCACGCCGAAGGTGGAGCGCGCGCCGAAGCCGCGAATCGACAGCTGGGTGTCCTGCGCGTAGTTCTGGCGGTCGCGCGCCACCAAGCCGGGGATGCCGTCCAGCAACTCGGAGACCTGCGCGCCGCGGCGGTTGTCGTCGTCGGCAGACACCGCGGTGAACGAGGCCGGCAGATCGAAATCCTCCACCCCGCGCACGCGCGCAGCGTCCACCTGCACGGCAGGCAAGCGCTGGATCGGTGTGGAGGCGGGCGGCGCCGGATCGGCGGCCAGGACGAGCGGCGTGGCGCTCATAGCGAACAGGCCGCAGGCGGCGGCCAACAAGGTGAGTCTGGGCATGGGCGTAGTGTCCCTCATCCGTACTGCGCGCGCATTGTTGCGTACGGAACGAAGCATGCTACGCCGGCCATGGGCTGCTACGATGAAGTGGTTTGGCCCAGCAGCGGCCATTCCCCGGAAGTCCCTCACTCTTTCGTCCTTCAGCGAGTCATGCCGTGTCCTTCTTTGCAAACGTGGAACAGGTTCCAGGCGACCCCATCCTGGGCCTGACCGAGGCCTACAACGCCGACAGCCGCCCCAACAAGGTCAACCTGGGCGTGGGCATTTATTACGACGAAAACGGGCGCATCCCGCTGTTGCGCGCCGTGCACAAGATCGAGCAGCAGCTCGCGCAGGACGCCAAACCGCGCGGTTACCTGCCCATCGACGGCCTGGCCGCGTACGACAAGGCCACCCAGGAGCTGCTGTTTGGCGCCGACTCTGCGCTGGTGACCTCCGGCCGCGTGGCGACCTCGCAGACCGTCGGCGGCAGCGGCGCGTTGCGCGTCGGTGCGGACCTGCTCAAGAAGCTGCTGCCTACCTCCACCATCGCCATCAGCAACCCCAGCTGGGAAAACCATCGCGCGGTGTTCGGCGCGGCCGGCTTCGAGGTTGTGGATTACACCTATTTCGATGCCGCCAGCCATGGCCTGAACTTCGACGGCATGCTCGCCGATCTGGCCAAGCTCGAACCGGGCACCGTGGTGCTGCTGCACGCCTGCTGCCACAACCCGACCGGCGCCGACCTGAGCAAAGAGCAGTGGAAGCAGGTGGCCGGCCTGTTGAAGGAACGCAACCTGTTCCCGTTCGTCGACATCGCCTACCAGGGCTTCGACAAGGGCATCGAAGCCGACGCGTATGCGGTGCGTCTGCTGGCTGCCGAAGGCATCGACAGCTACGTGGTCGCCAGCTCCTACTCCAAGTCGTTCTCGCTGTACGGCGAGCGCGTGGGCGCGCTGTCGGTGGTCTCGGCCACCGCCGCCGAAGCCAAGGCGGTGCAGTCGCAGGTCAAGCGCATCATCCGCACCATCTACTCCAGCCCGTCCACGCACGGCGCCGCCTTGGTGGCCGGCGTGCTGACCAGCCCGGAGCTGCGCGATCTGTGGGAGCAGGAACTGACCGAAATGCGCGAGCGCATCCATTCCTTACGCGCAGGGCTGGTGGAAAAACTCGCCACGCTGGGCGCCCCGGAGTTCGACTTCATCCAACGCCAGGCCGGCATGTTCTCTTACTCGGGCCTGACCAAGACCCAGGTAGACCGCCTGCGCGACGAGTTCGCGATCTACGCCGTCGGTACGGGGCGCATCTGCGTGGCTGCACTGAGCCAGCGCAACCTGGACTACGTGGCCCAGGCTGTGGCGACTGTCAGCCGGGTGTGAGTGCCAGACTTTCCTGACACGTTTTGATGCAGTTTTCTTCCCCAGATTTTCACCAAAATCTGACTTGACCTCAGCACAGTACTCATTAAGTATCAAAAAACTAGCGTAAGGAAACGAAAATGCGATTCAGAACATCATTATTTCTATCTGTTCTTTTCATCGCATCCCCTGCGATGGCAATGACTAAGACCTGCGATGGTTGTACGGAAGCAGAAATGAGATCCATGATATGGAACATACTGATTTTCGAAAGTGGGAACTATAGAAATGCCCGCCAACCCGCTTATGTTGCAAACCCTCAATCCAAGTCTGTTCTAAAGGGAATTTATAGTTGGAATTATGAAGCAGACGGTGAAACTATTGTTCAGAACGTCAGCGCAGGCGCTGTAGAGCCGCAGATTTTTGGATTTGTTAGTACTCTATCTGATGCATATGGCGAAAGAATGCTAACTAGTAGTTCTGTAGGTCTGGCTGATTCAAATCGCCCAACTTCTATCTACGATGTCATAGACAACCCGTCGCGCGAACAGCAGGTAGTGAGCGCAATCGAGAATTCCAAGGCTGACTTTTTTCAAAGGGCAGGGGACGCTGCGAAAGTTTTAAACCCCCTTTCCCTCCTTCCTGGCTTCAATCCAGGCGGGGTCAATTTGACCGTTAAGTTTGTTTTTGACGATAAGAGCACTGCAACGTATACATTTGATAGTCAGACAAAGTCGTGGAACCGCGCGAAGGACAGCCAGCGCGACTCTAGCGGCAACATAGTGCCGACAAAGAAATCTGAATTTTCAGGCGGCGAGGGTAGCATACGCACTTATGATTTCACTAACAGTCAAGAAAATATGGATAAGTTCTACAACTGGGCAATTCGAAATGGCATCAGCTTCTCGCAACCTACGGGATCGGGAACGAGAACTGGCATAATCTGCACAAGCACAAAGGACGGCGTCATCTGCCATATAGTTGCTTATTAATTTCATGAGATTTTCGAAGAACTCAGCAGGGTCTTGGAGGCCTCTGCTTTTTTTATCGGGCACTACTGCTGTCTTTCTTTTTTTTCTGTTCTGCGACTCAAAAAAAAAACCTCCTGAACAAAAATCGATAGAGCACCCTCATCAAATTCTTGACGTACGATCAGAGCTGAAGTTACCAAGCGCATATGACGGCAATGCTCCCGTTAGCGGTGTTCCCGCCAGGATGTATCTGAGCGATATGGAGATGCGCTCCAAACGGGGTGATGCTACGGCAGCATGCCATGTGGCAGTCATTTATGAGAAGTGTCTGCTGCTGCTGCGTCAATATGACGACGTAGTAGCAATGATTGAGTCGAAAAATCAGGGTGCGGCCGGCTACTTTGAAGCACTTCGCTCGCGATCCGATTACTGCGCTGGCATATCGATAAATTCCAACGACGCCATCGATAAATGGAAGGACGCCGCACAGAAAGGCAACCTCAATGCAATTAGGGGCTACATCAGTGGATCTGCTTTTTTGGGTATTTCGGATGCCGCAGAATACCGAACAGCCTTTCAGGCATATTCTCAATCAGCAGAAGGTTTTGCATGGAAGCTAGCAGACCAAGGTGATGTCAATGCAGTGCTTGCCTTGGCCCATGCTTATGAAAGTGGCCCCACGCCGGCTGGGCCAAAGCTATCTCAAGTCGTCAAGAAGGACCCTACCAAGTCCCTGGCAATCTTCTACTATCTTGAAGATGCTCCGTCCCGGACACCAATCCATTCTATAGCGGAGGAACGCGTCAGGGGCCTTGCATTGACATCCATCAAAGCGATGGAATCCAGTTTGAGTGCAGCGTCGATCCGCTCCTCCGCAATCATGGCAAGTGATCTGCAGCGCCGCTGGACCAAACCATTGAATTATGAAAAACTTTTTATGTCCACGCTCGAGGATGGTACGCTGAGTTCTGCCCAGGCCGAGGACTGCGACGATCAGGAGAACCGACATTGAGGAATAATCATAGTCTCTGCATCATAGCAGTGCTACTTTCTCTTGCCTCACTGTGGGCCACGCAGTTCAAACAACTTAATAGCTATTATTTTTTACCTATTTTCTTCTCAATTTTTTCCATCGCATTGATAAGCCTTCAAGAGAAAGGTAGGCTACGGCACTTTGAAATGATCTCGGCCGTTACGATTTTAGTAATTGCCATTTTTGTCGGCAAACAAAACTATTTTTTAATGCAAGTATTTCTTACGCGAAATTTCCGTATTAATGATCCAAGTTTTTCAGTGTCGGAGTGACGGTCAACGTGCCTCATTTTTTTAGCCTACATCGCCTATGCTACGTCATGGATTGTCGTCCTCATAACGCTCTATTTCCGGTTCGCTATACTCAAAGCCACAGACTCAAAGACAGACATCTTTCATGACTCGCCCCTCGCTGACCCGCTTCCTGATCGAAGAGCAACACGCCGGCCGTATCGATGCGGAATTGCGCCAGCTGATCACCATCGTCTCGCGCGCCTGCAAGCGCATCTCCATCGCCGTGAGCAAGGGCGCCCTGGGCGGTGTGCTCGGCGATGCCGGCACCGGCAACGTGCAGGGCGAGGCGCAGAAAAAGCTCGATGTGCTCAGCAACGACATCCTGCTCGAAGCCAATGCCTGGGGCGGCCATCTGGCCGCGTGCGCGTCCGAAGAAATGGACCACAGCCAACCGGTGCCCGACCAATATCCCAGCGGCGATTTCCTGTTGTTGTTCGATCCCTTGGACGGCAGTTCCAACATCGACGTCAACGTGTCGGTGGGCACGATTTTCTCGGTCTTGCGCGCGCCCAAGGGCACCGAAAAGCCGGGCGACGAGCACTTCCTGCAGCCGGGCACCCAACAGGTGGCCGCCGGCTACTGCATCTACGGCCCCAGCACCATGCTGGTGCTCACGCTGGGCCACGGCACCCACGCCTTCACGCTGGAGCGCGAAGAAGGCAGCTTCCTGCTGACTCAGGCCAACATGCGCGTGCCCGAAGACACTGCCGAATACGCCATCAACATGTCCAACCAGCGCCACTGGGAACCTGCGATGCAGGCGTATGTCGGCGACCTGCTGGCCGGCAAGGACGGCACGCGCGGCAAGGAGTTCAACATGCGCTGGATCGCAAGCATGGTGGCCGACGTGCACCGCATCCTCACCCGCGGCGGCATCTTCATCTACCCTTGGGACAAGAGGGACGCATCCAAGCCCGGCAAGCTGCGCCTGATGTACGAAGCCAACCCGATGAGCATGCTGGTGGAACAAGCCGGCGGCGCCGCCACCACCGGACGCGAACGCATTCTCGACATCCAACCGACACAGCTGCACCAGCGCGTGCCAGTGTTCCTGGGTTCGATGAACGAAGTGGCCGAAGCAACGCGGTATCACTTGGATGCGGATAAGGCGTAACAGCAGTTGCAGCTCTAGCAGTACGCAAGCTCGATTCCACCAAGACACCCGCCTAGTGCGGGTGTCTTGGTTTATGGCACCGGCTGACTGCGTTGCCGATTAAGCGGCGGGGGCTGACAACTCCATCGCTGGACCAGCCTTGGAAATGCAGCGTCCGAATATAGTGACTACCTCCGTGCGGGCAGGCCTGCACGCTGGCCACTGCAATCGTTGCTGCAAACGACTTTCATCGCTAACAGCTCAACTTGACCAACGATACTGGCAGCGCTGTCGCACTGCATCGGATACTGCGTCTTCTTTTTGCCGACAATTGGCGTAACTGAGTATGACGTTAGCGAGTGCTCGCTTTCTGCTCGTGCTCACCGGCGTGGTGTTGCCGTATGCAGCACGCTTGCCATTTGGGCTGGAGTGGCTGCAGCAATATACGGATACCGGCGCAGGCGGTTGGCTGCTGTTGGTTGGGTTCAACGCGATTGCCTTGGGCGCGCTGCTCGGCATCAGCTTCTTGTACCGGCGGCCGATTGCATTGTTGGTGCCGTGCCTGATCGGTTTCGGCGCACTCGCCTGGGCGCATGCCACGCTGGATTTGCGCGCCGATGCGCAGTCGGCGTTGGCGCTGATCTTCATTCCAATATACGCGTTGCTGCCGACCGCAGTGGGCGGCGCACTCGGCTATTTGTTGGATCAGAGGCGCCGGCGTAGCGCAACGCACTGAGACTGTGCTGAGGTGCCGGCTTCAGCATTCAAGCGGACACTGTCAGGTAGTGCGCATGCGGACGTTTGCAGCGAAGTGATCCGTGGGTGTCATCCGAGTTTTCTTGCCCACTTCAGAGAGCGCACGCCCTGCTAAAGCGCAACTGTCTCTGCAGCCGGACCAAAGCTTGGTAGACATCGGGGCACCAACATGCGCGCCAGTCACGCGTGCTCGCGTTCGCTTATTACAAGCCTAATTACGGTTTGCAGGGCGAGAAATTTTCTGGATCAAAACGAGCGGCACTGACCACACGGTATGCGCGGTAACGCTCGTCGCCTCTCGCGCTGCACGCATCGATTGGAGAGACCGCACGTGGACCGTCGTACCTTCCTCACCTTGTCCGGCATCGGTGCCGCCGGCTTATTGCTGCCGCACACACGCTTGATCGCAGCCGACCAATTGCTCACCCCGGCCGATGCCGCGCGCAACCGGCGCCTGGCCGATAGCGCGCTCACCACCGCCAAGGCCGCAGCTGCCAGCTATTGCAATGTGCGGGTGGGGCGCTATTAGCGTCAGTTCGTGATCACGCGCGAGGCGCAGGTGGAGAACGTGGTCAATGCCGAATCCAGCGGCGTGGGTGTACGTGTGCTGGCCGATGGCGCATGGGGTTGTGCGGCCACCAACACGCTGACCAGCGATGGCGTGGGCACCGCCACGCTGCAGGCGGTGGCCATTGCCAAAGCAAATGCGCGGTTGGACGGCGCGCCGGTGCAATTGGCGCCGGTGACGCCGGCCAGGCAGGTCAGCTGGAAGACGCCGATCAAGAAGAACGTGAACGAGTTCCGCAAGGCAAGGTTGCAGATGGCGTTTTCCTGGACGAAATAATCTGCCGTGGCAACGCAACGCATGGCTATGTGCATCGCGGGTTGGTCCAGAGCAGGCACTCCTGACGATGGCGTCGTTCCCGCATCGCATCTCAACACGCGCGTTGGAAATTGCAGCAGACGCGTCGGCTTGTCATTCCATGGACACCACACGCGGCCACAAGGCCGTTACCGGTTCCTGCAACGCTCGCAACTCTTTGCACACCGGCATTGACCCGACAAATCTGCGTTTATCTGCAGGAACACGCTACATGCCGTCGCATGATCGACAGCTGCTTCTCCATCGGCTGCGCTCGGCAAGCCGGTGATTCAACTCGTGGCCGTCATACGCCGCCACACCCGGCAATAATTTTTCGCCGGCAATGCCACGTCGTCGATCAGCTGCAATCCCACCGATGCAGCCAACGCATCCACTGCTTCGGCATCGCGAATACCCGATGCGGGGTCGCGCTCGCGCAGCATCGCGTCGAAGTCACGATTGCTCTCGCTGGTGAATTGCCCGTTGCGGTTGAATGGTCCGTAGATCGCCAGCACCGCATCGGCCGTCATTATCGCCGGCAAGCCGGCAAACAAGGCCTGCGCCTGCGGCCAGCCCATGATGTGCAAGGTATTGGCGCTGTAGATCGCATCGAAGCCGCGCTGGCCGTTACGCAGCACCGGCAAGCTGGGCGGTGGTGCAAGCCCGGGGGCGGGCGTCAACGCGGCCTGCAATGGAACAGGCGGTGGCGTGTTCGGAAGCGCCGCCTCGTCCAGCCACGTCCGTATACCGGGCAAGTGCTGCGGATGGTCGCTGGCCTGCCACTGCAACCACGGCATCGCCTCAGCGAAATGCACTGCATGCTGCCCGGTGCCTGCGCCGATTTCCAGCACGTGCTGCCGGTCGGCGAAATGGCGGAGCAGCAAGTGCAGGATCGGATCGCGGTTGCGCGCGGATGCGGGGGAGAAGGGCTTGGACATGCATGACCTCGTGGGCGATTCGTGTGCACTGCCGCCGAGCGGCCTTCAAGGCCATAGCATGGCGACAGCGCCGCCATTGTAGGCGTGCGGTATCGCCTGGCATCGGCGGCCGCCCACGCAGCGGTCGCCGGCTTTGCGAAGCCCACAGCGCGCGCGCTGCAGAAATAACGCTAGCTTCGATACGCCTTCCACCCAATGCAATGGACTTGACCATGTCTACCAGCAATCGACGTAACGTTCGAAAGACCCTAGTTCTCTGCGCACTCGCCGCTACCGCAATGGCCAACTTGATTTCACCTGCCAGCGCGGCAGTGATCGGTAACGTCAAGGTTTCCGGTAACGTGCAGGATAGAGCAACCTCCGGCACCTCCGCGCCCTCCAACCAGGCCGTCTTCAAATACCTATGGCAGGCGGGCTGGAACGCTTGCCGCAGCAATTTCCCAGGAACCAGGTCGATGGCGCTCACCCGCGTGGTTGCTCCCGTGGCATCCCAGACCGGCAATTGGCAGAATGTCACTGCATTTTGGGCCTGCAGAGACACGCCCTGACGCGCACCAGACATTTCAACATCGGCTGGCGCCCGGCACCGTCGGGCGTGTAGCTGAAGCGGTGATGGCGCCGCGTTATACCCACGCGTTGAAGTGCAACTGACGGCCGCACACTCAACGCGGCCCCTGCAATGCCTCATACGCACGCCGTACCGCATCTTCGCCAAAGCGACGCTCTAGCCGGCGCACGATGAAATGCCCGCGCGCCATGGCCTGAAAGTGGCGCATGAACACGGTATTGAGCGTGGCGCCACTGACCGCGCCGACCAGCGGCACTGCCTGCACGGCCAGTTTTTCGCCCACATTCACCGAAAACTTCGCCGCGACGCGCGACACCAGCGAGACCAGCGCTGGCGCGCCCTTGCTGGCGAAGCCGTGCGCGGCCACATAGCTGGCCGCAGCGCTCAGTTGCTGCGCCATCGCCGCACGGACTGCGAAATAGCCCGATTCGGCGCCATCGTCGCTGGCACTGCGGCCGCCATGTGCCAGCACTTCCAGGCAGGCCAGCGCGGTTTCCGGCTCGTGCAGCGATTCGCCTTCTGCACGGGCGATATCGGCGATGGAGCGCAGCATCACCGTGGTGGTCACCGGCAGCTCCACCATCAAGCCCGGCAGGCCGAAAAAGCCACCTGCACCGCCGGCCACTGCCACGGCCAGCGTGTGCCGCGCGGTGGATGCAGGCTGCTGCGCATCGGTCTTGCCACGCAGACTCAGTAGCGCCGATTTCATTGCGACCTGCAGCGCGCGGCGGGTCACGCCATCGATGCTGCGGGTCACCATCTTGGGGAGCCGCTTGGTAATCAGACTCTCGATCGGGGCACCCAGCGCATTGGCCAATTGCGCCGCAACGCCGGGGTTTTCCAGCAAGGCGTGGGCGGTTGCCAAATCGCGCTGCGCGGCAGCGTCCATCACCGGTATCGGAAGCGTTGTCATGCCTGCTCATCATGGTTGGGACTTGAGCGATGGTACCCAGCGCGATGTGAGCGCCGCACAAGCGAACTGAACACTGCTGGGCCTGCAGCGCTATTGGCTGTTAAAATACTGGATCATCGGCGTCCAGGCAGCGAATGCTCACCAGATGAATCGCGAGATCCGCCACAGCATCGTCATTGCTGCCGCACCCGAAGTGGTGGCTGCCGCATTGTCCGAGCCCCGCCGGCTTGCGTATTGGTGGACACGCGAAGTAAGCCTGGCCGACGATCTGGTGCGCCTGGATTGGAGCCGGCAAGGCTGGCGGGTAGAACTGAGTATCGATGAAGGCGCCGATCACCAACTGGTGTGCTGGCGCTGCCACGATTCCAACATGCTCGATACCGACGCCTGGAAAGGCACCGTGATGCGTTTCGAGCTGCGCCCCACCAGCCAGGGCACACAGATCGATTTCGTGCAGTCCGGCTACCGCGATTCGCCGTGCAAGGAGGCCTGCGCGCGTGGTTGGCGCTTCTTTCTGGGCAGCAGCCTCAAACGCTATGTGGAAACCGGCGAGGGTGCGCCGTCGGCCGATATACGCATGCCCGAGTTGCTGGAGCAGCATGCGCACAGCGCGCGCTGAAGGCGGCAGCGGCGAGCTTCAGCATCGCTCGACGCGCTGCGTCGATCACAGCAACAGCGTGTTGACCTGAAACACAGCGAGCTTTCTAGCCATTGCGCGTGTGACGAACAAGAACAGCCAACAGGGCTACTACTGCGTAAACTGCCAAGCGGCTATTCGCGGCAGTTCGTTGGCTCTTAGCCGCCATCTTCGACGATTCCGGCTGTGGCCCGCCTTCCGGTTGGCAGCGATGCACAGCGCCATCGCCCGCATCGGGTATCGCACCACGTAGCCCGTTACTGCGACAGCACAACAATGCGCCTGTCGCAACAGACGCATGTCGTGCGAAAAACGCCAAGCGCTCACGCCGTGCGCGGTTGGCCCATCGATGATGCTGTGTTGATCGGCAACTGCGCATCCACGGTCACCGGGCTGTCGGCCTGCAACAGTGCACGGGCTTCAGCATCGCTGGCCACCGCCGGCGGCGAGCCGCGTAGCGGCAATCCTGCGGTTTCGCGCACGCACAACATGGTCACCAGGCCAACCGCCGCCGCACCCATCAGGTAGTACGCCGGCACCAGTGGGTCGCCGGTGCGCTCTACCAACCAGGCAGTCACCAACGGCGTGGTGCCACCGAACAACGACACCGAAACATTGAAGCCGATCGACAACGCGCTGTAGCGCACCGGCGTGTAGAACAGCGCCGGCAAGGTGGATGGCATCGAACTGGTGAAGCACACCAGCGCCAGACCAAGCAGCATCAACCCGGCGAAGATCAACCCATCGTTGCCGCTGCCGATCAGCAACAGGCATGGAATTGCCAGCGCAAACAGCGCAATGCAGGCGCCGATGATCATCGGCCGCCGGCCCAGTTTGTCGCTGAACATACCGCCGACGATGTTGAGCGGCATCATCACAAGCATCACCAGGATGATCAGCAACAAGCCCTTGCTCTCGGCATAGCCCACGGTGACGCTGAGATAGCTGGGCATGTAGGTCAGCAACATGTAGTCGGTGACGTTGAACACCAGCACCAGTCCCACGCACTTAAGCAGTTGCGGCCAATGCAGGCGCAGCAGCGTCATCAGGCCTTGCGCGGCGGTCTGGCGTTCGCGCTGTTCGGATTGTTCGGTATAGGCGCGAAATGCCGGGGTTTCTTCGAGCTTCATGCGCATGTACAGGCCGAGCAGGCCGAGCGGGCCGGCGATCAGAAATGGCACGCGCCAGCCCCAGTCGAGCATCTGCGCCGGGGTGACGCTCATGTGCAACACGGTGACGGTGCCTGCGCCGGCGATATAGCCGCCGAGCGTGCCGAATTCCAGCCAGCTGCCCATCAGGCCGCGATTGCGGTCGGTGGCGTATTCGGCAATGAAGGTGGCCGCGCCGCCGTATTCGCCGCCGGTGGAAAACCCCTGCAGCAAACGCGCCAGCAACAGCAATGCAGGCGCCCACAGGCCAATGCGCTCGTAGGCGGGAATCAGGCCGATGCTGAAGGTGCCCAGCGCCATCATGATCATCGTGGCTGCGAGGACTTTCTGGCGTCCGAAACGGTCGCCGAGCGGGCCGAATACCATGCCGCCAATCGGCCGCACCAGAAAGGCCACGGTGAAGGTGGCAAAGGTGGCGATCAACTGCGCGGTCGGGTTGCTGGATGGGAAGAATACCTGGCCCAGCGTCACCGCCAGATAGCCGTACACGCCGAAGTCGAACCACTCCATCGCATTACCCAGCGCCGCAGCGCCGACGGCTTTGCGCAGCATGCCGCGGTCCACCACGGTGACATCATCCAGTTGCAGCTGGCGGCGGCGTTTGAACCAGCCAAAGTGCGAACGCATCGCGCGGGCATCGTGCATAAGTGGTCTCCATAAGTCGCGCCTCGGATTGCTCGTCGGACGCAGGCCATCGCTGCCCGCTCGCCCTGGCAACGCACAGGACACGGCACATCACGCAAGCACGGCAGCGCATTGCACTGGATGACACCGGAGGCATTCCCGGACGGCCGCGTGGATTCAGCGACGCTGCAGGACAGACGACCAAGGGGTGGGCAATGCCCAGGGGCTTGATCGGCATCTTATGGTACTACAGCACGCAAATCATTGCAGGCGCGACCGCGTGCAGTGCCGGAAAAGGCCGTATGTCCAGCTGCGTTGTATGCATTGGCAAACGATGTGCACCGACGCGTCCGCTCTGTGTGTGCGTGCGCAGTGCCGTCATGGATGCATGCGGCCTGCATCGAAGCAGTCAGTGCATCAGCGATACCGCCGCGCATGTCGACCTATTTCAGAAAGGCTGGCAACTGCTGCACCGGCTGTGAGTCGAGCGCGGCGAGTGCTCGAAACGCTACTCCGCTGCTCGCGTACCGCCGCTGCCGCGCCGTCCGCACACACTTAACCAATGCTCACTAGGCTCCTTTGGCTACGCTTACTTCTGCGTAGGTTACGAAGCAATGCATCTGTCCAAGCGCGAGGCCAAGCTCAGCAATACAGGAGGTAATCAGCCTGCATCCAGCACCGACAACATGTCCTGCAGATTCTCACGCGTCTGCGGCCGCACGGCACGTGCCAGTTCTTCGCCATCGCGCAGCAGGATGATCGTGGGCCACAACTTGACACCAAAAGAGCGGCCCAGCGGCCGCCCTTTTCCATCTTCGATCTTGCGGTAGTCGATCGCCTCGTATCCGCCCAACAGCTTTTGCAACAGCGGTTGCGCGGCAATGCAGTGGCCGCACCAATCGGTGCCGAATTCCAGTACTTGCAGCCCGGCCTGTCTATCCACCTCGCTGCGTTCCGGTGCCTGGATGGCGTACTCGCGAACGAACCCCATTGTCTCGATACTCCGCGTGATTACGACAGGGCGCGCTGGATGTCTTCCAGCGGCAGGTTGGTCAGATCCTTGGCCAGGTCACCCACCAGACGCTGCTGGGTTTCCTTGTGGAGCAGCGGGCGCACGCGGCCCAGCGTGGTCGGGTCGGCCACCAGCACCAGATGCGTGTACTCGTGTTTCAGCGCGCCATCGTTCAAGGCGTGCGAGAGCTGCTTGGCGAAGGTCATTTCGTCGCGGTCCGCCTCGGTGAGATCCTGCGGCGCCTTCCCTGCCGGGCCATCGTCGTCGACGTTCTGCACGTCGGTACGCGCGTGCTGGCGCAGCACCACCTTGGATTCGTTGCCGGTGTTGGTGAACCAGCGCGCTTCGCCGCCGTCGGCCACGACTACCAAAGCACCCTGAGGAATTTGCAGACTCATCCGATTTCTCCTGATCAATGTTGGCGCCGTAGCTGCAGCGCCAGTCGGCCTCAACCTAGGCGAGAAGATGTAAGCAGCGCGCCTAGCCGATGTCAGCGTGGCGTTAGCGTGGTGCAGCGAACGTCGGCGGCGGCAGACCCAGGTGCTTGCTGAAGAAACGCGCGGCCACCCGCAGCGCCTGCTGGCTCTCCGGCAGCGCGTTGGTGAGGTGAAAGGCATGCCCCAGTCCATCCCACACATGCAGATCCGATTCGCGCCCCAGATCCACCAGGCGCGCATGCGTGTACGCGGCATTGCTCAGCTCGGCCGCACGCGTGGCGGTGAGAAATAGCGTTGGCGGGAACTGCTGCAGCACCGCATCGGAAAACACCGGCGACACCAGCGGATCGTGGAAGTCCACGTTGTCGCCGTAGTACAGGTCTTCCCAGATCGGCAACGCACCGGCCTTGTCCGGCAGCAAGGCATCGTTTACTGCCGCCACCACAGTGCGCGAATCGCCGCGGTAGCGCGCATCGCCTGCGGCGCAGAACAGCCCGGCCGCCGCTGGCATCGGCAACGTTTCCTTGGCAAACCACGCCAGCGATTCGCCGGTGAGCACGCCGCCGGCCGAACAGCCGAACAGGCCGATGCGCTCGGGCGCGTAGGTCTTGAGCGCGGCGCGATACACCGCCGCCACGTCCTCGCTGGCGGCCGGGAAATGGTGCTCGGGCCCCATCCGGTAATCCACCGCCACCACGATCATGCCGGTCATCGCCGCCAGCGGAATGGCTTCCATCAATCCGAACGATGCCGCGCTGCCCATCACGAAGCTGCCGCCATGCAGTTCGATCAACATGCGCTTGGCCTGCTCGGGTGTGCGCGTGCGCGGCTCCACCCGCAGCACCGGCACACCGTTCCAGGTTTCTGGCGTGATCTCCACCGCGTAGCGCGTGCGCAGCTGCGCAATCACGCCCTCGGCCCAGCGCTCGGTATCGGCGCGGATGCTCGGTAATTGCTTGAGCAAGCTGGCGTTATCGGCCTTGTCCAGCGGATTGACGCGGGCCACGTCGGCAGCCACATGCGCACGCGCAGCCGGGCTCAGATACTCCGACACCGGCAGGTCGAAGGCAGGCACATGCCGGATGCCATCGGGGGCGGATGCAGCGGCCGGTGGTGCCGGTTCGGCGGCGGTTGCGTGCATGCTGCACGCGGTACAGGCCAACGTGAGCGCCAGCGTTTTGTTCAACCAATGACGTGTCATGCAATGCCCTCCCAGGCAAGTCGAACCGCCAAGGATAGCGTCAGCGGCCGGCTGGCATCGCGTGCAGACAACGGCGTTGCATGTAACGACGCGATGTAACGCAAATACTGCAACTACGCAGACCGCAGCGTGCAATCGGACCATCGCATCAAGCGTGCGTGAGCGTTCGGGATCGCAGCGGGCATGCGCGTCCAGCGCTAGGCGGACATCGAGATTCCGCAACCACCGGCACCGACCTGCGCCTGCCGACGGGTGGATGCATGCATCAAGTGCATCGTGCGCTCAGCCGGCGGCCGCAGTCGGTGGCAGATGCTGCAAGGCCTGCAACGTGGAGGTGGTCAGTGGCTTCGGCAGTGCGTCCAGCGCGAACCAACCGATATCGGCGATCGCTTCCGGCTCGCGCCGCTCGGCATGCTCGCTGCCCTGGATCGCAGCCACATACACCGGCGCGACCCAATGCTGCTGCGGCGTCAGCTCCGGCTCGAAGTAGCTGACGATGCACAGCACGCCTCGCAACTGCACGTGCAGGCCGGTTTCTTCCAGCACTTCGCGCACTACCGCATGTTCCACCGTTTCCATCCAGTCCACCTTGCCGCCGGGCAGGCCCCAGTGGCCTTGCTCGGGCGCACGCCCGCGCAGCACCAGCAGCAGGTGGCCATCGGCCCGCTGGATGAAGGCGCCACAGCCAACACGTGGACGCAATTCGGAAGACATCGGCATCGGAACGCTCGCAGGCTCTGGCGCATCAGTGTCCCAGATCTGGTCCATCAGCGACCATGCGCATGCGACTTATAGACGGCCAAACGCCAATTCCACAGGCGCTGTCGCAGCTGGAATGAACGCACCCCGCGCGATCCCCACTGCACGCAGTATCCAGCGCCGGCTAACGAATTCCTAAAGTCGGCGCCCGCATAGTCGCGGGCGAAGCCCATTGTGGAGGTCGCTCATGTCCGCGTTCGCCAACCCGCGCCGCGCCGGGATTCTGCCGCAGTATCTGCTCGAACACGTGGCGCAGGCGGCGCCCACGCATGCGCGCCAGTGCGCGGCGCTGTCGCGGCAAATCACTGCGCAGCTCCGGCAGCAGCGCGCGCTCGGCCTGCTAGCGCGCGCCGATGCGCCGGCTGCAGAAGCCGAGGCAAAACAGGCTGCCCAGGCGGTGCAGCGACGCATTTACGATGCCCAGCAAGGCACTGCCCTACCCGGCACTCTGGTGCGCGATGAAGGCGCCGCGGCGACGCAGGACGTGGCCGTGACTGAAGCCTACGACTACCTGGGCGCCACCCACGACTTCTTCCAGACCGTGTACGGACGCAATTCGATCGATGCCAAGGGCATGCCGTTGATCGGGACCGTGCATTACGAGCGCGGCTACGACAACGCCTTCTGGAACAGCGAGCAAATGGTGTTCGGCGATGGCGACGGCGAAGTGTTCAACCGCTTCACCATCGCCATCGATGTGGTCGGTCACGAACTCAGCCACGGCGTGACCGAGCGCACCGCCAACCTGATCTATCAAGGCCAGTCCGGTGCATTGAACGAATCGGTTTCGGACGTGTTCGGCGTACTGATCAAGCAATACACGCTGCACCAGAGCACCGACCAGGCTGACTGGATCATCGGCGCCGGCTTGTTGATGCCTGGCATCAAGGGCGTGGGCCTGCGCTCGATGCAGGCACCTGGCAGCGCGTATGATGATCCCGCCCTGGGCAAAGATCCGCAACCGGCCACCATGGCCGGCTATGTCGACACGCAAGAGGACGATGGCGGCGTGCATTACAACTCCGGCATTCCCAACCACGCGTTCTATCGCGCCGCGGTCGCGATCGGCGGTGCTGCGTGGGAGAAAACCGGGCGCATCTGGTATCGCGCGCTCACAGGCGGCGAACTGGCCGCCGGCGCGGACTTCGCTACGTTCGCTGCGCTGACCGTCAAGGTGGCCAGCGCCGACTACGGCGCCAACAGCAGCGAAACCGCAGCCGTGCAGCAAGCCTGGCGCGATGTGGGTGTGCTCGCATGAGCCCGCAACGGCCACCGGTGGAAACGGGCGTGACCCTGCGCCTGGCACGCGAAGGCGGCGTGGCGGCATTTCCCGCCATGCGCCGCGAGCGCCAGCTGGCGATGGACGCGCTGGACGATGCGCAGCGGCTGCACTTACGCAGTGTGCTGGATCAGTGCATGGCACACGCGCTGCCGACCCCGCAGGCCGCTGGTGGCGACCGCCGCTATTTCAGCATCGTGTGGGACGGTGCCAGCGAGCCGTTGCGCATCCCCGAAGAACATGCCCCGGCCGAAATCGTGCGGCTGTGGAAGCAGGGCACGCTGTAGCGTAGGTCAACCGCCGCAGTGTGGCTTGGAGGGATCGCTCTACAGCGACACGTGTGCCACGTATCGCGTTTACCTTTGACACAAACGTAGACACCGCGCAGTCCGCGGTGTCTGTCGGTAAGCGAATGTGGTCCAACTGCGGATGCCTGCACCCTTTAAGCTGCCTAGATGCTCTAGGGCTGCACAGCTGGTGAGGCATGGTGGGGCCCACCGCGTTAGCGCGACGTGCAGCGCAGCGGTCAGTCTGAAGACACCTCCCTCATCGCTGCACTGCACCAAGCACGCGCGGCGCGGCGCCTAGTCAATTTTCTGGATGCGCTTCCACCAGATGCGCCAGCAGCATCAACGGATTCTGCCAGCCCAAATAACAGGCATGCAGCGGAATCTGCTCGGGAACGCCTTCCTGCGCCACGTGCAGATCGGTACCGCACAGCAGCATATGCAGCTGCACCGTGGTCAGCATGGTGCCGGGCAGCGCTCGCTGACGCACGCCATTGCCGCGCAGGTGAGCGCGGGACTTGAGGAGGCCGCCGCTGACCACACGGTCGAGCTGGCCGACCTGGCGCAGGAAGGCTTCGATCCGCGCTTTACCCAGGCCGACGTCGCGCTGTTTCAGCAGCAACCTGCACCGCCGCCAGATGTAGCGGCTGAACACGCGCGGCTGGATGGCGCCGATGCGCTGCTGCTGGTGTTCCCGATTTACTGGTGCTTGTTTCCTGCACTGCTAAAAGGCCGGATCGATTGGGTGTTTACGCTGGGCTGGGCGTTTGATGAAGGCCCGGATGGCAAGATCGTGAAGAAGCTGCAGCACCTTGATGTGCACATGCTGGCCATTGGTGGTGCGGACGAGTGCACCTATGCGCAGCACGGCTACTTCGGTGCAATGAGACGCAGATCAACCACGGCATCTTCGATTTCTGCGATGCGCAGGTTTGCACCTCGGAGTTGCTGACAGTGCCGGATGCTGGCTTTCCGCAATCTCACTTCGACAAAGCGCGTGCGATTGGTGGGCGGTTTTTTGCCGCAAGAGCATTTGCTGGTAGCGCACCCAGCTGACCCCAAGCTACAGCGCTGCGTCGTTGTGATTGGCAGGTGTGCCCAGCTGCGCGCGTGCCTGCGTGGCTGCGTGCCGATGATGCTCGCGCGTCATGACGTCGCTTGCATGGTGCATGCTCTAGTCCTGACGTGCCACCGCATGACCGTTACTGTTGGCGCATGCAATCTATGCTGCCGCGCGTCCGGGTCGCCCACCACCACACATCACTCAAACGGCCGAGGAGACGGACGCGGGGAGTTGGCAAAGATCTGGTACAGCACTGCCGCACGCTCGTCTGCAACGACGTTCTCGATATTGCTCAAGCCTCTTTGTGCGATCGCGGCCGATGCCTTGTGATCGCCGAGCAGATAGGCAAGCCGCAGATACGCTGCGCTGTCGACCAGATTCTTTTGCGGGGTGTCGCCGATGTAGGCTTCGGACAGCCCGTAATAGGCGTAGATATTTCCGCTGGCTGCGGCCTTCCTCAGTATCGCCACGCCACTGTAGAAGCGACCGCTGAGCGCGGTCGTGGTGCCGTAGAGCACTGTGGCGGCCTGGTTGCCCGCTTGCGATTCGGCCTGCAACTGCGCCAGATCCATCTTGCTCAAGCGTGCGTGCTCGGCCGGCGATGGGTAGCCGTGGGCAATCAGCCAGTGCGCTTCTGCCGGCGAGCTGGCCAGCAACGGGCCGCCAGCGATGCAGGCAACTGTGCCGGGCTGGCAGAGATACGGTGTGGTGTCGGCATGGGTGGGCGCTGCGCGCGTCACCGCGGGCTGCGGCACGTTGCCTGGTGCAGCGCTGGCGCTGACGGTGCGTGCGTGGGCTGCGGGTGTGATGGCTGCAGCTAAGTGCGCAGGCGGCGACGCATGTGTGCAGCTGCTGCCTGCCACGGCAGTGAGTGCGGTCAGCGCGATGCTGGCGAATTTCATAGGGCTGTCCTGTTGGCGTGCGGGATGTGCCGGGTTGCACATCGCCGCAGCTGCGTTGCTCCTTGGAGCCTGCACCTTGCGTGGCAGCGATGATGCGGTCAAGACCGCCGCAATGGGCTGCGTGTTTGGCAGCAGCGCCGTGTTTGCGTAGTCGGCGGGGGCCGCGCGGCTGCGGCCGCCGTGGCAGCTTAGACCAGTGCTACGCCAAGCATGCCCCGCTGGTGCGATGGCGGCTGCAGCTGACGCATCGCCAGCATGCTTGCCCGTCTCCCCCGTTCGGGTCATCGGGGGGTGACCCGTCCCGGTGTTCTGGATTGGCAGCAAAGGGGCCAGCATGAGGACACCGCAGCCATCGCAACACGCCATGGCCAGTGCTCCCGTTTTTGAGAGATCGCGTCGATGACATGGTCCGACTGCTCCACGCAACGCATAGCACCGGCTGGTTGTGTGCTTTCCCCGCCCTGCGGTCGTGCACGGCTGTTTGCGCGGCGGCGGCTGCCTGGTGCAGGCCTGCACGGCGCCGCCGCTGGCGTGGCGTGCCTGGACGCCAGGAGCCCGTCATGAAGCCCTATCTGCTCTCGCTCGCCGCCGGCCTGCTGGTCGGCGTGATCTACAGCCTGCTCAACGTGCGCTCGCCGGCACCGCCGATCGTTGCGTTGGTCGGCCTGCTCGGCATCCTGATCGGCGAACAGCTGCCGCCGCTGGCACGCCAGCTGCTGACACGCAGCCACACCGAAACGTCATGGCTCCAGCAGCAGGTCACGCCGCATATGTTTGGGCATCTGCCCAAGGCACAGCGCCCACCGACGCAGGCTGATGGCGCTGCGCTACCGCAAGACGCGCGGCACGACGGCTGATCGCGTTGCGTGCATGCATGGCGATGGCGCACATGCGATCTGCTGTGCAACGCGCAAGTTGGCGCGCCATCGCTGCACAGACATCCATTCCCAATGTTGGAGCGCGTCGCTGTCAGCGACCGCCACAGCAGCACCAGCACGTTGACGCAACAGCGCGCCGCATGCGCGCGGCTGCGCCCTAAGCACTCCACTTTCCAAGGAACTTCCATGCGCCTGATGCTCTCCCTGAGCCTGTCTGCTGCCCTGTTGCTGCCGGCATGCGTGCAGGCGGCGCCGCCGGTGTCGGTGGGCCCGCAATACGACACCACCCATGTGTACGTCGCACCCGACGATGTCGATGCGTTCGCGCGTAGCTTTGCAGCCACCTTTGAAGGGCAAAGCACCCGTCAGGTGATTGCCACCGTGACGCCAACGCCGAGCAGCACCAGCTCGCAGCTGGTGCAAACCAAGGCCGGCACGGTGTCGTTGTTCGGCTTCCGAACGCCGATCCCCTACCCGTTCGGGTTGGAACGCACCGGGTACCTGGTAACCGACATGGACCAGGCCATCGCCGCAGCGCGCGCTGCCGGGGCGGAAGTGCTGGTGGAACCGTTCAAGGATCCGATCGGCCGCGACGCGGTGATTGCCTGGCCGGGCGGCGTCACCATGCAGCTGTATTGGCATGACACCGCACCGCACTACGCGCCGCTGGCCACCATTCCGGAAAATCGCGTGTACGTCTCGCGCGACCGTGCCGATGCCTTTACCGCTGCATGGCTGGCGTTCTCGCACGGCAAGGTGGTTAGCGATGACCGCAAGGCCGACGCTGTGCTGATCGGCCGGCCGGGCAATACCTATCGCAGCATCCTCATCCGCTCCGGCTTCGGCGATGTGCACGTGCTGGTGACCGATGGCCACCTGCCGTACCCCTACGGCCGCGAGCTCACCGGCTACGCGGTGCAGGATCTGGAAGCGACGCTTGCGCGGGCCACCGCATCGGGGGCGAAGGTACTGGTGCCTGCGGTGGCGGGTGCGCACCGCCGCTCGGCGATGGTGAGGTTCCCCGGCGGCTATATCGCCGAGCTGCATGCCGATACCCCGCTCTGATCGACATGACAGCACGCCTGGCGTTGCCGCTGATCGCGCTGGTCTACGCGCACACCGCAGCCTACGCGCAAGCGCTGGTGCCTGCCGGCGACACTGCAGCCGCGCGCCCCAAGATCGCATCCAATCGCTGGCAGGAAGATTGGTCGCCGCTGGCCGATCCTGCGCTGCGCACACAGCCGTTCGATCGTTTCAAGTTTGTGGCGCTCGGCGATGCGGCTTACGCATCGTTCGGCATCAACCTGCGCGAACGCTTTGAAAGTAATCATGCGCCGGCGCTGGGGATTGGCCGTGCGCGCGACAGCTCTCTGCTGCAGCGCCTGCAGGCGCATGTTGACCTGCGCGTTGGAGAGCACTGGCAGCTGTTCACCCAAGTGGAAGACGCGCGTGCTTTCGACAAACGCCAGCAGGGGCCGGCCGATGCCAATCGCGCAGATCTGCGCATGGCGTTCCTCGCCCACACCACGCCGTTGGGCAACGGCGCATTGAAGTGGCGCGTGGGCCGGCAGGAGTTTGCATTCGACCTGCAGCGCTTTGTCTCGCTGCGCGATGGGCCCAATGTGCGTCAGGCGTTCGATGCGGCGTGGGTCGACTACGAAACCGGCCCATGGCGCGTGATCGCTTTCGTCAGTCAGCCCGTGCAGTACGCCAACGCGCGCAACTTCGACGATGTGTCCAACCGCCATCTTCGCTTCGACACCTTGCGCATCGAGCGCCACGTATTGGGCACCAACGAGCTATCGCTGTATTACGCGCGATATCGACAGGACGCCGCCAGTTTTCTGGATGCATCCGGCGATGAACGTCGCCACATCCTGGATGCGCGCTTTGCGGGTGCGCATCGGCAGATGGATTGGGATGTGGAGGCCATGGGGCAGCGTGGACGCGTCGGCAGCAGCCGTGCGCGTGCCTGGGCCATGGGCATCAAGACCGGCTATACCTTGCAGACCATCGCATTGACTCCGCGTCTGGGCCTGCAGGTGGATACCGCGTCCGGCGACCGTCATCCCGGCGACGGCCGCGTGGAGACCTTCAACCCGCTGTTCCCGAATGGGGCGTATATCAACTTGGCCGGCTACACGGGCTACGCCAACCTGCTGCTGGTCAAACCGATGCTCACCGTGCAACCGACCGCAACACTCAGCGTCACTGCGGCGTTGGGGCTGTTGTGGCGCCAGCGCACCGCCGATGCGGTGTACGTGCAACCGGACATTCCGCTGGGTGGAACGGCGGGCACCGGCACACGCTGGACCGGCCATTACCTGCAGCTGCGTGGCGACTGGAAGCTCAACGCGCATCTGCAGACCGCGTTGGAAGTAGTGCAGTACCAGGCCGGCGACAGTGTGCGTGCGGCGGGCGGTCACGACAGCCATTACGTTGGCTGCGAAATGAAGTTCATGTGGTAGCTCGCCGCCGCAGCGCGCGGCGGCGTTGCCGTGCCTGGCGAGCGATTGGCGAGCGCCTCCTTGTGCGCAAGAACTGACGGAGCAGGCGCTGGAACTGAGCAAGATGCTGGCAAGTGACTTCGGCTACCTGCGTTCGCCTACCCATTCCATCGGTGGCACACCTGCTTGGTTGGCAGTGCGCGTCAGCAGGCCAGAACTACGCGCTGTGGCGTAGATCGGCGCCAAGGATCACGCGCGGCCGGTCTCGGCGCCACGGATGCATGCCGCGTCACGCAACAGCGAGAGCACTTGTGGCTGGCGCGATGGATCGCGCCGGCGCCCTACATTTCACCCAATGGCCGCAGGCACAGCCAGATGGCATACCAATGCGACAGCGCGCCGCCCAGTACATGGGCGTGCCAGATGGCGCGGTTGTAGACCAGGGATTTGCGCACATAGAACGCCACGCCCACGGTGTAGAACGCGCCGCCGGCGACGATGAGCCAGAGCACCGCGCTGTCCAGCCCGGCGATCATCTGGTTGACCACCAAGCTGCCCGCCCAGCCCAGCAGTAGATAAATCGCCACCCAGAAGCCCTTGGCGATGCCGGGCAGGCACAACTTGGCAAACACGCCGAACAAGGCCACGCACCAAACGCTGAGGATCATCACCCAGCGCCAGGTGCCATCGAGCGCGACCAGGAAAAACGGCGTGTAGGAGCCGGCGATCATGACGAAGATACCGGCGTGGTCAAACTTGCGCAGCATCGGTTGGCGCTGCGGCGGGGCGAAGTTGTAGGCCGCCGAGCAGGCGAACATCACCAGCAGGCCCAGCGCATAGATGCAGGTGGCCAGCAGCATGGTCTGGCTGGCGTGCGCGCGCCACACCATCCAGGCGCCCCCGACGATGGCCAGGAACAGGCCGGCGGCATGCACCGCAATATCGGCACGGCGGGCGGAGACAGACTTGTAATGCGGATCAGTGACGTTGGCGGACACGGGCACGGCGTTTCTTCGATGTGGGGGATCCCACAGCGTGCAAGGCAGCCGTGACGCTGTGGGGGGCACAGGATACCCGGCTTGCTGAATCCGCTCAGTGAGGCAGGCTGTGCGCGGCGGCGCCGGTCTCATACCCTGAGACATCCTTTTCGTTTGATCTCCCTCTTTGGGAGCCTTTGCCGTATGCCTCCGTTTGCCCTCGCTCCCCGCACCGAAACCGCCGAACGCGCGCTGGCCACCACCGACGGCCGGCCCACCCGCGATGGGGCGCTGCTCACCGAGCGCCTGGAACGGCGCTACCACGACCGCATCACCGGCAGCTTCACCATCCCCGGGCGCGACGGCCGCTACGCACCGATCCCCGACGATGTGCCCAGTGCATTGGCCGATGCACTGCACGCACGCGGCATCAGCCAGCTCTACAGCCATCAGGCCGACGCCTGGGCGGCCACCCAACGCGGCGAGCATGTGGCGATCGTGACGCCCACCGCGTCAGGCAAATCGCTGTGCTACACGCTGCCGGTGGTAAGTGCGGCGATGACCAGCGGTGCCAAGGCGCTGTACCTGTTTCCGACCAAGGCGCTGGCGCAGGATCAGGTGGCCGAGCTGCTGGAGTTGAATCGCGCCGGCGAGCTGGGCGTCAAGGCCTTCACCTTCGATGGCGACACGCCCGGCGATGCGCGCCAGGCGATCCGCCTGCATGGCGACATCGTGGTGAGCAACCCGGACATGCTGCATCAGGCGATCCTGCCGCATCACACCAAGTGGGCGCAGTTCTTCGAGAACCTGCGCTATGTGGTGATCGACGAGATCCACACCTATCGCGGCGTGTTCGGCAGCCACGTCACCAATGTGCTGCGCCGGCTCAAGCGCATCTGCGCGTTTTACGGCGCCAACCCGCAGTTCATTCTGTGCTCGGCCACCATCGGCAACCCGCATGCGCACGCGCAGGCCTTGATCGAAGAACAGGTGCATGCCATCACCGAATCCGGCGCACCCACCGGCGACAAGCACGTGCTGTTGTGGAACCCGCCGGTGGTCAATGCAGATCTGGGCTTGCGTGCGTCGGCGCGTTCGCAAAGCAACCGCATTGCGCGCATCGCCATCAAGAGCGGCTTGAAGACGCTGGTGTTCGCGCAGACGCGTTTGATGGTGGAAGTGCTGACCAAATACTTGAAGGACATCTTCGACCACGACCCGCGCAAGCCGCCACGCATCCGCGCGTACCGCGGCGGTTATCTGCCCACCGAGCGGCGCGAGGTGGAGCGTGCGATGCGTGCGGGCACGATCGACGGCATCATTTCCACCTCCGCGCTGGAGCTGGGCGTGGATATCGGCGCGCTGGACGTGGTGATCCTCAACGGTTACCCCGGCAGCGTGGCGGCCACGTGGCAACGCTTCGGCCGCGCCGGGCGCCGTCAGCAACCGGCGCTAGGCGTGCTGGTTGCCAGTTCGCAACCGTTGGACCAATACGTAGTGCGGCACCCGGATTTCTTCGCCGATGCCTCGCCCGAACATGCGCGCACCGCGCCGGATCAGCCGCTGATTTTGTTCGATCACATTCGTTGCGCTGCGTTCGAATTGCCGTTCATTGCCAGCGAACCGTTCGGGCCGATCGACCCGCTGGTATTTCTGGAAGCCTTGGCCGAAAGCGAAGTGATCCATCAGGAAGGCGACCGCTGGGAATGGATCGCCGACAGCTACCCGGCCAACGCGGTGAGCCTGCGCTCGGTGGCCGATGGCAACTTCGTGGTGGTGGACAAGAGCGACGGCAAACAGCAGATCATCGCCGAGGTGGATTATTCGGCCGCTGCGCTGACCTTGTACGAAGGCGCCATCCATATGGTGCAGAGCACGCCGTACCAGGTGGAGCGGCTGGACTGGGAAGGCCGCAAGGCCTACGTGACGCGCACGCATGTGGACTACTACACCGACAGCATCGACTACACCAAGTTGAAGGTGCTGGACCGCTTCGATGGCGGCGTGGCCGGGCGCGGCGACTCGCATCATGGTGAAGTGCATGTGGTGCGACGCGTCTCCGGCTACAAGAAGATTCGTTACTACACGCATGAAAACATCGGCTACGGGCCGGTGAATCTGCCGGATCAGGAATTGCACACCACCGCAGTGTGGTGGCAGTTACCGCAGGCCACCCTGGGCAAGGCGTTCGCGTCTAAGCGGGATGCGTTGGATGGTTTCCTGGGCGCTGCGTATGCGCTGCATGTGGTGGCCACGGTGGCGGTGATGGCCGACGCGCGCGATCTGCAAAAGGCCGTGGGCAATGGCGACGGCGCGTGGTTTGCGGTGGCCGACCAGACCGGGCGCGGGCAGTTGCGCGGCGTGGAAGAAGGCGATGCCGCTACCGTGGAATTGCAGCAGGCTTTTGTGCCCACGGTGTATCTGTACGACAATTTCCCCGGCGGCGTGGGCTTGAGCGAACCGCTATGGCTGCGCCAGGCCGAGTTGCTGCAGCGCGCCGACGAGTTGGTACGGCGGTGCGATTGCAGCGCCGGTTGCCCTGCCTGCGTGGGTCCGGTGCTGGCCGCGCACGAAGAAGGCAAAGGCGAGTCGCCCAAGTCGCTGGCATTGACAGTATTGGCATTGTTGTTCGATGCGGATGCACCGCTGCGGCATGCCACGCAGGTGGATGAGGACCTGGCGCTGGACGTGCTTGCATGAGTGTGAGTGCGGACCGGCTGCGCTTGCTGCGACGTCAGGCCGGGCATGCGGATGCGCCTGTGCCGGTGATGGCTGATGGTGGCGATGTACCGCAGGGTCCGGCGGCGGTAGATGCGAAGGACGTGGGTGCCGCGCTTATGGATGAGGTGCCGCAGCCAGCGTCCGGCGCAGCCGCGCAGGGCACGTTGCCTGCGCCCGACAATGCTCCGCGTGTCAGCGCGGAACGCCTGCAGTTGCTGCGCCGTCAGGTCGGCGGGCTCACGCCTGCAGCGCGCAAGGACGATGCGGTGATGCCGACGCGTGCGCAGCGGGCAACAAGCCCCAGCGCCGCGTCATCTGGTTCACGCGCTCCTTCGCTAGATAGCGCGGCTGCACGTCACGGCGCCGTTTCCGGTCGCTCTAACGACGCGCGTGCGCAGACCGGCGCGCCCACACGCACGCGCCGCGCCTTGCAGTCGCCCACCTCGGCGCTGCATGCGCGCGATGCATCGGTATTTGCGTGGGTGGAGCACGATGTGCAGCACACATCGGCGGTGCGGTCGGATGTCGGTGTCGGTGTCGGTGTCGGTGTCGGTGTCGGTGTCGGTGTCGGTGTCGGTGAAAGCGTCAGTGTGGATGCCACTAGCGCAAGTCCTTGGCGAACATCGGCAGCATCGATGTCGGGGTTACCACAGACACAACGACGTACCGATATCGCCGGCCTGCGCAAGATGATCGGCCTGCGCGCGCGCGCGGTGTCGGCGCACACGCCAGTCCGTGCGCCATCCACCGATCGGCATCTCCCTGGCAACGAAATCGCACCCGGCCTGCATCTGATCGAAGCGTTCCTTCCGCGGGCGATTCCATCCGAGGCGCTCTCGCTGGCTTTCGCCAAACGCGACGATGCCGTCGACCCGATGAACCTGCTGTTTTTCGATACCGAAACCACCGGCCTGGCCGGCGGTACCGGTACCCGCGCCTTCATGATCGGCGTGGCCGACTGGTATGTCGATGCCGTGCAAGGCAGCGGCCTGCGCGTGCGTCAATTGATGATGTCCACGATGGCGGCCGAAGGCACGATGCTCGATCTGTTCCGCACCTGGCTGTCGCCGCGCACCGTGCTGTCCAGCTACAACGGCCGCTGCTACGACGCGCCGCTGCTGAAGACACGCTACCGCCTGGCACGCCGTGGCGACCCGATTTCTGCACTGGACCATGTGGATCTGCTGTTCCCTACCCGCCGGCGCTATCGCGGCATCTGGGAGAACTGCAAGCTGGCCACCATCGAACGGCAACTGCTGCGCGTGGTGCGCGAAGACGACCTGCCCGGCTCCGAAGCGCCAGCCGCATGGTTGAGTTACCTGCGCGGCGGCAGCGCGCGCAACCTGCGCCGCGTGGCCGAGCACAATCACCAGGATGTAGTGACGCTCTCGCTGCTGATGCAGCGCCTGGTGGCAGTGGAAGCAGAGGAGCGCAATGCGCTGACGTTGGCGTGCACGCCTTGATGGGGTCGTGCGACTGAGATGCATGGTGGGTGCGGGGCAGGACGTTGGTTTGACTGACTTCACTACAGGACGCACCGCGCACGCTGCGTGCAATGGACCACCGCCCGCCCGGTCATTGGCTGCGGCATGTTGAGCCACGTGGCGCGTTTTACCGATGCTGGATGCTGCGGAGGGAAACATGCAACACAGTGGCGCCGGCGGCCCTGCGCTTACTGCGAAGACATCACGCACATACCTGCAACCGATTCGTTGGTTGCAGGCATGTGCGGATGCGTCAGCATGTAAAGCGAAATCGCACGCTGCGGCACGTGGACGCATTGCACTGCAGCGTGCTGCAGCGTCCCCATCGCCCGTGCGCTGGCGTGCCGGTGCGAGCCGCACGCGCTAACGCTGCTGCTGCGTGACAACAGGGCGGCTGCATGCCGCCCGAAGTGCTCAAACCTGCCAATCGGCGCCGTGACGTTTAACGGCTCAATCAGGCTCGGTCTGGTTGGCCTGCTCATTGAGATAGTGGGTCACAGGGGCACCGCGATATGTGTCGGTCAACAAACCAAGCGCTTTAGCGCGCTTATCCACGGCACGTGTTGCCGCAGGGTCATTCACCATGTCTGCGGTGTGATCCCTTTGTTGACCTTCGCGGACCGCTGCGATGTGATCGGGGTCGGCAGGAATGCGCGCGGCCTGGAATTCGCCGATGCGCTGCTTGACGATCGCGGCGTCTCGGTCGATATCGATGGGCGTTTCCGGCGGCACATCGAGTTCGTTGCCGATATGGCCCCGGGCCAGCATACGATTTTCCAGGATGGCGAGCAGTTCCGCCTCGGGCTGATCGGTCAACAGGCTTTCGCCTTCATCGCGGATGGCGCCGGCGGTGGTGCGCTTGACGCCGAAGCTCTCGCCGCTGAGCTTCTTGAGCTCTCCGAAGTTGCCATAGATGTAGTAGTCCTTGTCGTGGTTGGCGCGCGGCACGGAGAAATCCTCATACCGGTAACTCACAGAGTACGCAGCCTTTGCGTAGGCCGAGTCCGGCTGGCGCATCCGCGCACGCGCCAGTTTCATCGCCTTACCGGCATCGCTGTCGTCGGTGGCGACCGCCTCCACGATCACCGGGCGCATCTTGGTCCAGCTCTCCAACCACTGCATTGCGGTGTCCGCTAGCCCATCCGGGCCAGCTGCCTTGCCCGGGAACAGATCGCGCAGCTGTTCGTTGGCCAACATGCCCTGACTGAAGACGGGCACCACGTTGATCTTGGCAAGCAACCGATCCAGCGCAGCGCGGCGCGGCGCATCCTGCGAGTGCAGCGGGTTGATTTGGTAGCGCTTGTACAAGTTGGACAGGAACTGGTCGAAGCCGCCGGTGTAGTATTTGGCATACACCTTGATCGCTGCTGCTTTGCGCAAATCGGGACGGCGCATCAGCAGCATCGCCACCGCCTCGCCGGTGTCTTCCTTGCAATCCAGCGCCACTGACATCGGCTCGGGCTTTTTCAGCACGTGCTCCAGCATTTGCTCTACGCCGGCGATGGTCTGGTTGGTCTTGACATAGGTTGCGTCTGCCGGATTGCGGATCACCAGCGGCATCTCACGCAATTCTGCAAATGGGATCTGCGATACCAGCCGGTTCTCTGGATCGCCAGTCGTGCGGCCGAGACTGAAATCGTGCAGCAACACCGGGACGCCATCGGCACTGACTTCCACATCCAGTTCCAGGTTGCGATAGCCCTGCAGATAGGCATGATCGATGGAGGAAAGCGAGTTTTCCGGGATGCCGGCATGGTTGTCGAACAGCCCGCGGTGGACCATCACGTCCGTGCCAATCGCGCGGGTACTTGGCGCTTCGAAGTAGTTGTCGTGTACGAGCGAATTCATGCGCTTGCGCAGCAGCGCTTCCTTGCCCTGTAGCAGGCGATGGTCGTTGGCCTTGAAGAACGCAGCGCCACCGTCGCGCGCCGGCACCTCGTGACCGTGGTAGCGCGCGGCTTTCTGCAACTTGCGCCGCGCCGGCGTGCGTGCGGCGGGCTGCAGCCAGTCCGGCGTTGCCAGCCCGTGGCCGGGTAGATCCAGCGCCTTGCCCAGCGCGGTAAGCGCCGCGTCGCTGAAGGTGTCGCCAGACGCAAACGCGCGCTGCAGATTGAAGATGATGCGATCCTGCTGCGCATCGATCAGCACGGGACCGGCCGCCGCACGTGCGCGTGCGGGCAACCCGCGCGACATGGCATTGAATGCAGCCGTATCCAGATACACCGGCTCCAGTGCGCCGGCGGCGAAGCGTGCGGCAATGCTGTCGGGCGTGAGCGCCGCGCCGGCCTGCGCAAGATGCGTAGCGAGCTTGTCTTGCAGTGTCTGCACGGTGATCTGCCGCGCCTGCACTTCGGCCAGGCGCTGCTCTGAGAATTCGCTGTCGAGCGCCACCAAGGCCGGCTTGCCGGTCATCGCGCTGTCGTTCAATGGCACCAGCGGAGGTGTGCTGCCGGCGCGGCGACGCGGACGTTCCCGCAGTGGCGGGGTGTCGCCCTGCATGTGCGGCACCTGCATCGGGGTGCTCGCACTGGTGTGCGTTGGTATCTCCAGCGCGGCGGTGTGGGCGACGGACGGTTGCAGAGGGCCTATACGCATAATGACCTCGAAAACGCGGCGGGCGGCCAGTAGACCGCATGGCATATGACAATTCGCAACCGAGGCGAAATATGCCACCGGTATGCGAAACGCTGCCTGCGGTGCGCACGGCTGTACTGCCGGCCAACGCATGCCTGGTTTCGATGCGTTTCGCACCGCGTGGCGCGCGCATCAGCGCGCATGTCGCCTGCTAGAACAGCGTTTCCTTGAACGGCAGCATGGCCGCGCCCAGCACGCTGGCGTGGGTCGTCACCTGCCCGACTTTCAGCGCCGGATACGGCAATGCAACGCCACGTCGCGGCGCCGGTTCGAAGGCAATGCGGGCGATCAACCGGTGCGCAAGATCGGTTGGCAGGCGCGCGCCAAAAACAATGACACGCGGATCGATCAACGCAATGATTGCCGCCACCGCAAGCGTCACCGTCGGTTGCACCGCATCCAGCCACGCGTCGATTTGCGGCCACGCTGCATCGTAGTGCTGCAGCATGGTGTGCAGGTCCGGTAGCACGTGGCCATCGGCCGCCAGCGCTTGACGCAGGCTTTCCAGCGTTGGCCGCGCCATGCCGGTAATGGCCGAGATGCGCCCCAATTCGCCCACATTGCCGTGCCCGCCGCGACGTACGTGGCCTGCAGCGATCACGCCGGCAGCAAAGCCATCGGCGATCGACAAATACACAAGATCCGGTGATTGGCGGCCAATGCCATACACGGCTTCCGCCAAGGCGGCGCAATGGGCATCGTTGTCCATCCAGACAGGGAGCTGCAGGCATCCGGCGACAAACCGGTCCAGCTCCACCTGCATCCATTCCGCTGCCAGCGACAGGGGCGGATTGACCCGGGTGCCGTCACCGATGCGCGGCCCGGTCATGCTGAGACCGACGCCGAACAGCTGCTGCCGATCCACGCCCGCCGCCATTAGCAACGCCTCCAGCAATGCCGGCAGTTGCGCACGCACCACCGCCAACGTTAGCGGGAAGGCGGTGAACTGGCGCATGCCACGGACCTGCCCGGCGAAGTCGATCAGCACCACCGCGATGCCATCGACCATCAACGACACCCCAACGCTGTATGCATACCCCGGCACCAGACTCACTTGCGCGCTGGGTTGGCCGCGGCCGCGACGCGACGAGGGCCCCAACTGCAGCAGGCCATGTGCCACGAGCGGGTCGATGATGCCCTTGATGCCGGGCACGCTGAGCCCGCTGGCGCGCGGCAGATCCGAGCGTTCGCACTGGCCTGCACGGCGGATCAGATCCAGCAGCAGACGCTCGCGTGGGCTGGCGGCCTGCCCATCGCTGCGACGGCGGTAATGCGAACGAATGGCTGCGTTTGCGAACAAAGAGGGGATGCAGGGAGAAACGTCCGTCGTTGTCATAATCGTTTTAATTAAGCAGCTTAATTTAATCCGCCTGCGGCCCCACGGTGGGGCCAGCCGACGTTGGTATCGTGCCATGCGCCTGTTGCATCCCTATCCCCATTCCCTCCCCCGTCGCCCCGCCCTGTCTGGCCCACCGCATCCGCATGCGCTATCGCTTGCGCTGGGGCTGGCCTTGATCGCTTGGCTTCCCTGGCAGTCCACCGCTGCCGACATGTCCGGCGGAGCCGACGCGCTGACCATGGATACGGTGCAGGTGCGCAACCCGTTCCAGTCGCAGAACACGCGCGCCATCGCCACCAAGCAGGCGGCGCCCACCATCGTGGATTCGGTCGCCGCCGACAGCATCGGGCAATTGCCTGACTTCAATGTGGGCGATGCGCTGCGCCGGGTCACCGGCGTGAGCACGGTCGAGTACCAGGGCGAACCGCGCTATGTGACGGTGCGCGGCCTCAACGGCAACTACAACAGCATGCTGATCGACGGCTTTGCGTTTGCCAGTAACGACATCGGTAGCCGCCAGGCGCTGATGGATGTGCTGCCGGCGAACTTTGTCGACCGCATCGACGTGGTGAAGTCGTTGCTGCCGGAAAACGATGGCGGCGCGATCGGTGGCGTCACCAATCTGGTCACCGGGACCGGCTTTGCCCGCCCCGATGGCCTGCTGACCGCCTCGGCCAAGGGCGGCGCCAACCTCATGGGGAGCCGCTATGGCGGCCGCACGCCAATGGGCGAAGGCGAGCTGAAATGGGGCAAGCGCTTCGGGCGTGACGGTGAGTTTGCGTTTCTGGGTGCGGCCAGCGTTTGGCGCCGTGACATTTCGGTGCCGCAGCAGGAAAACGGCGGCGCCCTGAACTGGTACAACGCCGATGGCACGCGCGCACCGGTGGCCTATGGCGGCACCGGCGCTGCAGTGCCCAGCGAGCGGCGCTGGTACAACTATGACAACACGCGCGAACGCCGCGGCGTGACCGCACGCGTGGATTGGCAGCCGGAGGGTCCGCTCAGCGGGCACGTGTCTGGCTACACGTTCGACCAGCACGAAGCCTCCGACCGCAATACGCAGGCCGCCCAGGTGCAAAACAGCGCGCGCCTGACCCGCAGCGGCCCGGAAAGCGGCACGCTGGATAACCTCAACCAGCTCGTCGAGTTAGGGCAACTGCGCTGGAAGCGCGGGTTGTCCGGCATCAACGGCGAACTGTTGGCCGAGCTGCCCGCCCAGTGGCGCGGCGCGCTGCGGGCAAGCACCTCGCGCGCCACGGTGGACAACCCGCAGACCTGGGACCGCTTCCAGCAGAACCACCTGGCCTACGGCTTCGATTGGAGCGGCACCCTGCCGGCATTCACGGCCTTGAACCCCGCACTGGCCGACGACCCGACCCGCTACGCCAACCTCAACCACCAGCAGGAGCGCACGACCTACGCCGAACGGGTGAGCGACCTGCAACTGGAGCTACGTCGCAACATGGACGAAGACAGCCGGGGGCTAGGACTGGCCTGGGGCCTGCGACAGGTGCGCACGCACATGCAGACCGCGTTCCAGCGCACGACCTGGAGCGGTTTGCCCTATTCGCTGGCCGATGTGCTGGGCGATCCCACCTGCGCCCTGGGTTGCAACGCGCCCATGTTGACCATCGACCCGGACCTGGCCGACGCCCGCTGGGACGCCGCGTCCGGCCAGGCGCGCGGGGTGGTGGACACCACCGCGCAGAACAGCGGCAGCTACAGCGTGGATGAGCAGGTGCGCGCCGGCTTCGCACAAGCACAGTGGCGCGGCGAGCGCTGGCGGTTGACCGGCGGCGTGCGCCTGGAGCAGACCCGCTTTGGCAGCAGTGGCCAGCAATTGAGCGGAACCGTCTGGACCCCGGTCAGCGCGCAGCGCAGCTACCGCAACTGGTTGCCATCGCTGGCCGGCCAGCTGCAGACCAGCGCCAACGGCACCTTGCGCTTTGGTGCCTCGCGCTCGATCGGGCGACCGCGCCTGGACCAGATGGCGTTGAACGGCGGCGTGCTCACGCTGGGCAGCAACCCGCCCACGCTCAACCAGGGCAACCCGGACCTGCAGCCGCGTCGCTCGCAGAATCTGGACCTTGGCCACGACTGGACGTTCGACGACGGCGGCAGCCTGCTGTCGATCGCGCTGTTCCACAAGGCCATCGACAACGAGATTTTCCGTTACGGCCAGCTGCAGAGCATCGACGGCCAGCAGGTGCTGGTCACCCAACCGCGCAATACCGACCGGCCGGTCCACATGCGCGGCGTCGAACTCGGCGCGATCAAGGAACTGGGCCCGTGGCTGCCCGCGCTGGCCGGGCTGTCGGTCGGTGCCAATGTCACCTTCCTGGACGTGGACTACCCGGTGGTCCTGGGCGATGGCAGCCGCACCACCTTATCGGTACTGCCGCAGCAGCCCAAGCAGTTATGGAATCTGACCCTGAATTACGCCCGCGGGCCGCTGCACAGCACCCTGGCCTGGAGCCGTACCGGCGAGCTGTGGGACGACCGCTACCCCAACTACAGCAACCAGCAGGAGTTCTATCGCAACCGCTACCAGCAACCGCTGGACCGTCTCGATCTGAAACTGGCCTGGGATCTCTCGCCCGCGATGGCGGTGAGCCTGGACGTGCTCAATCTGGCCGGCCAGGGCTACGAGTACCGCATCGGCCGCCACCAGGAATACGTGCAATCGGCCTGGAAAATGGCACCCACCGTGATGCTCGGCATCAACGTCAAACTCTGAGGGCTTTCCCATGTCGTCGTTTCTGGACACACGCATCAGTCGTCGTCACCTGATGGCTGCCGCTGGCACCTCGCTGCTGGCCAGCGGCATCCCCGCCCTGGCCAAGACGCCGCCACCGTCGGATGTTGGCCGCAAGTTTTTGCGCTCGCGGCGGCCGATGCCGTTTGCCGGCAATACCTTCGTGGGTCATCTAGAGCAACAGGGCGATGGCTATGACAGCTTCGACCGCGTGCTGAACATCTACCGCGAACTGCCCGAACAGCGCTTCGCCAACAAATTCGCCTTGCTGCCGCCAAGCAGTTATCACGTGACCTTGCTGGGCGGGGTCAACGAGAGCGACCGTGCGCATGGGCCATGGCCAAGCGATCTGACGCGCGACCATGCCTTGGCAGACATCAACGCCGACTATCTGTCGCGAGTGAAAGCGCGCGCTGCGCCGCCGCTGGGCGCTTGCCGCTTCTTGGTCAACCCGACGGCGGCCAAGACCGGCGCTAACGACAATCTGCTGATTCCGTTAAAGCCGGCGGACACACAAACCGCGCAGCGCCTGGAAGCTGCGCGCCAATCGCTGATGACACTGACACGCTTGCAGCGCCCCGAGTACACCAACTTCCAGTTTCATATTTCGCTGGCCTACCTGTGCGACACGCTCGATGCGGCAGAACAAACCGCGTATCGCACGGCGGTGCGCGGCTGGCTCACACAGCTAGCAGCAGCGGGGCCGATCACGGTGCCGCGCTTTCATTTTTGTACGTTCGACGACATGTACGCGTTTCGCACGCTGCATGAGGTCTGAGGATGGGTGGAGGCTGCTACGGGGCTGTGTGAGCTAGACGCGCGCCTCCGTAAAATTCCTCTCCCCTCGGGCGAGAAGGCACGGTACGCGCGTCCTTGCCGCGCGTGCCTTGAGCGCCCGCACTGCAAGCGCCGGCCGTGGCGCGCACAGAGGTTGGGGCGAGGGTACGCAGCGCATCGCGCTGATAGCATCACTCGCATCGGCGCCGGTGGCCGCAAGCTGCGCAGCGAAGTCGCTTGCATCGATATCCAGCCGCCAGGTGGAGATGCTGCCGGGTGCGATACCCGGCCACTTGGTCGCCACATCGCCAGGATGTCGCCCAGCCGCGATCACATGAATCTGTGCCGTTGCCGCCAGCGCACGCACAATGCGCGCACCGAGTGGCCGAAGCCGCTCAACACCACTACCCGATACGCCATCGCCTGCTCGCCGCCTGTGCCTGTGCCTGTGCCTGTGTCTGTGCACAGTATCGGCGAGCGCACCCTCATCTGCGCTCGCGTTGTTGCACGGCTGGCACCCTGCGGCTAACCGTTGATACGCGTCGCGTGGCCGCTTCTCAGTGCTTCGCGCAACACCTTCAACGCCTGCTGCGTGACCAACCTGGATGCGCCAGCCTGCTTGCTTGCCAATGCGGCTTGTTGCCGTGCCAGTGCCTGTTGCTGCTGCGTCAATGCCTGCAGCGCATCGGGCGTTGCAGGTTGCTGCGCTGGCGTGGAGGCAGTGGCCGACGCTGTGCGTGTCGACGCCTGCCGCAGGCGCGGCTCAGCGTGCGCAGACAGCTGCGCGGCGAGTACAGCTTGCCGTTCCTCAAGGCGTGCTGACGTGCGGCCAATCTGGCCTGAGCATCGGCCAATTGCTGGCTGCGCAGATGCGCCACAGCCAGCTGATGGAGCAAGCTTGGATCACGCACCAGCTACTGTTTCCCATCCGCACGAAACCACAGCACGCGTCTTCCATCGCCTGCGTCGCTTCGCGCCGTCTGCAGATCGTCGGGCGTGCCGTGCATCACTCCGCGATCGCCGTGCACCAGCACATAGGCGTCGCCTTCGCCCTGCGTGTTTGCAGTGGCATGGCCGCAGGATTTTTTCATGCCAGCGCGCGGCCGTGCCGGTGCTGCTGCAGCAGCAGGTGCAATGGGTGCGGCGGGTGCGACCGGCGTTGTTGAAGAAATAGCGGGCGCAGCAGGCAACGCCCGCATTGCGTTGGCTGCGGGCACTGCTGAGCCTGCCCCGGTAACTGCAGGCGCGGGCGCCATGAGTGCGACCGGCGCTACCGGAGAGATCGCAGACACGCGCAGTGCAACGACAACCGGTGCGGTTTGCGTAGAAGTCACATCAGGTGCTGCTGGTGCAACCCTTGCCCTGTCCCCGACAGGCGAGATATGCGCGATGGGTGCGACCTGCGCCGATGAAGAAGGTGCAGGTACAGCCAGCGCAGGCGCCGCAGCGGCGGTTGCGATCACGGTGGGGCCGGCGGCTGCGGCAAGGGCCAGCAGCAACGCCGAACGCAGGCACAGCAATGGAACAGTGGTCTGGATCATGTGAGATCTCCACGAAAGGCACAGCGCGTTGAGTGCCGCCTGAGCAGTGCGCATCGGCGGATGGAAACAGCGATCACGCGGCCACGGCGTTGCCGACGCTGCAGACGTCGAGACTCAGCAAATACGGGGCTGTGGCGGCCCGTGGTGATGCAGGTGCTGCCTTTACCGATGCGATGCCAGCGCATTGCGTCGGCAGATGCGTGGCGTCAGGAACTGCGCTGAAACGCAGCGGAAAAAGACCGTGCTCACCGCGCGGTGGCAGCGGACGGTGCTCTGAATCGGCATGTACCACCCGACACTGCGTTGCTGATCTGCCGTCCGCGCCCACCTGACGACTGCGCACGACGTTCTGTTACCCACTCTTACTGCGGCCGCGTGTCTGCCGGCCGTGCACAGCCGGAGGTGGAGTCACGCGGCACACCATGCGTTGCTGCTCCGTGGCCAACGGCACCCATCGCCGCCGTGACGTGCGGTCTACAGCGGCCCGCGATGCTGACGCTCTCTATTGGATCGCTAAAGCAGCAAGCAAGATGGTGCAGGCAGCTACCAGCTGTGGCGATCAGCTGGCGTAATTAGCACGCTATGACGAGATTCGTCGCCGAATCCACGCATGGTCCATGGCGGCTCCTCGTACCGACCGCGCCCGACTGACGGTGAGCGCAGTCGTTTCATCAATGGTTCCTAGCTGCTCTTCGCCCGTTCTGCTTCTGCCTGCGCTTGGTCTGCCTCTGCTTGCGCTTTTTCGGCCTCTACCTGCGCCTGCGCGGCCTCGCGTTGCGCTTGCGCCGCTTGCCGTTGCCCGCGTTCGGCCTCGGCGCGGCCCTGACGAGCGGCCTGCTTGGCCATTTCGACCTGCTGCCGCGACAGCTCGTCTGCTTGGCGCACTGCAGCGGCATACGCGTGTTGCGCCTGACGATGCTGCAGCGCGACTTCGCGAATCTGTTGCTCGGCTTGGCGTGCTTGCTGTTGCGCGTCCTGCTTGGCCTGCGCCAGTTCCGGGCCCAACGAGGCCAGTTGTTCGCGTGCTTCCTGTAATGCGTCCTGGGCTTCCTGCATCCGCTCCTGCTGCAGCTCAAGGTCCTGGTTGTTGGCAGCGAGTGCCTCGTGCACCGCGGCTTGCGCGCCACGGGTGGCATCGCGGCGGATGCGGTCCAGGTCGAGATTCCAGTTGCTGTCCGTTGGGTCCGCATCCTCGTCATGCAGCGGCTCGGCGCCCAGCACATCGGCAATGACACCGTGGGTGGCAGGGGCGGCCGCTTCCGCAGGGGCGGCCGGCAGCGCCGGTGCAGGCAACGCGCTCATCGGCGCTGCTGCGTCTGCAGTGTTGACCTGTGCGCGTGCAGCGCCCGCTGCTGCCGGGGCGGTGACCACAACCGGCTGCATGCGGGCAGACGTCTCCGGTGCGGGCTTGGCTACCAGACGCAGCGGCAGCACACCGCACACCGCTACTGTGGCCAAAATCATCGCGGCGGCCAGCCGTGGAAACGCGCGGGTGTCCTGCAACATCGACAATCTGCGCTTCAAACTAAGAAATGAGGGGGACGCGCTCGCCACGCCGCCGCGTGGACGCGGCGCCACACCCAGTTGCAACAACAAGCGGCCGTACTCATGGCGGCAATGCCGATGCCCGGCGACCACGGCGGCATCGCAGGCGGCTTCGCGGGCGATTGCATACTCGCGCGCGGCCAGATGCACCAGCGGGTGGAAGAAAAACAGGTGCCGCGCCAACGCCGGCAGCAAGCCCCACCACAGATCGCCACGGCGCAGATGGATCAACTCGTGGGTCAGCGCCATGTCCAGATCGTCATCGGCCATGTGCGGCAGCCGTGCAGCAGGCAACAGCAACACCGGTTGCCACGGACCGATCAACTGCGGCGAGTCAATCTGCGACGACAACCGCAGCAACGGCGTGCGCGATAAGCCATGCGCCTCAGCAGCCATCTGCAACGCCTGCACCAAGGCCTGGTCGGTGCAGGGCTGGGCCGCGCGCACCAATGCACGGCTGCGCAGATAGGCGCGCCCCGTGCCGGCCGCCAGCACCAGCACGCCCGCCGCCCACAACGCCAGCAATGCCGCAGCAAAGGTGGGCCAGGCACCGCCCTGCATCGCCTGCGCGGTGGCGCCGGCATGTGCAGCCGTGGATGCCGCGGCAGCGGCAGTTTCCATCGACGCCAGGCTGCCGGTCGAACCCAGCGCAGTGGTCACGCCATGCGCTGGCAGCACCGGCAGCTGCACCGGGCTGCTCCACACCAGGCCAACCACCGCCTGCACACCTACCAACCACCACAACCAGGTTTGCGTGGCCGCTGGCAGGCGGCGCACGCCACGGCACAGCGCCCACACCACCAACACCAGCACCGCGGTCTGCACGCTGGTGGCGCCAAGCTTCCATAACACCGCTTCGATCAGGGGCGACATGACTCAATCCTCCTTGCGCTGCGATTGCAGCTTGGCAACCAATGCTTCGAGTTCGGCCAGTTCGGTATCGCTGACTTCGGCGCGCTGCGACATCCACGCCACAAACGGCGACACCGAGCCCTGCAGGGTCTTTTCGACGAATTGCCCTACTGCGCCTCGCACCACATCGTCCTGCCCCGCGGTGGCGCTGTAGCGGTACATGCCGTCCACTTGCTTGCGACGCAGAAAGCCCTTGGCCCGCAGCCGCTCCATCATGGTCAACACCGTGGAGCGGGCGAGCCCACGCGGCTCACCGAACGCGGCAGCCACTTCGCCCACGCTGGCATGCCGCTGTTCTTCGATGTACTGCAGCAGGGCCAGCTCCTGGTCCCCGATGGTCTTGCCACGCATGCCGCTCTCCCTGACTACAGTTGTCGCTACCGTAGACGTGACTACAGCTGTCGTCAATAGGTCGGATGGCAGGGGTGCGTCTGGAGGTTTGTCGTGGCGTCTGGTTGCCTGGCGAGGCCAGATGCCCTGGGGCGACTTCAGACGTGTTGCGCGCAGCAGCTGAAAGAGGCGCTAGCTGGCTTGGTGCGCTTTCGACCGGAAGGACGTGATTGCCCTACCCCTTCAACACCAGCGACATGTCCGGATAGCGGGCGCAGATGAAATCCACGAAGGCGCGCACCTTCGGTGCTGCCAGGCGCCTGGAGGTATGCAATACCCGTAGCGCCGGCTCCACGCCGGAGAGGGTGCCCCACTGCACTAACCCGCCGCGTGCGAGTTGCTCCGACGCAATCGACTGCGGAATCAACGCAACGCCGCCGGCGGCGATCACGGCATCACGCACCATCAGGAACGAGGAAAACTGCATCCGCGGCACTGGCTCCAACACCAGGCGCCCGCCATCCAGCACCCAGGTGGCGGGCTGGAAGCTCGATATCACCACGCCCGGCACCGGATGCACTGCTTTGCCGGACGGCATCGCGATGGACGGTGCGGCCACCACCACCAACCGGTCCTTGGCGAAGCAGCGACCGACCAGGCTGCTGTCCGGACGTGGGTTGATGCGGATGGCGACATCGCACTGTTCTTCCACCAGATCGACCGTGCGGTCCTCGGCCACTACCTCGAGCGTGATCTCCGGATAAGCCACACAGAAGTCAGCGCCGATTACTGCGCCTGCGCAGGCACCAGGTCGAAGATCTGTTCGGTTGCCGCATCTACCGCAGCGCGCGTGTACAGCAGCGGGAAATAGCTTCCCTTGAGCCATAGCGGTGCGAGGTCGCGGTAATGCGGGCTGGCCGGGTCGCCGGATTGGCCGGGGTAATTCATGGCGCGAGAGTTATCCCACTTGCCCAGGTCGATGATCAAGCGTGCAGAGGGACCGATCGTCTGGCGAAAATCGGCAGGGTCGTAGCTGGACTGATTCGGCGTATAAGGGCTGCCGCCCTTGGCGAACGGGCCGATATCAAGCAGCGCGCGATCGACACCGGCCACCGCGCTCATCGCGTGCGAGATCTTGTTGGTGTGCAGTTTGCCCCATTGCCACTGCGAGGCATCGGGGCCTTGCAGCGAGACAAGCGCCTGGTACGCACTGCGCAACGACTGCAGCAGCAGCTGGTCGCGGCGTGCGGCCGGCGTTGCGCCGAACACGGCGCCGGGATGTTCCAGCGCATCCAACATGGCCGCGGCATCGGGCGCGCCGAAGCTGTCGGCCTCTGACGGCTGTAATCGCAACGCTTTGTATGCATTGCCCAGATAGCGACTGAACCAGACCTCTTCCAGCACTGCGGCGGGCGACGCGGCGCTGATCTCGCCATTCCATGGCCGCAGCAACGTAAGTGCGGCGCTGATATCAGGGTCCTGCGAACGCAGCGGTCGCAACAATGCGACCAGGCGTTGCGCGGGCAAGGAGACCTGATCGTTCTGCAGTTTTTCCGAATCCTCCAGCGTCACCTTGGGCAGCTGCGAGAGCACCTGGGTGATGCGGGCGTGGCGTGCCTCATTGGCCCACTCGAAGCCGAGTTTGCGCTGCGCAACCGGGTAGCCGGAGGGCAGGTTCATCTCGTTGGAGGTGGTGATGAAGCCGGCTTTGGGATTCTTTGACCAGGGCAACACCGTGCTATCCCAGAAGCCGTTCCATTCGTAGCGGCCATCGCCGGGCACTGGCAGCAATCCATCGCCGTGATCGCGGCGCGGGGTCATGCCGGCGGTGGCCCAGCCGATGGTTCCGTCGACATCTGCATATACCTGATTGACCGACGGCGCTCCCCAATGGGCGAGTGCGGTTTTGAACTGCACGAACGAGTTGCTGCGCAGATAGCGTAGCGAGCCCAGATAGGGCGCCGCACCGGGCTGGCTCCACACCGACCGCAGCGCATACGCCACATGTTTTTCGGCATCGACATAGATCACCGGCCCGTGACGGGTGAATTGCAGCTCTACTGTCACCGGCGCGGCGCCGCGCACGGCGATCTGTTCGTGCTCGCTGCGCAGCGGCTCCCATTTGCCCTGGTACCAGTAGGACGCGTTGTCGTCTGGACGCAACCGATAGACGTACAGATCTTCCTGATCGATGTTGAAGATGGTCAGGCCGAACGCGCTGGTGCGGTTATGCCCGATCGCAATGCCGGGCGCGGTGGGCTCGCCGGCGCCGATGATGTCCAGGCCAGGGCTGTTGAGATGCACGAAGTAGCGCAGGCTGGGCACGCTGTAGGCCCGATGCGGGTCGTCAGCCAACACTGCATGACCGGTGGCGGATTTGTGCGGTGCGATGACCCAGTTGTTGCTGCCTTCGGCGGAGGCTTGTTCGTCCGTGGCCGAAAGCGTTGATGCGATTGCCGCCAGCTGCGTGCCTGCGCTCAGCTTGGGGCTCTGCGTCGCCAGCTCATAGACCTTCAACACGTCTTTCGGCAGACACGGGTCCAGTCCCTCTGGCAGCGTGGTGGTCCAGGTCGGCTGCAATGTCAGGCGAACCGCATCGACTGCCAGCGAGGCCTTGCAGGCCACGTTCGCACGCGCGACTTCGCTTTTGACATTACGGCTCAGGCCAGTGGTGCGGATGCGCAGCACATCCTCCGGCGCCCAGCGTTCAGGGCGATACCCCAGCTTGCCGAATTCGTAGGGCAGTGCCTGCCGGTGACTGTCCAGCCATGCGATATACGCGTTGATGCCGGCCACGAAGCGGCCCACGTCGCGCCGGGCATCGGGCCCGTAACTGCTCCATTCCTGCGCCATGTCGCCGCGATACAGAAACAGCCGCGCGGCGCGATCCTGTTCCACATAGGTTGGCCCCAACGCTTCGGACAGGTGGCCAGGCCTTTGCGTCGCAGCAGATCCAGCTGAAACAAACGGTCGCGCGCCACATTGAAACCCTGCACGAAGAACGCGTCGTCGTCGGTCTGCGCGTAGATATGTGCCAAGCCCCACCTGTCCACGCGGATCTGCGCCGGCTGTTGGAGACCTACCACCGTCATGGTGGCCTGGTTGGGCGCTGGCGCTGCACGTGCAACGGTCGGCGCCAGCGTGGCGCAGGCGATACCCAGTGCACACAGCAAGGCAGTGAGGGTCATGCTGGCGATCGCATGTGGTGAAACGCATCAGCCTGCACCCCTCGCAATGCGGGGCGGCGCGCGGCCCGGAAGCGCTGGCGTCGCAAGCGAATCCCTGCGGGCCAGCGTTGCTGCAGCGTACCCCGGTGCGCAGACGATCGCCGGCAATCCAGAGAGGTATCTGTCCTCTGACACGGTGCAGCGCGGCATCTTCATGCCATCCCGACAACACCACCTTCACGCTTGCGGCATTCTTGCCCTGGAGATTCCCGATGATCCGTATCCTCGCCCCGCTCGCTGCCGTTGTGTTGTTGTCGGCCTGCGCTTCCACTCAGGTTGCGCAAGTGCAGCCGATCGACGGTGCCATCTCCGGCCAGTGCCATATCGACAAGGTGCGTGGTGCAGTAGGTCTGGCGGCAGCGGCGCAGACCATCGAACGTGCGCGCGTGGATAGCGACAGCCAGCAGGTCATCGTGCGTCGCGGTGAGCGCGCCACCGGCGGCACCACCGCCAGCGGTCTGGCCGATCCGGCGCAGGGTGCCAGCGAAAGCGGCGGCGATCAGCTCACCATCGAAACCGGCCCGAGCAACAGCATCACGGCGATGTATTGCGGCTGATTGTTGGGGATTGGAGATTTTGGATTGGAGATTTGGGATTCGGGATTCGGTAAAGCACCGCAGCTTTTCCGGCTCCCGGGTCTGTCATTTGCAGTGTCTGACAAACGTATCTAGCCGTCGTCTGTGGCCGTGAACGGTCGCAAGCGCGGCGTGCGCAGGACAGCCATACCGAGCACCGGCCGCGCTCATCTGGTGAATTGCGCGTGTACGGTACCTTCCTCGGTGCACTGTTCGTGCTGGGCAAGCGCAGTTGTCTAGCGCAACTCTTACGGATTTCGCTTCTTATGCTGACTTCCGCTTCGACGCCGGCTTTGCCTGTGCCTTGAGCTTGCTACGCGACGCGGTCAGGAACTTCAGCGTGGCTGCTTCCCATTGGCGCTCGCCGCGCACGCCGGTGGCCATGGCCTGCAACTGGCCCGCGCGCCAGCCTTCGAACACGCGCGGGTCGATGTAGGCCTTGCGGCAGACCGAGGGTGTGTTGCCCAAGGCGTCGGCCACTTCGCGGATGACATCGTTTTGCACCTGGGTCAGCGCGCGTTCGCTGCTGCGCTCGGGTAATGGCAGACGCGCCAGGCGCTGCAATGCGGCCAGCGTGCCGCCCCAGGTTCGGAAATCCTTGGCAGTGAAGTCTTCGCCCATGGCCTCGCGCAGATAGTCGTTGACCTCGCCCGAATCCACCGGCTGCAACTGGCCATCGTCGTCGCGGTACTGAAACAACGATTGCCCCGGCAATTGCTGGCATTCGCGGATCAGTTTGACCAGCTGCTTGTCGTCCACTTCGATGTCGTGGTCCTGGCCGCTCTTGCCGCGGAACTTGAGTCGCGCGCGGCCGCCTTTCAAAAACTCCATATGCCGGTTGCGCAGCGTGGTCAGCCCGTACGAGCGATTGCTGCGCGCATATTCGGCATTGCCCACGCGCACCAAGGTGTCGGCCAGCAATGCCACCACAATTGCCAATACTTTTTCGCGCGGAAATCCTGACAGCACCAGATCGCGACGCAACCGCCGCCGCAGTTTGGGCAGCGCAGTACCGAAGTCGATCACGCGTTCGAACTTGCCTTCGCCACGCACCTGCGCCCAGTCGGCGTGATAACGGTATTGCTTGCGCCGCCGTGCATCGCGTCCGGTGGCCTGCAGATGGCCGTTGGGCTTGGCACAGATCCACACCTCGGTATACGCCGGGGGAATGGCCAGCGAACGGATGCGCTGCAAGGTCTCGGCATCGCCAATGCGTTGCCCGTCGGCATCGCGGTAACTGAAACTCTTGCCGGCCTTGCGGCGGCTGATGCCGGGCTGCTGATCGTTGACGTACGTGAGCCCGGCCGCGCGTGCGGTGGCCTTGGCCTGCGCCACGGCCGCCGCGCTTGCCACGGCAGCGGTAGCGACGGCGGCACCAGTGGCCACCGCAGCAAGCTTGCCGGTGGTGCTTACGGTGGCTGCGGCACTGCGAAGAACACGTTTGGCTTTCATTGCGCACAGGTCGAAGGACTGGGCGTAATTGTTGAGCGCGGCGAGACTAGGTGATGTCAACGGAACGACAACGCCGTGTGCGCAAGCCATGCCCGTCGCGTGACTTTGTGCTTATGCTTGGGCATCCCTTTGCTGGAGTGATCGATGCGCGCTGTTCTGCCTATTGCCCGCCTGACTTGCACCCTGGTTGTGCTGACTGCATTGACTGCCTGCAACAAACCGCAACCCGATGAGCAGGAAGCCGTCACCGCCAAGGCCCAGCACGCGGCCGAACAGGCCTCTGCCCCCGCGCCGGATGCAGCGCCGGAAGCGCCGCCGATCGGTACCTGCGATGCCACCCAGGTGCAATCGCTGGTGGGCCAGCCGTTGACCGATGCGGTGAGCGAACAGGCGCGCAGCGATGCAGCCGCCAAGTCGGTGCGCGTGCTCAAACCCGGCCAGATGACCACCATGGAATTCAACGGCGAACGGCTCAATCTGGAAGTGGACGCCAAGAACGTGGTCACCTCGGTGCGCTGCGGCTGATACGGCGTTGGCGCCTGTCGCAAGACCGGCGCCAAGCCTGCTGGCACAAGGGATTGCAGCGGCTCTTGTTGCAGCTGTAACGGTGTATTGCGGCACCGCATCAACTGTGGTCTAGTCGATCATCCGGTGACCTCTTCGAACGCTCCACGGATCGAGCGGTGCAACGTCGTCGCCGCTCTCCTGGATCGCAAAGAGGCAGACATGGCCCCCCGCACTCGCCAAGGGCTCAACGACTACGGTCTCTACAACAGCGTGCGCGATGAACGCGACGCCTGTGGTTTTGGCATGGTCGCCCAGTTGGACGACCAACCTTCCCGCTCGCTGGTGGACACCGCGATTGCGGCGCTCTCGCGCATGACCCACCGCGGCGGTGTCGCCGCCGACGGACTCACCGGCGATGGCTGTGGCCTGCTGATTCGCAAACCCAATGCGTTCCTGCGCGGGCTCGCGCGCGACGCCGGTATCTCCCTGGGCAGGCGCTACGCGGCCGGTGTGGTGTTCCTGCCGCTGGACGAAGCCGATGCCGCCCGCTGTCGCACCGAGTTGGAAGCGCAGCTGCAGAGCGCCGGCGTGCACCTTCGCGGCTGGCGCGTGGTGCCTACCGACGACAGCGTGTGCGGCCAGCTGGCACGCGACACCTTGCCGCGTATCGAGCAAGTTTTTGTCGATGCCGGTGCCGAGCAGACCGAAGACGGCTTCACCTTGGCACTGTTTCTGGCGCGCCGCCGCGCCGAGCAGGCGCTGCACGCGGTCAACAATTTCTACGTCACCACCCTCTCGCCCAACGGCATCAGCTACAAGGGCATGGTGCTGCCGGACAAGCTGAGCACGTTCTACCCGGACTTGCAGCGCAGCGATCTGTCCTCCAGCGCGATTGTGTTTCACCAGCGCTTTTCCACCAACACGCTGCCGCGTTGGCCGCTGGCGCATCCGTTCCGGCTGCTCGCGCATAACGGTGAAATCAACACCATCGAAGGCAACCGCCGCTGGGCGCAGGCGCGCAGCAAGGTATGGCAGACCCCGCGTTTCGATATCGCCGAATTCGATCCGGTGATCTCCATGCACGGCTCCGATTCGCAGAGCCTGGACAACATGCTGGAGCTGCTGATCGCCGGCGGCATGGACCTGTTGCAGGCATTGCGCATCCTGGTGCCACCGGCGACCCAGTCGCTGGAGTTCAAGGACGCCGATCTGGCCGCGTTCTACGAGTTCTACGGCCTCAACACCGAGCCGTGGGACGGCCCGGCCGGCATCGTCGCCTGCGACAGCCACTATGCCGCCTGCATGCTCGACCGCAACGGCCTGCGCCCGGCGCGCTGGATGCTGACGTCCGACCGCCACTTCCTGGTGGCCTCCGAAGCCGGCGTGTGGGAATTGCCGGCCGAGCGCATCACCCGCAAGGGCAAGCTCGGTCCTGGCGAGATGATGGCGATCGATCTCAAGCGCGGCGACCTGCTCGATTCCGATGCCATCGACCGCATCAACCGTGCACGCGCCCCGTACAAGCAGTGGTTGCAGCAGGGCGTGACCTATCTGCAGACCGAATTGATCGACCCCTCGCTGGTGGAAGAGCCCTTTAGCGAGCAGACCCTGCGCAGCTACCACAAGCTGTTCCAGCTCAGCACCGAGGAAGTGGAGCAGATCCTGCGCCCGCTGGCCGAGACCGAGCAGGAAGCCACCGGCTCGATGGGCGACGACACTCCGATGGCGGTACTCAGCCGCCAGACCCGGCCGTTGTACGACTACTTCCGCCAGGCGTTCGCGCAGGTCACCAACCCGCCGATCGACCCGCTGCGCGAAGGCATCGCGATGTCGCTCACCACCCAGCTCGGCAAGGAGACCAACATCTTCCACGCCGGTGCGGAGACGGTGAACCACGTCATCCTCAACTCGCCGGTGCTCAGCCAACGTAAGCTGCGTCAGCTGCTGAAGATGGAGCAGTACGTCGCGCGCAACCGCCTGATCGACCTGTCCTACAGCGTCGAAGAAGGCCTCAAGGCGGGGCTGGAACGCATCTGCCAGGAAGTGGAAGCCGCCGCCCGCGAGGGCGCGGTGATGCTGCTGTTGTCCGACCGTTACCCGGTGCCGGACCGGCCGATGGCGCATGCGCTGCTGGCGACCGGTGCAGTGCACCACCACCTGTGCAAGGTGGGCCTGCGTTGCGACGTCAATCTGATCATCGAAACCGGCACCGCGCGCGATGCGCACCACATGGCCTGCCTGCTCGGCTTCGGGGCCACCGCGGTGTACCCGTATCTGGCCTACCAGACGTTGTTCGACCTGGGCCGGCGCGGCATCCTGCAGCTGAGCAAGGGCGGCGAGCAGTCGCAGATCGGCCGTCGCTACCGCAAGGGCATCTACAAGGGCCTGTCCAAGATCATTTCCAAGATGGGCATCTGCACCATCGCCAGCTACCGCGGCGCGCAGTTGTTCGAAATCGTCGGGCTGGACCCGGACGTGGTGGAGCTGTGCTTTGCCGACACGCCCGCGCGCATCGGCGGCGTTGGCTTGCAGCGGCTGGACACCGAAGCACGCGAGCTCACCGCGCGCGCCTGGAACGACCAGCTCAAGCCGGAAGTGGGCGGGCTGCTCAAGTACGTGCACGGCGGCGAGTACCACATGTACAACCCAGACGTGGTCATGACGCTGCAGCGCGCCACGCGCACCGGCGATGCTGGCGACTGGCAGAAGTACGTGGACGCGGTGCACTCACGCCCGGCCTCCACGCTGCGCGATCTGGTGCAGCTCAAGCGTGCCGCCACCCCGACCCCGCTGGATGAGGTGGCCCCGGCCATCGATGTGCTGCGGCGCTTCGACACCGCTGCGATCAGCCTGGGTGCGCTATCGCCTGAAGCGCATGAAGCGCTGGCCATTGCGATGAACCGCCTGGGCGGGCGCAGCAATTCCGGCGAAGGCGGCGAAGACCCGGCCCGCTACGGCACCGAGAAGCGCTCCAAGATCAAGCAGGTGGCCTCCGGCCGCTTCGGCGTGACCCCGGAATATCTGGTCAACGCTGAAGTGCTGCAGATCAAGGTCGCCCAGGGCGCCAAGCCTGGCGAAGGCGGCCAGTTGCCCGGCCACAAGGTCAATGAACTGATCGCCCGGCTGCGTTACGCCAAGCCCGGCATCGGCCTGATCTCGCCGCCGCCGCACCACGACATCTATTCCATCGAAGACCTGGCCCAGCTGATCTACGACCTCAAGCAGGTCAACCCGACTGCGCTGGTGTCGGTGAAGCTGGTGGCGCATGCCGGCGTCGGCACGATTGCCGCCGGTGTGGTCAAGGCCGGCGCCGATCTGATCACGGTGTCCGGCCACGACGGCGGCACCGGGGCCAGCCCGGTCAGCTCGATCCGCTATGCCGGTGTGCCGTGGGAACTGGGCGTGGCCGAGTCGCACCAGGCGCTGGTGGCCAACGACCTGCGCGACCGCACCATCCTGCAGACCGATGGCGGCCTGAAGACCGGCCTGGACGTGGTCAAGGCCGCGCTGCTCGGCGCCGACAGTTTCGGCTTCGGCACCGCGCCGATGATCGTGCTGGGCTGCAAGTACCTGCGCATCTGCCACCTCAACAACTGCGCCACCGGCGTGGCCACCCAGGACGAGCGCCTGCGCGCCGGCTACTTCACCGGCCTGCCGGAGCGGGTGGAGCACTTCTTCCGCCTGCTGGCCGAAGAAGTGCGCCAGTGGCTGTCGTACCTGGGCGTGCGCTCGCTGGACGAAATCGTCGGCCGTACCGACCTGCTCGAACAGCTGGACGTCTCGCCGCGCGCCGGGGTCAAGGTCGATCTCTCGCGCCTGCTCACCCATGCGCAGTATGACGGCAGCCACTGCGCCGCCCAGCGCCTGTACGAATCGCCGGACAGCCTGGCCACGCAGATGGACGGCCTGCTCACCGATGCGATCGCCAACAAGCGCGGTGGCGACCATCGCTTCCTGATCCACAACACCGACCGCTCGATCGGCGCACGCCTGTCCGGCGCCATCGCGCGCGCGCACGGCAATCACGGCATGAGCGATGCGCCGCTGAACCTGCGCTTCCGCGGCACCGCCGGGCAGAGCTTCGGCGCGTTCAACGCCGGTGGCCTGCAGCTGGAGCTGGAAGGCGAAGCCAACGACTACGTCGGCAAGGGCATGGCCGGCGGGCGATTGGTGGTGCGTCCGCCGCGCGGCGCGCGCTTCGAGGCACGCAACACGCCGATCGTCGGCAACACCTGCCTGTACGGCGCCACCGGCGGCGAGCTGTTCGCGGCCGGGCGCGCAGGCGAACGCTTTGCGGTGCGCAACTCCGGCGCGCTGGCGGTGGTGGAAGGCGCCGGCGACCACTGCTGCGAATACATGACCGATGGCATCGTGCTGGTGCTGGGCAAGGTGGGCCTGAACTTCGGCGCCGGCTTCACCGGCGGCCTGGCCTACGTGCTGGATATCGAACGCGACTTCGTGGACCGCTATAACCACGAGCTCATCGACATCCACCGCGTCTCGGCCGAAGGCTTCGAGAACCATCGCCAGCACCTGCACACCCTGATCAGCCGCCACCGCGAGCTCACCGGCAGCATCTGGGCGCAGCAGATCCTGGACGAGTTCCGCGACTACATCGGCAAGTTCTGGCTGGTCAAACCCAAGGCCGCCAGCATTGAGTCGCTGACGGAGTCGCTGCGGCGCGCCGCCTGAGCAACGGGAATGCGGAATCGGGAATGGTGAAAAGCCCGGTTCATCGGCTCCACTCCCGTTCTCACAGACCCGCCTTTGCGATTCCCCATTCCCCATTCCCGATTCCCGCCCTATGAGCCGCAAACAAGCCTTCCAATTCCTCGACCTGCCCCGGACCATGCCCACGCGCATTCCGGTGGAGCTGCGCACGTCCGGCGACTGGGGCGAGTTGTACGGCAAGTTCGACAAGGCCGACGCCCAGTACCAATCCGGCCGTTGCCTGGACTGCGGCAACCCGTATTGCAGCTGGAAATGCCCGGTGCACAACGCCATTCCGCAGTGGCTGCAGCTGGTGCAGGAAGACCGCATCGAAGAGGCCGCTGCGCTGTGCCATTCCACCAACCCGCTGCCGGAGGTGTGCGGGCGCGTGTGTCCGCAGGACCGTCTCTGCGAAGGCAGCTGCACGCTGGAAGAATTTGGCGCGGTCACCATTGGTGCGGTGGAGAAATACATCGTCGACACCGCCTTCAAGATGGGCTGGCGCCCGGACCTGGGCAACGTGCAGTCAACCGGCCACCGCGTGGCGGTGATCGGCGCCGGCCCAGCCGGTCTGGCATGTGCGGACCGCCTGGTGCGTGCCGGTATCGAAGCGGTGGTGTACGACCGCTATGAGCAGATCGGCGGGCTGCTGCAGTTCGGTATCCCCAGCTTCAAGCTGGACAAGTCGGTGATCGGCAAGCGCCGCGAAATCCTCGAAGGCATGGGCGTGCAGTTCCGCCTGGGCGTAGAGATCGGCAAGGACGTCAGCATCGAGCAGCTGATGGGCGAATACGATGCGGTATTCCTGGGCACCGGCGCCTACCGCTACACCGACGGCGGTCTACCGGGGCAGGACCTGAAGAACGTGCTGCCGGCGCTGCCGTTCCTGGTGCAGAACAGCCGCATCGTCAGCGGCAACGATCCACATGGCCGGCCGATCGCCGGCTGGGAAGACCAACTCGCCCTGCCCGACCTCAACGGCAAGCGCGTGGTGGTGCTGGGCGGCGGCGACACCGGCATGGACTGCGTACGCAGCGCCATTCGCCTGGGCGCAGCCAAGGTCACCTGCGCGTATCGCCGCGACGAAGCCAGCATGCCCGGCTCCGCACGCGAGGTCGCCAACGCCCGCGAAGAAGGCGTGCGCTTTTTGTTCAACCGCCAACCGCTGTCGATCGAATCCGGCGCCGACGACGAAGCCATCGGCGTGACCGTGGTGGAAACCAAGCTGGGTGAGCCCGACGCCAGCGGCCGCCGCAACGCGGTGCCGGTGGAAGGCAGCGAATCGCTGCTGGAAGCGGACGTGGTGATCATCGCCTTCGGCTTCTCGCCCACCCTGCCCGACTGGTTGTCCTCGCAAGGCGTGGAAGCCGGCAGCAACGGCCGCATCGTCGCCCCGGCCGACGGCAACGGCCGCCTGCCCTACCAGACCAGCAACCCGCGCCTGTTCGCCGGCGGCGACTGCGTGCGCGGTGCCGACCTGGTGGTAACTGCAGTGGCCGAAGGCCGCGACGCGGCGGGCAGCATCGTGCAGCTGCTGGGAGTGAAAGCGCAGGTCAAGGAGCCGGCTGCTGCGTGATTAATCATAGGGCTTGACCGATGGTTATCTGCACATGACGTTTGAAGGCCTAAGCCTTCCAACAGTTGTCTGGTCTGGAATAGTCGCGGCTGCAATTTCGCTAGCGGGAGTTCTGCTTTCAAATTGGAGTAATTCCCGACGTTTGCGCATGCAACTGCAGCATGACGCAGCCGGAAAGCTCAAGGATCGTCTCGGTACCCTACGTAAAGAAGTTTACCTGAAGCTCTACAGCGACATTAAAGCGCTACAAGGACACCTTGGTATGCTGTCGGCGAAGGATCCCACGTCGCCGGAGTTCGGAATACCCGTCCAAGTTGTCATTGCGCAGCTTGCGAGGGTGCAACTGGTCGGCGGTTCCGAAGTGATGAAGCATGCTGGCGAGCTGAGTGCATCATTCACGGAGTCACTGTTTTTCCTCATGGCGGCTGCAAAGCCCATGTACGAGCTTAAATCCGAAATAGCAATTGCGGATCAGCTCTACAACCAAAATATGCAAGAAGTCCAGCGTATTAATATAGAGATGAGGGCACAGAACGAGTCTGGTCATCCTGACTCCGCTCGTATGGCAGCACTTCAACGATCCTTCGAACATTTCCGTGGTCAGTGCATATGCGCAGGCAAGAGCGTGACCAAGCGTGGGAGAAGTACAACGCCTTAAATCTACAGTTCGTGGGTGTAGTCAAAGACCAGGTCGAACAATTGGAACCGGCACAAGCTAGGTTAATGGCTGCGTTAAAGAACGAGATCGGTGTCCCTACAGACGTCAAGTTTCTTCTAAGTCAAATTGAGGCACGGCAACTGCGGGTTGAGACCGCAGTCGAAGGCATTCTGCAGATATTTTCCGATCCCAAAGCTCGATAGCCTATACAGCTTATAGCATTTTGTAGGAGGCGTTGCCTTGGGTAGCGCTTAGCATTCCCAAACATCAAATTTGCCATCAATATAATGGTGACGTGTAGCGCCTCGATGACCGTTTTAATGCCAACGTAGATGCGCCACCGCTTGCGCCAAATAACGACGCACGCGGCGGCATCGCAACGCTATGCAATAACGAATCAGGCCGCCTTATCCAACGTCGCCATATCGATCACGAAGCGATATTTCACGTCGCTCTTGAGCATGCGCTCGTAGGCCTCGTTGATCTGGTCGGCGCGGATCGTTTCGATGTCCGAGACGATGCTGTGCTTGGCGCAGAAGTCCAGCATTTCCTGGGTCTGGCGGATGCCGCCGATCAGCGAGCCGGCCAGGGTGCGACGCTTCATCACCAGGTTGAACACGGCCGGCGACGGGTGCGACTGCTCGGGCACGCCGACCAGCACCATGGCGCCGTCACGCTTGAGCGCGTTGAGGAACGGGTCCAGGTTGTGCGGCGCGGCCACCGTGTTGAGGATGAAATCCAGGGTGTTGTACTGCGCCGCCATCTGCGCTTCGTCTTTGGAAATCACCACTTCGCTGGCGCCCAGGCGCAGTGCATCAGCACGCTTGCTTTCGGAAGTGGTGAACAGCACCACGGTCGCGCCCATCGCCTTGGCGATCTTCACCGCCATGTGGCCCAGGCCGCCGAGGCCGACTACGCCCACCTTCTGGCCCGGACCCACCTTCCAGTGCGCCAGCGGCGAATAGGTGGTGATGCCAGCGCACAGCAGCGGTGCGACCGCGGCCAGGTTGTCGCTGTGGGTGATGCGCAGCACGTATTTCTGGTCGACCACGATATGGTCGGAGTAGCCGCCGTAGGTGTTCTCGCCGCCACCGAACATCGGCCCGTTATAGGTGCCGGTGAAGCCTTGTTCGCAATACTGCTCTTCGCCTTCCTGGCAGGAGGCGCAGCTGCGGCAGCTGTCGACCATGCAACCAACACCGGCCAGGTCGCCGACCTTGAAGCCGGTAACCGCATTACCCACCGCACTCACGCGGCCAACGATCTCGTGGCCGGGCACCGAGGGGTACACCGTGTTGTGCCATTCGTTGCGTGCGGTATGCAGGTCCGAGTGACACACGCCGCAGTAGGCGATGTCGATGTGCACGTCGTTGGGGCCGGGCGCGCGGCGTTCGAACACGAACGGGGCAAGTGGTTGATCGGCGGCCTGGGCAGCGTAGGCGTGGGCTGTGCTCATGGGGAAACCTCCGGAGTGTTGCGTCGTCGGCAAGGTGCGCCAACAACAGAAAAGAACGGATCGATAGCTTAAGACGCAGCACTGTCGCACTCTTGCGACAGTGCGTCTTACCCTGGTCTATTGCGGGCGCTACCGCAGCGGCATGATGCACTTTTCGCGTGTTTGCATGCGGTCAAATCCGCGCGATGCGCGTGAATGGCACGCTAACGTGCGAGCTCCCAGGCTCACGCAGCCGCTGATCGCCCTGCACCATCTGCACTGGCCGTGCCCTCCCCCCGCGGCCGCCCACGTCGATGCCGAAGGAGGCTCCCATGTTCCGCATTCCCCCGCACTTCTCCCGCTTGCGCACCGCCGCGTTCGCGTTGACCTTGCTCGCTGCCACTCCATTGGCCCAGGCCAAGGAGCCGCCCGACCCGAAGAAGGAAACCGCCGGCCTGAAGTATGTCGGCGTCAATCTGTCCGGCGCTGAGTTCAACTCGCGCAAGAAGCCCGGCACGTTGTTCAAGGACTACACCTACCCTGCCGCCTCGGATTTCAGCTATTTCGCCGGCAAAGGCATGAATACGATCCGCCTGCCTTTCCTGTGGGAACGCGTACAGCCCGAGCTCAATGGTCCGCTGGACCAGGCCCAATTGGGCTTGATCAAGAAGTCTCTGGACGCGGCCAAGGCCAACAAGCAATCCCTGATCCTGGATCTGCACAACTATGCGACGTACGACGGCAAGCGCGTCGGCACCAGCGATGTGCCGGCCAGCGCGTTGGCCGATCTGTGGCGCAGGCTGGCGCTGGAGTTCAAGGACGACAAGGCGGTGATCTTCGGGCTGATGAACGAGCCCAATGGCATTTCCGCACCGGATTGGGCCAATGCCGCGCAGGGAGCGATCAATGCGATCCGCAAGACCGGCGCGAACAATCTGATCCTGGTACCAGGCACCGCGTACACCGGCGCACACAGCTGGCGCAGCACCAGCTACGGCATCTCCAACGCGAAGGCGCTGGAGATCCTCAAGGACCCGGGCAACAACCTGGCTTTCGAAGCGCACCAATACCTGGATAAGGACTACAGCGGCACCAAGCCGGTGTGCACCAGCGATTCGGTAGGCCAAGAAAAGCTGGAGGGCTTCACGTCGTGGTTGCGCGAGAACAAGCAGAAGGGCTTCCTGGGCGAATTCGCCACGGCCAACAATCCCGTCTGCGACAAGGCGCTGGAAGGCATGCTGACCTACATGGAAAAGAACAGCGACGTATGGCTGGGCTGGAGTTGGTGGGCGGCAGGTTCCTGGTGGAAGCCGGACTACCCCTTCACCGTACAGCCCGGCAAGGACGGTAGCGACAAACCGCAGATGGCGATCCTGAGCAAGTACGCACGCCGCGCCGGCAAGTAAGCAGCGGCATAGTCAGAGGGTGGTCGCAACCAGTGTTGCGGCCACATTTTTTTTGTCCATTGCCGTGCACCGCATTGGAGGGCAGTCTGCTTCGGAGAGGGCCAGACCGCCGCTAGCTCGCCGTGGGCAGCGCAGAAGGCACAAGCGATCCGCGCCAGCTCAAACGCTCCGTGTTGCCGCTGTGCGCTCTTAATCGCGTGCAACAGCCCTGCATCGAGCGCCTGCCATGTCTTCCATGGGCATGTGCAGCTGCAGTGCAAGCGGCCGTCTCGGCGACGCGCTGGTGCTACGCTCGCGCGCCACGATGCGTGGACGACGCGCAAGCGATCTCATCCTTTAATCGCGCCACCGCGATTGCGCACGACACCTGCGCATTGCCTGCCGCCGTGGTTGGCACCGGCAGACGACAGCGTTGCAATCAGGCAACCCATCGCGATGGACAGACAAACGCTGCAGTGCAGAGGCACTGCACACAATGCAGCTGCATTCGCCTGCGATGTGCACTACGCCATCGCGCAGTCATGGACCGTGCCACTCGTTTGAAGCGTGCGCAAAAGGTGCGGTGCGTTCGGGCCACGCGTGCGCGCTCTAACACAAGAACTGCGTGTCACTGCACAGCTTGGCCGATTGATCCCTCTTAACCGTGGTTTGTGCGGGCGTATACGCCTAGTCTTGTGATGGACGCGTTGCTGTCGTACATCGAACGAGCTCAGGAAACTCTGAACAACTCCCCTTGATCCTGCGACAATCACACAGACGCAACGGACAACGACGATGCAACTGACCTTCGGCGATGCGGAGTACAACGGCAAGCGCAAGCGGACGCGGCGTGAGGTGTT